>KB291737.1:3533-67439 GCA_000318405.1 Brevundimonas diminuta 470-4 | reverse complement strand
GGATCCCGGCGTCCGCCGGGATGAGCGGTTCTCTTAGGTCTTCGCCAAGCCCTTCAACCGATACAGCGCCTCCAGCGCCTCGCGCGGGGTCAGGTCGTCAGGGTCGATGGCGGCGACGGCTTCGTCCAGCATGGATTTCACCGGCGGCGGGGGCGGTTCGGCAGCGGCGAACAGGGGCAGGTCGTCCAGACGCGCGGTCGCCGCCTTCTCATTCTCCAGCCGCTCCAGCACCTCGCGGGCGCGGCCGACGACGGCGGTCGGCACCCCGGCCAGACGCGCCACCTGCACGCCGTAGGAACGATCCGCCGCGCCCGGCGCCGCCTCGTGCAGGAAGACCAGTTCGCCGTTCCACTCACGCGCCTTCATCGACAGGTTGCAGACGTGGTCCAGCCGTTCCTCCAGCTGGGCCAGCTCATGATAGTGGGTGGCGAACAGGGTGCGGGCGCGGTTGGTCTCGTGCAGGGCCTCGGCCGTGGCCCAGGCGATGGCCAGACCGTCGTAGGTGGCGGTGCCGCGCCCGATCTCGTCCAGCACGACGAAGCTGCGCCCGGTCGCCTGCGTCAGGATGGCGGCCGTCTCGACCATCTCCATCATGAAGGTGGAGCGACCGCGCGCCAGATCGTCGCCGGCGCCGACGCGACTGAACAGGCGGTCGACCACGCCCAGCCGCATCGACCGCGCCGGCACGAAGGCCCCGGCCTGAGCCAGCACCACCAGAAGCGCGTTCTGGCGCAGGAAGGTCGACTTACCCGCCATGTTCGGGCCGGTGACGATGGACAGGCGCGAGGCCCCGACGCCGTCGCCCGCCAGCGCGCAGTTGTTGGGGGTGTAGGGCAAGCCCTGCGCCTTCACCGCCGCCTCGACCACCGGATGGCGGCCCGCCTCGACGGCGAAACAGAGGCTGTCGTCGACGCTGGGACGCACGGCCCCGACCTCTTCGGCCCATTCGGCCAGGGCGGCGTGGGCGTCCAGTTCGGCCAGCGCCTCGGCCACGCCCTGCAGCGGCCCGGCAAGACGCGCCACCTCGCGGCGCCAGCCCTCGAAGGTCTCGGCCTCGATGGCCAGTGCGCGGTGTCCGGCCTGACTGATTTTGGCGTCCAGCTCAGACAGCTCGACGGTGGTGAAGCGCACCTGGTTGGCGAGGGTCTGGCGGTGGATGAAGGGGCTGTCCGGTCCCGCGCGCAGCAGGCCTTCCGCCGCCTTGGCGCTGGCTTCAAGGAAGTAGCCGAGGACGGCGTTGTGGCGCACCTTGAAGGCCACGCCGCTGTCGGCGACGGCCTTGGCCTCCAGTTCGGCGATGACCTTGCGGCTGTCGTCGCGCAGGGTGCGGGCGGCGTCCAGTTCGGGGCGATGGCCGGGGTTCACATAGCCGCCGTCGCGCGCCAGATGCGGCGGCTCGTCCATCAGGCCGTCGGTCAGTTCGGCCAGCAGATGCGACAGGTCGCCCTCAAGCGCCAGCTGGTCCAGACAGGCGCTCACCCGCGCGGGCGGCCCGGCCAGCGGATCATTGGTCGAGGCGGCGAACAGGGCGCTCAGACCCTCGGCCGTCTTCAAGCCTGAACGGATGGCCGCCAGATCGCGCGGCCCGCCGCGTCCCAGCGCCAGACGCGAGGTCGCCCGCGCAACATCGGCCGAGGCGCGCAAGGATTCGCGCAAGTTCCGGCGCAGATCCCGCCGCTCCAGCAGCCATTCGACCGCATCCAGCCCCGCGTTGATCGCCGCCGGATCGCGCAGGGGCCGCGAGACGCGTTCGGCCAGCGCCCGCGCCCCGCCCGAGGTCACGGTGCGGTCGATGGCGTGTAGCAGGCTGCCGTCGCGCTCGCCGCGCTGGGTGCGGTCGATTTCGAGGCTGAGGCGGGTCGCCGGGTCGATGGCCAGGAAGCCGCTCTCGCCCGAACGGCGCGGCGGCGTCAGGGCGGGGATCTTGCCCGCCTGCGTCGTCTCCAGATAGGCGGCGATCAGGCCCAGAGCGGAGATTTCCGCCTCTTCAAAGGCGCCGAAGCCGTCCAGCGCCGAGACGCCGTAAAGCCGCTGGACCCTATCCTTCGCTCCGACCGGCTCGGCCAGAGCCTGAGGCATGGCCTGAACCACCCCGCCCGAGCCGTCCAGCGCCCCCTTCATGGCCTCGTCCGAAAACAGGCGGTCGGGAACCAGCACCTCGGACGGACGGAACGCCGCCAGGGCCGCGCCCAGATCCGACAGGTCGCAGGCGACCGAATCCACCACCCCCGCCGACAGTTCGACCACCGCCACGGCGGCCCTGCCCTTGCGGATCGCCACCGCCGCCAGACGGTTGGCGCCGCGTGCGTCCAGCAGCGTATCCTCGGTCAGGGTGCCGGGCGTCACCACCCGCACGATGTCGCGGTGAACCACGGCCTTGGAGCCGCGCTTCTTGGCCTCGGCCGGGTCTTCCAGCTGTTCGCAGACGGCGACCTTGAAGCCCTGACGGATCAGCCGCGCCAGATAGCCGTCCATGGCGTGGACCGGCACCCCGGCCATGGGGATGTCCTCGCCCTGATGCTTGCCGCGTTTGGTCAGGGCGATGCCCAGCGCGGCGGCCGCCCTCTGCGCGTCCTCGAAGAACAGCTCGTAGAAGTCGCCCATGCGGAAGAACAGCATGGCCTCGGGCTGCGTGGCCTTGACCGACAGATACTGCGCCATGACCGGCGTAGTGCCGGCGTCGGGCTTGAGGTCGGTTTTGGGCGGGTGAGAGAGGGGCGCGTTCATCTGACCCGCAGGGTGGCGGATCGGGACGGCGGCCTCAAGCGCGGGCGGCGTCCGTCATGCACAGGCTAAAGGCGACCTGTGGACAGCTTTGTGGATCAGGCGGCGCTGACCAGCCGCAGACGCGGGCGCGAGGCCAGGGCGGCGGGCGTCTCATCCAGCGCCAGGGCGTCCCAGTCGATGTCGGGGCGCGGGGCGTGAGAGGCGGCGATGATGGCGCGCAGTTCGGCTGATGACGCCACGCTGGCGATGACCGAAGCCACGCCAGGCAGGGTGAGGGCGTAGGCCAGGGCCGCCTGCATCGGATCGACCCGCGCCTCGGCCAGACGGCGGCGCGTGCGCGACAGGGCCATGCCGTGGGCAGCCAATTCGGGCGGCAGGCTCTCGCGGTTGGCGAACAGCAGGCCTTGGGCGAAGACCGAGGCCAGATGCACCTCGATCCCTTGGCTGGCCAGATCGACGATGGCGCCCGAGCGCGCCGCGCGCTGATCAAGAATGTTGCAGGTCAGTTGCACCACGTCCGGCTGGAAACGACGCGCCAGCAGAGCCGGACCGTCTTCGACCGTGGCGATGAAGCCGACCTTGCGGAAAATCCCGCGGTCCTTCAGCGCCTGCAGCCGGTCCCACAGGGCGCGCCCCTCGGCGCCCGCCAGATCGGCGGCGTTCTGAACCAGAACGGCGTCGCCGCGCGGCAGACCCATGCGCTCCAGCGAACGACGGGCGCGGGCCTCGACCCGGTCCAGTCCGTCGGCCAGCGGCACGGTGCGCACGGTGACGCGGAAGGGCGAAGGGAAAGGCCAGGCCTGCCCCAGCATCCGCTCGACGTCGCCTTCAGGCCGGGTGGCGACCAAGCCGATCCCGGCGTCGCCCGCGGTCTGCAGCAGGTGGCGCGTCGCCTCCTCACGCTGGCCGGGCGGCAGCGGGCGGGACCGATCAGGCTCGACCACCAGGGCGATGGCGAGTTTGTCGGCCGGAGAGGGCGGAACAGCGAATCTCACGACCCCGATCATCCGACCCAAAGCTTAAGGGAGATTGACCGAAATCAAGGTCGTTGGTGAACGAAGAGGCTTAATCCGCGTCCGGCTGGTTTTCCGGCCTGGCGGCGATGAAGGCGGGATGCGCCTCGGCCCGCGCCTCGATCTCCAGCAGGCGCGGAAAGGCCGCCAGATCGACATTGAAGCGCTGCGCCGAATAGAGCTGGGGAATCAGATAGCAGTCGGCCAGCGTCGGCGACGCCCCGAAGCACCAGCCGTCGCCGTGGCGCGCGATCAGCGCCTCCAGCGCCGTGAAGCCGTCGATGATCCAGCGCCCGGCCCAGGCGTCCACGCCCGCCTGATCGGCGCCCAATTCTCGCACCGCCTTCAGCACCCGCAGATTATTGAGCGGATGGATGTCGCAGCCGATCACCGCCGCCATAGCCCGCACCTGCGCCCGGCCCGCCGCGTCGCGCGGCAGCAGGGACGGTTCGGGATGGATCTCCTCCAGCCACTCCAGGATGGCCGGGCTTTGGGTCAGGACCAGGCCGTCGTCCGTCTCCAGCGCCGGGACCAGTCCTTGCGGATTGAGCCTCAGGTAGGCGTCGGACTTCTGCGCCCCCGCGCGCAGGTCCAGCGTCGCCTGCTGATACTCCAGACCCTTCAGATTGAGGGCGATGCGGGTGCGATAGCTGGTGCCCGAGCGCCAGTAGCCGTGCAGGATCATGATTGCACCGTAAAGCTGAGCGGCGGCAGGCCCGCGATGACCGCCTCGACTTGATCGCCGGGGTTCAGGGGGCCGACCCCTTCGGGCGTGCCGGTGAAGATCAGGTCGCCGGGCTGGAGCGCCCAAAGTTCAGACGCCTTGGCCAGGACGCCGTCGACATCCCAGATCATGTCGAACAGGCGGCCGGACTGACGCACCGCGCCGTTGACCTTCAGCTCAATGACCGCATCGGGCGCGGGCGCGGTCAGGCTGAGGGCGCCGCAGGGCGCGGACTGGTCGAACGCCTTGCCCGCCTCCCACGGCCGGCCTTTGGCCTTCGCTTCCGCCTGAAGATCGCGCCGCGTCAGATCGACGCCGACGGCCCACCCGACCGGCCGGACGTCCGGGCCCAGCGCGACGACCAGTTCGACTTCATAATGCAGGTTCTGCGTCGCCAGGGGATAGGCCGGATCCGCGCCGTCCGCGACCAGGGCGTCGCCCGGCTTGGCAAAGAAGAAGGGCGCAGGCTTGTCGGGATCGGCGCCCATCTCACGGGCATGGGCGGCGTAGTTCTGGCCCACGCACAGGATGCGCCGCACGGGCAGGCGGCGCGCATCGCCGTCAATCGGCAGGGAAGGCGTCGGGGCGGGCGGGAACAGCCATTGGGTCATGACGCTGTTCTAGAAGCGCCCTTCGCTGCGCGCCAGAGAGGATGCCGCGCCGCCCTGCAGGAACCTTGATCGCCGGTGTGGCGTTCCGGGCAGGGCTTCTCTATTTAATCGTCAAGCTTACACAAGGAGCGGAGCGCGCATCATGGCCACGTCCAAGGCTCGTGAAGACATCAAGAACGACCTCAAGACCCTGAAGGAGGACCTCAAGGCCGGCGCCCGTGAGGAAACCCAGCGTCTGAAGGAAAAGGCCTCCGAGGCCGAAGCCCGCCTGCGCGAGCAAGGCGAGGAACTGCGCGAAAAGGCGCGCGGCTATTACGACGACGCCAAGGTGCGCGGTCGTGAATATTACGACGACGCGGCCGAAAAGTTCGACGAGGCGCAACGCTATGTCGTCGAACGCGTGCAGGAGCGTCCGATCCAGTCGACCGCCATCGCGCTGGGCGTCGGCGTCGTGCTGGGTCTGCTGCTGGCCGGGCGTCGGCGCTGATGATCGGCCGGGGGCTCATCAACCGCGCCGTGGCGACCTTCGTCGCCGCCGGCGCGGCCTTCGTGGCCATGATCGCCCTGGGGGCCACGGTCTATTACCTGCTGCTGCTGGTCGTGATCCCCGTGATCGCAGCCGCCCTGACGGCGCTGCTGTTCGCCCTGATCGCGGCGATCGTCACCCTGGTGTTCGTGCGCCGCGCGCGCGGCGACGGCGATGATGAAGAAGACGAGGAGCCGGAGGGTCTGGGCGCCCGCGCCCTGCACCTGTTCCAGCAACGCCCGGTTCTGGGCGCCGTCGCCGCCCTGGCCGGCGGTTTCATCTTCCTGCGCAATCCCGCCCTGGCGACAATGGTGGCGGCCGCCTTCACCGAAAAAAGCAGGGTTCGTCGTCGGCGATAAAGGAACAGCCAAGCCTCCGACGCGTTGTTTCAAGTAAGCGGCGCTGACGACGGGAGGGGTCGAAAGCTCGCTCCCGTCAACACCTTACGGAGGGTTTCGCCTATGCTTCGCTGGGCCATTATTTTCTTCATCATCGCCTTGGTCGCGGCCGTACTCGGCTTCGGCGGCATCTCGGGCATGTCGTTCGAGATCGCCAAATTCATCGCCATCATTGCGGTGATCCTGTTCGTCGTCTCCCTGCTGGTAGGCGGCTTGAGAGGACGCGGCGGGCCGCGCATCTAGCGTCGGCTGTTTCGCAGAAAATCAGGGCCGCGACCTCGGCGTCGCGGCCCTTTTCATGGCAGTACTGTCGGGAACCGGACTCAGAGCCGGAGCTTCAGCGTCAGAACCTAGGCGCGGCGGCGCGGCAGGCGCCAAGTCTGATGATCGGCGAACCGTCGCCCGTCCCAGGCCACGGCCGAGACCGTCACAGCTTCGGCGTCCCACTCGATCCGGTTGAAGCTGGGCGGCGCCCCGCGCTCGCGATGGGACAGCGTCCCGCAGCCGACGGCATAGGAACAGTTGTCGCCGACGCCGACCGGCAGGGCGAAGGGGACATGGACGTGTCCGGTCACAATCAGATCGACCCCCGCCTCGGCGAAGATGCGGGCCGCCCGCTCGCCGCGCTTGACCTCGCCGGTCATCGGGGCGCCGATCATCTCGATGAGAGGATGGTGACAGGCCAGCACGCGCAGGGCGCCGCTGGGCGCCTGGCGCAGGGCGTCCGCCGCCCGGCGCGTCTGATCCAGGTCGATCACCCCTTTGGACCAGTTGAGCCGGGCCTGCCAGCCTCGCGCAGTCGTGACGCCGCGCACCATCAACTGATCCGATCGGAACTCGTGGTCATGCGCGGGGTGGCCGGTCGCCCGTTCAAAGGCCCGCCAGGGCCAGAACAGCCGCGCCATCACATCCCAATAGGGCACGTCATGATTGCCGACGGTGACGAAGACCGGCTCGGGCAGCGCCCGGATCCAGTCTCCCGCCGCGGCGAACTCCGCTGGATAGCCCTTTTGCGTGATGTCGCCGGTGATCAGGGTCAGATCCGGCGCCACGGCATGGGCGTAGTCGGCGGCGGCGGCCACGGCCCCCTTGTGCTCGCAACCGAAATGGACGTCGGAAAACTGGAGGACGACCCCCACTAGACGCTGTCCTCGCCTGCCGCAGGCTTCGGCGCCAGGGCCATGAAGGCGCGCGGCAGAAACTTCACCGCCGCCTCGCGACCCAACAGCATCGGCTCCCCGTCGATCACCGCCGGAACGCGCGAGCGCGCTTCGACCACGATGCGTCGCGCGCTGCGCGTGGTGACGTTGGGATCATGACGCCAGTCGTCGAACAGGGCATGGGCCGCCAGGCGGAAGGCCTGGGCCGCGTCCCCCGTGTTCATGGCCGCCGCCTCCAGCCCGTCATTCTTCTGCATCGCCTTGGAGATCAGCGGACTGATCAGCACCAGAGCCTCGGCCTTTTCGCGCCCGCCGCCGTCCAGCGCATAACGGACCCGGCCGGAAAACGCCTTCTTCAGCGCGCGCCTTCCATAGGTCCAGGCCATCTTCAGCTTGCCCTCGCGAATGGCTTCGCGGGCCGGAGCCCACAGGGCGGGCGAGCCCAGGATGGCGGCGCAATAGAAGGCCTCTCCCTCGACCTCGCCGCCCGCCACAGGCAGGGGCGCGCCCTCCTCCAGCGCCAGCCGCAGGGCCTTCTTCCAGTCCCCGGTCCCATAAAGGGCCTTGGGCAGCATGTTCATCGTGCCGCCCGGCAGGGGCGCGATCAGGGGGCCGTCCTCTCCGGCGCGGGCGGCGACCGACCGGGCCGTCCCATCGCCCGCCAGGATGAACAGCACGTCGGGCCGGGCTTCCAGCGCCTCGCCGATCTGATCGGGAATGCGCGCGCCTTCCAGCACGACCACCTCCGCCTCCAGCGGATATTCGGCCAGGATGGCGGCGGCTTCCTCGGCCGCCTGTCCTCCGACCCCGCCCGACAGCGGATTGACCAGGATGACGACCCGCTCCAGCCGGGCCTCCCCGGTCAGAGGGCGCCGCCCTTCTCCTGCATCGCCCGTCGAAGGCGGGGCGGCGTCAACAGCGTTCGGCGCCGGCGGGGCGGCGTTCTGAGCGTCAGTGTTCATGGGCGGCGAACGCCTGCGCACAGGGGCGGTTCCCCTTCTGCGGCTCGACATCGCGATTTAAAGTGAAGCTTCCAGCATTCGGCCTCGGAACCGCCTTGTTCGCCCTGCGTTATCGAAGCTTCAGGGGAGCCCCCTAAGGGATGAAGGACAGAACCATGAACAAGGCGATCATCGCCATTGCCGGCGCCGGACTTCTGGTGACCGCCTGCGCCAGCGATCCGTACTACGGCGGCGGCGCCGGACCGAACAACACCGTGCGCCAGGGCGCTGTCGGGGCCGGACTGGGCGCCGTCGCCGGCGCCATCATCGGCAACAACGTCGGGAGCGGCAACGCAGCGACCGGCGCGGCCATCGGCGCCCTGGCGGGCGGCGCGGCGGGCGCCATCCGCGGCTCCAATCAGGACCGCAACAACCAGCAGCGCTACCGCGACAATCAGGGCCGCTACTACTACTGCTACGACAACCGCCAGACCGAGTGTTACTGGGAAAATGGTCAGCGCCGCTACTGATACCGGCGTATAGCCTCTGGCGCCCGAAGCGTTTTCGGGACAGTCTTGAAAGGGCGATCCGCATGGCGCGGGTCGCCCTTTTTGCTGAAGGCAGCGCACGCCGCACGGCGAGCGCGAGGGGGCTGACATGAAGCGTATTTCCGCAGTTGTTATAATGGTCCTGGGCCTGACCGCCGCCGGTTGCGCCGCCAACGGGGGCTATAAGCAGCGCAGCGATCTGGTCAGCGACCCCTCGGCCTGCGCCGACAAGCGGTTCGAGGTCTATTTCGTCCCCGATCAGGCCACCCTGACCGACGCCGCCCGCATGGCCATCGGCATGACGGCGACCCAGCTTCAGGGCTGCCAGATCAGGCACGTCAAGGTTACGGGCCTGGCCGACGCCCGCAGCGGCACGGCCGCCGCCAACCAGACCATTTCCGAACGCCGCGCCCGCGCCGTGGCCGAAGCTCTGGCCGGCGCCGGCCTGCCCGCCCCCGCCTTCGATATCGAGGCGGCCGGCGCTGACGGCGCGGTCGTGGGCGGGGTCAACGACCCCTTGCGCCGCCGCACCGAGGTGCTGATCGAGGTCGTCGCCCCGCGCTGAGGCCCGGGCAGTCGGCTGCGGCCCGCCGTCGCGGGCCGTGGCTAGACGGGACCAGAGGGTCTAAGCTCGCGCCTTTCCTTTGATCCTGTTCCGGCCTCGCCCTTGCGCATCCTGCTTCTGCTCCTGACCTGGCTCGCCCTCGCTCTTCCTGCGGCGGCGAGCGTCCCGGCGTCCGAGGCCGCCCTGCGCGACGCCCTGGCGGCCGGGGCCGCGCCGGTCGCCAGGGCGTCCGCTGCGCCGGGCCCTCAGCGCACCGAACGGATCGAGGCGGAACTGGTCCCCATGAGCGCCTGGGCCGTCCCCGGCTCGACCGCCGTCGTCGCCGTCCGCCAGCAGATCAAGCCCGGCTGGCACACCTACTGGCGCAATCAGGGCGATTCCGGCGGACCGACGACCCTGACCTGGTCCCTGCCTGCGGGCGTGGCGCCGGGCGACATCCTGTGGCCCCTGCCCGAGCGTCAACGGCTGCAGAGCCTGATGAATTACGGCTATTCCGGCGCCGTCTTCCTGCCCGTTCCGATCGAGATACCGGCGGACGCCCCGCCCGGCCGCAGCCTCCCCTTGCGCGTCACCGCCCACTTCTACGTCTGCAGCGACGAGATGTGCGTGCCCGAAGACCTTGATCTGGCGCTGGACCTGCCGGTGCGCGAGAGCGCGGCGCCGCTGGACCCGCGCTTCGGTCAGGCGATCCAGGACGTCGTCGCCGCCGCTCCGCGTCCCGCCGGGATCGAGGCCCGCGTCGCCCTGGCCGACGGCCGTCTCGTGCTGACGGCCAGCGGCGGCCCGTTGGCGGGCGCGGCGCCGAAATGGGCCTATTTCCATCCCTTCGAGGGCGGGGTGATCGACCATGCCGCCCCCCAGTCGGGCGAGCGCGGGCCGCAGGGCCTGACCGTGACCGTCGCCGCCGGGCGCGGCCTGACGTCCAATGGGTTGAAGAGACCGATCAGCGGCGTCCTGTCCACCGATCTGGGCGCCTGGGAGATCACCGCCGAGCCGGGCGCCGCCCTGACCGGCGTCACGGGCGATGGCGCGATCGGCGACGGCGAGGGCGCGCAGACAGCCGCCGCCGCCACCGCCCTGCCCGACTTCGCCAAGGCGGCCCTGTTCGCCCTGCTGGGCGGGCTGATCCTGAATCTGATGCCCTGCGTCTTCCCCATATTGGCGATGAAGGCGGCCTCGCTCAGCCGCGCCGCGCATCAGCCGGCCGAGGCGCGCCGCGACGGCCTGGCCTTCCTGGCCGGGGTGCTGGCGACCTTCCTGGTGCTGGCGGGCGCCCTGCTGGCGCTGCGCGCGGGCGGCCAGGCGCTGGGCTGGGGCTTTCAGCTGCAGTCGCCGGGCGTGGTGGCGGCGCTGGCCCTGCTGATGCTGGCGGTGGCGCTGAACCTGTCGGGCGTCTTCCACATCGGCGCCGGTTTGCAGGGCGCGGGGCACGGCCCGCTGTCGCGCCTGCCCGGCGTCGCGGGCGCCTTCTTCACCGGGGTGCTGGCCGTGGTCGTGGCGGCCCCCTGCACCGCCCCCTTCATGGCCTTTGCGCTGGGCGCCGCCCTGTTCATGCCCTGGCCGATGGCGCTGGCCGTCTTCCTGATGCTGGGGCTGGGCCTGGCCCTGCCCTATGTGCTGATCAGCCTCAATCCGCGCCTTCTGGCCCGCCTGCCCAAGCCGGGGCCGTGGATGGAGACCCTGCGCAACCTGCTGGCCTTCCCCATGTACGGCGCCGCCCTGTGGCTGGCCTGGGTCTATGGCCGCCAGACCGCCGATGCGCTCGCCCTGCTGTTCGGGGCCGGTCTGATGCTGGCCCTGGCGTTGTGGCTCTATGGTCGGGCGCAGGCTGCGCCGGGCAAGGGCCGGGCGGCCGGCGTCGGCGCCTTGCTGGCCCTGATCGCAGCGCTGGGCCTGGGCGTCCTGGCGGGCAAGGCGCCGGCCGCTTCGCCGAACCACGCCGCAGACGTCCATCTGCCGTCGCAGGCCTGGTCCGAACAGGCTGTGCAGACAGCTCTCGCCGAGGGGCGGCCGGTTCTGGTCAATTTCACAGCCGACTGGTGCGTGACCTGCAAGGTCAATGAAAGCATGTCCCTGTCGTCGGCCCGCACGGCGCAGGCGCTGGAACAGGCGAACGCCGTCTATCTGGTCGGCGACTGGACGCGGCGCGACGACGCCATCACCGCCGAACTGCAGCGCCACGGCCGTTCCGGCGTGCCCCTGTATCTGGTCTATGCGCCGGGCCGGTCCGAGCCGCGCATCCTGCCACAACTTCTAACCGAAGGCGTCGTCATCGACGCGCTGAAGGACGCCGCCAACTGAGTTTCATCCTGGGGAGACCGCCATGTTCCGTCTGCTGACCGCCGCTTCCGCCTCGCTTCTGCTGCTGACCGCCTGTCAGCAGCCGCCGGCCGTATCGCCCGAGCGCACTGAAAACGCCGCCGCCGCGCCCGAAGCGACCGAGGCGCCCGGCCCCGGCGAGTTGGCCCCCGCCTTCACCCTGGTCGACGCCGAGGGGCAGCAGCGCTCGCTGGCCGACTTCCGCGGCAAGACCGTCGTGCTGGAGTGGACCAACGAGGGCTGTCCCTTCGTGAAGAAGCACTACACCGGCGCCATGCAGGCCCTGCAGCGCGAGGCGACCGCCGACGGCGTGGTCTGGCTGACCATCATCTCCTCGGCGCCGGGCACGCAAGGCTTCGTCGAGGGCGAGGAGGCGCAAGCCTGGAAGGCCAAGCACAAGGCCGCCTTCACCCACCTGCTGCTCGATCCGACCGGCGAGGTCGGCAAGCGCTATGACGCCAAGACCACGCCCGACATGCGCATCATCGACCCGCAAGGGCGGCTGATCTACGTCGGCGGCATCGACGACCGACCGACCAACAAGGTCGAGGATCTGAACGGCGCCAACAACTTCGTCCGCGCCGCCCTGGCCGACGCCAAGGCCGGACGCCCGGTCCAGACCGCCTATGCCGCGCCCTACGGCTGCGCCATCAAATACCCGGAGACGGTCGAGGGGTGACCGCCACCCTCCAACCAGGCCTCAAGAAACGCGAAGCGCGGTAGGCTGAAAAACCGGCCTCAAGTAGCGCGAAGCGCGATAGGCCCAAGAATTAAGCCACAGCCAGAGGCTACGCCTCGGGCTGTGGCGGCGAGGTGATGACCTCAACGTTGTCGTTCAGCAGATAGGACAGCTCGTCCAGCGCCAGCTTGCGCGCTGGTGCGTCGGCGGCGGCTTCCAGCGCGGCGACCTTCAGGGGAATGTCTTCCGAGATGCCGCGCAGGATGCATTTCAGGTCGTTGTCCGTGCCGCGTTCCTTCAGGATCAGATGGCCCTGCATGTCGCGCTGGGCCAGTTCCGTCGCCTGGGTCTTGAACGCTGCATAGGCCGCGCCGGTGAAGAAGCCCGAGCGGTCCGCCTCGCCCGAGGCCATCCAGCCGTCCACGATCGACTTCAAGGCGCCCGAACGGGCGACCAGGTCGGCGAACAGGGGCTCCTGCGCCACCGACACCGGGGCCGAGGGGGCTACGGGCGGCAGGGCGGCGGCTTCGGCGACGGCGGGATCCACCAGCATCAGGGCGACGGCGAGGGCTATTCCGCAGGACATGGCGTGCCTTTCACAAAGGACCGGGGGACAATCGGCTTCCGGCTGGAAATCCAGCTTGACCCAGTCTTGGATTGAACTCTTCTCGGCCTGAGCCGTAAACCAGAGCCTGCAAACCCCGGGCCAGATCGCGGATCGCTTCCGAACACGGCCCCCTATGGGAGACCAAGATGCCGCATGTCGCCTGGACTGAACTGGAGGCCGCCGCCCGTCGGGACGCGCAGTCCCGCATCCAGGATCAGTTCGCCGCCGACCCTGACCGACTGTCGCGGTTGACGCTGGACGCCGCAGGCCTGCATCTGGACCTGTCCAAGCAGAGCTGGTCTCAGGCCGGGTTCGAGGCCGCCCTGTCCCTGGCGCGGGCGTGCGACGTCGAGGGGCGCCGCGCCGCCCTGTTCGCGGGCGAGGCCGTCAATCTGACCGAAGGGCGGGCGGTGCTGCATCCGGCCCTGCGCGCGCCGGACGGCGCGTCCTTCCAGGCGCTGGGCGAGCCGGTGTCGGCCGAGGTCGAGGCGGTGCGCGCCGAGATGAAGGCCTATGCCGAAGCTTTGCGGTGCGGAAATGAGACAGGCGCCACGGGGCGCCGTTTCCGCACGGTGCTCCATATCGGCATAGGCGGTTCGGACCTGGGACCGCGTCTGATCTGGGACGCCCTGCGTCCGCTGGACCCGGATATCGACCTGCGCTTCGTCGCCAACATCGACCCGCGCGACATGGCCGAGGCCCTGGCCGGGCTGGACCCGGAAACCACCCTGGTCATCGTCGTCTCCAAGAGCTTCACCACCCAGGAGACCCTGCTGAACGCGCAGGCCGCCAAGGCCTGGCTGGCCGACGCCCTGCCGGCCGAGGGACTGACCAAACACTTCATCGGCGTCACCGCTGCGCCGGAAAAGGCGCAGGCCTTCGGCTGCGGCCGCACCTTCGCCTTCCGGGACTGGGTCGGCGGGCGCTATTCCCTGTGGTCCGCGGTCAGCCTGTCGTGCGCTATCGGTCTGGGATGGGAGCCGTTTCAGGCGTTTCTGGACGGCGCCGCCGATATGGACCGCCACTTCCTCGAAGCGCCGCTTGAGAGGAGCGCGCCAGTGCTGCTGGCGCTGGCCGAGATTTACAATGTCGACGGACTGCATCGCGGGGCGCGCAGCGTGGCGCCCTACGCCCATGCCCTGCGTCGCCTGCCCGCCTTCCTGCAGCAACTCGAGATGGAGTCGAACGGCAAGCGGGTGCGCCGCGACGGCTCGCCCGTCGGTCGCCAGACCTGTCCCGTTGTTTTCGGCGAACCCGGCTCCAACGGCCAACACGCCTTCTTCCAGCAGTTGCACCAGGGACCGCAGGTCGTCCCCGTCGACTTCGTCATCGTCGGCCGCACTTGCGAGAATGCGTCCGCCACGCCCCTTTGGGCCAACGCCCTGGCCCAGGCCCAAGCCCTGATGCAGGGCAAGACCGAGAGCCAGGCTCGCGCCGAACTGCTCGCCTCGGGCGCATCCGAGGCCGAGGCCGAACGTCTGGCTCCGCACAAGACCTTCCCTGGAGACCGCCCGTCGACGGCCATCATGATGGAAGCGCTGACGCCGCGTTCCCTCGGCGCCCTGATCGCACTTTATGAGCACAAGACATTCGTCGAAGGCGTCCTGTGGGACATCAACAGTTTCGATCAATGGGGGGTGGAGCTCGGCAAGGCCCTGGCCAGGGCCGTGCTCAAGGACGTCGAAACCGGCGCGCCTTCGTCTGGCCTCGACCCTTCGACAGCCGACCTGCTGCGACGGTTGACGGCGTAGGCGCCCGATCTTGAGGAGACGAAAAAAAGGCCCGGTCTCGAAACCGGGCCTTTCTTCATCTCGCCTACCGCTTACCAGCGGCGGTCATAGCGGTAGTCGCGGTCGCGACGGTTCTGGTAGCTGCGCCACTCGCCGTGGTTCTTCCAGTAACGGCCATCGCGATAGTAGCGACCGTCATTGCGCTCATAGCGGCCGTTGTAATAGCCGTCGCGGCTATTGATGCCGTGTTCGCGCTCCCAGTGACCCTGGTTCCGGTAGCAGCGGCCGCCGCGGTAATAGCCGCAGCTGTCGTTGTTCGAGGACGAGGCCGCGCCCAGGGCCGCACCCGCCAGGGCGCCCCCCGCGACATAGCGTCCATCGCCCTGGCCGATCAGTGCCCCGGCGACGCCGCCGACGACGGCGCCCAGCACGGCGTCACGGCCGGTGTTGTCGCGATCGCGGTCGCGATAGTTCTGGGCGGCGGCCGGGGTCGTGGCCAGCATCGTCACAACCAGAGCAGGGGCGATAGCGCCGGCGCCGATCTTGAACAGGGACTTCATGGCGGGCTCCTTTCGAAAGCCGGTTGATCCGTTGTCTCCCTTTTAGCGAAGCCTGTCTGAACGACCCCGGGGGCGCCTGTTCATTTTCGCTTCATCCAGGCGCCTAATTTCGCGCCATCTCGCCCTTGACGCCCCTCTCCCCCCTGCCTAACTCCCCGGTCGTTAGCACTCGGGGAGGGCGACTGCCAAAGTCGTGGGCTCCGAGGGCTGGAACCAACATCCTAACGGGAGTTACTCAGATGGCGTTTCGTCCGCTCGGCGACCGCGTGCTGGTCAAGCGCGTTGAAGAAGAATCCAAGACCAAGGGCGGGATCATCATCCCCGATACGGCCAAGGAAAAGCCCCAGGAAGGCGAAGTCGTCGCCGTGGGCCCTGGCGTCCGTGACGAAGACGGCAAGCACGTCGCCCTGGAGCTGAAGGCCGGCGACCGCATCCTGTTCGGCAAGTGGTCGGGCACCGAGGTCAAGATCGACGGCGAAGACCTGATCATCATGAAGGAATCCGACGTCCTGGGCGTGCTGTCGTAAGACGGTCTCAGGTTTCCGGTTTCTCTCGTAAAAACATCTAGATAGGAGCAGCCCGCATGGCCGCTAAAATCGTAAAGTTCAACACCGACGCTCGCGACAAGATGCTCAAGGGCGTCAACGTCCTGGCTGACGCCGTCAAGGTGACCCTGGGTCCGAAGGGCCGCAACGTCGTCATTCAGAAGTCCTTCGGCGCCCCGCGCTCGACCAAGGACGGCGTCTCGGTGGCCAAGGAAATCGAGCTGGAAGACGCCTTCGAGAACATGGGCGCCCAGATGATCCGCGAAGTCGCTTCCAAGGCGAACGACAAGGCGGGCGACGGCACCACCACCGCCACCGTCCTGGCCCAGGCCATCGTTCAGGAAGGCCTGAAGGCCGTGGCCGCCGGCATGAACCCGATGGACCTGAAGCGCGGCATCGACAAGGCTGTCGAAGCAGTGCTGGAAGAGATCAAGTCGAACTCCAAGCCGGTCTCCAACAACTCGGAGATCGCCCAGGTCGGCACCATCTCGGCCAACGGCGACGCTGAAATCGGCGACCTGATCGCCCAGGCCATGGCCAAGGTCGGCAACGAAGGCGTCATCACCGTCGAAGAAGCCAAGACCGCCGAAACCACCGTCGACATCGTCGAGGGCATGCAGTTCGACCGCGGCTACCTGTCGCCCTACTTCATCACCAACCCGGACAAGATGGAGGCCGTCCTCGAAGAGCCGCTCATCCTGCTCCACGAGAAGAAGCTGCCCTCGCTGCAGCCGATGCTGCCGGTGCTGGAAGCCGTGGTTCAGTCGGGCCGTCCCCTGCTGATCATCGCCGAGGACATCGAAGGCGAAGCCCTGGCGACCCTGGTCGTCAACAAGCTGCGTGGCGGCCTGCGCGTCGCCGCCGTCAAGGCGCCGGGCTTCGGCGACCGCCGCAAGGCCATGCTGGAAGACATCGCCATCCTGACGGGCGGCCAGGTCATCTCTGAAGACCTCGGCATCAAGCTGGAAACGGTCACGCTCGACATGCTGGGCAAGGCCAAGAAGGTCCAGATCACCAAGGACGACACCACCATCGTCGAAGGTTCGGGCGAGAAGGACGGCATCGAGGCCCGCGTCGGCCAGATCAAGCGTCAGATCGAAGACACCACCTCGGACTACGACAAGGAAAAGCTGCAAGAGCGTCTGGCCAAGCTG
Organism: Brevundimonas diminuta 470-4; assembly: GCA_000318405.1. Taxonomy (GTDB): domain Bacteria; phylum Pseudomonadota; class Alphaproteobacteria; order Caulobacterales; family Caulobacteraceae; genus Brevundimonas; species Brevundimonas diminuta_B. The sequence continues at coordinate 50,632 of KB291737.1, read as the reverse complement.
GCCGGCGGCGTCGCCGTCCTGCGCGTCGGCGGCTCGACCGAAGTCGAAGTGAAGGAAAAGAAGGACCGCGTCGACGACGCCCTGAACGCGACCCGCGCCGCTGCCGATGAAGGCATCGTCCCGGGCGGCGGCGTGGCCCTGCTGAAGGCCTCCAAGGTGCTGGACGCGCTGAAGGCCGACAACGCCGATCAGAACGCGGGCGTCAACATCGTCCGCCGCGCCCTGCAGGCTCCGATCCGTCAGATCTCGGAAAACTCGGGCGTCGAAGGCTCGATCGTGGTCGGCAAGGTGCTGGAATCGGACAAGGCCGAGTTCGGCTTCAACGCCCAGACGGAACAGTACGGCGACCTGGTGGAAATGGGCGTCATCGACCCCGCCAAGGTCGTCCGCTCGGCTCTGGCCTCGGCCGGATCGGTCGCGGGCATCATGATCACGACCGAAGCCGCCATCGCCGACGCGCCGAAGAAGGCTTCGGCCGGCGGCGCCCCCGACATGGGCGGCATGGGCGGTATGGGCGGCATGGACTTCTAAGGAAGTCCATCAGCCTCAGATCGAAGGGCGGGATCGAAAGGTCCCGCCCTTTCTTTTTTCTCCCGCGCTAGTTTCCCGCCTCCCCCACCTCACGCCCCGCCAGCCGCGCGCCCTCGACCACCGCCGGGTCGGCTCGCGCGGTGTCCAGCACCCAGTCCCGAAAGCGGGCGATCTTGGAGGTCAGACGGCGGCCGGGCGGGTAGCAGAGCCAATAGCCCTCGGCCAGGGCGACCGTCGCCTCGAACGGCCGGATCAGCAGGCCCCGCTCCAGTTCGCGGCCGTAAAGGATCGGCGATCCCAGGGCCACGCCCTGATCGCCCAGAGCCGCCGCCACCTCCATCGCCTGATTGTCGGCCGTCAGACGCGGCGGCGGAGCGGCGTCGGCGGGCGCCACGCCGGCGGCGGCGAACCAGGCCCGCCATTCGTCCGGCTCGCCCACCAGATGCGCCCGCTTCAGATCGGCGGGCGTCTTCAGATCCAGACGATCGCGCATCGCCGGCGTGCAGACGGGGGTGAAGACAGCCGGCATCAGAAACCGGCTCTCCAATCCGGGCCAGTCGCCCGAGCCGAAACGCAGGGCCACATCCAGCCCATCGGCCCCAAGGCTGGACAGCACCGAACTGGTGTCCACCCGCACCGCCAGGTCGGGGTTGGCCAATTGAAACGCCCCCAGCCGCGTCGCCAGCCATTGGGTCGCCAGGGTCTGCAAGGTGGTGACTGCCAAGACGCCCTGATCCGCCTCGACCACCTCAGCCACCGCGCGTCGCAGCAGGGTCATGGCCTCGGTCGCCGCCGTGGACAGGCGCTCGCCCTCCGGGGTCAGACTCACCTGCCGCGCTCCACGTGTGAAAAGAGGACGCTCAAGCTTTTCCTCCAGGTCGCGGATGCGCCAGCTGACCGCCGCCTGCGTCATGCCCAGAGCTTCGGCGGCGCGGGTGAAGCTGAGCAGGCGCGCCGCGGCTTCAAACACCCGCAGGGCGTCCACCGGAATCCGCGCAAGAAGATCAGCCATAAGCCAGCCTTATCATTCAGCGTCGCCATCTCGTTTGTGACGGCGACCAGCATGGCCCATCTTCGAGCTCTCAGAAAGGAGGATGGACATGGAAGACATTCATCGCACTCATAAGGAACCCGCGTGGGGCTGGATCGGCGCCCTGTTCAGCGCACGTCCCCTTTCAGCGTCCCCCGCCACCGCCAAGCCAGGCGATGCCCGCAGCAGGGCCCGACCCTGCCCGACGCCCCCGCGCCGGGCGGCCTGCTGACGGCCATTGCTGCGCGGGGCGCGACCCTAAACGGCCCCCGGGCGCGACAAGGCGTCGCGCCCCGCGGCCTTCCGTCAGCAGAGCGGTTGCCCCGGCGTGGCGGCGCTGGCCATAAAGGCGCCTTCATCGTCACAGAGGGGGCCCTGATCGATGCGCCGCACCACTCGTATTCCGTCCTTCGCCGCAGCCGCGCTGATCGCCGCCGCCGGTCTGACCGTCGCCGTTCCGGCCGCAGCTCAATCGCGTCGCGCCGCGCCCGCCGCCGAGCGCGCCGACTGGCCCGCCCGCGCCGCGCCGGCTCAGACGCGCGCCGTGACCTTCGCCGCCTCTGCTGCGCCGTCCGGCGCTCTGGTCCTGCCGCTGGCTTCGGAAGCTGAGATCAACACGCGCGGCGCGTCGCTGGACGCCGCCACGCGTCAGGCCATCGCCTCGGCCATCACCGCCGCCCGCTTCGACTATAAGGCGCGCCAGACCCTGAACCTGCATGGCGTGGGCGGCTGGGACCGCATTCTGATCGTCGGTCTGGGCGAGGCGCCCAAGGCCGCTGACATCCAGACCGCCGGCATCGTCGCCGGCCGTGCGCTGAACAGCCAGCCCGGCGCCCTGACGGCCCTGACGTCCGGCCTGTCCGCCGACATGGCGTCGGAACTGGCGACGGGGCTGGGCATCGGCCACTATCGCTCGGACCTCTACGTCACCACCGGCCGCGACCGTCCGGCGCCCGGCGCCCTGACCGTGGTGGCCGACGACGCCGCCAATGCTCAGGCGCACTATCGTCGCGGCGCGGCCCTGGTCGAGGCCATGGCCTGGACACGCGACGTGTCCAATGAACCGGCCAACGTCATCTATCCCGAGACCTTCGTCGAGCGCGCCCGCGCCGCCTTCGCCGGCGTTCCGGGGGTCGAGATCACCGTGCTGGACGTGCCGGCCATGGAGCGGCTGGGCATGGGCGCCATCCTCGGCTCGGGTCAGGGATCGGCCCGTCCGCCGCGCATGCTGGCCGTGCATTATCGCGGTCAGGGCGCGCCGTCGGCCGGACCGGTGGCCCTGCTGGGCAAGGGCATCACCTTTGATTCCGGCGGCATCTCGCTGAAGCCCGGCGCGAACATGGGCAATATGAAGATGGACATGTCCGGCGCCGCCAGCGTCGTCGGCGCCGTCCTGGCCCTGGCCAAGGGCGGGGCGCCGGTGGACGTGGTCGCCGTCGCCGCCCTGTCGGAAAACATGCCGGGCGGCAATGCGATCCGCCCCGCCGATGTCCTGACCGCCATGAACGGCAAGACCATCGAGATCGTCTCGACCGACGCCGAGGGCCGTCTGGTTCTGGCCGACGCCGTGGTCTGGGCCGACACGACGATGAACCCGGCCGCCATCGTCGATGTGGCGACCCTGACCGGATCGGTCGGCGGCGCGCTGGGCGGCGACTATGCGGGCCTGTTCAGCCGTCACGACGCCCTGGCCGATCAGCTGAAGACGGCGGGCGACGCCACCGGCGAGACCCTGTGGCGCCTGCCGCTGCACCCCTCCTATGTGCGGGCCACCTCTTCGACCATCGCCGACATTAAGAACTCGGGCGACGGCGGGGCGGGCGCAGGCACCGGCGCCCACTTCATCGGCTATTTCGCCCGGCCCGAGACGCCGTGGGCGCACCTGGACATCGCCAACATGGCCTTCGGCGGCGCCAACGATGTGAAACCGGCGGGCTCGGCGGGCTACAGCGTGCGCCTGCTGGAGCGCTTCGTGCGCGACTTCCAGCCGGTGGCCAAGGAGAAGGGCACGGGCGGCTACTGAAGCCGCCCGTTCTCAGCCTTCCTTGATGGCGACGATCTCGACCGACTGGCCCGCGACCGTCGCCTCATCCCCCTCGCGCCTGCCCAGCAGGGCGCGGGCCAGGGGCGAGACGTGGCTGACGCTGCCTTTGGCCGGATCGGCCTCGTCCTCGCCGACGATGCGCCAGGTCTGGGTGCGGCCGTCCTCGCGCTCGATCGTCACCGTGTCGCCGAAACGCACCTTGCCGTCCGGCGGCGCCTCGACCAGCTGGGCCGTCGAGCGCCGCGCCGACCAGTAGCGCAGGTCGCGCGTCGCCCGCGCCATGGCGGTGCGGTCGGCCTCGATGGAGCCCGCCGCCTGCGCCGCCGTATAGGCCGCGCGCGCGGCCGCCAGCTCGGCCTCGATCTGGGCCAGCCCCTGCGGCGTGACGAGATTCGGATGGGGCGAGATCGGCCGGTCCGGCAGGTCCGCCGCCGTGGCTTCCAGATCTTCTTCCCGTGTAAAGGCGACGCTCATGTCCGCCAGCATAGGCCGCGACGACCTTTCCGGCTAGGAAGACGGCGATGACGCGCTCCCCCTCCACAGTCGCCGTGATCGGCGCCGGTCCCGCCGGGCTGATGGCCGCCGAACGTCTGGCGCAGGCTGGCCTGCGCGTCGTGGTGCACGAGCGGATGCCCTCGGTCGCGCGCAAATTCCTGATGGCCGGGCGCGGCGGGCTGAACCTGACCCATTCGGAGCCGCTCGCGCCCTTCCTGAACCGCTACGACGCCGCCGCGCAGGCGCGCATCAAGGGCTGGCTGGACGCCTTTGCGCCCGCCGATCTGATCGCATGGGTCGAGGGACTGGGCCAGCCGACCTTCGTCGGTTCGTCCGGTCGGGTGTTCCCCAAGGCGATGAAGGGCTCGCCCCTGCTGCGGGCCTGGTTGGCGCGGCTGGAAGGGCTGGGCGTCGAGGTCCGCGCCCGCTCGCGCTGGACCGGCTGGCAGGGCGAAGCCCTGACCTTCGACACGCCCGAGGGCGAACGCATCGAGCGGCCGGACGCCGTGATCCTCGCGCTCGGCGGCGCCAGTTGGGCGAAGCTGGGCTCGGACGCCGCATGGGTTCCGGCGCTGGAAGAGGCGGGCGCCACGGTGGCCCCTTTCCGGCCCGCCAATGTCGGCTTCGACATCGCCTGGTCGCCTCTGTTCCGCGACCGCTTCGCCGGAACGCCGCTGAAAGGCGTCGCCCTGACGCATGAGGGCCGCACCGTGCGCGGCGAAGCCATGATCGCCGCCTATGGGATCGAGGGCGGCGGCGTCTACGCCCTGTCGGCTGGTCTGCGCGAGGCGGTGGAGCGCGACGGATCAAGCGTGCTGACGCTCGACCTGCGGCCCGATCTGAGCGCGGAGGCCCTGACCCAACGCCTGTCGAAACCGCTCGGCAAGGTCAGCCTGTCGAACTGGCTGCGCAAGGCGGCGCGGCTGGACGCCACGGCCGTCGCCCTGTTGCGCGAAGGCGGCCCCCTGCCTGCAGAGCCCGCCGAACTGGCCGCACGGATAAAGGCCGTCGCCATGACCCTGACCGGAGTTCAGGGCCTCACCCGCGCCATCTCCTCGGCCGGGGGCGTGTCGTTGGACGCCGTGGACGAGCGCCTGATGCTGAAGGCGAGGCCCGGCGTCTTTCTGGCCGGCGAGATGCTGGACTGGGAGGCGCCGACCGGCGGTTATCTGCTGCAGGCCTCCTTCGCCTCGGGCGTGGTCGCAGCCGAGGGCGCGCGCGCCTGGCTGGCGGCGCGCTGAGGCCTTTCGGGGTCGACAGCGGCGCCCTCAGGGGGCAGCGTGGCGCAAATCGTTCAAGAGCCGAGCCTGCCCATGACCTTCGCCCGTTCCGCCGCCGTCGGCCTAATCGCCGCCCTGATGTGTTCGACCTCCGCGCTCGCCCAAACCGGGGCCCAGACCGGCCAAGTCGACCCGGCCCGGCTGAACGAGGCGACGCGCGTTCTGGCGTCCGATGAATTTGAAGGTCGTGCGCCCGTCACTCCCGGCGAAGACCGCACCATCGCCTGGCTGTCGCAGCAGTTTCAGGCGCTGGGCCTGGAACCGGGCGGTCCGAACGGGTCGTGGGTGCAGGTCGCCCAGGTCAGCCGCACCAGTCAGGACGGCCCCGCCGCCATCAGCGTTTCGTCCAAGGGCCGCACGACCGAGCTTCAGCGCGCCAAGGACGTCATCGTCTCGTCCGACCGGCCGGTGGAGCGCATCACCCTGACCGACGCGCCGCTGGTCTTCGTCGGCTATGGCGTGGACGCGCCCGAGCGCGGCTGGGACGACTACAAGGGCGTCGATCTGACCGGCAAGATCATGCTGGTGCTGGTCAACGACCCCGACTTCGGCGCGCCTGAAGGCCACCCGGTCAATGGCAAGTTCGACGGTCAGGCCATGACCTTCTATGGCCGCTGGACCTATAAGTTCCAGGTCGCCGCCGAGCATGGCGCAGCGGGCGTTCTGGTCATTCACGACACGCCGGGCGCGGGCTATCCGTGGTCGACGCTGGAGAATTCCTCGACCGCGCCCAAGTTCGACATCGTCCGCGCCGACCCGAACAAAGAGCGTGTGGCGGCGCAGGGCTGGATTCAGGGCGCGATCGCCGAACAGCTGTTCCAGGACGCCGGGCTGGACTTCGCCGCACTGAAGGATCAGGCGCGCACGCCCGACTTCCGCCCCGTGGCGCTGGACGGCGTGACCATGTCCATCGACTTCGGCCAGAAGGCCGACCGGGTCGAGACGCGCAACGTCATCGGGCGTCTCCCCGGAACGAAATACCCCGACGAGACGGTCATGTTCGGCGCCCACTGGGACGCCTATGGCCGCGCCACGCCCAAGAACGGCGACGACATCTATAACGGCGCCGTCGACAATGCGACGGGCGTCGCGGGCGTCATGGAAATCGCCCGCCTGTTCGCCGAGGGGCCGCGCCCCGAACGTTCGACCGTCTTCATCAGCTGGGCGGCCGAGGAGACGGGCCTGCTGGGCGCCGAATACTATGCCGCCAATCCCGTCTGGCCGCTGGAGACGACCGTCGCCAACATCAATATGGACAGCCTGCTGCCGGGGACCGAGATCGACCCGAACATCGTCGTCATCGGCGCGGGCAAGAATGATCTGGACGACCGGCTGGCGGTTCTGGCCGCGCGCGAGGGACGCCGCCTGATCCCCGACCCTGCGCCGCACGCGGGCGCCTTCTACCGCTCGGACCACTTCCCGCTGGCGAGGAAGGGCGTGCCCGCCCTGTTCGCCGCCGCCGGTTTCACCGGCCACAACGAAGCCAGCCGCGATTACGTCGCCAACCGCTATCATCAGCCCTCGGACGAATGGACGCCGGAGTGGAAGATGGACGCCGCCGCCGCCGATGTTCAGCTGCTGTATGAGGTCGGTCGCGAGCTGGCCAATTCGCGCGACTGGCCCGCATGGAAGCCGGGCGACGAGTTCGAAGGCGCGCGCAACGCCTCGGCCTCCGCGCGCCAGTAGTCGCCGCAAGTGACGTGAAGCCGCCAAGGCGCTAGACCGCACCCATGACCAACCTCCCCGACCTCCACGGCGTCTGCCCGCCGCGTTTCAATGCAGTGAAGGACGCCTTCGCCGCCAACTTCACTGGCGCGCCCGAGGGGCTGAACGAACTGGCCGCGCGCTTCAGCGTGACTATCGACGGCGAGGTGGTGGTGGACCTGTGGGCCGGGTCAGCCGATCTGGCGGGGACCAGGCCGTTCGCCGAGGACACGCTGGTCCCGGTCTTCTCGACCGGCAAGGCGGTGATGGCTCTGATGATCGCGCGCTGCGTGGACAAGGGGCTGCTGTCCTATGACGACCGGGTCGCCGACCACTGGCCCGCCTTCGGCGCCGCCGGCAAGGACCAGCTGACCGTCGGCCAGTTGATGAGCCACCAGTCCGGCCTGCCGGGCTTCGACGGCGGGGCTGAACCGGCCATCTGGTTCGACCGGCAGGCGGTGCTGGACAGGCTGGCGGCCCAGACGCCGCTGTGGGCGCCGGGCACGGCGTCCGGCTATCACCCGATCACCATCGGCTATCTGGCGGGCGAGCTGTTCCGCATCGTCGACGGGCGGACCATGGGCACGGCCCTGCGCGAAGACTTCGCCCAGCCGTTCGATCTGGACCTGTGGATCGGCCTGCCGGAGGCCGAACACGAACGCGTCGCCCAGCTGCGCAAGCCCGCCGCCGCGCCGGACCTCGGCCCCATTGACGCGATCAAGAAGGCCGCCTTCCTCGATCGCGGCTCGGCCCCCGGCGGGCGCGGCTCGGCTGAATGGCGGATGGCGGAGATCCCGTCGGCGAACCTGCACGCCTCGGCCAAGGGTCTGGCGCGGATGATGTCCATAATCGCCACCGGCGGGGCTCTGGATCACCTGGCCGTGCTGTCGGAAGAGACTCTGGCCGAGGCCACGCGCGAGCGCATCCACGGACCGGACAAGGTCCTGCCCTTCGACATGAGCTGGGCGGCGGGCTTCACCCGCAATCATGGCCTGAACATCTTCGGCCCCAACCCCGAAGCGGTGGGCCACTGCGGCTGGGGCGGCTCGATGGCGTTTGCAGATCAGGCGGCGGGCGTCTCGGCCGCCTATGTCATGACGCGCCAGTCGCCGCACCTGATCGGCGATCCGCGCGCGCTGCGACTGGTCGAGGCGCTTTACGGCGCGCTCTGAATCCTGATCCGCTCATCCCGGCGGATGCCGGGATCCAGTGAGAGCCACAGACACACGCTTCCGCATTATCTGGGCGCGCCAAACGCTCTCGCTCGAGAAGGAAGCCAAATAACTGATCCCGGCGTCCGCCGGGATGAGCGGGGTATAGGCGCGGCCCTCTAGGCCTCCGGCGCCCAGGCCAGCTGGTCGTGGACGATCAGCCAGCCGTCGGCGGTGCGGCGCAGGATGCGGGTGAATAGGCCGCGATGGGTCTTGCCGCCCCGCGTCATCACCGCCCGACCCGAAACCACCGCCGTATTGACGTCGAACTGCAGGGTCTCGAACCACTCATAGGACAGGGCGCCCAGCCCGCCGGGTTCGGCCGCACGGGCGTCCAGGGCCGCGCGCACGCTGTCCGGCCCCTTCAGCGGCGTGTCGCCCAGAAAGACCAGCAGCGGCTCGTCGTGGACATAGGTGGCCATGACCGCGTCCACCTGCCCTGAGGTCCAGGCCGCGGCGGCGGCGTCCAGGGCGTCGCTGACGGCGTTGAAGGTCTCGGCCGTCGTCGGCGGCGCGGCGACGGCCGCCGGAGCGCCGGGCGCGACGGACGGCGCCGCCTCACGGCCGACCCCCACGCGGGCCGTGCGGATGACGTCATCGTTCTGACCGCCCCCAGCCGCGCCGTGGGCGCAGGCCGAGGTTCCTCCGGCGAGCAGGATGGACGCGGCGAGGGCGGAGAGCAGGCGGGAGCGGATCATCATCGCCTCCTCTTTAGGACGGGACGGCGCCCGACCTCAACGCGCCGCGGGCGGATTCTCGCCGATGGCGTCCATCCGATCCTCGGCCGGGTCGTCCAGCAGGCCGGGTTCAGGGGCGACGATGGTCTCGGCCGTGGCGGAGGCGCGGCGCACCTTCAGCACAGCGCCGACCGCGAACACGGCCACGGCGATCCAGATGAAGACGAAGGAGGCGATGCGCAGCGGTCCCAGCGCCTCGCCCTGAAGCGCGCCGATGATGAAGACGATGGTCGGCGCCAGAAACTGCAGGAAGCCCATGCTGGACAGGGGCATCCGCCGCGCCGCCCAGGCGAACAGGGCCAGAGGAATGACCGTCGCCGGTCCGGCGAACAGAAGCCACCCGGTCGCGGCGGGCGAGGCGGTGAAATGCCCCTGCCCCGTGGTTTCGATATGGATCAGCCAGATCAGCCCCGGCAGGGCCAGCAGCAGGCACTCCAGGAAGAGGCCCGTCTGGGCGTCGACCGAAACACGCTTCCTGATGATGCCGTAGGCCGCAAAAGTCAGGGCCAGGATAATCGACACCCACGGTGCATGACCCAGGGCGATGGTCTGCAACAGCACTCCGACCGCCGCCAGCGCCATGGCGATCTTTCCGGCCCAGTCGATCTTCTCGCGGAACAGCCAAGCGCCCGCCGCCATGTTCAGCAGCGGATTCAGATAATAACCTAGCGAGGCGTCCAGCGTCCGCCCGTCGTTCACGGCGACGATATAGGTGGTCCAGTTGCCGGCGATCAGTATGGCCGAAAGGGCCAGCCAGCCCAGCACCTTGGGCTGGCGCAGCACGGCCATGACCTGCGGCCACTGGCGCGACAGCACGACCAGAAGCGCGGCCCACACCAGACCCCAGACCGCGCGGTGGCCCATGATTTCCCAGGCGTTCGCGCCCTGATGGCCCATCTGCTGGAAGACCAGAGGCACGAAACCCCAGATCAGGTAGCAAAAGACCCCGGCGGCCAGCGCAGCGCGGGCGTCAGAAGCAGGAGAAGCGGCGGCGGGAGCAGGGGAGGCGCTCACTCTGGTACCTTTCGATCCCCGCCGCATCGCCGACGCGGCGGGGTCATGGAGTGCTCAAACGGCCCTCAAGCAGCCCCGCACCGCGTGCGGGGCGTTAGGGCCTATTAGACAGTCAAAGTGCGGTAGCCGCTCTTGGGCGAGATGACGCCGGTCTCGTCCAGAAGCTGGGCGATCTGCACGGCGTTCAGGGCCGCGCCCTTGCGCAGGTTGTCGGACACCACCCAGAAGCTCAGGCCGTGCTCGACGGTCGGATCCTGGCGGATGCGCGACACATAGACCGCGTGCTCGCCCGCGGCGTCGACCGGGGTGATGTAGCCGTCGTGCTCCTGCTTATCGATGACCTGAACGCCCGGCGCCTCGCGCAGGATTTCGCGGGCTTCGTCCGGGGCGATCGGACGATCGAACTCGACCGTCACGGCTTCGGAGTGGCCGACGAAGACCGGCACGCGCACGCAGGTGACGGTCAGCTTGATCGAGGGATCGAGCATCTTGTGCGTCTCCTCCCACATCTTGGCCTCTTCGTCGGTATAGCCGTCGTCGCGGAACGAGCCGATGTAGGGGATGACGTTGAAGGCGATCTGCTTGGGGAACTTCTTCGGCGTAGCGTCGCCCAGGCCGTAGATGGCCTTGGTCTGGTTCCACAGCTCGTCCATGCCTTCCTTCCCGGCGCCCGAGACGGACTGATAGGTCGAGACGACGACGCGCTTGATCTTCGCCGCGTCATGCAGCGGCTTCAGCGCCACCACCAGCTGGGCGGTCGAGCAGTTGGGATTGGCGACGATGTTCTTTTTGGTCGCCAGCTTGGCGTCGTCCGGGTTCACCTCCGGCACGATCAGCGGCACGTCCGGGTCCTGGCGGAAGGCCGAGGAGTTGTCGATGACGATGGGACCGGCCTTGCCGATCTTTTCCGACCATTCGCGCGACACCCCGCCGCCGGCGCTCATCAGCACCAGGTCGACGCTGGAGAAGTCGAACTGTTCGATATCCTCGCACTTGATGGTGCTGTCGCCGAACGAGACCTCGACGCCTTTGGATTTTCGGGAGGCGATCGCGTGCATTTTCTCGACGGGGAAGTTCACTTCCTCGAGAATGGCCAGAATTTCCCGGCCGACGTTGCCGGTGGCGCCTACGATGGCGACGCGATAGCCCATGACGAAATCATCCTTTGTTCGGGGGCGTTTGCGAGAAACGCTTCTGCATTTGGGTCCTTCGCAGCTGCGAAGCAACCAGAATTCTCCAATTCGGCGCCGGAATCCGCGACCGCCTTCCCCCGGTCGCATCCGAGGGCTATCTGCTGGCCATGACCTCCCGTATCCGCAACGCCTACGACATACGCGTGGAAGAAGGCGTGATCACGCCCGAACCGGCCCAGGCCGCCCTGATCGGCGCGCTTGAACGGCTGGAGACCGACCTGTCGAAAAAGGGCCTGTTCGGCGCCCAGCCGGCCGTGCGCGGCATCTACATCTGGGGTCCGCCCGGACGCGGCAAGTCCATGCTGATGGACCTGTTCTATTCCTCGACGCCCGAGCAGAAGAAGGTCCGCGCCCACTTCCACGCCTTCATGGCGCGCATCCACGATCTGGTGAAGCAGTGGCGCGAAGGCACGTCGCGCAGCCGCAAGGAGGTCTTCGGCACGCACAAGGGCGACGACCCCATTCCGCCCATCGCCGCCCTGATCGCCTCGGAAGCGCGGCTGTTGTGCTTCGACGAACTTCAGGTCACCGACATCGCCGACGCCATGATCCTGGGCCGTCTGTTCGAGGCCCTATTCGAGAAGAAGGTGGTGCTGGCCGTCACCTCGAACCGCGCGCCCGAAGACCTTTATAAGAATGGCATCAACCGCCAGCTCTTCCTGCCTTTCATCGACATCATCCGCCAGCGCTGCGACGTGGTCGAGACGGCGGGCGCCCGCGACTTCCGCCTGGACCGCATGGCCGGGGCCAGGGTCTGGTTCTCGCCGCTGGACGCCGAGGCGCGGCAGGGCTTCGAGACCCTGTGGTCGGATCTGAAGGGCGGCGAGACGGAGGAGCCCATCGCCCTGCCCGTGTTGGGCCGCGAGGTGAAGCTGGAGCGCACGGTCGGCGGCATGGCGCGCGCGACCTTCAACGAGCTGTGCGGCCGTCCGCTGGGGCCGCAGGACTATCTGGCCGTCGCCCGGCGCTTCCACACCCTGTTCCTGTCGGACGTGCCCCTGCTCAGCCCGGCCAACCACCACGAGGCGCGCCGCCTGGTGACGCTGGTCGATGCGCTTTACGAGGCCAAGACGCGGCTGGTCGTTCTGGCCGAAGCCCCGCCCGAAGCCCTTTACACCGAGGGCGTCGGCGCCTTTGAGTTCGAACGCACCGTGTCGCGCTTCAACGAGATGCAGAGCGAGGACTGGCTGGAGCAGCGCGAGGAAGCCGAGGCGGCCTAAACCTCCCTCTAACCGCTCATCCCGGCGGACGCCGGGATCCAGTACGAACCTCGCATACCGCATTTCAGAGCGCCGCTTAACCAGCGCACCCGGGGCCAAAACACGGGTCCCGGCGTCCGCCGGGATGAGCGGTTTCTAAGGATCACGCACGAAAAAGGGCCGCACTCGAAAATGCGGCCCTTTCCAATTTAGACGCCTTTGCGCTCAAGCAGCGCGGCTAAACGGCCGCGCGTTGGCGCCGCTGGCCTTAAGCCAGCGAGGGCTCGATATCCTTACAGGCCTGGATCAGGCCCTGGACCGAGGCGACCGACTTGGCGAACATCGCCTTTTCGTCGTCGTTGGTGGTGAACTCGATGACCTTTTCAACGCCACCGGCGCCGATCAGGGCCGGGACGCCGACGTAGAGGTCCGACAGGCCGTATTCGCCCGACAGCCACACGGCGCACGGCAGGACGCGCTTCTGGTCCAGCAGGTAGGACTTGGCCATCGCAATCGCGCTCTCGGCCGGGGCGTAGAAGGCCGAGCCGGTCTTCAGCAGGGCCACGATCTCGCCGCCGCCCTTGCGGGTGCGCTCGACGATGGCGTCCAGGTCGGCCTGGCTCAGGAAGCCGGCAGCGACCGCGTCCGGCAGCGGCAGACCGCCAACCGTCGAGTGGCGCACCATCGGCACCATGTCGTCGCCGTGACCGCCCAGGGTCCAGGCGTGGATGTCCTGCACCGACACGCCGGTCTTTTCAGCCAGGAAGTAGGCGAAGCGGGCCGAGTCCAGCACGCCGGCCATGCCGATGACCTTCTCCTTGGGCAGGCCCGAGAACTTCTGCAGGGCCCAGACCATGGCGTCGAGCGGGTTGGTGATGCAGATGACGAAGGCGTTGGGGGCGTGCTGCTTGATGCCTTCGCCGACGGCCTTCATGACCTTCAGGTTGATGCCGATCAGGTCGTCGCGGCTCATGCCCGGCTTGCGCGGCACGCCGGCGGTGACGATGCAGACGTCGGCGCCCGCGATGTCGGCGTAGTCGTTGGCGCCCTTCAGGGCCACGTCCTGACCGAAGACGGCCGAGGCTTCGGCGATGTCGAGAGCTTTGCCTTGCGGCGTGCCTTCGGCGATGTCGAACAGGATGACGTCGCCCAGCGCTTCGCGCGCGGCCACGTGGGCCAGGGTTCCGCCGATCATTCCGGCGCCGATAAGGGCGATCTTCGCGCGAGCCATTCAGGTCTCTCCAGTCGATATTGCGTGTGCGAAACGGTAGTCGCTGGAACGGCGGTCTAGACCTGTCGGCGGGTCGCGGCAAGCGTTCCGCGATACGGCTTTCGTCGTTGCGCCCCCCGCTGGCGGCTGTCACGGTTCGCCATGACCTCGCCTTCAGACTTCCGCGCCGATCCCGCCTTTGAGGCGGCCTCCGTCTTCGCCGCCGACTGGCCCCTGTGCCAGGTCCGTCTGCAGGACGACGCCCGTTTTCCCTGGCTGATCCTGCTGCCCCGCGTGGCCGGGGCGGTTGAACTGGAAGACCTGTCGCCCGCCCAGCGCGCCCTCCTCACCGAAGAAATCGTGCGCGCCGGGGCCCTGGTGAGCGAACTGGGCGCTCTGCGCGATCGGCCCGTCGACAAGCTGAACGTCGCCGCCCTGGGCAATGTGACCGCCCAGCTTCACATTCATGTGGTCGGGCGTCGGCGCGACGATCCTCTGTGGCCCGACCCGGTCTGGGGGCGGCCGGGGGCGGTTCCGTGCACGACGGAGACGCGCCAGACGGCGCTGTCGCATATCGCGGCCTTTTGATTGGCGTTCGCAGGTAGAACTTGACGGGAATCGGCCCGCTTCGTTGACACCCCCCCTTCTGCGTCACTAAAGCCTGTTGCACTGCAATCCGGCCCTGAATTTCCACGGGTTTTTTGAGAATCATTCGCATGTCGAACACTCCCCCGGCTGCGGGCGAAACTGGCGACCGGACGGGCCGCTACGTCCGTCACCCCAACGGGCACGTCGCTCCGATGTCGCCCTTCGCCGATATCTGGCGCTGGCACATGACCATGGTCGCGTCGATCCTGTTCCGCGTCACCATCGGCGCGGCCAGCGTGGGCGCCGTCCTGCTGCTGGGCTGGGTCGCCGCCGTGGCCTCCGGGCCAGACGCCTTCGCCTCGGTCGCCGCCTTCTCGGGCTCGCCGTTCGGCCTGTTCATCTGGTTCGGCCTGACGCTGGTGCTGTTCTCCTTCCTGCTGAACGGCGCGCGCCACCTGATCAACGACGCCGGCAAGGGGCTGGACCTGAAGTCCGCCAACCTGATGGCCCAGGCCGTCGTCTGGGGCCCGATCGTCCTGGCCGTCCTGTTCTGGGTCGTGCTGTTCGCTGCTGGAAAGGTTTCGCTGTGAGCGCCGCGCCCAAGTTCAAGAACAATGTGAAGATTTCCGAGCGTCACGGCGCCGGGGAGTGGAAACTCGAAAAACTGGCGCTGCTGGCCCTGATGCCGCTGGGCCTTTGGGTCCTGTCGACCGGCTTCTCCCTGGCCGGCGCCGACTACGGGACGATCGTCGCCTGGTTCGGCAACACGCTGAACGCCGGCCTGCTGGCCGTGACCGCGGCGGTCTTCTTCCTGTTCGCCAGCCTGGCCTGGAAGGTGATCATCGAGGATTACATTCCCGCCGCGTCCCGGTCGCCGCTGATCCTGGTGTCGAACCTGGTCTTCCTCGTGCTGGCGGCCGCCAGCATCTTCTTCATCGTGCGTCTGGCGCTGGGCTCGGCCCCGCTGCCGGCCGGAGTCTGATCCCGCCATGGCTGCTTACGAGCTTATCGATCACGAATACGACGTCGTCGTCGTCGGCGCCGGGGGCTCCGGCCTGCGCGCCGCCCTCGGCGCCGCCCAGCAGGGCCTGAAGGTCGCCTGCGTCACCAAGGTCTTCCCGACCCGCTCGCACACCGTGGCGGCTCAGGGCGGCATCTCCGCCTCGCTCGGCAACATGGGCGAGGACTCCTGGCAGTGGCACATGTACGACACCGTCAAGGGGTCGGACTGGCTGGGCGACCAGGACGCCATCGAATACCTGGTCCGCAACGCGCCGCAGGCCGTCTATGAGCTGGAGCACTGGGGCGTGCCCTTCAGCCGCACCGACGAAGGCAAGATCTATCAGCGCGCCTTCGGCGGCATGACCCGCAACTTCGGCGAAGGCCCGGTTCAGCGCACCTGCGCCGCCGCCGACCGCACCGGCCACGCGATCCTGCACACCCTGTACGGCCAGTCGGTCCGCCGCGAGGTGAAGTTCTTCGTCGAATACTTAGCCCTCGATCTGATCATGCAGGACGGCGCCTGCACGGGCGTCACCGCGCTTCAACTCGACACCGGCCAACTGCACCAGTTCCGCGCCAAGATGGTGGTGCTGGCCACCGGCGGTTACGGCCGCGCCTACTTCTCGGCCACCTCGGCCCACACCTGCACCGGCGACGGCAACGCCATGGTGCTGCGCGCCGGCCTGCCGCTGCAGGACATGGAGTTCGTGCAGTTCCACCCCACCGGCATCTACGGCGCCGGCTGCCTGATCACCGAGGGCGCCCGCGGCGAAGGCGGCTATCTGACCAACTCCGAAGGCGAGCGCTTCATGGAGCGCTATGCGCCGACCGTGAAGGATCTGGCCCCGCGCGACATGGTTTCGCGCTCCATGACCATCGAGATCCGCGAAGGCCGCGGCGTGGGCCCGAACAAGGACCACATCTTCCTGCACCTGGATCACCTGGATCCCAAGATCCTGCACGCCCGCCTGCCGGGCATTTCGGAAAGCGCCAAGATCTTCGCCGGCGTCGACGTGACCAAGGAGCCGATCCCGGTTCTGCCGACCGTTCACTACAACATGGGCGGCATCCCGACGAACTATCACGGCGAAGTCCTGACCCTGCGCGACGGCAACCCCGACAGCGTGGTTCCGGGCCTGATGGCCGTGGGCGAGGCCGCCTGCGTCTCGGTGCACGGCGCCAACCGCCTGGGCTCCAACTCCCTGACCGACCTGGTGGTGTTCGGCCGCGCCGTCGGCCTGCGCTGCGGCGAGGTGGTGGACAAGAACTCCGCCGTGCCCTCGGCCCCCAAGGCCCAGACCGACGCGCACCTGGCCCGCCTCGACCGCTTCCGCAACGCCTCGGGCTCGACCCCGACGGCGCACCTGCGTCTTGAGATGCAGCGCGCCATGCAGTCCGACGCCGCCGTGTTCCGCACCGGCAAGACCCTGGATGAAGGCGTTCAGAAGCTGCGCTCGATCGACGCCGCCGGCGCCGACATCAAGGTCACCGACCGCGGCCTGATCTGGAACACGGACCTGGTGGAGACGCTGGAGTACGACAACCTGATCGCCCAGGCTCTCGTCACCATCGAAGGCGCGGCCAACCGCACGGAATCGCGCGGCGCCCACGCCCGCGAGGACTATCCGGACCGCGACGACGTCAACTGGATGAAGCACACCCTGGCGTGGAAGCGTCCGGGCGAAGGCGTCCAGATCGACTACCGTCCGGTGCACAAATACACGATGACCGACGAGGTCTCGTACATCGAGCCCAAGGCTCGGGTTTACTAAGGGGGATCGCAGATGGTTCAGCTCAACCTCCCGCGCGGCTCCAAGCCCACGACCGGCAAGGTGCACAAGGCCCCGGCCGGCGCTCAGAACGTCAAGACCTACAAGGTCTATCGCTACGACCCGGAAACGGACGCCGATCCGCGCTGGGACGTCTATGAGGTCTCGGCCGACGATCACGGCCCGATGCTTCTGGACGCCCTGATCCACATCAAGAACGAGATCGACCCCACCCTGTCGTTCCGCCGTTCGTGCCGCGAAGGCATCTGCGGCTCGTGCTCGATGAACGTCGACGGCCGCAACGCCCTGGCCTGCACCAAGGGCTGGGCCGAGTGCTCGTCGCACAACATCACCATCGCCCCCCTGCCCCACCAGCCGGTGGTGAAGGACCTGGTGACGGACCTGTCGCTGTTCTACGCCCAGTACGACTCCATCCAGCCCTATCTCCAGTCCGACCTGCCGGATCCGGAGAAGGAGCGCCTGCAATCGCCGGAAGACCGCGAAAAGCTGGACGGCCTGTACGAGTGCATCCTGTGCGCCTGCTGCTCGACCTCGTGCCCGAGCTACTGGTGGAACCAGGAAGAGTACCTCGGCCCGGCGGCCCTGCTGCAATCCTATCGCTGGATCGCCGACAGCCGCGACGACGCCACCCAGAAGCGCCTCGACGATCTGGAAGACCCGTTCAAACTGTATCGCTGCCACACGATCATGAACTGCGCCCAGGTCTGCCCCAAGGGGCTGAACCCGGCCAAGGCGATCGCCGAGACCAAGAAGCTGATGGTCTCGCCGTCGCGCAAGAAGACCGCCGCCTG
Source organism: Brevundimonas diminuta 470-4 (assembly GCA_000318405.1). Lineage (GTDB taxonomy): Bacteria > Pseudomonadota > Alphaproteobacteria > Caulobacterales > Caulobacteraceae > Brevundimonas > Brevundimonas diminuta_B. Next base: position 32,813 of record KB291737.1, on the reverse strand, counting down.
ATCCAGGCGGTCCGAACGAACAGAAAAGCCCCCGGCTCCGCCTGGTTCCGGGGGTTTTCCTTGGCCGCCGCGTAGCAAGGCTTGCCAACCCCGCATCCGGAGTTAAGACCGCTTCCATGCCCAAGATCACCTACATCGAGCACGACGGGACCGAGCACACGGTCGAGGTCAAGAAGAGCCTGTCCGTGATGGAGGGCGCGATCCGCAACAATGTGCCGGGCATCGACGCCGACTGCGGCGGGGCCTGCGCCTGCGCCACCTGCCACGTCTATGTCGACCCGGATTTCGCCGCCGAGACGGGCCGCCCCTCGGCGATGGAGGAGTCCATGCTCGACTTCGCCGAGAACGTGGAACCGAACAGCCGCCTGTCCTGCCAGATCCGCGTCACAGACGATCTGGACGGCCTGATCGTGCGCCTGCCGCAAAGCCAGCACTGAGATGATCGACGCCCGGCTGCTGTACGCGGTCGGGTCTCTGGTCGCGGCCCATGCGCGGCCAGACCACATCCCCCTGATCGGCATCGCCGGGGCGCAGGGCTCCGGCAAGACGACGCTCGCCCGCGCGGCTAGCGGCCGCTTCGGCGCGACGCATCTGTCGCTGGACGACGTCTATCTGACCAGGGCGGAACGCCAGACCCTCGCGCGCCAGGTCCATCCCCTGTTCGCCGTGCGCGGCCCGCCCGGAACGCACGATCTGGCCTTGCTGGAAGCCACGGTCGCCGCCCTGCGCGCCGCTGGACCGGACAGCCGCACGCCCCTGCCCGCCTTCGACAAGCTGACGGATGACCGGGCGCCCGAAGCATCGTGGCCTGTGTTCACGGGCCGCCCGTCGGCGGTGCTGATCGACGGCTGGTGTCTGGGCGCAACGCCGCAGGCCGCGGCGGACCTGGCCCTTCCGGTCAACGCCCTGGAAGCCGAGCAAGATGTCCAGGGCCGATGGCGAGGCGCCGCCAACGCCGCCCTGGCCGGCGCCTATGCCGAAGCCTTCGCCCGTTTCGACGCCATCCTTTTCCTGAAGGCGCCGTCGTTCGACGCGGTGCTGGACTGGCGCTGCGAACAGGAGGCCGGTCTGATGGGTCTGCTCCCCGCCGAGCTGCCGCCCTCAAGGCGCGCCGAACTGGCCGTCTTCATCCAGCATTTCGAGCGCATCACCCGCCACATGCTGACAGGCGGGGTGCGCGCGGATGTGACGGTGGCGCTGGATAAGCAGCGTCGTCCCTTCTCCCCTTGTGGGAGAAGGTGGCAGGCGGAGCCTGACGGATGAGGGGTGTCAGCGCCTGAATTTCCAGATGGGCGCGGGTCTGCGTGGGATGACTTTTGGTTGTCGCGCCCACACCCTCATCCGAGCGCCTCCGGCGCCCACCTTCTCCCACAAGGGGAGAAGGGCGCGGTCAATCCGCCGGCATCCGGCCGTAGTTGACCGCCATGCGGCCGATCAGACCCTTGACGATCAGGTCGACCGGGGTGCCCTCGCGATAGTCGCCTGCCGCGACGAAGTTGACCCGATCCTCCGAGATCAGACGATGGATCTTGTCGTGGTCGCGCGGGGTGCTGTCGGGGTCGTAGACGGCGATGGAGAAGCCGCCCTTGGTGTGCATCATCTTCATGGTCGGCACATCAGTGTCGCCATCGCCCAGGAAGATCATCCGGTCGAACGGGATGGGCCGCTCCTCATCCGGGATGAAACGGTTGATGCGCTCGTCCTCCCAGTGGTTGTGCACCCCCTTGTTGATGCGGAACAGATACTGGGTCTTGGTGGTGTAGTTGACGCCCACGGCGGGCCACACCGCCACATCGTCCGCGTCATAGGCGTATTTCGAGGCGAAGACGTGGGTGAAGGCCTCGGCGATGGGACAGCCCTCGATCATCTCGGTCAGGCCCGCCGAGATGATGTAGTGCTCGATCTCCAGACCATATTGGGCGCCGAAATCGTTCATGCGATCGAACCAGCTGCCGTCGCGCAGGCCCTCGAACAGGGCCACGTCGCGGCCGTGGTCGCGCAGCGTCTGGCGCGTCACCGGCGCGCCCTGCTCGCGCGCGGCCAGCAGCATCATCTGCATATACATCAGGATGCCGTCGCCATCGGCGGCGATGGTCCGGGGACGGACGGTCTCGTTCCAGAACTGGGCCGGCGTCATTCCGATCGAGGGGATGAAGCTGACCTCCTGCATGTTCCCCCGGGCCAGCGTCCCGTCGAAATCATAGATGATGGCGGTCTTGAGCAGGGGGCGGGGCGTGTCGGCCATGAAAGCGTCCTGAAAGGCTTGGACACGCCCTCTAGCACGGCTGAGCGGCCATATCAGCCCAGCAGCAGCTCCGGCGGCGCCGTCGGCGCCGCGGCCTCGATCGGCAGGTGCAGGATGAAGGCCGCGCCCTTGCCCGGTTCGGACTGGACCTCGGCCCAGCCCCCGTGCAGTTCGATCAAAGCTTTCACCAGAGCCAGGGCCACGCCCGGCCCGCCACGCTCGCGCCGCACGAAGCGGTCGAAGACGTGGGCCTGAAGGTGATAGGGGATGCCCCGGCCGGTGTCCTCGACGCGGATGCGCACCTCGTTCGGCCCGGCCTCGGCGCTCAGGCTGACGGCGCCGCCTTCGGACACCGCCCGGCAGGCGTGCTCCAGCAGGTGATCGACCGCCTGGGCGATGCGGCGGGCGTCGGCGCGGATCGGCTGCAGCCCCGCCGGGCAGGCCAGATTCAGCGTCGCCCCGCGCCCCTCGACCTTGCCCCGGATCCGCTCGGCCGCCTCGTCCAGCAGGTCGCAGACGCGCACGTCGCCCAGCGTCAGCTCCATCTCGCCGGCGTCGATCTGAGCCATGTCCAGCACGTCATCGATGGAGCGGGCCAGATGGCTGGCCGCTACGCGGATGGCGCCCGCGTGCTGGCGGCTGCGCTCGGGCAGGTCGCCCATCGCCTCCAGAAGTTCGGAATAGCCGACGATGGTCGTCAGCGGGGTGCGCAGCTCATAGGAGACGCTGCCGACGAACTCGCGTTTCAGCGCCTGACTTTCGGCCAGGGCGGCTTCCTTGGCCGCCAGCGCCTGCTCCAGCCCGCGCCGGGCCGTCACGTCCGAGAAGGCCACCAGCGTCGCGCCGTCCGGCAGGGGACGGGTCTGCCATGCGGCGCTGCGGCCGTCCTCGGTGCGCCCCTCGCCGGCGATCGGCACCCGGCTTTCGGGGTCGGGGTCGGCCACCCGCGCCTTCAGCCCCAGCCACAGGGCCGCGTCAGGCAGGACCGGGCGGCACAGGGCGGCCACGGCGTCGAAGTCGCCCGCCTCGTTCAGCCGTTCGCCCGCCACGCCCCAGAAGGTCTCGAACGCCTCGTTGTGCAGCCGCAGCCGGCCGTCCGAGCCGAACACGGCCACGGCGTCGTTCAGCTTGTCCAGCGTCGCGCGCTGGACCTGAATCTGGGCGTTGTAGCGGCTGCGCAGCTGCAGTTCGCCGGTGATGTCCGAGAAGATCAGCAGGATGCCGCCCAGCGGGTGCGGCTGGCGCACCACCCGCAGCGTCCGCCCGTCGGGCAGCGACCAGCTGTCGTCCGGCGAGGCCTGGGCGGCGCCGTAGAAGTCCAGCTCATCCGCCTTCCACCGAGCGTAGTCGACGACCTCCGGCAGCAGGCGCTTCTGACGCAGCCGGTCCAGCAGCTCGGCATGGGTCGGACGCTCGTCCAGCCAGGCCGGGTCGACCCCGAACAGCGACTGGAAGGCGGTGTTGTGGAAGGCCAGCCGCTTGGACGGGCCGAAGATGGCGACGGCGTCGGCCAGGTGATTCAGCGTCTCGTCATGGGCCTCGACGTGGCGGCGCAGGGTGTCGCGCGTCTCCTCCGCCTCGGTCATCTCGATGGCGAAGGCGATCACGGCGCCGCGCCCGCCCGCCAGCGGTTCGGCCAGTATCTTCCACGCCCGCCGCCGTCCGCCCGCCGTGGTCCAGCGAAAGCCGTCCTGACGCGCGTTCAAGCGCAGCGCCTCGGCCACCAGCCCGTCCGCGCCGCGATCGAAACTCAGCCCCCGCTCGCGCGCTTCCGCCAGGGTCTCGGCCCCCGTCTCGGCCAGCCAGGCGCTGTTGGCCCAGACCAGCCGCCCGGCCCCGTCCACGACCCAGGTCGGCGCCGGAGACTGTTCCGCCAGAACCCCGGCCCCCGCGCCGCCGTCCAGTCCGCCCTCGCCCCCGACCCCGGCCAGACGCGACAGCCGCAACCAGGCCGACCCGCCATGCGGCCGGCCCTCGACCGCCCATGCGCCTTCAGGCGTCTCCATCAGGGTCTCGAAGGCCTCGCCGCCCTGAACCAGAGCCTCCATGCGCCCGGTGTGCAGACCGGTCAGCACCGCGACCACGGCTTGCGCCGCCGCCAGCCCTTCAAGGCCAGGCGCCAGCGCCGACAGGGCCTCGGTCGAGCCGAACACCGCCTGCGCCTCGCCCTGCGGGCTTAGGGCCACCCGCACGTCGTCGAACGCGGTCAGGGCGCCCTCGCTGGCCGCCGCCGAGGCCTGGGCCCCGCCCAGCCAGCGCTCGATCTCGCCCTCGCGGGCGCCCAGCCGCGCGCGCAGCCGCCAGGTCCAGGCGCTGATCGCCAGCGCCAGACCGGCCGCCCCTGCGGTGGCTGCATAAGCGATGTCGGCCTCGGCCATGGGTCCCCGGATGATGCGTCGCAGCGGCGGCCGTCGAGCGTCAGCCCGCCGACCGATTCGCGTTTACCATAACCTGATTGCGCGATTTGCGATGCGGCGTCGCCGCCGATTGCGGCAGCGCCCGCGCCGGGCGATATCCTTCAGCATGAGCCAGACCTGGACCGATCAGACCGCCCCCTCCCTCGACGACTTCGCCCGCCTGGCCGAAGAGGCCTTCGCCGCCCTGCCCGACCTGTTCCGCCAGGCGGCCGGGGACGTCGTCATCCGCATCGACGACTTCGCCGACGAAGACACCCTGCGCGACCTGGAGATCGAGGACCCGTTTGAGCTGACCGGCCTGTATTCCGGCGTCCACATCGGCGAGCGCGACGCCATGGGTCCGGCGCCGGAGCCTTCGCGCGTCTTCCTGTATCGCCGCCCGATCCTCGATGAATGGTGCGAGCGCGGCGACGTCGGCCTGTCCGAGATCATCGCCCATGTCCTGATCCACGAGATCGGCCACCACCTGGGCCTCGACGACGACCAGATCCACGCCATCGAAGACGACGATGACTGAGCCGCTGCTGCGCATCGAAAACGCCAGCGTGGTGCGCGGCGAGCGCCGCATTCTGGATGATGTCAGCCTGACCATCGCGGCGGGCGACCATACGGCGATCCTGGGCCGCAACGGCTCGGGCAAGTCGACGCTGGTCAAGCTGATCCTGCACCAGCTCTATCCGGTGCACGGCGCGCGGGTCGAGGTGTTCGGCCAGAGCCCGTGGGACGTCTTCTCCCTGCGCCGCCGTCTCGGCTTCGTCTCGCCCGCCGCCCAGTCGGACCTGACCGGCGAGGATGCGCTGGAGGTGATGGACGCAGTCGTCTCGGGCTTCTTCGCCTCGCGCGGGGTCTGGCGGCGCGAAACGATCACGCCCGCCATGCGCGACGCCGCGGCCGAGGCCCTGCACCGCATGGGGGTCGAGCATCTGACCGGTCGGTCCATGGCCACCCTGTCCTCGGGCGAAGCGCGGCGCGTGCTGATCGCCCGCGCCCTGGCTCATCGGCCCGACGCCATCCTGCTGGACGAACCGTGCGGCGGGCTGGACCCCGCAACGCGCCGCCTGTTTCTCGACAGCCTGCGCCCCCTGGCGCAGGGCGGCGCCACCCTGATCGTGGTCACGCACCACATCGAGGAGATCCTGCCGGAGATCGGCCGGGTCATCATGATGAAGTACGGCCGCGTCGCCCGCGACGGCGCCAAGGCCGACATGCTGACCGATGCCGCCCTGACCGACCTGTTCGGCCTGCCGATGACGGTCTCCAGCCGCGACGGCTGGTTCGGCCTTCAACTCAGCTAGGCGATCCGTTCCAGCCTGGCCGCGAAGAAGCCGTCCAGACCGCCCTTTTCCGCCCATTGCGACGGCAGGAGGCGCAGCCAGCCTTCCGGCGTCAGGGCCTCGTCCGGGGCGCCGACCTCGGCCGGAACGGCGGCGACGGTGCGGAAGGCCGGGTTGCGGCGCAGGAAGGCGATAACCTGCGTCTCGCCCTCTTCCCGCTCCAGCGAGCACACGCAGTAGACCAGACGGCCGCCCCGCTTCACCTTCTCGGCGGCGGCGTCCAGCAGACGGTGCTGAACGTCGGCCAGCTTGGCCACGTCAGCGGGCCGGGTGGCGCGCAGCACCTCGGGATTGCGGCGATAGGTGCCGGTCGCCGTGCAGGGCGCGTCCAGCAGGACGGCGTCGAAGGTGCGGTCGTCCGCCCAGTCTTCGGCCGGGACGGCGACGACCTCGGCCTTCAGGTTCATGCGCTCGAAGTTCTGGCGCAGGCGTTTCAGGCGCGCCTCGGAACGGTCCAGCGCGACGACCTCGGCCCCGGCGGCGGCCAGTTGCAGCGTCTTGCCGCCCGGCGCGGCGCACAGGTCCAGCGCCGTCTCGCCCGGTTTCACGGCCAGCAGGCGGGCGGGCACGGCGGCGGCCGCATCCTGCACCCACCAGTCGCCGGCCTCAAAGCCGGGCCAGGAGGCGACATCGCCGCGCTTGCCGGTGCGGACCGTGCCGCCGGGCAGGGCCTCGCCGTCGACCGAGGCCGCCAGTTCGGCCGGGTCCACGCCCGGCTTGGCCGTCAGGTCGGTGGCGGGCTCCTCGCGCGTGGCCAGGGCCAGGCCGATTACGGCCGCTTCGCCATAGGTCGCCTTCCAGCGCTGGGCCAGCCAGTCGGGCAGGTTGGCTTCCGCCGTCGTCAGGCCGGGACCGTCGCGGCCGACGCCGCGCAGCACGGCGTTGACCAGATTCTTGTAGGGCCGCGTCTTGGGATCGCGCTCGGCCAGCTTCACCGCCGTCGACACCGCAGCGAAGGCGGGCGTCTCAAGCACCAGGGTCTGGGCCAGGGCGATGCGCAGGATGGTCAGCACCGCCAGCGGCGGCGCCTTCTGCAGGCGGCGCTCGAGAATCTGGTCGATCTCGCCCAGACGACGCAAGGCCGCCATGGCCACGGCGCGGGCGAAGGCGCGATCCTGAGGCGGCAGGTCGCGCGCGGGCGACTGCGACAGGGCCTCGTCCAGACCGGTGCGCTTCTCCAGCGCCGCGTTCAGCAGCAGGCCCGCCACCAGACGCGCCTCGACCCCGATGTCGGCGTGGGGATCGTCGGCGACCGGGCGCGGCGCGGGTTCACGACGCGGGCCGCGCGCCTTTTCGGCGATGCGGCGGCCGCGCGCGGCGGAGCTTTTGCCCTTGGGCGTCCCCCCGCTCACACCGACACCTGGGTGCCGAGCTCGACCACGCGGCCGGGCGGAATGCGGAAGAAGTCGGTCGGATTGGCGGCGTTACGCATCAGGAAGATAAACAGCTTGTCCTGCCAAAGAGGCATGCCCTGCCGGGCGGTGGGAACGACGGAGCGGCGCCCCAGGAAGAAGCTGGTCGACATGATGTCGAACTTCAGCCCCTGTTTGCGGCACAGGCCGAGCGCGCGCGGCACGTTCGGCGTCTCCATATAACCGAAGGTCAGCGTCAGGCGCTTGAAATCATCGCTGATCGGCTCGACCGCCACCCTTTGCAGATCGGGGACGCGCGGCCGGTCGGAGGTGTGGACCGTCAGGATGATGTTCTTCTCGTGCAGCACCTTGTTGTGCTTGAGGTTGTGCATCAGGGCCACCGGCGCGACATCGGCGTCCGAGGTCAGGAAGATGGCCGTGCCCGGCGCCCGGTGCGGCGGGCGGGCGCGCAGCATCTCGATCAGATCGGTCAGCGGCAGGCTGTCCTTGCGAGTCTTGTCGGTCAGGATCTGCGTGCCGCGCACCCAGGTCCACATCAGCATGACCAGACCGCCGCCCAGCACCAGAGGCATCCACGCCCCGGCCGGAATCTTCAGCAGGTTGGAGGTCAGGAAGACCGCGTCGATGAATCCGAACGGCACCAGGGTCAGCAGCACCGCCCACATCGGCCACTTCCATTTGTGCCGCACCACGGTGAAGGACATCAGGGTGTTGACCATCATGGTGCCGGTCACGGCCACCCCATAGGCCGCCGTCAGATTGTGCGACGACTGGAAGGTGACGAGCACGAACAACACCCCGACCATCAGCAGGCTGTTGATCGCAGGCACATAGATCTGGCCCGCCTGCGTCTCGGAGGTGTTGCGGATGTCCAGTCGCGGCAGCAGGCCCAGCTGAACCGCCTGCTGCGTCACCGAGAAGGCGCCGGTGATGACCGCCTGGCTGGCGATCACCGTGGCCGCCGTCGCCAGCAGCAGCATGGGCCAGTAGACCAGCTGCGGCACCATGTTCCAGAAGGGGTTGCTGGCCGCGCCGGGGTGCGACAGCAGGAAGGCGCCCTGCCCCAGATAGTTCAGAGTCAGACACGGCAGGACGATGAACAGCCAGCCCTGACGGATCGGCGACTTGCCGAAATGGCCCATGTCCGCATACAGCGCCTCGGCGCCGGTGACGGCCAGAAAGACGCTGCCCAGGATGACGAAGCCCAGGAAGCCGTCGGCGATCAGCAGCTTGATCCCGTAATAGGGAGACAGGGCCTTCAGGATCGACAGGTCGTCGAAGATGTGCGCCACGCCCATCACGCCCAGCGACAGGAACCAGATAAGCGTGATGGGGCCAAAGAACTTGGCCAGTCCGGCCGTGCCTCGAGACTGGACCATGAACAGTGCGATCAGAATGCCCGCCGCCAGCGGCACGATGAAGGGATCGAGGCGGCCGTTCAGGCCCGGCGCCTCCTGCAGACCCTCGATGGCCGACAGGACGGAAATGGCCGGGGTGATGACGCCGTCGCTGTAGAAGAGGGCTGCGCCGCAGACCCCCAGAATGAACAGCCAGGCGCTGCGACGTCCGATGGCGTGCTGGGCCAGGGCCATCAGCGACAGGGTGCCGCCCTCGCCCTTGTTGTCGGCCCGCATCAGGAACATGACGTATTTGAACGTCACCACCACCATCAGCGCCCAGAAGGCCAGCGACACCACGCCGATAATGGCCAGATCGCCCTCGACGCCCCTCTGGGCGTGGCCGATGGCCTCGCGCAGGGCGTAGATGGGGCTGGTGCCGATGTCGCCGAAGACCACGCCGATGGCGCCCAGCAGCAGGGCGCGGCGGCCAGCCTTGCCCCCATGCCCCGGCGCCCCCCCGGAAGCGGGAGGCTGGGCGTTGGCGGCGGAAGAGGCGTTGGCGGTTGGCGCGGCGTCGCCGCGGGGCGTGTCCCCGACCATGCAATGTTCTCCGGGTCGCGCGAGGAGGCGTGCCCATCAAGAGCCGCGGGCCTTTAGACCTTTTCCGTCAGCGGTTCAATCGCGCCCCGGTTCCGGCCGGGCGGCCGAAGACAGGATGCTGCGGTCGTCCTTGGCCTGAAGCAGGATCACCACGCCTTCATCGGCGCCCGCCTCGACCGGCAGGGGAAACAGCACCGGCCGCCCGTTCCAGTCGCCCAGCCGCCGCACCTCGCGCACGACATTGACGTGGGTCACCGCGCGGCCCCGGTTGTCGCCGCCCTTGACCTCGACCGTCTGCTGACCGGGCCGATAGACCACGGCGACGACCTCGGCCCCGCCCTGCGGCGCCCGGCCTGAGCCGACGCCGACGCGGTCGCCGGTCTCGCGGAACTCGATCTCGGGCGGCCAGCCGCGCCCGCGCGCCTCGGCCTCTACGGCGGCCTTCAGCTCAGGCGAGCGCGCGCCCGAGACATGACGGCGCCCGTCGATCACCACCTGAGGCGTCGAGACGTTCCGCAGTTTGAGCGCCTGGCGATAGGCGCGCTGGCGTTCGGCGAACTCGGGCCGGGCGAAGGTGTCGGACCAGCCCAGATAGTCCCAGTAGTCGACGCCATAGGTCAGGACGATCACGCCCGGCTCGGCCGCCACGGTCTCGACCGTGCGGTTGGCGTCGGGACAGCCTGAACAGCCCTGGGCGGTGAACAGTTCGACCACCACCGGCTGGACCGGGGCGTCACGCTCACGCGAGGGCGCGGCGGCGACGGCCAGCAGACCTGCGCCCGCGACCGCCGTCGCCGCCATCCCGTACCTGAACAGGCCCCGTGCCGTCATGGACGCGATCCTATCCCTTCAGCCCGATAACGCTGCTCATAAATGCGTGAGCGGCGGCGCTCGCCTTCGACCCGCCTTCGCGCTCAAGCAGGCAAAAGGCCGTTAGCGCCCTAAACAAGCCCCTCAATCCATCAGCTGCTGAGCCAGATAGACATAGTGGCGCGCCCAGCGGCGAGCGTTGGCGACCGGATCGGCGTCGTTGGAGTGGCCGCCCGCCGTATCCTCGAAATAGAGGTGGTCGTGGCCCTGATCGCCCAGACGCGCCGCGAACTTGCGGGCGTGGCCGGGGTGGACCCGGTCGTCGCGCGTATTGGTCGTGATGTAGACGCGCGGGTATTTCACCTCGGGCCGCAGCTGCTGATAGGCCGAATAGCGAGCGATGAATTCGGCGTCGCCCGGAATGCGCGGATCCCCGTACTCGCCCATCCACGACGCGCCCGCCGGCAGCTCCTGATAGCGCAGCATGTCGATCAGCGGGCTTTCGATCACCGCCGCATTGAACAGCTCCGGATGCTGGGTGATGGACACGCTGGTCAGCACCCCGCCGTTCGAGCGGCCATAGATGCCCAGATGGCGCGGGCTGGTGATGCGGCGCTGCTCCAGATCGCGGGCGACGGCGGCGAAATCATCAAAGGCGCGCTGGCGGTTTTCGCGCAGGGCCGCCTGGTGCCAGCCGGGTCCGAACTCGCCGCCGCCGCGGATGTTGGCCTGAACGAAGACGCCGCCGTTCTCGAGCCACAGCTTGCCCATCTCGGGCTTGTAGGCGGGCGGGAAGCTGGCCTGGAAGCCGCCGTAACCGAACAGGATGGTCGGGCCGGTCCCGTCCATCGCCAGGTTCCTAGGCCGGGTGACGAAGTAGGGAATCTTCGTCCCGTCGGTCGAGGTCGCCTCGAACTGCTCGACCACATGGGTCGAGGCGTCGAACTTGGCCGGGGCCGATTTCAGCTCGGTCAGGGCGCCGGTCGAGACATCGGCCAGGCTGAGCGTCGGCGGCGTCAGGAAGCCTTGCGTCGAGACGAAGACCTTACCCTTGGCCTTGGAGCTGTCGCCCAGGCCCACGGCGCTGTTGGCGGGCACGGCGATGTCGGTCGCGGTCCAGCCCCCGGCGCCCGGCGTGAAGCGCTTCAGCGTGCCGACGACGTTGTCGGCGATGACCGCGACGATGCTGTCCGGGAAAACCCGGACGCTTTGCAGCGACTGGCGCGGGCCGGGGGCGAAGATGGTCGCCGTCTTCGCATCGATGCGGATGCTCTGACGCACGTCGCCCAGCACGCCCATCGGCAGGGCGACCAGCGAACCGGCGGCGTAATCCTGACCGTCGAAGCTCCACGCCTGTTCGGGCGAGAAGATCAACTGGCCGCCCAGCACGCCTTCGACGCCCACGCGCTCGGGCAGGGCCAGCTGATACGGCTTGCCGTCGGCCCCCAGCGCCCAGATCTCCGAGCGGAAGGTGTCCAGCGGACGGCTGAACAGCACCGCCTCGACCGCCCCCGCCTTGTCGCGGAACACGATCGGCGAGACGCCATAGCCGCCGTCGCCCTGCTGGCCGCGATAGACCTCGGTCGCGTGTTCCAGCGGATGGCCGCGCTTCAGCGACTTGACGATGAAGGGATAGCCCGACTCCGTCAGGCTGCCGGGGCCGAAGTCGGTGGCGATCAGCAGGGTGTCGCGGTCCAGCCAGCTGATGCGGTGCTTGCCTTCGGGGATGACGAAGCCGCCGTCCACGAAGGTCTTGGTGGTCAGGTCGAACTCGCGCACCGTCACCGCGTCCATGCCGCCGTTCGACAGATTGACCAGGCAGCGGGTCTCGTCCGGCGCCAGGCAGTTGGCGCCCTTGAACACCCAGTCCTTGCCTTCGGCTTTCGCCAGGGCGTCGATGTCCAGCAGGGTCTCCCACTGCGGCTGGGCGGTGCGATAGCTGTCCAGCGTCGTGCGGCGCCACACGCCCTTGGGATTGGCCGCGTCCTGCCAGAAGTTGCCGAGGCCTTCGCCCAGGAAGCTGACGCCGGGGATGCGGTCGGTGGCGGTCAGGATGGCCTCGGCCTGCTGGCGGAACGGCTCATAGCGGCGGTCGCCGGTCAGGGCGGCCAGGGCCTTTTCATTGGAGGCGGCGACAAAGGCGCGGGCCTCGGCGCCGTCCACCTCTTCCAGCGCCAGGTGGTCGTCGGCGGCCTTGACCCCCTCGGGCGACAGGTCGCGCGGGAAATGCGGCGGCGGGGTCGCCGCCGAGGCGGCCGTGGGGTCGGCGGGGGCGCCGTTCGCCAGTGCGGGCGCCGCGGCCAGCATCATCACGGGCAAGGCAGCTGACAGGAACAGGGTTTTCACAATCTCTTCTCCGTTCATCCTCGCGGAGGCGAGGATCCAGTGCTTCGGCCCCAAGAGCCGCCGTCAGAATTTTCGCTCACGACCCAGGTCGAGCGCGAGGCTCAAACCTGGATCCCCGCCTCCGCGGGATGAGCGGGCATGGTTCTATCGCTGCGCCGGCTGGTCCATCAGCCTGCGGGTCAGATAGGTGTATTCCAGCGCGATGCGGCGGGCCGTCTCGCGCCGGTTGGCCCCGGCTGCGTGGCCGCCGTCGGTGTTTTCATAGAAGAGCACCGGATAGCCCAGCGCCTCCATCCGCGCCGCCGCCTTGCGGGCGTGGCCGGGGTGGACGCGGTCGTCCTTGGTCGAGGTGTGGATGAAGACTTCCGGATAGGGCTGACCCGCCGCCAGCTTCTGATACGGCGAATACTGTTCGATCCAGGCGCGCTGTTCCGGAATGTCCGGGTCGCCGTATTCGCCGATCCAGCTGGCGCCCGCCAGCAGCTTGTGGAAACGAAGCATGTCGAACAGCGGCACCTGGATGACGGCCGCGTTGATCAGGTCCGGGCGCTGGGTCAGCATGGCGCCCATGAACAGCCCGCCCTGCGAGCCGCCCATGATCCCGAGGTGCGGCTGGCTGGTGATCCCGCGCGTGATCAGGTCCTGGGCCACCGCCTGGAAGTCCTCATGCGCGCGCTGGCGGTTCTCCTGCTGGGCCGCCTGGTGCCACTTCGGGCCGAACTCGCCGCCGCCGCGCGTATTGGCGATGACGTAGACGCCGCCGCGCTCCAGCCACAGCTTGCCCACCGTCGGCGAATAGCCGGGCAACAGCGACGACTGGAAGCCGCCGTAGCCGTACAGCAGCGTCGGGTTCGAGCCGTCCATCGCCATCGCGTCCTTGTGGACGACGAAATAGGGGATCATCGTCCCGTCGGTCGAACGGGCCTCGAACTGATCGACGCGCATCCCGCTGGCGTCGAACTTGTCCGGCAGGGCCTTGGTCAGATCGACGGCCCCGGTCGCCGCATCCGCCAGATAGAGGCTGGACGGGTTCAGATAGCCGGTGACGCTGACGAAGATCTTGTCGTCCTGTTCCGACGCCGAGCCGACGCCCACCGAGACGTTCTGCGGCAGGTCCAGACGGGTGCGGCTCCAGTCGGCTGGGTCGTAGACATAGACCGAGCCGCGCACGTTTTCATAAAGGGCCACGACCAGCTTGTTGCGCGTGGCGTTGATCCCCTCGACCGCCTCGCGCTCGCCCGGACGGATGACCAGACGGGCGGGCGCCTTCGGATCGGCCAGCCACGCCTGCAGGTCCCAGGCGATGACGTCGCCGGTCTTGAACTGCTGGCCCGACGGCGCGGTCCAGTCCTGGTCCGTCGTCACCACCAGCTGGCCGGCGACCAGGGCGTTGATGCTGGACTTGAGCGGCAGTTCGAGCTTCGTCGTCGTGCCGTCGGCGTTCAGACGCCAGGTCTCGCTCTCATAGAAGTTGATGCCCCGGTTCAGCAGCACCGCCTGCACCACGCCGTCGGCGTCGCGCAGGGTGTAGCCGGACACCGAGACGTCGGTTTTCTGACCGGCGAAGACCTCGACCGCCTGGTCGATCGTCTGGCCGCGCTTCATCAGGCGCACCGTGCGCGGATAGCCCGAGTTCGTCAGCGAGCCTTCGCCGAAGTCGCGCGCGATCAGCAGGGTGTCCTTGTCGATCCAGCTGGCGCCGCCCTTGGATTCGGGCAGGCTGAAGCCGCCCTCCACGAAGGCGCGGGTCACGCTGTCGAACTCGCGCAGGGTCACCGCATCCTTGCCGCCGTTCGACAGGGAGATCAGGCAATAGCGTTCTTCGGGCGACAGACAGGTCGCGCCCTTATAGACCCAGTTGGCGCCCTCGGCCGCCGACAGGGCGTCGAAGTCCAGGATGGTCTCCCACTGCGGCGCGTCGGTGCGATAGCTGTCCAACGTCGTGCGCCGCCAGACGCCGCGCACATGCTCGGCGTCCTGCCAGAAGTTGTCGATATGGCCGTCGTGGGTGAAGCCGGGCGAAGGGATGCGGTCGCGCGACTGCACCAGTTCCAGCGCCTGCTGATGCAGCGCCTCATAGCGCGGATCGCCCTGCAGAACGCCCAGCGAGGTCTCGTTGTGGGCCTTGACCCAGTCCATGGCGCGCTCGCCTTCCACCTCCTCCAGCCACAGATAGGGATCGGTCGCGTCGCTGGTCGCGAAGCCCGGCGCGGTGGAGGCGACGCTGGTGGAAACGGAAGCTTGGGCCATGGCGACAGATGCGGCTCCGGCGGCGAGGGAAAGGACGGCGACGGACGCCAGGGTGCGGATGATCATGGGAGTCCCCCAACGGACGAATGTTTCGCCGGGCACCTTGGCGACGCCGACGGCGGGGGGCAAGCGTCCGTCATATTACCGGCGCGTAATCTTCGGTCGCCGGATCAGATCAGTCGCCGTCGTCGGGGATGCACAGGATCTGGCCGCAGGCCTTGCAGTGCACCGCGTCCGGGTCGTGCTTCTGCAGGCCGCAGGTCGGACAGGGAAACTTCACCTTGTGCGGCCGCAGCAGGGTCTGGGCCAGGCGGATGAACAGGGTGATGCCCACCAGCATGACGACGATGGAGATCACCCGCCCCCAGTTGCCCGGCAGGGTGATGTCGCCGAACCCCGTCGTCGTCAGGGTGGCGACGGTGAAGTAAAGCGCGTCCAGATAGCCGTTGATGTGCTCGGCCTTGCCCCGGAAATAGGCATAGACGAAGCCGGTCACGACAAAGACGAAGGTGACCAGGGCGGCCAGGGCGCGGGTGATGTCCTCGACGCGGGTGTCGTCGAACCGTCGGCCGATGGTGCGCCAGAACAGGTCGCTGTTCAGCAGGCTCCAGAAGCGCAGCAGCCGCAGGAATCCGAAGTTGGCCAGCCACGCCGGAAACAGCAGGGTCGCCAGCACGAACAGGTCGACCCAGACGATCGGCCGCTTCAGCCAGTCGCGAATATCGGAATAGGCATAGGCCCGCGCCGCCAGGTCCAGCCCCAGAATGGCGGCGATGAAATAGTCGGCGACATAGAAGACCCAGCCCGCCTCCTTCAGGATCGGCGCGGCGAGGAAAAAGCCGATGATGATCAGATCGACGACGATCACCATCAGGCGGAACTTCACCGCCGTCGGCTGCGTCCCGTGATAAAGGTAGCGCAGGCGCGCCCTCAGCCGCAGACGTCCATGGTCAGGGATTTCAGCCTGTTCGCTCGCCATCGCCGTCAGCGATACATGAACCGGCGCAAAATCCTATATGAAGAGCATCATGAGCCAGCCCGCCCGCCCCTACATCCGCATGAACGGCGCCGGAAACGCCTTCATCGTCGTCCAGGCTTTCGACCAGCCCTTCCACCCGACGGCGGACCAGGTGCGGGCCCTGGCCGACCCGGCGGCGGGTCTGGACGGCTTCGACCAGCTGATCGGCGTCGAACCGTCCGAGACGGCCGACGCCTTCATGCGGGTGTGGAACGCCGACGGCTCGATGGTCGAAACCTGCGGCAACGCCCTGCGCTGCGTCGGCTGGCTGATGCTGGAGGCGACCGACAAGGAAGAGGTGGTCATCGACACCCTGAGCGGGCCGACCACCGCAAAACGCGCACCAGGCCGCGTCGGGTCGGGAAGTCCCGCAGGGCCGACGACCGCGGCCCAGCATCAAGGCCGCGTCGGGTCGGGAGGTCCCGAAGGGCCGACGACCGCGGCCCAGCACCAAGTCACTGTGGATATGGGACCGCCGCGTCTGGGTTGGGATCAGGTGCCCCTGTCCGAAGAGATGGACACGCGCGGGATCGAGCTTCAGGTCGGACCGATCGACGCACCCTTGCTGCACACGCCCGGCGCCGTTTCGATGGGCAATCCCCACGTCGTCTTCTTCACCGATCGCCAGGACGACGCCTTCGTGCGCGGCTCGGGCTCGCTGGTCGAGCGCCACCCGCTGTTCCCTGAAGGGGTCAATGTCGGCTTCGCCCATGTCCTGTCGCCCGATCACATTAGGTTGCGGGTCTGGGAGCGCGGGGCGGGCCTGACCCTGGCCTGCGGCACCGGCGCCTGCGCCGCCCTGGTGGCCGCCGCGCGGCGCGGTCTGACCGGGCGAAAGGCCGCTGTGACGGTCGATGGCGGCGAGCTGACCATCGCCTGGGACGAGGCGACGGACCACGTCTTCATGACCGGCCCGGTCCAGATCGAAGGCACGGGAACCCTCCCGATGGCCTGACTGTAGCGGGCTGACCCAGCGTCAACGGTTGTCGGCGAAGGTTCCAGGTTCTAGGAACAAAACGCGCCTGCCCTTCCCGAGATAGAAATGCCCGAATTGACCGACAAACAGACCTTCTCCGACGACGACGCGCTGGAGTTCCACCGCGATCCGATCCCGGGCAAGATCTCCATGGCCCCGACCAAGCCGATGGCGACCCAGCGCGACCTGTCGCTAGCCTATTCGCCGGGCGTCGCCGTGCCGGTCCTGGCCATCGCCGAGGATGCGGACAAGGCCTACGACTACACCGCCAAGGGCAATCTGGTCGCCGTCATCTCGAACGGCACCGCCATTCTGGGCCTGGGCAACCTGGGCCACATGGCGTCCAAGCCGGTGATGGAAGGCAAGTCGGTCCTGTTCAAGCGCTTCGCCGATGTCGACAGCTTCGACGTCGAGGTGAAGACCACCGACCCGGACGAGTTCGTCACCGTGGTCAAGAACATCGGCGACACCTGGGGCGGCATCAACCTGGAGGACATCAAGTCCCCGGAATGCTTCGAGATCGAAGCCCAGTTGCAGGACCTGCTGGACATCCCCGTCTTCCACGACGACCAGCACGGCACCGCCATCATCTCGACCGCCGGCCTGATCAACGCCTGCCACATCGTCGGCAAGAAGCTGGAGGACATCAAGGTCGTCCTGTCGGGCGCGGGCGCGGCGGGCCTGTCCTCCATCGCCCTGATGAAGGCGGCGGGCGTCAAGGCCGAGAACACCACCATCTGCGACCGTCAGGGCGTCATCTACAAGGGCCGCGACAACGTCTCCCAATGGCAGGCGGCGCACGCCACCGACACCCCGCACCGCACCCTGGCCGACGCCATGGTCGGCGCCGACGTGGTGCTGGGCCTGTCGGCCAAGGGCGCGATCACCAAGGAGATGGTCGCCTCCATGGCGCCCAATCCGATCATCTTCGCCATGGCCAACCCCGACCCGGAAATCACGCCCGAGGACGTGATGGCCGTGCGCTCTGACGCCATCATGGCGACGGGCCGCTCGGACTATGTGAACCAGATCAACAACGTCCTGGCCTTCCCCTATCTGTTCCGCGGCGCGCTGGACGTGCGCGCGCGTCAGATCAACCACGAGATGAAGATCGCCTGCGCTCACGCCCTGGCGGCGCTGGCCCGCGAGGACGTGCCGGACGAGGTCGCCGCCGCCTATCGCGGCCGCAAGCTGAAGTTCGGCCCGGAATACATCATCCCGACCCCGTTCGACCCGCGCCTGATCTGGTACATCCCGCCCTTCATCGCCCAGGCGGCGATGGATTCCGGCGTGGCGCGCAAGCCGATCGAGGACATGGACGCCTATCGCATCAGCCTGCGCCAGCGGGTCGATCCGTCGGCGGCCCTGATGCAGAAGATCCAGGGCAGCGTGCGCTCGGGCCCGAAGCAGCGCGTCGTCTTCGCCGAGGGCGAGGAGCAGTCGGTCATCCGCGCCGCCTGGGCTTTCAAACAGGCCGAACTGGGCACGCCCATCCTGGTCGGCCGCGAAGAACTGATCCGCCAGAACGCGGCCGAAGCCGGTCTGATCTTCGACGATCTGGGCATCCAGATCATGAACGCCCGGATTTCCGAGCGGAACACGGAATACGTTGACTGGCTGTATGACCGCCTGCAACGTCGCGGCTATCTGCGCCGCGACGTCCAGCGAATGATCAATCAGGACCGCAACTACTTCGCCGCCGCCATGGTCGCGCGCGGCGAGGCGGACTGCATGGTCACCGGCGTGACCCGCAACTTCAACATGGCCCTGAAAGAGGTCCGCCGCGTCTTGGACGTCAAGGATCGCATGATCGGCCTGTCGATCCTGCTGGCCAAGGGCCGCACCCTGTTCGTGGCCGACACCTCGATCCACGAGCTGCCCGACGCGGCCGAACTGGCCGAAATCGCGGTCAAGGCCGCCGCCACGGTCAAGACGCTGGGCCGCACGCCGCGCGTCGCCTTCCTCAGCTATTCGACCTTCGGCGACCCCCCGGGCAACCGCGGCGAGAAGGTGCGCGAAGCCATCCGCATCCTGGACGGCATGGATGTCGATTTCGAATATGAAGGCGAAATGCCCCCGGCGCTGGCGCTGAACTCAGAGGCCCGCGCCAACTATCCCTTCATGCGCCTGACCGGCGACGCCAACGTTCTGGTCATGCCGGCCATCCACTCGGCCGCCATCTCGACGCGCCTAGTTCAGGCGCTGGGCGGGGCGACGGTGATCGGCCCGCTGCTGGTCGGTCTGGAGAAGTCGGTGCAGATCGTGCCGCTGGGCGCCTCGGTCAGCGAGATCATGACCGCCGCCACCTTCGCCGCCTATGCCGAAGGGCCGAACGAGGGCTAGGCCCCTTCACACGGCTGAAGTCTGAAGAGGCGGCTCCCTGCGGGCCGCCTCTTTCTTTTGGCCGCCGCTTTCGGCTTCAGGCGTCCTGACCCAGGCGACGGCGCTCGAACGTCAGACGCACCCATTCCGCCAGGCAGAAGATCACGGCGATGACGCCCAGCCAGGCGGCGATGACGAACATGGCGGCATAGCCCTGACGCTCGATCAGTTCGCCCAGCGCGCCCCGACCCAGGGTGCCGATCAACAGGGCCAGAGAGGTGAAGACCGCGAACTGCACCGCCCCGAACATCTTGTTCGACAGGGCTGACAGATAGGCGACGAAGGCCGCGCCCGCGAAGCCGCCGGCGATGTTCTCGCCCGCGATGGCCAGCATCAGCCGGGCCAGAGGCTCGCCGACGCCGAAGGCGCCGAACAGCTTGTACAGACCCGTCATCTGCATGAAGCCGCCGATCCACGGCGCGCCCAGCGCCAGATCCATCATCAGCAGGTTCGTCGCCGCCGATAGGATGGCGCCCAGCAGCAGGCTGGCCATCCGGCCGATGACCAGCAGCGCCCACCCGCCCAGCGCAATGCCGATGATCGTCATGACCACGCCGAACGTCTTGGACGCCAGGGCGATCTCGGTCTTGGTGTGGCCCAGCGCCCCGCCCGTGTCGCCCATGTAGAAGGGGAAGGCGAACGGCCCCCAGACGCCATCGGTGATGCGATAGGTCAGGATCAGGCCCAGCACGATCACTGCGCCCCAGCCCAGCCGCCCCATCAACTCCACCAGCGGGGCCAGGATAGCGTCATACAGGGTGTTGGCGAAGGCCGGGCCCTGATCCGTTGCGGCGCCGGCCCCCGCCTTGCCGCCGCGCCAGACGATGATCCCGGCCAGCAGGGCGGGCAGGATCACCGCCATGCCGACGATCCACGGGCCCCAGACAGCGGTGAACTCACCGGCGCTGGGCGCAGGCTTGACCGTCAGCGCCGTGACCATGAAGCGCACCAGCATGAAGGCCGCCCAGGCCCAGGCGATCAGGGTGATCCCCAGCGCCGTCATGCGCAGACGCGGCGAGCCGATCCGCTCACGCGCGATGGCGGCGCGCGGCGCAGGCTTCGGCTCGGGCGCGATCAGGGCGCCCAGCACGCCCAGCCCCATCAGACCCGCCCCGATGACGAAGGTGGCCGACCAGCCCAGATGATCGGCCAGCACCAGCGCCCCTGCGCCCCCGACCAGCGCCGCCGTGCGGAAACCCAGTTGGTAGACCGTCGACAGCAGATCGACCGGCGTCCGCTCGTCCGCCACCTCGATCCGCCAGGTGTCGATGACGATGTCCTGCGTGGCCGAGGCGAAGGCGCCCAGCGCCGCCGCACAGGCCAGCACCACTATGGCGCCCGTGCCGGGATGCGACAGGGCGATGGCCAGCAGGGCGCCGATCAGAACGGTCTGGCACAGGATCAGCCAGGACCGACGCCGCCCCATCCGCCCCAGCACCGGCGGCGTCAGTCCGACCGCAGGCGACCACAGAAACTTGAAGGCCCCGAACAGGCCGACCCAGGACAGCACCCCGATGGTGGCGACCGACACGCCCGCGTCGGACAGCCAGGCGTTCAGCGTGCCGAACAGCATGGCGAAGGGCAGGCCCGCGGAAAATCCCAACAACAGCATGGCCAGGGTGCGCCGCTCGCGGAAGGCGGCCTTGAGCACGCCCAACCCCTTTGGGGACGGCTGCAGCGCCGCGACCTCGGAAGCGGGCGTCTTGGAATCGGTCATGCAAGGCTCCGGCGGACGCCGCCGGGGCAAACGGACGACGGGCTACTGGCGGTTCAGGAAGCCGCGACCTTGGCGCGGTTGGCGGCGTTCGTCCAGCGGGCCAGTGCGCTTCGCAGAGCATCCGCCTCCAGCGGCTTGGACAGGTGGTCGTCCATGCCCGCCGCCAGACAGGCGACGCGATCTTCGGCGAAGGCGTTGGCGGTCAGGGCGATGATCGGCGTCTGATCGCCGCGCGCGCGCAGGGCGCGCGCAGCGCCGGGCCCATCCAGACGCGGCATCCGCATGTCCATGAAGACCAGGTCGAAGCGCGCCGCCTTCATCGTCTCCAGCGCCTCCTGCCCATCGGCGGCCGTCTGGACCACGCAGCCCTCGCGACGCAGCAGGGTCTTGGCCAGCAGGGCGCCGACCGGATTGTCCTCGACCAGCAGAACCCGCACCCCCTTGAAGGCGACATGGGCCACGCGGTCGTCATCGCCGGATCGAACCGGCGGCGCCGTGACGCCCCGGCGCGGCGCAAGCGCTCCCAACACCTGCTCGGCCAGAGACGTCCGGCGCAAAGGCTTGATCAGATAGCCGCAGAAACCGGCCGCACGATAACGGCTGATCAGATCGCGCTCGCTCGGACGCAACAGGATGATGGACTGGCCCTGAGCAGGTCTGGCCGCCAGCGCGCCGTCGTCGGCGCCCGCATGATCGACCAGCGTCACCGCGGCCTGACGCGCCGCCCGCCCGCCGGACGCCTCGATCTGATCGGTCGCAGCGCGGCGCACAAAGGGATCCGGCGTGCGGATGGCCACCGCCAGCCGGTCCAGCGGACGAGCGCGCGGCGAAGCGTCCGGCGCGATGGGGAAGGCGGCCTCAAAACGGAAACGGGCCCCGGCGCCGTCCGGCCGGTCCTCGACCACGACGGTTCCGTCCATTGCCCGGGCCAGGCGCCGCACCACCGCCAGGCCCAGACCGGCGCCGTCGAACCGTGCGGCGTCGGAGGCGTCGGCGTGGCCGAACTCTTCGAAGATGCGGCTGCGCGCCGCTTCGGGCACGCCCGGCCCGGTGTCGTCGACGATGAAGGCCAGACGAACAGACGCGCCGCCCTGTCGTTCCCCTACCGCCTCGACCGCCAGACGCACCCCGCCCCGGTCGGTGAACTTCACGGCGTTTCCCGCCAGGTTGAACAGGATCTGGCGCAGGCGCCCCTCGTCCGCGACGATATCGGCGGCGTCGGCGGCCACCGACCAGACGATCTCCAGTCCCTTGTCGTGGGCGCGCGGGCTGAGCAGTTCGGCCACGCCGCGAACCAAGCCTTCCAGATCGACGGGCGCCGGATCGAACTCCAGCGCCTCGGCCTCGAGCCGGGCGTAGTCCAGCAGGTCGTTGACCAGCCCCAGCAGATGTTCGGCCGACTTCTGCGCCGCCTCGGCATAGGCGCGCTGCGCCCCATCCAGACGCGTGCGCGACAGCAGGCCCAGCATGCCGATCACCCCGTTCAGGGGCGTACGCATCTCATGGCTCATCAGCCGCAGGAACTGCTGCTCGGGCGAAGCGCTGTCGGCAGGCGCTCCGGATGACGGTTCGCACCCTCCGGACATGGCGGAAAAAAGCGCGTTCTGCGATGGTTTGCGGCGGGTCTGTCCCATAAGGCCACGCTAGGCCTCCTGGGGTTAATTCAACGCGAACGGCGTTGGCCCGTCTGCGCCCTCCTTCACAGGAAACAAGCCGCGTCGGCTGACCTGACGGTCGAAATCCTCATGGGCGCCGACCGTGCTGCGTCGGTACATCAGGGCCTCGGCCACATGGCGGCGCAGCACGCCGTCCGCCCCGTCCAGATCGGCGATGGTGCGCGCCAGACGCAGGGTGCGGGTCCAGCCCCGCGCGGTGAGCCCGCCCGCCTCCCCCGCCTTCATCAGCAGGGCGCGACCGGCCTGATCCGGCGCGGCGAACCGTTCCAGAGCCTCACCCGACGCCCGGGCGTTCAGCGCCTGCATTCCTGTCAGCCCGGCTTCGGCCTGACGGGACTCCTGCATCTGCATGGCGGCGAAGACCCGGGCGGCGGCTTCGGCCGTACCCTCGGCAGGGGGCGGCAGGATCATGTCGGCGGCCGTGACCGGCGGCGTCTCGACCGTCAGGTCGATGCGGTCGAACATCGGGCCGGAAATCCGGTTCTGATAGTCCCTTTGACAGCGCGGAGCCTTGCCGCAGGCGCCTCTGCCCGGCCCGCCCACGCCGCAGCGGCAAGGGTTCATCGCCGCCACCAGCTGGAAGCGCGCCGGGTAGCGCACATGGGCGTTGGCCCGCGCCACCACGATCTCGCCGGTCTCAAGCGGTTGGCGCAGGCTGTCGAGCGCCTGGGCCGAATATTCCGCTGTTATGGCGCAAACACACCTTGACGCCTGAGACGTAAATCGTTGTTCTTGTTACGTTCTCCTTCATGGAAAACGTCACCTACCACCGCCCCAACACTGTCGCTGGCCTCATGGAGAAGCGCCGCGAACTCGCCGCGCTCCTTAAACGCGTCCGCGCCGAAGAGAAGAAGATCGTCTGCGACCTCGATCATATCGACGCCGCGATCCGTCTCTTTGATCCGACGGCCGACACGGACCGCATCGTCCGCCACCCCACCAAGCACCGCGCCAAGAAGGGTGAAGTCGTCCGGCTTGCAGTCCGGATGTTGAAGGATGCCGACCGTCCTCTCACGTCGCTCGACATCGTTTACGCCCAGGTCAAAGCGCGTGGCCTGAAGGCCGACGATGCCACCTTGGTGATCATGCGCAAGCGGATCGGCGCATGCCTGACCAAACTGAAGAACGACGGCGTCGTTCGGGTCGTGCCGCTTCCGGGCCTCTATCAGGGATGGGAGATTATCCGATGATCCCGATCCAGTTCTGGCGCGGACGCCATCTCTATCAGGTTGCGCCATCGCGCGACGGGGAAGGGTTCATCGGCCTGTGCGGTGGTCGGGTTGTCGCGACGGCCCCAGACGCTGCCGGCGTCATGCGGGCGTTGATCAAGTCGTCTATCTGGCGAACCTATTCCACCGAACACATGGGAATTTAGGGACGCCCGTGTCTCAGGCTACGAAAAAGTCTTGGACTAAATTGCACCGTAGTCTGATTATCCGCGCCTGAATGATAAACATCACGTGTACTCATGTAGAGCATGCAAAGTTCATATCGATCTTTTTGTGCAAGGGATTTCTCTAAAAACTAGGCTTGATCCACTTCCCAAAACGAGGTTGTGTGACGTTTCTCGTTTGAACTGGAGGATTCGATGAGGAAGCGTTTTTCAGTTGTTGCCGGCTGCGCTGCCATAATTTTGGCATCGGGGGCTGCGGCCGTAGTTTTGGACGTTAAACCTGCTAACGCTACAGAACGACCCGACTATCCTGCATACGAGCAATGTATTGCTCCGTATGTTTCGGCGTACGCGGCCGAGATGAATAGGTGCAAAGACATAGGTCATCGTTACGGGGTATCGTCTATGGAATACGAAACTTGTGTCTGGTACGCTCAGATACCGTACGAGTACCACCTGCAATATTGTAGCGATCTGTTCTTGTAATCTACAAGGCCCGCCTCACAACGGGGCGGGCCTGATCCTAATACTCAACTCAGGGCGAAGCGGTTAGTCATTTTGCGGAGCCACACTAACTCTGCACGCTCGTTCTACACCATCCCTGATATCTCGATATCCCGCCTTCATTGCCATAGCGGATGCTTCATCGCATTTATTGGCGCCGATTAGCAGGTCCAGTTGCTCCGCCAACTGCATCCGGTCATTGATCACCGCAGCCTCATAGGCCTGCCGCCTGCGCTCACGCCGATAATCGTCGAACATTCGGCGATCAGCCATTTCGTCAAAACGACTCATGGTGTTCCCCGCTCGGTTGGGATCAGGCAGGATCACCTGGTGATTGGAGGGACCGGGATTCGATTGTCCGGCGAGAACCACGCCGCTAAATATTAAGGCTGCTAAGAGCATATAGACCTCCCTGAAACATCGTTATTATAGTTGGAACGTCGAGATCGGCAAGGTCGTCGAAATCTCTGTCTTTACTTGTCTGGACTAGGAGTATTATCCGCCTCGGTGATCTGGGGAGCAAGCATAACCTTGCATCGCCGTCCGCGCGGGGGAGCGGATCAGGGCTCTCGCTCGAAGAATTGGCCCGGTTGGACCCCTAGCAGTTCCGCCAGATGCACCAGGAGCCCTATGCTGGGGTAGCTTTGCCCGCGTTCGATCCGGCCAATCTGGCGGACATCCAGATGAACCTCGGCCGCCAACCCCTCTTGGGTCATCCCCCGCACCTGGCGGAAGCGGCGCAGATTTCCACCGATGATCTTTTCCCAGCCCATCCGTGGGAGATGTTAACGATCCGGTGATGGTTGCCAGGACATTAGATGTCCTATTGCGGATGGAGGCGGCTATGGCGGTTTGGGGTGTTCTGATGCTGTTGGTGGGGATCGGGGCCGGGGTATTGGCCCTGCTCCGGAAGGCGGCGGCCGCCCAGGAGGACATCCGCCGGATACGCAGCGAGCTTACCAACCTTCACTTTGAAGTCGCGCGCCGTGACCGTCCGCCCTTCGGGCGACGCGCGGGCAATTCTTGACAATTCATTGGTATATGATAGAGTTTAGGATCGCTATGCGATCCTAACTGAGCCTGTCGTCGCTTGTCGTCTGAAGGCGTCGGCCAGGGGAATGCCAACGCTACGACTAGAAAACTGATCGTTCCGTTCGGCGTCCATCGTCTCCAAGAGGCCGATGATCTCTTCGGCCTTTTCCTCTCCCAGAATAGAGAACTGAAATGACCGAAGCCGCCAAAGGCGATGCTGCGCCTTTTGGGCACGCCATAGTCCTTACTATCGACACCGTCTCCGCTACAGCGTTCCGCCGACGTCCGCGAGAAATTGCTCTAGTCGAACCTTCGCAGCCGCCCGAAACCGTTCCGCACTCTCAGGGTCGTTGTCCCTGAAAACCGTCCGGTTGCGTAGCAGGCTTTGGGCTTCGAAGCCGATCTGATTGATCACCATATCCGGATGGTCAGAGTTTCGCGCGACATGCAAAAGCATGGCGGCGAGGACGGACTGGTTGGCGGTCAGCCAACCCACTTGGTTGACCAGAACGTCCTCCGACACAGCCGCAATCTGCTCGACTCTTTCTTCCAAGTCCGTCACCTGTGTGATCAGATCGTCGCCCATTATTAGCTCCTCAAAAGTTGAGGCTAGACAATGGGGTTGATTTCCTACGCTCTCGTTACCAGCAACCGATACGTGATCGGCTCCACACGCAGTCCGATCCCAAGCAGCCGGTCAAAGCTGACCCCGCGCCACTTCCCCCGGTTCCAGCGGAAGCAGAATTCATCCAGATAGGCTTGAAGGTAGCGGCGTCGGAACCCGTGATAAGTCCCCAGACCCCACCGCTTCAGGTTCGAGAACACCCGGTGAATCCACGGCATAAAAACGTGGGTCGGCATCTGTCCTAGTACGGTCGCTGCATGGTGCCGGTCAGGCAAGCCCTGGTAGGCCGGGTTGCCGTCAGTCCAGATCGCCGAGCCCGGTAGGGTGTGCTGAAGGCTCGGCGGCGGCGCCTTCAAACACCACCACTCTGCCGACCACGAGCATATTCTCGCTCGGAGACCGCTGGCTGGCGGCGGCCCGTTCATCCTTGGTGCGGCTTAACGCCCAACAGTTCCGCCATCGCGTCGATATCTTCGTGGTGTTGCTTCTGCTGCGCTGGTGTTCGCTCCGGGCCGCCCTCGTCCGATAGGATCGCCCTGATGTCCGCTAATTGATCTTCCAGCGGCGTCAGCCAATGGGTGAGGTCCAGGTTCTTTACCTTCATCGCGCCCAAGCAGGTGAAGAAGAAGGCGGCCGAAAACGTGCCCCTGGAAATCTTGTTGCGCAGGTTCCGCTCTTCCTCGGTCACGCCGTACTCGGCCAGCGCGGCGACTAGGTCGCGGTAGGTCATTTTCCGCTTCGTCATCTCCACCTTGATTATGGTGTTGGCGAGATTGCGAGCGTGGGCTTCGGCCTCTTCAGCCGTTCGAAAATAGGGCAAGCGCATCATCCTGTAGGGTGAACGCATCATATTTGATGCGCCGGCATTGACAAGACGCCGATATTCCGTGCATATGCATCAAATATGATGACATCCGCACGGAAAGGACGGTTTGGCTCAGCATTTTCTCCTCTCAGCAAAGGCGCGGACGATTTCCGTCCGCGACATCGCCCGTCTGGGCGAGGAGGAGGCATATGCAATGTTCAAGTCGATCCGGTTCGCTGCGAATGACGGGAAGCCGTACTGCCCGCACTGCGGCATGGACGCAATATACGAGTACCGTGCACGCCGCCTGTTCAAATGCATAGGCTGCGACAGGCAGTTCAGCGTCACCTCCCGAACCGTCTTCCGGAGCCGGAAGATGTCCTATGCCGACATCATGCTGGCGGTGGTCCTCTTCGTGAACGGCGTGAACGGCAACGCCGCGCTGCGCATGAGCCGCGATCTGGGCTGCTCGTACAAGACGGCCTTCGTGATCTGCAAAAAACTTTCGCGGGTGATGGCGGCGATGCAGGCCGACACCGTCCTGACTGGAATGGTCGACATAGACGGCGCCTATATCGGCGGATCGGTGCGCCAGGAAAATCTTGTCGAAGACCGCAAGTCGGACGGCCGCAAACAGTTCAATACCAAGCGACGCTCGATCGTGACGGCGCGCGAGCGTCGCCCTGGGGGTCGGTCCAGGGCCTGGGTCGTGCCGACAGAAAAGGCGGCCGATCCCTACATTAAAAAGGTCGTCAGCGCGGCGGCACACGTCGTGACGGACGAATCCTCCGCTTACTCGCGTTACCTCATGCATTTCGCTGACCACTCGACGGTCAACCACAGTGTCGGCCTGATGGTGGATGGCGTGCACACCAATTTGGTCGAGGCCCAGCACAGCCGCATCCGGCGCGCTGAGCGAGGCGTTTACCTGCACATCAGCGGCGCCCACGCCCAGCGTTACGCAGACGAGTTGTCTTGGCGGGACGACTTCCGGCGGCTCGACAACGGCCAGCAGTTCCGCATGGTGATGTCGCGCGCACTCATCCTGTCCCCTGACGCTGAACTTGTCGGATACTGGCAGACAAGGCCCGAATCTCTGCGTTCGATAAACCGTCGACGCGCACTAAGGGCGCTGACGCTGAAGCGTAAGGGACGTTTGAAGGCTCCCATTTCGACCTACTCAGCACCCGCCACTGCGTAGGCCGGCCCTCCAGTTCCTCAACAGCACCGTCTTTGACGCGCTCTTTCATCGACGTCCTGACTGCGTTGTCCAATTGGTTGAGAGCGCGGGCGTCGCTGACATCGATTTCCAACCTCCCGGCGATCTCCCTGGAAATTTCGCGCGTCGTCATCGGCTCTGAAGCCCGACGAAGCGCCTGATAGGCTGCCTTGGCGATAGAGCCCTTCCGGCGCGTCTTACGCGGATGTAGCGGCGTCAGGTGGTAGGGCGTCCAATCCGGATCGACCTGGAGCCGGAGCAGATAGATAAGATGCCCCATCTTCTCCTTCAGGACCACCTTGCGAGCCTGGATGCGCCGGTCGGCTGCTTCCAGCGCCTTTAGCCCGACGATCGTCTCGGTCGGCATTTCGGCGCGCTCGTATTCGCCAAGAGCGAGGCGGTAGTCGCGCTCAAGGGCGACGCGGATTTCGTGCTGGGAAGCCATTCCGCCAACAGCGCATAGCAACTGTGAAGCTTCAGTGCGTCAAACTGGTAAACCAACGTCACCGTGAGGGGCTAACCATGAACGGGGGCGGAACGAAACGAGTCCGCGATTCCCTCTGGAGTCAAGACACACTGACCCGGCGAGAATTCCCTGATTTGGTGTAGGTGACCACCACCCCTAGATGACTTGTCCACAAGAAACGCGATATATGGTGTTGCTCCTCGTCAGATTCGGGCGTCACGTTAACGATGCCAGTGCAGGGCTTCTGCACGCTGAGTGAAGGAGTTTGGGATGGCTGGTAAAGCGCCCCCCAAAGGCCCGCACCGTTCGGCATCTTCGGGCCGCTACGTGACGACGCAAACCGCCGTCCGTAACCCGAAAGGAACGGTGTCGGAGCCGCCGAAGCGGAAGTAGGTCCGTTTTGGGATGGTCGCGAATGACCTGCATGAGCAGGCGAGCGCGGTAGCAGGAGGGAGGTCGGCCCTATGTTTGGACGACGAGGAACCGATCTCTCCTCCCCATCACCCACGAAGTTCTCGCTCCGGTGACAGGGCAGCTATGTCGTCTAGTGACGGCGACATCAAGGCCGTCCCCCGTCACGGGTTAGCAAGGGCTGTTTGCAGCTATGTTGACAACCTGTGGAGAGACAAGTGTCTCATATTCATTCTCGACAATATCTTAATGGCGGCGACTCGTTCGTCGTGAACTGTACGCATCAGGCAAATGTCCTCGTGATGGACGATTCCAACCTGAGCACGTACCGGCGCGGCGGG
>KB291737.1:0-3513 GCA_000318405.1 Brevundimonas diminuta 470-4 | reverse complement strand
CCGCAAAGTACTATGGTGGCTTCTTCCGTCGCCTGCCGGCTCACATCCCAGTCCCACACTCGGGCCACTGGAACGTACTACTCGAAGCCCCACGCGGCGCTCGGTACGGCATGCAAGTTATCCGCCGCTAGTTTCCATCCACACAATTGAGCCCGACGGACGGTCGAAAGGATTAAAGCGATGGCTGGACGCCATGAAGTGACGTGCATTGTTCCTGATGGGAGCGATCCCGATAAGCGCATCGATAAGATCGGAGGGCGCGTGGGAGCGGAAGGCTCCGGCGGGCCGTGGTCTTTGAGACTCGATGACGCCATTGCCGGAATTGAGAGCGGCAAATGGACCTTCTGGACCCAAGGGGGAGGTCGGGCGACCAACGTGGTAGTTGCTCGCAGGGCGAATGGTAGAAAATACCTAAAAACCGAAGCTGACGGCATTGAGCCCAACAACCTCCTGGCGCTACCGCGATGCTGATTGAAGAGATGGGGCGCACGGCGTGCGCCTCATCACCTTAGGTGTGTTTGCGCCATAACAGCGGAATATTGTCTAATCTCACAGGTAATGCGAACTTTCTGAGCCTCTACCCCGCCTCAAAAGCCCTTTTGACAACAGTTTAGTCTCTCAAGAGACGCGAAAAAATTTAGGAATCTCGCGAATTATGCGACAAGATCGGCACATGGAAACCCGCCGTCGAATCCCGCCGGGCCATCGCTCGATTACCGGAGCGCTGCCCTCACGCTTCCCAAGCGGGCATCTGCCGTTTGAGTCCAAACTGGAAATGGACTTCCTCACGCTATTGCAGATCGACAACGGCATTCATGATGTCGTGACCCAGCCGACCACCTTGCAGCTGAAGGTCGACGGCCAGGCACGCACCTACACCCCTGATGTTCTGGTTTCCTGGCACAGCGCCATGCCGCGCCCCTTCCCGCAGCGGCAAGTGATGTTTGAGGTGAAGCCTCTCTCGGTCCTGCGCGAGCAACGGGCTTCGCTCTGGCCCAAGTACCGCGCGGCCAAGCGTCACCTCGCCCGCATGGGCATCGGCTACCGCGTCGTGACGGAGCGCACGATCCGCACCCCGCGCCTGGCCAATGCCGAGTTGATCGCGCCAGTGATGCTCCAACCGCAGGACCGCGAAATGATAAAGCGTGTCCGAGCGCTCGTACGTCACAAAGGACCGAAGCGACTAGGTGAAATACGTCTCCGCCTCGAAGACGAAGGCGCAATTCGCGGCTCCATTATGGAGGCGGCATACAACCTCATCGGACTTCGCCGGCTGCTATGTGATCTGGACGCCCCGATCACAGATGAGACGGTCGTGACATGGTGGGTGGACGCGGCGCTGGAGGAAATATTTGACGGGACTTAAACTGGAAGTCGGCGAACAGGTCTCCGTTGATGGTCGCCCGGCTGAACTGGTCCAGGTCATAGATCTCGACCGCTACCTGGTGCGCTTCAAAAGCGGTGATCTGCGATCGGTCAGCAGGGCTGAAATCGACGACGTCGCGTCGGTCGAGACGCCGAAACGCGCGTTCGACGACTACACGCCGGATGAGAAGGCCGAGGCGTTTCGCTGGTTCGATGCGGTAAAACCGCTTCTGGACGGCGGCATTCGGCGAGGAGAAAGGGCTGCCCTCGCCGACAAGGCAGCAGAAACTCTCGGAGTTAGCCGCGCCACTGTCTATCGCCGGATCAAGGATTGCGACCCAGCTGACCCCATGACCCTTTTGCCGGAAGGAGGTCAGGGACGATCAGGCTCTCGTCTCGATGAGGCGACCGAGGCCGTGATGCAGGAGGTCATTCGAAAACACTATCTCCAGCGCAAACAGCCGACGCCCACAACCGTGTGGGATGAGTACATGAGGCCCGCATTCAAAAATGCGGGGATTCAACCTCCAGGCCGCGCGACATTCTTCCGACGTATCGAGAAGCTGGATCCTCTGGTGGTGCTCGAAGCTCGCGAAGGCAAGCGCGCCGCCAGGGACGCCAAGAAGCGGTTGATGGGAAGCTATCCGTTCGCAGGATCGCCCCTCAGCTCAGTCCAGATCGATTACTGGCAGTATGACATCGAGATCGTCGACGAAACCACGCGGCAACCCATCGGGCGCCCTTGGCTGGCCATGTGCATCGACACGTTCAGCTTCATGCCCACCGGCTACTATCTGTCGTTAGATCCGCCCGGCGCGTCCAGCGCCGGCATGGCGATCTTCCATTCCATAACGCGCAAGGAAAAGTGGCTGACGAAGCTGGGCGTCGCCATGGACTGGCCCGTCTGGGGCGTCATGAAGATGATCCACGCAGACAACGCCAAGGAGTTCCGCGGCGCAATGATGCAAAGGTTCGTGCGGTACGCGAACACCAAGCTCGTAAACCGCAAGGTCAAGACGCCGCGCTATGGACCGCACATCGAGAGGTACTTCGGCAAGCTAGCCCACAGCGTGAAACACCTGCCTGGCGCTACAGGATCGAACATCGCTGAGCGTGCGAAAAAGGCCGAGCCGCGCAAGACCGCAAGGCTCACGCTGGCCGATCTGGAACTCTACCTGCTGAGCGTCATCAAGGAACACATCAATACGCCCAGGAAGGAACTGGGCATGTCGCCTCTGGAAAAGTGGCGGTCGTTCTTCTTCGATGTGAAGACTGGCCGTCAGATTCAGAAACTTCCCCCCGAGGCGGACGATCTGGCCAGGCTCCGCAAGGAACTTCTTCCGGTCACGATGCGCAAGCTCCAGCACTACGGCATTCAGTGGGACATGCTGCACTACGATTCCGAAGCCCTGGTCATCATCCGGCAGCGGTATGCCCGAACCCCGGAGAAGGACTTCATCATCAGGCGCGACCCCCACGACCTGTCCGAAGTCTATGTCTGGGATGAAGACGCCAAAGTCTATCTCACCGTGCCCCTGCGAAACCCGCGTGGCGTCGCCATGAACATATGGGAGCATCGCGCCGCCAAGAAACGGGCGCAGGAGCAGGGCCACGCGCGCCCGGATGAGAACAACATCTTCGATGCTCACAAGGAGCGAACGGAACGCCAAGCCCGCGTTCGGGCCGCAGAAAAAGAGACCGTCCGTGTACGGCGCGCCGCCGAACAGAAGAAACACCACGCCCGCACCCGGACGCGGCAGCAGGCGGTGATCGAAAGTTCCCGACCTGATCCGCGCCCCCGCTCGACGATAGCACCGACCGCAACACAGATGTCGATCACACCAGCCCCGCATAAGGTCGTGGATAGCGACGACGTTTTCGATGACCTGGACAGCTAATGCCTGACATCACATCCGACGACGGCGCGCACCTGACAGAGAAAACGAGAACCTACCTCGCCACTCCAGGTGAGGATCGTATTCTCAACAATTGGAAGTCTATCTGGATAGGGCACCACGACGCCAAGCATGTCCATGCGAAGCTGGACATGATGCTCAAAACGCCGCCGTCGAGCCGCCCTAAAAACCTGCTAGTGTATGGCGAATCCAACGTCGGCAAAGAGCTATGCGGGATTTTGGGTGATACGGC
>KB291736.1:102222-124929 GCA_000318405.1 Brevundimonas diminuta 470-4 | reverse complement strand
CCGCCCCGGCGCCCGCCGCGCCGCGCGCCACGACCCCGCGCGGCGCCGAGCCCCAGCCTGTGGCGATCAAGACCGCCGCCTTGGCCCCCGATCCTGCGACGGTTGCGGCGGGGGGAGCCTGACCAGCCTCACGCCTCGTCCAGGCCGATATCCAGCTGCATCACTGAATGGGTCAAGGCGCCCACGGAGATGACGTCCACGCCGGTCGCGGCGATGCCTGCCACTGTCGTCAGGTTCACCCCGCCCGAGGCCTCCAGCACTACCGGCCCGAAGGCGCTGTCGCGCACCCGCCGCACCGCCTCGGCCATGTCGTCCAGGCTGAAGTTGTCCAGCATGACGACGTCCGGCCGCTCAGGCAGCACCTCGTCCAGTTGATCCAGACCGTCGACCTCGACCTCGACCTTCATCAGGTGGGGGGCGAAGGCTTTGGCCCGGCGCACCGCCTCGCCCGCCCCGCCGCAGACGGCGACGTGGTTATCCTTGATCAGGATGGCGTCATCCAGCCCGAAGCGATGGTTCACTCCGCCGCCGCAGGCGACCGCGTGCTTCTCCAGCGCCCGTAGCCCCGGAGTGGTCTTGCGGGTGTCGGCGATGCGCGCGTGCGTCCCCGCGACCGCCTGCACATAGGTCCGCGTCAGGGTGGCGATGCCGCACATCCGGCCCAGCAGGTTCAGCGCCGTCCGTTCGGCCGCCAGCAGGGCGCGGGCGTTGGCCTCGACCGCGACCAGCACGGCTCCTGCCTCGAACGCCTCGCCGTCGGCGACCTTCACCGTCACCGTCGCTTGCGGGTCCAGCGCATGAACGGCGATCCGCACCACCGCCCCGCCCGCCATCACCCCGGCCTGACGCGCGCAGAAGACAGCGCTGAAGCGGGCGTCCTCGGGGATGCAGGCCTGCGCCGTCACATCGCCCGTGCGTCCCAGATCCTCGGCCAGCGCCATGCGCACCACGGGCTCGACCAGCAGGTCCGGCAGTGTTCGGGTCACGGGAGAATCCTTCATCATTCAGATCACGGCCGCGAGGGTGACGAGCGTCGCCGCCTCGGCCTCGTCGTTGCTTGAAGGCGTCGGCGCTGCTCGCATCCACGTATGCTCGGCCCTCGGCAGGCTGTCGGGGAAGTCGCGGCGATAGTGGCCGCCCCGGCTCTCGCGCCGGTTCAACGCCCCCTCGGCCACCAGACGCGCCGCCGTCAGGCACGCCGCCGTCGGATGGGCCTTCGCCAGGTCGTCGATCAGGGCCAGCAGCGTCGTCAGCCCCGCCTCGTCCCGCACCACGCCCGCATGGCGCGTCATGGCCGCGCGCAAGGTCGTCAGCGCCTCGGGCGGCAGATCCGTCATCGTCTGCGCCGCCGCCAGCGGCCGCCGCTCGGGCTGGACCTCGACCGCCGCCGCCCGGCCCGCGCGCCGCCCGAAGGCGCCCGCCTCCAGCAGGGAGTTGGACGCCAGCCGGTTGGCCCCATGCACCCCCGTCGCCGCGCACTCGCCGATGGCGAACAAGCCGGGGACGGTCGTGCGCCCCTCGTCGTCGGCGACGATGCCGCCCATGTGATAGTGGGCCGCCGCCGCCACAGGGATGGGGCTGACGCGCGGGTCCAGCCCGGCCCTCATGCAGGCGGCGAAGACGGCCGGAAACTCATGCGGAAAGGCCTCGCCCACCGCCTTGGTCGCATCGAGGAAGGCGCCGCGCCCCTCGACCCGCGCCGCGTGCACCGCCCGCGCCACGATATCCCTCGGCGCCAGATCGGCGTCGGGATGATCGCCGAGCAGGAAGGCGCCGTTTCCATCAACCAGCCGCGCCCCCTCGCCGCGCAGGGCCTCGGTCGCCAGCGGCGCCGGGTCCAGGCCTACGTCGATGGCCGTCGGATGGAACTGCACGAACTCAGGGTCCAGAATCTCGGCCCCGGCCTGCCAGGCCAGCGCCAGCCCCTCGCCGCGCAGGGTGGACGGATTGGTCGTCGCCTCGAACAGGCCGCCGATGCCGCCCGTGGCCAGCACCACGGCGGGAGCGAACACCTCGTCCAACCGGCCCCCGCGCCGCTCGATCACCGCGCCGCGCACCCGGCCGTCGACGTCGCGGATCAGCCCGCGCAGCCGTCCGTCTTCCCAGATTTCAATGGCCTTTGTCGCCCGCGCGGCGGCGACCACGGCCGACAGGATGGCCCGCCCGGCGCCGTCGCCGCCAACCCGCGCCACGCGCGGCAGGCTGTGCGCCGCCTCCAGACTGACAGAGAAGCCGCCGTCGTCGTCGCGGTCGAAGGGCGCGCCCAGCGCCGCCAGCCACTCAACCGTCTCGCGCCCCCGCGTCGTCAGGGCACGCGCCGCCTCGGCCTCGACCAGACCGGCCCCCGCGCCCTCGGTGTCCTTGGCGTGCAGGGCCGCGCTGTCTTGCGGCGACAGGGCCGCCGCCATCCCGCCCTGCGCCCATGCCGAGGAGCAGGCGTTCAGCAAGGGCTCGGGCGTGACCACCCGCACCCGCGACCCCGCCTCGGCCGCCTCCAGCGCCGCCGACAGGCCCGCCAGCCCGCCGCCGATGATCAGAGGCCCGTCATGCCGGATGCGCCCCATTCGCCTAACGGCCTCCCACGCCGAAGAACCGCAGCCCCATCTCGAAGGCCGGTTCGACCGCCCCGCCCGTCAGCGGCAGCAGGGCGCCGATCGCCGCCGCCGCGCAGACCACGGCCGTCAGCAGATAGAGGGCCAGACTGCGTCCCGCCTCGGGCCAGCTCAACTGCCCCCACGCCGCGCGCCAGACGCCGCGCTTCAGATGGCCGAACACCGCCAGACCCAGAAAGACGGCGAGGATCAGCCGCCCCGTCGACAGCCCCCACCACACGGCCAGACCGCCGACGACCAGCAGGGCGACCTGCTCCAGCCGCGGATGCACCCGCGTCAGCACCGGCCCCAGCGCCTTGGAGCCGTCCAGCGGCGGCGCGGGCAGCAGGTTCAGCAGATTGATCATGGCGATGAAGAAGGCGCCCATCAGCCATTCCGGCGACTTCATCGCCAGACCCACGGCCACGAAGGGGATCATGGCCAGCAGGCCGAACGCCGGTCCCGCCAGCGACACCAGCACGCCATGCCACTCGCTCTTCGGCGCGCGCTGGCCCTTCGCCAGCCCGCCCAGGAAGGGGATGATGTAGATGCGCGCCGGCCCCATCCCAACCCGGTTCATCGCCAGCACATGGCCGTACTCGTGCACGAACAGGCCGAACAGCACCGCCCCCGCCACCACCCAGCTGCCGGTCAGGAACCACAGGAACCCCGCCATCAGCAGGGTCGAGACCACCGCCCAGACCGGGTGCTGGCCCTTGTCCTCCTGCGGCGCTTCATGGCGCGCGCTGTAGCGCGGCGTCTCTCGCGCGGGCGCAGGCGCCGCCTCTTCCGGACGCGGGTCCCAGGGTCCGGGCCTGCGGCCGCCGGGGGGAAGGGGGTTGTCTGTGTCGCTCATGGATTCGAACTGGGCGCGCGGCGACGGCCCCGCAACGGGCCGCGTCGCCGCAGGGCCATCAGATCAGCTCCACATCGACATGATGCCGCGCCTTGACCAGATCATAGCGCGCCGGCTTTGACGGCGGCGGCAGGTCGATCATCCGCTGCACCGCCAGGGCCGCCTTCTCCAGCATGTCCTCCGGCGCCGTCACCTCGAACTGCATGTGCAGCAGGCAGTCGCGGATGTTCTCCAGCGTGATGCGCTTCATATGCGGGCACAGGTTGCACGGCCCGACGAACTCCACCTCGGGCACGTCGCCCTTGATGTTGGAGGCCATCGAACATTCGGTGATCAGCACCACCCGCTTGGGCCGGCGCTGCTCGACATATTCGGTCATAGCGGCGGTCGAACCGGCGAAGTCGGCCGCGCGCAGGATCTCTTCGGGGCATTCGGGGTGGGCCAGCACCTCGGCGTCCGGCCAGGCGTCGCGCATGTCGGCGATGTCCTGCGTGGTGAAGCGCTTGTGCACCTCGCAGTGGCCCGCCCAGGCGATGATGCCCACCGTCGTCTGGGCCGCCACGTTGCGCGCCAGATATTCGTCGGGGATCAGGATGACCTTGTCGACGCCCCATTCCTTGGCCGCCCATTCGACGACCTGAACGGCGTTGGCGCTGGTGCAGCAGATGTCGGTCTCGGCCTTCACATCGGCCGTGGTGTTCACATAGGTGACGACCGGCAGGCCCGGATGCCGTTCCTTGATCAGGCGCACGTCCGCCCCCGTGATCGAGGACGCCAGCGAGCATCCCGCGCGCAGGTCAGGAATCAGCACCGTCTTGTCCGGCGACAGGATCTTGGACGTCTCGGCCATGAAGTGGACGCCCGCCTGAACGATCACCCTGGCGCTGGATCGCGCGGCCTCCTTGGCCAACCCCAGGCTGTCGCCGACATAGTCGCCCACGCCGTGGAAAATCTCGGGCGTCATATAGTTGTGGGCCAGGATGACCGCGTCGCGCTCGCGTTTCAGCCGGTTGATCTCGCTGATCAGTCGGGCCTGCTCGGGCCATTCCAGCGGGGTGACGTGGTCCTTGACCTTCTCCCACACCGGGGCGGTCTCTTCCGCCAGTTCCTTCGACAGACCGAAAGCGCCGTCCGCCATCGTCCCTACTCCCTCAACGGCCGTCTACGCGGCCCCGACTTATGCTCAAACTTAGCATAAGCAGAAACAATGTAGGCCGTTCCTCACATGGCGCAAGGGAAAAGGACGCACCGCCTGACAGGCGGGATCGAGAGACGGGTCGCTGAGATAGATCGACCCAGCGGCTTACAGGTCGCGCATCTGCTTTTGCGCCGCGCTGAAATACTGCCAGCCAGTCCACAGGGTGACGATGGCGGCCAGCCAGATCAGGGCGTCCGAGAACAGCTGGAAGTGGGGCAGATAGTCGAACGGCAGGCCCCAGCCGTCCCAGTTGCGGGCGAACAGCTGGCAGCCCAGGGCCACCATCTGCAGCGTCGTCTTCCACTTGGCGGCCAGGGTGACCGGCAGCTTGATCCGGCCCGCCATGGTCTCGCGCAGGGCCGAGACGGCGAACTCGCGGAACAGGATCAGGCCGCAGGGAATGATGATCTGCTGCACCGAGCCCGAGGTCAGCACGCCGAGCACGGCGCCGGTGACCAGGATCTTGTCGGCGATGGGGTCCAGAATGGCGCCCCAGCGCGTCTCAGCGTGCCAGCGGCGGGCCAGATAGCCGTCGATCCAGTCCGTCGAGGCGGCGATGACGAAGATCCAGAACCCCGTCCGGTACATGGCGAACTGGTCGTCGGGGCTCAGCCAGGCCGAGACGAAGGGGAAGCCGCTGGTCGCCCCCGCCAGCAGCAGGAACATGACGATCCCCGCCGCCAGTCGCAGGCTGGTCAGGATGTTGGGGATGGCTTTGTAGGCAGGGGCCATGACGTCTTCCGTTGCAACACGCCGGGTGTGCCACGGTTCGCGCCCAGAGGCGAGGGCGGCGTCAGTCCAGCCGCTCGAACCGTCCCGGCCCGGTCAGCTTGGACAATATGCCCAGGGCGATGCCGAAATGCAGGCCGCTGAGCTTCAGTTCGCCCGCCGCTTCCTTTTCCGCGATCCAGGGGAAGGTGCGCAGATTGTCCAGCGACAGGCGCACGACGGCTTCTTCAGCGGCGCATTCCACCTGTTCGGCGGGCAGGGTCTCGACCGCGCGACGCAGGCTGGGGGCGGCCTGCTCGACCCAGGGGGCGACGAAGTCCTGACAGTTGGCGGGGGCGCCGTTCAGCATGGCGTTCACCCCGCCGCATGAGGCGTGGCCCATGACGACGATGTGCCGGACTTTCAGAACATTCACGCCGAATTCCAGCGCCGCCGAGACGCCGTGCAGCTTGCCGTCCGGCTCATAAGGCGGGACCAGATTGGCGACGTTGCGCACGACGAACAGCTCGCCCGGCGCCGTGTCGAAGATCAGGGCCGGGTCGGCGCGGCTGTCGGAACAGGCCACGACCAGGGTGTGCGGCTTCTGGCCATTTGCGGCCAGAGCCTCATACTGCGCGTGCTCGGACGGCCACCTGTTCGCGCGGAAGCGATGGTAGCCCTTGGTCAGTTCGGCGATCATGAGATCGTTCCTAGACCCGCGGCGCTTGGTCGCTCAACCCGGAATCTTCGCCTCTCACGACTTGTGAAAGAAGCCGTGGATGCGCTCGGCCAGGGCCTGGCTGACGCCATCCACCTTGACCAGATCGGCGACCGAGGCGCGGCTGACCCCCTTGGCCGAGCCAAAGGCGTGCAGCAGGGCCTTCTTGCGTCCCGGCCCCACGCCCTCGATCTCGTCCAGCGGGTTCTTCTTGATGTCCATCGAGCGGCGCTTGGCGTGGGCGCCGTTGGCGAAACGGTGCGCCTCGTCCCGCAGACGTTGCAGATAATAGAGGGCGGGACTCTTCAGCGGCAGCATAAACGGCGCCTTGCCCGGCATGAAGAACTTCTCCAGCCCTGCGTCGCGGTCCGGTCCCTTGGCGACGCCGACCACGGCGATGTCGTCGACGCCCAGATCGGCCATGACGGCCAGCACCTCGGCCAGCTGGCCCGCCCCGCCGT
Source organism: Brevundimonas diminuta 470-4 (assembly GCA_000318405.1). GTDB lineage: Bacteria > Pseudomonadota > Alphaproteobacteria > Caulobacterales > Caulobacteraceae > Brevundimonas > Brevundimonas diminuta_B. The sequence goes on along the minus strand of KB291736.1, from coordinate 118,397 downwards.
CGATCAGCAGCAGGTCGGGACGGTCCACCGCCTCGCCCGCCTCCTCGTCCTTCACCAGCCGCCCGAAACGGCGGCGCATGACCTCGCGCATCATGCCGTAGTCGTCGCCGGGCGTCAGGTCTTCGCCCTTGATGTTGAACTTGCGGTACTGGTTCTTGCGGAAGCCCTCAGGCCCCGCGACGATCATGCCGCCGACGGCGTTGGTCCCCTGAATGTGGGCGTTGTCGTAGACCTCGATCCGCTCGGGTCGGGCGTCCAGACCGAAGGCCTCGCACACCTCGTCCAGGATTTTGCCCTGCGCCGAGTTCTCGGCCAGCTTGCGGCCCAGCGCCTCGCGGGCGTTGGTCAGGGCGTGATCGACCAGACTGGCCTTGCCGCCGCGAAGGGGCCGGGCGATCTCGACGCGGTGTTCGGCCTTCATGCTGAAGGCCGCCTCCAGCAGCTCCAGCTCGTGCGGGCGGACGTTGGACAGGATCAGGCGCGGGATCGGCTTGTCCTCATAGAACTGGCCCAGGAAGGCGGCGAGGATTTCCGCATCGCTGTCGCTCTTGTCCACGCGCGGGAAATAGGCCCGGCCGCCCCAGTTCTGGCCCGCGCGATAGAAGAAGACCTGGACGCAGGCCTGGCCGCCCTCGGCGTGCAGGGCGAAGACGTCGGCCTCGGCCACGCCGTCGGCGTTGACGCTGCTTTCCATCGAAATGGCCGACAGGGCGCGAATCCGGTCGCGCACGCGGGCGGCGGTCTCGAAGTCCAGGTCGTCCGACGCCGCCTGCATCTCCTGCGACAGACGGCCGATGACGGCGCGCGACTTGCCGCGCAGGAACTGTTCGGCCTCAGTGACCAGTTCGCCGTAGTCCTCAAGCGAGATCAGGCCGGTGCAGGGCGCCGAGCAGCGCTTGATCTGGTGCAGCATGCAGGGGCGGGTGCGGGTCTCATAGACGCTGTCCGAACAGGACCGCAGCAGGAAGGCCTTCTGCAGCGTGTTCAGCGTGTGGTTGACCGCCCAGGTCGAGGCGAAGGGGCCGAAATAGTCGCCGGGAATCGTATGGGCGCCGCGATGCTTCCTGACCTGGGGTGCGCGGTGGTCGCGACGGATCATCAGTTCGGCGAAGGACTTGTCGTCCCTCAGCACGACGTTGAAGCGCGGCTTCAGCTTCTTGATGAAGTTGGACTCAAGCAGCAGGGCCTCGGTCTCGGACGCCGTGACCACCAGCTCCATCGAGCGGGTCAGCGACACCATCAGGCCGATGCGCTGGGTGTGGAAACGCCCTTGCGCGTACTGGACCACCCGCTTCTTCAGCGACTTGGCCTTGCCGACATAGAGGCAGGCGCCGTCCTCGCCGTACATGCGATAGACGCCGGGCTTGTCGGGCGCGCGCCGGGCCTCGTCCGCGATCAGCTCGGCGGCCTGAAGCGGAAGGGCGTTCGCCTGCGAGTCGGGCGTTTCCGGAGTATCGGGCGTCGGGTCGGTCATCAGCCGGGATATAGGCTCAGCCGCGCCGGACCAGAAGCACCCCGCCGATCACCAGCAGCACGCCGGCGATGCGCGTCAGGCTGATCGGTTGCTGCGGCACGCCCATGACGCCGAAGTGGTCGAGGATCAGGCTCAGCGCCAGTTGACCCGCCACCATCAGGGTGATGGTCAGCGCCACGCCGATCTTGGGCACGCCCCAGGCGGCCGCCACCACGAAGACGCAGCCGTAGAGCCCGCCCAGCCACGCCCATGCAGGCAGGGCCTTCATCGCCTGCACGTCCGGCCGCGTCTGCAAGGCCATCGCCAGAACGCCCAGCGCCACCGTCCCCACGAGAAAGGAGACGAAGGCCGCATTGACCGGCGATCCGACGGCGCTGGCCAGCCGCGCATTGGTCGGCCCCTGCAGGGCGGTGGCGGCGCCGCCGATGATCATGGCCAGCAGGGCGAGGACGGGTAACTGCATAGGTTGTCTTACCAATTCGGGTCGGGCGCGGCGCCGCCGAAGATCTCGGCCAGTCGGTCGCGGGTGGCGCGGGTCGCATCCTCGGGCAAGGCGTCGGGGGAAAACCAGCCGATCTCGGCGATCTCGCCGTGACTGGTCCGCTCGGTCATGTCGAAGGCGTCGATACGGAAGACCAGCACATGATCGCCCGGAAAGAAGCGCTCATTGGAATGAACCGACAGCAGGCGCGGCTCGCCCCTGACGATCAGCCCGGCCTCTTCGCGCAGTTCGCGGATGACGGCTCCTTGCGTCGTCTCGCCCTTGTCCACGCCGCCGCCGGGCAGCCACCAGCCCTCCAGATAGGTGTGCTTGACCAGCAGCACCCGGCCCTCGCCATCGACCGCCGCGCCGCGCACGCCCAGCGTCATGCCCCGGCTCATCCGCGACCAGGCGAAGAACAAGGGCCGGGTGAAGGGTTCGATGCGGGTGCGCCAGTTCGCCATGCGCGAACGATAGGCCGCCGTCGGGCGGCTTGAACAGGGGCGCGCTTGCCCCTATTCGGGGACAAAATCAGGAGTTGCCCCATGCTGGCCATCGCCACCATCTTCGTTTTCATCGCCGTCATCGCCGCCGTCAACTACTACGAGTTCGGCCGGGTTGACTGAGTCCGGGCGCGCCGACGCCTCTTCGCGGGGCGCAGCGCTGGTCACCGCGGCCTCGGGTCGGATCGGGGCGGTGCTGGCCAAGGCGGCCGCTCAGGCGGGCTATGACGTCGTCGTCCACTATCGTTCCGACGCGGACGGCGCGCAGGGCGTGGTTCAGGCCATCGAGGGCATGGGACGGCGCGCCATCGCCGTTCAGTCAGAGCTGACAGACCCCGACGCGCGCGCCGCCCTGATGGATCAGGCCTTCGCCTTCGGGCCGCTGAGGGCGCTGGTCAACAACGCCTCCCTGTTCGTCTATGACCAGTTGGAGACCTTCCAGGAGGCGGATCTGCGCCTTCACCATGAGGTCAACGTCCTGGCGCCCCTGGCCCTGATCCGCGACTTCGCCGCGCGCCTGCCCGACGAGGACGAAGGCGTGGTGGTCAATATGCTGGACTATAAGGTCACGGCGCCGAACCCCGACTTCTTCTCCTATACCGTCAGCCGCGTGGGCATCGCCCATATGACCGGCGCCCTGGCGCTGGCCCTGGCGCCGCGCATCCGCGTCTGCGGCATCGCGCCGGGCCTGACGCTACCCTCGGCCGGATGGCCCGAGGCCGATTATCAGGCGGGCGCCGAGGCCACGCCGCTGAAACGGCCCGTGGCGGTCGAGGATCTGGCCGCCGCCCTGACCTTCATCCTGACGGCGCGCAGCCTGACCGGACAGAATCTGGTGGTCGACGCCGGGGCGGCCCTGACCCGCCGCGACCGCGATCTGGAGTTCGCCTGAGTCGCCACGACCGGCGCCGTTCGCCGCCACATGACCTTTATTTGTCGATAGGTTGGTGCTTTAGCTGCCGCCGTTCACCCTGAGACCTTCATGCCCGCTGTCCGTTTCACTCGCCGCTTCTCGATGGCGCACCGGCTGATCGCCGATGCGGGGTCGAAATGCGCCGTGCCGCACGGGCACAATGAGTTCGTGACGGTGACGCTGGAGCCGACGGCCGAGATCGATTTCGGCGGCGCCAACTATGCGGCCTCCTTCGAGCGGCTGAAGGCGCGCTGGCACGGCTTTGTCGATCGCAGCCTGGACCACGCCTTCCAGTTGAACCGCGCCGACCCCCTGCTAACCTGGTTCCAGCAGCATGAACCGCATCGCCTGAATCAGGTGCTGACCGTGGACGGCGATCCGACGACCGAGGCTCTGGTCATCGCCCTGTGGCGCAAGCTGGAAGCCATCCTCAAAGCCGAAGGCCTGCCCTTCCGCCTAGCCGAGCTGGCCATCGAGGAGACGCCGACCAACACCGTCCTGACGCGCGGCCTGACCGAAGCGGAGCGGGCGTGGGGCCTCGGCGCCTGGTGTGATCGGGCCGATTTCAGCATCAATGATCTTCTGCCGCCGGAGACCTGGTCTTGAGCGCCGTCGTCACCCCCCTGCCCTCCGCCGAGCCGCGCCGCCTGGGCCTGAAGGTCATGGTGCGCGCCCTGAAGGTCGAGGCCTCCATCGGCTTCTATGATCATGAGCATGGACGCCTGCAGCCGCTGTCGGTGGACGTCGAGCTGGATCTGGGCGCCGCCCCGGTCGAGCGGTTGGCCGATACGCTGGACTACGACGGCGTCGCCCGCATCGTGCGCGAGCTGGCGGCGGGACCGCACATCGCCCTGATCGAAACCTTCGCCGAGCGCACGGCCGTCGCCTGCCTGGCCGATCCGCGCGTGCTGAGCGTCGTGGTGCGGGTCGAGAAACCCGGCGCCATTCCCGATGCGGCGGCGGCCGCCTGCGAAGTCTCCTATTCGCGTTGAGGCTGGTTGCGCGGGGCCGTCCGTCCCGCCATCATCTTCCCCTGACAAGAGGTTCCGATGGTTCAGCCCGGCGATTACACCAGCAACAGCGGCGAGGCTTCGGCCGAGCTGACCGGAATCTATGCCGGCTATGCGCTGATCCTGCTGGCGGCGCCGACGTTCGGCGTGGCGGCGGCCATCGGCTTGTTACGTGTATGGGGGCGCTCGGCGCCGGTCGATCCGATCCTGCGCAGTCACTTCATCTTTCAGCAGCGGACCCTCGTGGCGGCGGTGTGCGCCATCGTCGCCGGCGCGTTGCTGATCCTGGTCAATCTGGGCGTCTTCGTCCTGTTCGTCATGGCCGTGTGGACCATTGTGCGCGGCGCCCTGGGGCTCAAGGACCTGCTGAACGGGCGGCCCATCGCCTCGCCCCGTCGCCTCTTCTACTGAAAGGACGCCCTTCATGAGCGATCAGAACCCGGCCGCCCCCATCGCGGGCCGCGACGGCGCCGTCCTGGCGTGGATCCTCTACATCCTGTCGATTCCCAGCGCGAACGTGCTGGTGCTGGTCGGACTTGTCCTGGCCTATGTGAATCGCGGCTCGGCCACGGGTCTGGCGGCCCAGCACGTCGAGGCGCAGATCAAGCTGTTCTGGTCCGTCTTCTGGGTCAGCGCCATCCTGTGGGTGCTGGTGGCGATCAGCGCCGTGGCCTCGGCCTTCCTGATCGGCATTCCCTTCCTGCTGCTGTTCGGACTTCTTTTGCTGCTGGTGTCGATCTGGTTCACGGTCAAAAGCGTTCTGGGTCTGCTGGCCCTGTTGAACGATCGGCCGGCCTGATCTGAACCTTTCAGGAGGAGCCGCCGTGTCCGCCTTCAAAGACCACGCCGCCGACCACCGTTTCCAGCAGATGTTCGCCGATTCCGACGGCGCCGAGCATCCCGTCTGGGCCGAATACGCCGTGCGCGGCCATGCCCGCGTCATCCTGCACGTCGAGGCCCACCCGGCCCTGCGCGGCACGGGCGCCGCCGGTCGCTTCATGCAGGCCCTGGCCGAGCACGCCCGCGCCGAGAAACTGACGCTGATTCCGCACTGCAGCTACGCCGTCGCCTGGCTGAAACGCCATCCCGAGTACAAGGATGTGGTGGGGTCGTAGCCCCGCGCTTGCCTCATCCTCGGGTCAGCCCGAGGATGACGGCTCTGATCAAACGGCCCGGCGCGCAGCGGCTAGGCCGCGTCGGGTCGAGAAGGCGGAGCCTTCTGACCGCGGCCGACTAAGGATGACTTTTGGCGACGATGGCCTTCATCGTCTCGGCCTTGGACGGCAGGTCGGCGACCAAGCGGGCGGCCAGTTCGCGGGCGCCGACCGGATAGGCGTCGCCACCGTCGGCGATTTCCTTGGCCATGTCGGCGGCCTTGCACAGGGCGGCTTCAAGCGCCTCGACCTGTTCGATCGCCAGGGCGCGGGCCTCGGCCTGCAGGCGCTTGACCCGTTCAGCGGTGGTTTCGGGGGCGCGCATCAGGTCGTAGACCTCGGCTTCCGGCGAGGAGACCACGCGCAGGGCCGCGCGGGCGTCGGATTCATTGCTGGACTTGGTCATCGCATCATCTCCTGGCCGCACCATGCCTCATTTTCGCCCTAAGGTCGCATCCCATCTGCAGCCAAGCTGCAAGGACGGCGCCGGATGTTGCGCCAAGGCCGCATCAAGCGCGGATGGGTTGCAACCGTTCCCCGCTGTGACGCTTTTTGACAGTTTGGTCCAGCCGCGCTTTCCTGCCTGTCGTTGAGGGAGACGCCGATGAGCCAGACCGTTCCGCCGCCCCAGCCGCCACAAGGAGAAGACGGCGACTGGACCCTGCTGCAAAGCCGGGTCGATCGCGTTTTCTGGCAGTGGGACCGCCGCCCCGAGCCGACAGCGCCGCCCCTGACCCGGTTCGTCATCGTCCGCCCGCCCGAGCGCCTCGACTACGACACCTTCGACGAAGCCGAGTCCATGTTCGAGGCGATGGAAGACTGAGCGCTCAGTCTCCCTGCGCCTCCCCGCCCTGAACAATGCGCACCACGGCCAGGTAGGCGGTGACGTTGCCCAGGGTGCGGAAGATGTCGGGCACGACCTCGACCGCCAGCAATAGCGGCAGCAGCTCCAGCGGCACCCCCATGGCGATGCAGATCGGGGCGATGGAGGCGAAGAAGCTGGCCTGACCGGGCAGACCCACCGTGCCGATCGAGATCAGCACCGCCGTCAGCATGGCGGCGAACAGCTGGCCCGCCGAAGGCTCCAGTCCGAACAGATGGGCGCAATAGATGGCCACGCCCAGATTGGCGACCGGGCTGGTGATGCGGAACACCGCCACCGCCAGCGGCAGGACCAGACCCGCCGTGGCCCGTCTGACGCCCAGTTCGTCGACCGCCCGCTCGACCATGACGGGCAGGCTGGCCAGCGACGACTGGGTGGAAAAGGCCACCACCTGCGCCGGGGCCGCCGCCCGCGCGAACCGGCCCAGCGACACCCGCCCGAAGACGACGGCCAGCGGATAGAAGATCAGGCCGATGCCGATGCAGGCGAGCGAGATCAGCGCCACATAGTGCAGCAGCACCCCCGCCGCGCTGGCCCCCGCCGTCAGGCCTACCCCGACCGACAGGGCGAAGACGCCCAGCGGCGCCGCCTTCAGGACCCAGCGGACGATGACGATCATCGTCTCGCCCACCGCCTCGAAGAAGGTGATCAGGGGAACCCGCAGCCGCTCGGGCAGCCCCGAGGCCGCAAAGCCGAAGAAGACGGCGAACACCACCATGCCCAGGATGGCGTCCTCGGCCGCCGCGCGGATCGGGTTGGAGGGGGCGATGGTCTTGACGAACTCGCTGAACGGCGCGCCGGCGCCCAGACCTTCGGCGCCCTCCGGCTTGATGGCCAGCAGCAGGCGCGCGCCTTCCGGGTCGATCGGCCACAGGGCGTGCAGGCCGTAGGCCGCAGCCACGGCGTAGATCGTCGCGAAGACGATCAGCCCCCCGAACCACGCCACCGCCTTCAGAGCCAGCCGCCCGGTCCGCGCCGCATCGGCGATGGAGGCGATGCCCGTCACCAGCAGGCTGAACACCAGCGGGATGATCGTCATCCGCAGCGCATTCAGCCACAGTTGGCCCAGCGCCTGAACGAAGTCCGCCGTGACATGGCCCCCCGGCAGGCCCCAGCGCTGCGCCGCCGCCCCGGCCAGCAGGCCCAGCACAAGCGACAGCAGGACAAGCGTGCTGAGAGACGTCAGAAAGGAGCGCGCCGATTTCATGCCGCCACGCTAGCAGCCGCCGCGCCGTGCGCCAGCGGAAATCACCGGACGGTCCCGCTCCCTACTTCGGCGTGCCCGAGTTCGCCGGGTCCAGCGGCAGGCCCGCCGCCTGACGCGCCTTCATCACCCGCAACCAGCCGTGCATGGCCTCCGAATCCAGCCCGTGCATCATCAGCCGATAGCCCGCCTGCAGCGTCGACAGCGCCACCAGCGGATGGCCGTTCTTGACGAAGGCCATATGGTAGCTCGTGCCCAGAATGCGGGCGATATAGATGGCCATAACCTCGTCCAGCTGCAGCGAACTGGACGCCCGCACGAAGTCGTCGCGCGGCAGCATCAAGGCGTAGATCGGGGTGTAGAACTCCACCGCCGTCTGCACGTCGACGAAGTTGTGCCATTTGCGTGGAAACTCCTCGAACGGCGGGAATTCGTCCGAGATCATCGAGAAATCGATGCGCTCGGGCGGCGTCAGCTCCCGCCCCTCGGCGCGCAGGGCCGCGTTCATCTCGATGACGAAGTTGAAGATGTTCAGGTCGTGCTGAAGGAACAGGTCCGGCTCGATGTCCTTCAGCCGCGTCGGCGTCAGCGGCCATTTCGTCACCTTGTCGCCCACCCCCGCATTCTCGCGCACGAAAGCGGTCAGTTCCGATCCGACGTGGAAGTGGCGCAGGATCACCCGGTTGGCCTCGGGCGTGGCGAACGTCCGCAGTCCCCAGTGGATGGTCTTGTGCAGCAGGCCGTTCAGGTTCGGGTATTTCGGCGAAATGACCCGCAGCACCTTCACCAGACAGAAGAACAGGAACACCAGCGGACGCGCCACCGGGAACAGCCAGCGCCGCGACCGCGACCGCGCGCCCAGCAACAGATCGCGCTTGGCCCCGTCGTCGATCGGCAGGCTGTGATCCAGATACAGCGCCATCCACGGATCGGGATCCCTGGGGTCGAACCGCGCGGGGTCGAACGGATCCTCCCCCGGCTTGTAGTACCTCACGCCGCGATCTCCTCGATCTGCAGGGCGTAGAGGCGGGCCGTGACTTTGGCGGTGGTGACGATGCGTTCGGCGATGAAGGGATCGGGCAGGACCATGCCCAGCATCTCCTCGAACTCCTTCATGTGCTCGGCGTCGTTGTCGCCGTGATACAGCAGGAAGCGCACCGCCTCGTCGGGCAGGGCCAGCCGCTCCTGCACCTTCAGACCCCACGGCCGAGCCTTGATCGAGCCCAGCCCCTCGATGATGAACATGGCGCCCAGCAGGCCAAAGGGATCGGGCTTGGACGCCTCATGGAACATCCAGGCCGACAGGGCCTCGGACCCAACATTCTTCGGCGCCGACTGGATGTCTTCCAGCGCCCCGCCAGCCGCCACAAAGTCGGCCTCCAGCAGGCGGAAATCGCGATGCTCCGTCACCGCATGACGCATCAGGGTCGAGCGCAGCTCCAGATGGTCCTCGCCGATGTTCGACGCCGCCCGGCTCATCCACAGCGCCCCGTCCTTCACCTGCTGGCGCAGGTTGATCAGGAAGGCGTGGTAGTCGGCGACCTCGAACCGCCCGCGCGTCAGCTTGCGGATCAGCGGCGTCGCCTCCAGCCGCTGCTCGAAATCGGCGAAGACGACCGCCAGCTTCCTGAGAGTATCGGCCACCGCCGCCTCGGCTTCGCGTTCCGCCATCACACAATCTCCAGCATCATGAAGCCGATCATCGCCCGCCCGCTCTCGGGCACGATGCACAACACCCTGTCTCCACGCTTTCCGCGTCCCGATTTCAGGAAGGCGTCCAGCATGACCCAGATCGAAGCCGAGCCGACATTGCCGCTGTCGGCCAACGTCGTGAACCACTTCTCCTCCGGGATCATGGCGGCGGTGCTTTCCAGCAGGCCGACAATCTCCTGACGCAACGACCGCGCCGAGTAGTGACACAGCAGATGGTCGACCTGATCGGGCACGATCCGCCCGGCGTCCACCTTCTCCAGCCAGACGCCGATCCAGGCGCGGATGACGATCTTCAGCAATTCAAAGTCCTGCAACAGGGCCACCGCCCCGGCCGCATGGGCGGCTGCAGGGCCGGCGTGGCTCCAGGCGCTGGTCATGTCGGCGCGCGCCTGTGGCGTCGATCCGGCCCACATGCAGGGATCGAAACGCCCGGCCAGCGAGGTCATGTCGATCCACTCCACCTTCAGGCTCAGCCCCTCGGGTTTCGGCCTCGGCTCCATCACCACGGCGCCCGCCCCGTCCGACAGGGTGAAGCGCAGGAAGTCCGCCTCGATCCGCGCCCGACCCTTCTCATCCACCAGCGCCGTGCCCTCATAGAAGTGAGGCCGGAACCAGCGTGAGGAAAACTCGCCCGCACAGGCGGCGGCGACCTCCGCCTCGCCCGCCCGCACGCTCAGCCACGCCCCCTTGGCCGCCATCAGGGCGCTGGCGCAGACCGACTGATAGCTGAACGCCTCCAGCGGCCCCGCGCCCAGTTCCGCCTGAACCGCGCTGGCGTGGCCGGGCACCAGATAGTCGCCCTGCGTCGCCGCCGCGCCCAGATGCTGCAGATCGCCGAGGCTCAAGCCCGCCTCGTCCAGCGCCGCCCGCACCGCATCGGCGCACATGGAGGCGTTGGAATGCAGCGGCTGTCCGTCCGGCGTCAGGGCGTAATGCCGCCCCTCGATCCCGTTCCAGCGCAGGGCGCGCCGCCCGACGGCCGACGGCCGCCCGCCAATACGGCCGATGAAGTCCTCCATGCGATCGTTGCTGATCCGCTCCCCAGGCAGCACAGCGCCGGTCCCGGTGATGAAGACGTCGCGAAGCATACTCATGGCGCGGACCTTGGCGACGCGCCCGGCGCCGCACAAGCCGGAAATCATCGGTTCGGACGCCGCATTTTATCGGAATCGCCGATCCGCTCGCCCTAGCGCCGCGCAGGCGCACGCATTACCTTGATGTTCATGGCCCGTTCTCCTGCGACACCGACCCCGAAGCCGGCGAAGCCCGTCCACACGCCCAATCCCGGTCTTAGCGAGGCGCCCGTCGCCTTCGACCACGGCCGCGCGCCCATGTTCGCGCCCGTGAGCGGCCCGCGCCTGACGCCGGAGGAAGCGCCCGCCGCCCCCGCCGACTGGGTCCCTCATCGCCCCGACCGGCCGACCAACAAGAAGCGCATCCCCTTCCGGCTGGAGACGAAATACCAGCCCGCCGGCGACCAGCCCGCCGCCATAGCCGAGCTTGTGGCCCAGGCCGACGAGGGCGACCGCGAACAGGTGCTGCTGGGCGTCACCGGCTCGGGCAAGACCTTCACCATGGCCAAGGTGATCGAACAGACCCAGCGCCCGGCCCTGATCCTGGCCCACAACAAGACTCTGGCGGCCCAGCTCTATTCCGAGTTCAAGGCCTTCTTCCCCGACAATGCGGTCGAGTATTTCGTCAGCTATTACGACTACTACCAGCCCGAGGCCTACGTCCCGCGCACCGACACCTATATCGAGAAGGACAGCTCGATTAACGAGCAGATCGACCGGATGCGCCACGCCGCCACCCGCGCGATCCTGGAGCGGGACGACGTGATCGTCGTCGCCTCGGTCAGCTGCATCTACGGCATCGGCTCGGTCGAGACCTATACCGCCATGACCTTCGGCCTGAAGGTCGGCGACCAGATCGACGAGGCCAAGCTGCGCGCCGACCTCATCGCCCTGCAGTACAAGCGCAACGACCTGCATTTCGAGCGCGGCATGTTCCGCAAGCGCGGCGACACCCTCGAAATCTTCCCCGTCCACCTCGAGGACCGCGCCTGGCGCATCAGCCTGTTCGGCGACGAGATCGAGGCCATCGACGAGTTCGATCCCCTGACCGGCAAGAAGACCAATGCGCTGGACGAAGTAACCGTCTACGCCGCCAGCCACTACGTCACCCCGCGCCCGACGCTCAATCAGGCGATCACCGGCATCAAGGCCGAGTTGAAGGAGACGCTCGACTGGATGGTCGAGAACGGCAAGCTGCTGGAGGCCCAACGGCTGGAGCAGCGCACCCGCTTCGATCTGGAGATGATGGAGGCCACCGGCTCCTGCGCCGGCATCGAGAACTACAGCCGCTGGCTGACCGGCCGCGCGCCGGGCGAGCCGCCGCCCACCTTCTTCGAATACATTCCCGACAACGCCCTGCTGTTCGTGGACGAGAGCCACGTCACCGTCGGCCAGATCGGCGCCATGTATCGCGGCGACTACCGCCGCAAGTCGACCCTGGCCGAATACGGCTTCCGCCTGCCGTCGGCCATCGACAACCGCCCGCTGAAGTTCGAGGAATGGGACGCCATGCGGCCCCAGACCGTCTTCGTCTCGGCCACCCCCGGCGCCTGGGAGCTGGACAAGACCGGCGGCGTCTTCACCGAACAGGTCATCCGCCCCACCGGCCTGATCGACCCCCCGGTCGAGATCCGCCCCGTCTCCGGCGCCACCCGCAACCAGGTCGACGACGTCATCGACGAGGTGAAGGCGACCAGCCGCGCGGGCTACCGCAGCCTCGTCACCACCCTGACCAAGAAGATGGCCGAGGACCTGACCGAATACATGCACGAACAGGGGGTGCGCGTCCGCTACATGCACTCCGACGTCGACACGCTGGAGCGCATCGAGATCCTGCGCGACCTGCGCCTGGGCTCGTTCGACTGCCTGATCGGCATCAACCTGCTGCGCGAGGGGTTGGACATCCCCGAGTGCGGCCTTGTCGCCATCCTCGACGCCGACAAGGAGGGCTTCCTGCGCTCCGAGACCTCCCTGATCCAGACCATCGGCCGCGCGGCGCGCAACGTCGACGGCCGCGTCATCCTCTACGCCGACCGCATGACCGGCTCGATGGAGCGCGCCATCGCCGAGACCGACCGCCGCCGCGAGAAGCAGCAGGCCTACAACCTCGAACACGGCATCACGCCCGAGACGGTCAAGCGCGACATCAAGGAGATCCTCGAGAGCCCCTATGAGTCCCGCGACCTGGACCGCCTGACCCGCCCCGGCGTCGCCGAGGAGGCCAAGCCCTTCGTCGGCTCCAACTTCCAGGCCGCTCTGAAGGATCTGGAAGGCCGCATGCGCGAGGCCGCGGCCAACCTCGAGTTCGAGGAAGCCGCCCGCCTGCGCGACGAAATCAAGAAGATGAAGCTCCTCGACCTCGAGTTCGCCAACGAGGCGCTGACCGGCGTCGGCGAGGAAGTCGACAAGGCAGCCCCGAAGCGCTGGCGCGCGGCGGCGGCGGCCGAAAAGGCCGAGGCGTTCAGGAAGGGGCGCTGACGCCCCTCCCCTTCGCCCGCGTCAGTTCCCCTTGGTCCCCGAGGTGTGGGCCGGGCCGCGGAAGACAGCGTTCAGGAACAGCGGCTTCAGCCCTTCGAGGAAGGCGCGCATGGTCACGTCCTGGGTGAAGGCGACGACCTGGCCGCGACCGACTTCTGACGCCATCGCGACGGGCTTGTAGGCCAGCTGGCGGCGATTCTCGGCCCACAGCTGACCGGACGCCAGCACCTGATCCGGGCCGGCCAGGCGCACGACGTTGGTCCCCTGGTCGCGGCTCAGCGGCGTGTAGATGTCCGAGCCGCGCACCATGACGCTCAGGGTCGGGGCGACGCCCGCGCCGAGCCAGTGTTCGTTGTCGACCACGGCGCTGGCCAGGACGCCTGCGACAGGATCGGGCGCGCCGCCGTGATGGCCGGTCAGGGCCAGGTATTCGGCGTCGGTGGCGATCTCGCTGCCGCCGTTCTTCTTGTCCTTGTCGCCGTCGCCGGAGACGGCGCTTTCGCGGCGGCTGTCCAGCAACTTGGAATCGGGATCGGTCAGCAGGCGGCTGGCCGAGCCGACGCCGATCAGGACGCCGCCGGACTGGACCCAGGCGCGCAGGTTGGCGACGCCGCTCTCGCCGAGGATCTGCCCATAGTTTCCGCCCGAGGGCAGGATCAGCACCTGATAGCGGGACAGGTCGGCGTTCGCCAGTCGGCGGGTGCGGACGGCCGTGACCGGCCAACCGTACTCGCGCTCCAGCACATGGCGGATGGAGCCGGCGGATTCCGGCTCGGTCGGGTCGTCCCAGGCCATGGCGACGCGCGGGGCGGCGATGACGGTCGCCTTGTCGGAGCCGACGCTGGGTCCGCTGGAGACCCACGACGTCGCCAGCGGCGTCACCTGGGCGCCGCTGCCTGCGGCCAGACGGCGGACACGCTCGTCCAGGTCGGCGGGCGACCCGGCGCGCGGCACGATGAAGGTCCCGCCCGGATAGGCGCGGCCGTCCAGGGTGAAGGGCTCCTCGACCGAGCGGACCGGCAGCTTGTCGGTCAGGGCGGCCGTCAGGAAGCGCATCCCGGCCGTGCCCGGATGGATGGCGTAGCCATAGGCCGCGTCGCCGGAGGCCACGGCGGCGGGACGGATCAGCTCCGGGCCGACGGCGGCCGTCTGCACCGACGGAGCGCCGGTGCAGCGCTGGCTCGGCACGTTGAAAAGAAGCGGCAGGGACCAGCCGGTCAGGTCATAGATCTCATCGCCCAGGCCGCGCGCGCGGCGGGCTTCCTGCTCGGCCAGGAATTTCGGGTCCAGCGGCACGTCTTTCGCCAGCAGGGTCTCGGCCATGCGGCGCTGGGGCTGGGACAGGTTCACGACGTAGTCGCCCGCCTGATAGCTCTGGCCGCAGGCGGAGAAGGATGCGGTCGCGCGCCCGACTTCCAGCCCTGAACGCACCAGCAAGCCCGCCAGCTTGTCGGCGGCGGCCGGATCGGCGGCGGCGGAGCGCGACAGGACATAGGCGCCGCGACCGCCGGAAATCCCGTCGCGGTGGAAGGCGTAGAAGTCGCTGAGCAGCGTCTCGCGGTCGCGGGCGGCGGTCTCGATGGTCGACAGGGTGGCGGTCAAATGGCCCTGAACGGTGTCGGCGTAGGTCAGCATCTCGCCGGACGACCGACGCGCCAGCAGACCGCGCGACGAGCCCTGCTCATAGGTCATGGAGACGGCGCCGAAATAGGCCGGCCAGCCGTCGCCGTAACCGGGATAGAAGGCGTCGAAGGTCTCCCGCGTGAAATAGTCCAGCCCGGCCTGGTCGAAGCGCCCGGCGGTGTTGCGGCCGAACCGCTCGCGCGCGTCCAGGATCGGCGGATAGATCCACGGGTTCAGCGGCTGGGCTTCGGGCGGGAAGAAGAAGCTGGAGTCGGTGCCCATCTCGTGGGAATCGACCACCACCTGCGGGCGCCATTCGCGGATGAGAGCCGAGTGGCCCTGCGTCTCCGGCTGGGACTGGATGAACCAGTCGCGGTTCAGGTCGAACAGATTGTGGTTGTAGCGGCCGGACGGCCAGGGCTCGGCCCGTTCGGCCGACAGGGGGTCGCCGTTGGGCTGGGCGCCCAGGCCCGCCTCGAAGCTGTTGATGAAGCGCTCGCGCCCGTCGGGGTTCTGGGTCGGGACGAAGACGACCACGACGTTTTCGAGCCAACCTTGCGCCTCGGCGTCCAGGCTGTCGGTCAGGCGGCGCGCGGCGGCCAGGGCGGCGTCGGCGGGGCTGATCTCATTGCCGTGGACGGAATAGGCCATCCAGACGATGGCCGGGGTGTCGTTGATCAGGGCGCGGGCCTGCTCGGGCGAGGTCTTGCGCGGGTCGGCCAGGGCGTTGGTCGCGGCCTTGATCGCGTCCAGACGGGCGATGTTGCGCGGCGAGCCGACGGCGGCCCAGAACAGGGGGCGGCCCTCCCACGACTGGGCGTAGTCGCCCATGACCATGCGGTCGGGATTGGCGGTGCGCAGCGCCTCGAAATAGCGGCGCACGTCGGCCGAGCGGGTGATGCGCTCGCCGCTGTCGTGGCCGACGACGGCCTGAAGCGCGGGCGGCGTCTGTTGCGCCAGGGCGGGCGCGGCGCCCACGGCCAGGCTGAGCGCCAGCAAGGAACAGGCGGCGCGGCGACGATACGACATTTGAAATACTCCCCCTACAGACCGACGACCTTAACCGTGCAGCCCGGACGAAGGAAGCGGCGACGACAAAACCGCAGGATCATCGCGCGGCGCCGTCATGTCCGAAAACCGCAAGACAGGGCGGCGTCGAAGGCGCAGGGTGCGGGCATGGACACCACTCGGGACAACGCCCGCGACACGCTGGATCAGGAGGCCTGTTACCGGGCCGTCCTGACGCGCGACCCGCGCTTCGACGGGCGCTTCTTCACCTGCGTGAAGACCACCGGGATTTATTGCCGTCCGGTCTGCCCGGCGCGGACGCCTAAGCGTGAAAACATGCGTTTCGTCATCAGCGCGGCGGCGGCCGAGGAGGCGGGCTTTCGCGCCTGCCTGCGCTGTCGCCCCGAGACGGCGCCCGATATGGGCGCATGGCGCGGCACCTCCAACACCGTCAGCCGGGCGCTGAACCTGATCGAGGCGGGCGCGCTGGACGAGGGCGACGTCGACGCCCTGGCTGCGCGGCTGGGGGTGGGCGAGCGGCACCTGCGGCGCCTGTTTCGCCAGCACCTGGGCGCCGCCCCGGTCAGCGTGGCCCAGACGCGCCGCGTCCTGCTGGCCAAGGCCCTGATCCACCAGACCGACCTGCCGATGGCCGAGG
>KB291736.1:82307-102202 GCA_000318405.1 Brevundimonas diminuta 470-4 | reverse complement strand
GGCGATGGCGTCCGGATTCGGCAGCGTGCGCCGCTTCAATGAGACTTTTCAGGGCCTGTATGGACGGCCGCCGTCGGCGCTGCGAGCGCGGGCCGAGCGGCCGTGGGACGCCAGGTCGAATGAAGGGGTGCGGCTGAGCCTGCCCTATCGCCCGCCCTATGAAGTGGAGGCCATGCTGGCGGCGCTGAAAGCGAACGGCGAGACGGTCGAGGATGGCGTCTGGCGCCGCGTCCTGACCCCGGCTGCGGACGGGGCGACGGGCGAGGTCTTGGCCCGGTTCGAGGCGGGCGACCGGCTGGCGGTGACGGCGGCGCTGGATGATCTGAAGGCCCTGCCGGGGGTGCTGGCGCGGGTGCGGCGACTGTTCGACCTGTCGGCCGACCCCGAGGCGATCCGGCGGGATCTGTCGGCGGACCCTGTGCTGGCCCCGCTGGTCGAGGCGAGGCCGGGCCTGCGCCTGCCGGGCGTCTGGAGCGATGAGGCGGCGGACATGGCCAGCGACCGGCTTGAGGACGAACGGCTGGCGGGGCGGGCCGAACGATGGCGGCCCTGGCGGGCCTATGGCGTGCTGCACCTGCGCGAGGCGGGGATCGACGGCGCGGACATCATGGAGAACGACGATGAAAAAGACGCAGCCAAAAACGCAGCCTGAAACCTTCACCCTGGACCGCATCGCCACGCCGGTCGGCGACGTGCTGCTGGTCACCGACGCCGACGGCGCCGTGCGCGCCTTCGACTTCACCGACTATGAGGCGCGGATGATGAAGCTGCTGGCCCGCCACTATGGCGAGGCGCGGCTGACGCCGGGACGGGCGCCGGAGGCGGTGCGGAACGCCGTGGCTGCCTATTTCGACGGCGATTTGACGGCGCTGGACGGGCTCGTGGTGAAGACCGGCGGCACGGACTTCCAGCGCGCGGTCTGGGCGGCGCTGCGGACCATTCCGGCGGGGCGGACGTGGAGCTACGGCCAACTGGCCCAGGCCATCGGCAAGCCCGCCGCCGTGCGGGCCGTAGGCCTGGCCAACGGCGCCAATCCGATCGGCGTCATCGTGCCCTGCCACCGCGTCGTCGGCGCTGATCGAACCCTGACCGGCTATGCGGGCGGGCTGGAGCGCAAGCGGTGGCTGCTGGCGCACGAAGCGTCGCAGGAGGGAACGGGACAGGGGGCGTTTGCGCTGGACTGACAGCGCCCTCCCTTTCGGCGCTCATTTCTGGAGTCTGATGATGAACCTGCCCAACGGGGCCCTGGTCGCCGTCGCCGACGGCGAAAAGTTGAGCCTGTTCCGCAACACCGGCCACAACCTCGACATCCAGCTCAAGCCGATGGCGACGCCCGATATCCCCGAACGCCTGTCCGGCGCGCCGGGCCGCCGCTCCAGCGACGCCAACCCCGACAACGACACCCAGGCCGAGGACGGCTTCGCCATGGGCGTGGCCGAGGCGCTGAACCACATGGCCCTGACCAACAAGATCGAGGCCCTGGCCGTGATCGCCGCGCCCAAGACGCTGGGCCAGCTTCGCAAGCACTGGCACAAGGCGCTTGAAGAGCGGCTGGTCGGCGAGATTCCCAAGGCCCTGGCCGGCCGACCGGCCGAAGAGATCGCCGAGGCGATCAGCCGGGCGTAGCCGTTCAGGCCGCCCCGTCCAGAAACAGGCGGCAGGCCGGGTTGTCGGTCTCATCGACGTAAGGATAGCCCAGCTCGTCCAGCGCCTTCGTCAGCGCCGCCTGTTGATCCGGCGGGACGCTGACCCCCGCCAGCACCCGGCCCGCGTCGTCGCCGTGGTTGCGGTAGTGGAACAGGGTCAGGGCCCAGGCGGGCTGCAGGGCGTTGAGGAAGCGCAGGAAGGCGCCCGGCCGCTCGGGGAACTCGAAGCGCAGCAGCCGCTCGTGCGGCAGGCCGATGGTGCGCCCGCCGACCATGTGGCGGACGTGCAGCTTGGCGGTCTCGTTGTCGCTCATGTCGACGACGGAATAGCCGCCGGCGGTCAGGCGGTTGATGAGACCTTCACGCTCGGCGGCGCCGTCGCGCAGGGCCACGCCGACGAATATCTGGGCCGCGCCGTCGCCGGACCAGCGGTAGTTGAATTCCGTGATCGAACGGCCGTCCAGGCTCTGCAGGAAGCGGTGGTAGTCCTCGCGCCGATCGGGCATGGAGACGGCGAACAGGGCTTCGGCGCCCTCGCCGATCTCGGCTCGCTCGGCGACGTGGCGCAGGCGGTCGAAGTTGACGTTGGCGCCCGAATTGATCGCCACCAGCGCCCCCGATCCGGGGTTGCGCGCGGCCCAGGCCTTGAGCCCTGCAAGAGCGACGGCGCCCGACGGCTCGGCCACGGCGCGCACGTCGTCGAAGATGTCCTTCACGGCGGCGCAGATGGCGTCGGTGTCGACCAGCACGATCTCGTCCAGCAGATCGCGGCACAGACGGAAGGTCTCGTCGCCCGCGCGGCGCACCGCCACCCCGTCGGCGAACAGGCCGACCTGATCCAGATCGACGACGCGCCCGGCCTCGATGGCGCTCTTCATCGTCGGGGCCTCGGCGGGTTCGACGCCGATCAGCCGCGTCTCGGGCCGCAGGAAGCGGACAATGGCCGCCACCCCCGCCGCCAGCCCGCCGCCGCCGATGGGGATGAAGACGGCGTCGATCGGATCGGGGTGCTGGCGAAGGATCTCCAGCCCCACCGTGCCCTGCCCCGCGATGACGTCGGGGTCGTCGAACGGGTGGACGAAGGCGGCGCCGGTTTCTTTCTCCAGCGCGCGGGCGTGGGCGTAGGCGTCGTCGAAGCTTTCGCCGTGCAGCACCACCTGGCCGCCCAGACCCTGGACCGCCGCCACCTTGATGCCGGGGGTGGTGGTCGGCATGACGATGGTGGCCGCCGCGCCGCGTTTGGCCGCCGCCAGCGCCACCCCTTGCGCATGATTGCCCGCCGAGGCGCAGATGACCCCGCGCGCCAGTTCGGCCTCGCTCAGCGCCGCGATCCGGTTGTAGGCGCCGCGGATCTTGAACGAGAAGACCGGCTGCAGATCCTCGCGCTTCAGCAGGGCGGGGCGGCCGATCCGCGCCGACAGCCGCTTCAGCGGATCCAGCGGGGTCTCCTCGGCCACGTCATAGACGCGGGCGGTCAGGATGCGGCGGACGGTGTCTTGCACGATGATCTCGGTCAGGCGGCGACAGAAGGAACGAAGCGTGCCCTCGTCTAGGCCAGACCGATCCTTATGAGAACGAAAATTGCGCCCCTCCCTCCTGATCTAAAGCGGCTTCTCCAGAACCACGAAGGCCAGGTCGCGCGTGCGGGGCAGGCCGAAGCGGGGGTCGTCCAGCGGGAAGGGGCGGGTCTCGCCGGTCAGGCGATAGCCGCGCCGTTCGTACCAGGCGATCAGCTCGGCGCGCTGGCGGATGACGGTCATCTCCATGCGCGTGGCGGCGAAGCGGGCGGCGGCGGCGGCCTCGGCGGCCTCGATCAACAGACGGCCCAGGCCGCCCGCCTGACGCGCCGGATCGACGGTCAGCAGGCCCAGATAGGCCAGGCCCCGCCCCTGATCGGCGACCTGAACGCAGCCGGTCAGGGCGCCATCGACCTCGGCCAGCAGGATGATCCGCGAGGCGTCGGCGAGGATGTCGCGCAGCTCCGCCTCGTCGGTGCGCTGCCCCCCCAGCAGGTCGGCCTCGTGGGTCCAGCCGACCTTGGCGCTGTCGCCGCGATAGGCGCTTTCGATCAGGGGGCGCAGCGCCGGAACATCGTCCGGCGCCGCAGGGCGAAAGACCGGGCCGCTCAACGGCGCGCCCGGCGCGGGGCGGCCTTGGGCGCATCCACGCCCAGCTCGGCGATCAGGTGATCCATGCCGTAAACGTCGCGCAGGGCCGTGGTCACGGCCTGGGTGGTGACGATGACGCTGCGGTTGACGTTGCGGTCATAGCCATAGGCGTTGCGCTGGGTCAGGACGGTGGAGTCGAAGTTGGCGCCGATGATCTCGCCCTTCGCATTCACCGCAGGCGAGCCCGACGAGCCGCCGATGGTGTCGGACGAGACGGCCATGTTCATCACTGCATTCGGGTCGATGCGGTCCTTGGCGGCCAGCAGTTTGGGCGCGACATTGAACGGCTCGGCGCCGGTCGCGCGGTCCCACAGGCCGGCGAAGGT
The DNA here is from genome assembly GCA_000318405.1 of Brevundimonas diminuta 470-4. Taxonomy (GTDB): domain Bacteria; phylum Pseudomonadota; class Alphaproteobacteria; order Caulobacterales; family Caulobacteraceae; genus Brevundimonas; species Brevundimonas diminuta_B. Next base: position 98,062 of record KB291736.1, on the reverse strand, counting down.
GGTGAAGGCGGGGATGCGCTGGCCCGGCACATCGGTCCCCTCGACCCGGCCGTAGGTCAGCCGCAGGGTGCCGGTGGCGTCCGGATAGACGGCGTCGCCGAAGACGGCGAAGCGGGCGGCGGCCAGCTGTTCCGAGGCGCGGTCGGTCGGCGCCTTGACCGTATTGTCCCACTGGGTGCGCACGGCGCGGGCGTCGGCGTCGATGGCCAGGACATACTGGATCAGCGGATCGGTCGAGGCCTGAACGGCGGGCAGGCCGCCTTCCCACAAGGCGCGGCGCACGGCCGGATCGGCCAGTTTGGTGCCTTCGACCAGACGGGCGGACAGGCCCTCGGGGCTCTCCTTGCCCAGCAGGGTGCGGACGTAAGGGCTGTCGACGGTCAGCCATTCGCGCGTCTTGGACAGCCACCATTCCAGACGGATCTGCTCCAGCTCCGGATAGGTCGGGCGCGCGGCGAACAGGCCGGACTGCACGCCGGACAGGCGGCTGTCGGCGAACTCGGGCAGGCGCTGATCCGACGGCTTGGCGCGCTCCTGCGCCCCGCGCACGATGGCCCGCGCCCAGCTGAACAGGGACGAGCCGCCCGCGACCGCTGTGGTGCCCATGCCGGTGCCGCCTTCCAGCAGGGCCATCGGGGCGTAGAGCTCGCGCGCGATCGGCTGGACCTGCGCCAGAACGGCCCAGGGATCGCCGACCTCGGCCGACAGGGCCTCGTTCTCGGCCACGCCGCGACGGAAGACGGTTTCCTGCCCCGCCAGTTGGTCCATGAAGGCCGGGTCGATCAAAGCCGCCATCCGGCCGCGCCCGCGCTTGTAGGTGTTCTCGACGCCCGACAGCGGGTCCATGGCGATGAAGGCCTGATCCTCGCCCTCTTCCGAATAGCGGATCAGACGGCCGCGCAGTTCGGAGGCGATCAACTGATCCAGCGGCAGGACCACGTCGCGGATGGTCATCAGCTGGGCCTGCGTCAGCAGACGCTGGGTCGAGCCGGGGTTGCCGGTGACGAAGACGGGCTCGCCCTCGGTCGGCTTATTCGGATTCCAGGTGAAGTGGGTCGGCGTCGCGGCGGGCTTGCCGTCTTCATACAGGCGGATGAAGGCGGCATCGATGGCGAAGCGCGGGAAGGAGAAGTTGTCCAGATCGCCGCCGAAGGTCGCGGCGCGGTCTTCCGGCGCCCAGGCCAGACGCACGTCCGAGTATTTGCGGAACTTGTAGAGCTTGAACTGGCCGCCGCGATACAGGCTGACGACCTGACAGCGGATCTTGGCGTCGTCGCCGCAGGCTTCGGTCTCGATGCGGCCCGCCTCGGCCTCGCGCGCCTGGGTGTAGGCCTGACCGTCCAGACCGGCGCCCGCCTTCTGGACCCGCTCGGTGACGTCCGTGATGTCGGTCAGGATTTCAGCCGAGGCGCCGGGGCATTGCAGCTCTTCCTCGCGGCTGCGGGGCGTGAAGCCGGTCTCATTATACTGAAGCTGGGGCGTCGACAGATTGGCGACGCAGGACGAGACGCAGTGGTTGTTGGTCATCACCAGCCCCTCGGCCGAGATGACCCCCGCCGAGCAGCCGCCGAACTTCACCGACGACAGGCGCACGCGGTCCAGCCACGCCTGATCGATGTTCGTGCCCAGAGTCTGATTGGCGCGGGCGATGGGGAAGTTGTCATAGGTCCACATGCCCTCCTCTGCCTTGGCGGAAGAGGCGGCGGCGAAGGCCAGGACAGCGGCCGAGGCGAACAGCATGTGACGCATGAGAAGCTCCTGATTCAGACTCCGGCGAGGAAAAAACAGAGTCTAATTCGTCTGAATAGTCTGAAATCGGCGGGAAGAAAGCTAGCAGGCCGATGCGTCAGACGGGGGCGTATTTCCTTCTCCCCTTGTGGGAGAAGGTGGTCGCGCGAGCGACCGGACGAGGGGTGTGGGCGCGACGTTACGAAAAAGGGGCGAAGGCGGCGAGGCTGAACTTCAACCCGCGCGCCGACACCCCTCATCCGTCATGCTGCGCATGACACCTTCTCCCACAAGGGGAGAAGGGTCTTTGTTGTTGCGCTAACGTCTTACGGCTGCTTGAGCGCTGTAGTTGCGCTAACGCCTTACGGCTGCTTGAGCGCAGGCCTTAACGCCGCACGCCCAGTTCGCGCAGCAGACGCGGCTGGTTGTAGACGTTGCGCAGGGCCTCGGTGACGGCGGCGGTCGAGACGCTGACCGTGCGGTTCAGTTCGCCGTCGTAGCCGAACGAGCCGCCCAGCGAGTGGATGTTGCCGTCGAAGGCGGCGCCGATCACTTCACCCTTGGCGTTGATCACCGGCGAGCCGGAGTTGCCGCCGATGATGTCGTTGGTCGAGACGAAGTCGTAGACCACGTCCTTGTTGATCCGGTCCCTGGCGGCCAGGAAACGCTCGGAAGCGTTGAACGGCTCGGCGCCGGTCGCGCGCTCATACAGGCCGCCCATGTAGGTGAATGACGGCACGGTGACGCCGCGATAGGTCCAGCCCTTCACCTGGCCGTAGGACAGGCGAAGCGAGAAGGTGGCGTCCGGGTACAGGTTGTCGCCGTAGATGGCGAAGCGGGCCTGGGCGACCTTTTCGGCGGCGCGGGCGGTCGGGGCGTTGACCCCGGCGTCCCACTGGGTGCGCACGGCCTGGGCGGCGTCGTCATTGGCCAGGACGAAGGCGATCATCGGATCGCCCGAAGCGGCCAGTTGCTCCGGCGTCATGGCCAGGGCCTGCGCGCGATAGGCCGGGTCGATCAGGCGGCTCTGCACCAGACGGGCGGCGATCGTCTCGGGGCTTTCGGCGCCGAGCATGGCCTTCACATCGGCGCTGTCGACCGTCAGGTATTCGCGGGTCTTCAGCATCCAGTGCGACAGCTGGATTTCCTCGACGCCGACCGGGATCGGGGCGTCCGACGCCAGGCGACGGCCCAGGGCGGCGATGTCGCTGTCGGCGTAGCCGGCGCGGCGCTCGGCGACGGGCTTGGCGCGCTCCTTCGACGCGCGGACGATGGCGCGGGCGTAGGAATAGAGGGTCGAGCCGCCGCCGGCGTTCGCTTCAAGCTGGCGATAGGGCAGATAGAGGTCGCGGGCCGTGGCCTGCACCTTTTCCAGATCGGCCCAGGGGTCGCCGATGCGCTCGGCCACGGCCGGGTCGGCGGCGACGCGCTGGCGCAGCTCGGCCTCTTCCTGGCGCTTCTTGGCCATGAAGGCCGGGTCGGTCAGGGCGCCCTGCTGGCCGTAGTAGACCTTGAAGCTGTTCTCCAGACCGAAGATCGGATCGAGGGCGACGCGCTTCTCTTCCTCGCCCAGGGTCGAATATTCGACCAGACGGCCGCGCAGTTCGGCGCTCTGGATCAGGGTGATGGGGATCTGCTGGTCGCGCAGCCGCTCCAGCTGGCTCATGGTCAGCAGGCGCGAGGTCGAGCCGGGGTTGCCCGCCACGAAGGTGGGCTCGCCGTCGGTCGGGGCGTTGGGGTTCCACTTCAGATGGTTGGGCGAAGCGACCGGCTTGCCGTCCTCATAGGCGCGCAGGAAGGCCGCATCGAGGGCGTAGCGCGGGAAGTTGAAGTTGTCCGGATCGCCGCCGAAGAAGGCCGCCTGGAACTCCGGCGCGAAGACCAGACGCACGTCTTCATACTTGCGGAACTTGTACAGGGCGTATTTGCCGCCGCGATAGAAGCTGATGACCTGGCACGTCAGCTTGCGGTCGTCGCCGCAGGCTTCCTTCTGGATGGCGTCGATCTCGGCCGAACGGGCGGCGACGAAGGCGGCGCCTTCCAGACCCGAACCGGCGCCCAGGACGCGCTCGGTGACGTCGGTGATGTCGGTCAGGACCTCGGCCGTCTGACCGGGGCAGGTCTTCTCTTCCTCGCGCGTGGCGGGCATCCAGCCGTTCTTGACGTAGTCGTTCTGGGCCGTCGACAGGTCCTGAACGCAGGAGATGACGCAGTGGTGGTTGGTCAGGATCAGGCCTTCGCCCGACACGAACGAGGCCGAGCAGCCCTGCAGGCGCACGGCGGCGTTGCGGACGCGGTCCAGCCAGGTCTGGTCGATGCGCGTGCCGTACTTCTGATTGACCGTCTGGATCGGGAAGCTGTCGAAGGTCCACATCCCCTCGTCGGCGCGGGCGGCCGAGGCGGGGGCGTTGACCACCACGGCGGCCAGGCCGAGGGCGGCCAGCGAGGCGGTGAAGGAAAGGGTGCGGCGAAGCGACATGGGCGTCTCCGTGAGGCGGGACACCACGCCCACGCCTTGCTCTGTTGGTTCCGTCACTAGACCCGCAAGGGCCGCGCCCTCAACCCCGTAAAAAATCCGGCTGAGCCAGCCTTACCCCGATTTAACTTGGCCCCGCGCCCGCAGCCCGTCAGATAACGGTGCAAGTCAGGGGAATGAATACGCGTCATGTCGCTCGCGCTGTCCACGCTGCTCTTCGAGTGGCGCCGCTATATGGCCGCCGTCATGGCGCTGGCCCTTTCGGGGTTGCTGGTGCTGGCCATGACCGGGGTCTTCATCGGCATCGGCAAGGGCTTCACCGCCCAGATCGAGCGCTCGAGCGCCGACATCATGATCCTGCAGCCCGGCGCCAAGAGCCTGATCAGCGGACCGTCCGGCGTGCCGCGCCGCTTCATCCCCCTGGCCTACAACCATCCCGAGGTGGTCGAGGTGCAGCCCCTGGACGGCGCCGGCGGCAGCTTCCAGTCGATCAAGGCCGTCGATCCGACGCGCAGCCAGGCGGACAACGCCAAACAAGGCGCGCCGCGCATGAAGTATGTGCAGTCCAGCATCATCGACACCACGCCCGGATCGGTCACCATTCCCACCGACTATTCTCGCGAACTGGTCGACGCCTTGCGCCAGCCTTTCACCGTCGCGGTTGACGAGACGGCGCTGACGCCGCTTGGCGTCAAGCTGGGCGACAAGGCCCTGTACAACGGCCAGACCGTCACCGTCGTCGGCGTCACCCGCGGCTATCCCAACATGATGCAGCCCGGAGTGGTCATGTCGCGCGACACCCTGCGGATGCTGGGGCAGGCCGACACCGGCCCGCGCGTCGGTCCGTTGATGATCAAGATCAAGGATCCGGCCCGCGCGTCCATCGTGGTCGCCCAGTTGAACGCGATGGGCAACGGCCAGTGGAAGGCCTGGACCCGTCAGGACCTGGCCGACGCCAATGCCGGAGCCATGTTCGAAGAAGGCATTCTGGTCATCATCATCGGCGGTTGCGTGGTGCTGGGCGTCATCATCGGCGTGGCGATCACCTGGCAGACCCTGCGCGGGGCCATCATGGCCAACATCAAGGAATTCGCCTCGCTGCGCGCCCTGGGCGTCGGCATGGGCTCGCTGCGTCGCATCGTCATGGAGTTGAGCTTCTGGGTCGGGGTGGTCGGCGTCGCCGCCGCCATCTTCCTGACCTGGCTGGTGTCGCTGCTGGCCATGTCCAACGCCGTCATCATCGCCCTGCCCCTGCCCCTTCTGATCGTCGTCGGCGGCGGCCTGATCGCCATCTCCATGCTGTCGGGCTTCCTGTCGATGGGCATCCTGAAGAAGAGCCAACCTGCGGATCTGCTGCGATGAACACTATGGCTTTTGGGCACACGAAAGTTCACGGCAAGCACGGCGAGTTCGCCATCGAAGCCAAGGGTCTGGTCAAGCGGTTCAAGTCCGGCCGCAACTTCGTCGAGGTGCTGAAAGGCGTCGATTTCGACGCCCGCCACGGCGACCTGACCATGGTCATGGGGCCGTCCGGCTCGGGCAAGTCGACGCTGATCGCCGCCCTGTCAGGCCTGTTGCGGCCCGAGGAAGGGCGCGTCGACGCGCTGGACGTGGACGACCTGTGGAAGCTGTCGGGCGGCAGGATCGACAAGTTCCGGCTGGATCACTGCGGCTTCATCTTCCAGGGCTTCAACCTGTTCCCTTCGCTCAGCGCCCTGCAGCAGGTGACGACGGTGTTGAAGTTCCAGGGCCTGACGCCGGATCAGGCGAAGAAGCGCGCCACCCTGGCGCTGGAGGAGGTCGGGCTCGGCCATCGGCTGCATCAGCGCCCGGCGGCCCTGTCCGGCGGCGAAAAACAGCGCGTCGCCATCGCCCGCGCCCTGGCCAAGGATCCGCAGATCCTGTTCGCCGATGAGCCGACCTCGGCGCTGGACGGTGAAAACGGTCAGGTCGTGATCCGGCTGCTGCGCCGGGCCGCCACCGAACACGGCGCCGCCGTCATCTGCGTGACGCACGACCCGCGCCTGGAAGCCTGGGCCGACCGGGTCATCCACATCGAAGACGGCGTGATCATCGACGATCAGCGCCGAACCCCCAATCCCGACGCCATCCTGGCCTCGCACTGACACCGATCCTTTGAGGACTCCCATGCCCGCATTCCTGAAAAACAAATGGCTCTGGATCGGCCTGGCGCTGGTGATCGCCATCGTCATCGCCCTGAGCCTGGTGCAGAAGGCCGGCGCCGCCAAGAAGGCCGAGATCGCCAAGGCGGCCGAGACCAAGGTCGAAAGCCCCTACGCCGCCATCGCCAACGGCAAGATCGACATCGAGGGCGGCATCATCCAGATCGCGGCCCGTCGCGGCGGCGTGGTGCGTGAAGTCCTGGTGCAAGAGGGCGATCGCGTCACCGCCGGCCAGATTCTGGCCCGTCAGGAAGACGACGAGCCGCGCCTGTCGCTGCAGACGGCGACCGCCGATCTGGTCCAGGCCGAAAGCCAGCTGCGCCTGATCAACGTCGACATCGCCACGGCCCAGCGCGAGTATGATCGTCTTCAGAAGCTGGTCGCCACCAACTTCGTCGCCGCCCAGCGTCTGGACCAGGCCCGCGACGCCATCTCGTCCGCCCAGGCCCGCCTCGGCTCGCAGCAGGCCGCCGTCCAGACCGCGCGCGCCCGCCGCGATCAGGCCGCCTATAACGTCGAACTGACGGTGATCCGCTCGCCCGCCGACGGCCGCATCGTGCGCCGCTACGCCAATCCCGGGGCCGGCGCCTCTACCCTGAACGTGTCGAACATGTTCGACCTGGAGCCCGACGCCCCGCGCATCGCCCGCGCTGAAATCGTTGAGGCCGACATCCCGAACATCACCGCGGACCAGGCCGTCGAGATCACCCCGGAAGGCGATCCCAGCAAGGTCTATGTCGGCAAGGTTCTGCGCCGCGCCGCCGTCTTCGGCGCCCGCAAACTGGCCTCGGACGACCCGTCGCAACGCACCGACGAGCGCGTGGTCGAGGTGGTGGTCGCCGTCAACGACGCGCCGCTGCTGATCGGCCAGCGCGTGCTGGTCAAGTTCATGAAGCCGGGCGAGACCGCCGGAGCCAAGCGCGACACCAATGTGACCGGCGTCCCCGCCAGCCGCTCGATGCAGACCCCGGCCAAACGCTAAGGGCGACAAACCCGAACAGCGAAAGGGCGCCGCGAGGCGTCCTTTTTTGTTCTCCGTCAGTTCCCCTTGAACTCCCCCGCCCGTTTTTCCAGCACAGCGCTCACGCCCTCGATGTGGTCGTCGGTCAGGTGGGCGAGCGCCTGCATGGCGGCGGACAGCTCCAGCATCTGATCGAAGTTCATGTCGCGGCCTTGACGCAGCAGGGTCTTGGCCATGCGCAGGGCCTGGGGCGGCTGGGCGGCGATCTGGTCCGCCGTCTGCATCGCCTCGTCCATCAGCGTTTCATGGGCGACGACGCGGTTGACCAGGCCCCACTGCTCGGCCGTCGCCGCGTCGATCGAGCGGGCGGTGAACAGCAGTTCGGCGGCGCGATTGTAGCCGATGTTGCGCGGCAGCAGCCACGAGCCGCCGTCGCCGGGAATAATGCCCAGCTTCATGAAGGGCACGCCGAAGCTGGCGCGATCCGAGGCGATGCGGACGTCGCCCAGACCGGCGATGTCGCAGCCCAGCCCCATAGCCGGGCCGTTGACCGCGCTGATCAGCGGGACCTCCAGCCCATAGAGGGCGCGCACGATGCGGTGGACGACACGGCGATAGCGTTCGCGGATGGCGGCGCCCGAGCCCTCGAACAGGTCGCGGCGGTCCTTCATCGCCTTCAGGTCGCCGCCCGCCGAGAAGGCGCGTCCGGCGCCCGTCATCACCACGCAGCGGATCGAGGGGTCGGCGTTGACGGCGGCGCAGGCGGCGGCGAAGGCCTCGCCGTCTTCAAGGTCCGGCAGGGCGTTCAGCCGGTCGGGCCGGTCCAGCGTCCAGACCATGACCGAGCCCCTGCGCTCTTCGACGATCACACCCATGCCGCGCTTCCTCTTCTGAAATAGAGGGCTGGATGTCGGCCACGGGGCGGCGTGATGGCAAGGGCGGAATTGAAAAACCCCGGTCGTTCTGACCGGGGCTTCTGTCTGGATCATCCAGTCTCGCGACTACGCGCGCGGCCGTTTGATCGTTATGGGTACGAAGTTGGACGGGTGGCTGACCACGCGGTCGGCGGCGCCGTTCATCTGCTTCGTGTTCACCAGCATCCCGCCGAACAAGGCGAAGGACATCATGGCGTGCTGGAGATTGCGCTCTTTGTTTTCGTTCATTTTTGGCGTCTCCTTTCGTTGAACGATGAAAGAAGACACGTCGTGCTTTTTGGGACTCTCACCCTGTCAGTCGTTTCGCGTCGAGGGTGAACATAGTCGCCCGGCGCGAAAAGTCAAGAAATTATAGTCCGTCCTCGGACTCATTGTTGCGATACCGTCACGAACCATGCCCGACACGCCCGCCCCCGCCCCGCCCCGCTCCATCGCCAGCCCCTGCGTCATGGTCTGCACCGTCGACGGCGCCTCGGGCCTTTGCCTGGGCTGTCTGCGAACGCTGCAGGAAATCGCGACCTGGAGCCGGATGACGGACGAGGGCCGCGCCGCCGTCATGGCCGACCTGCCCGGCCGCAAGAGCCGGATCGACCCCAGGCTGTTGGGCGAGTGAGCCGCGGCGATCAGCGGTCCGGCGTCAACCTTTCGTTCGCCACGTCGCTTCACCGCATGGGAAGACCCGGGCGGCATAGTCCGATTCATGATCCGCTTTGACCCGCGCTCCGCCGTCGTTTTCGCCGCCGCCCTGGCGTCGGCCTGCGCCTGCGCCGGCGCCCTGATGTGGTGGGAAGGCCCGGCCAAGGCCTACGCCGCCGTGGCGCTGAAGGAGGCGCCGTCGGTGACGCGCGCGGCCGACGGCCACTACTGGGCCGAGGCGACCGTCGAAGGGCGGCCGATGCGGATGCTGGTCGACACCGGCGCCAGCGTGGTGACGCTGAGCCGCGCCGACGCCGAACGGCTGGGCGTGCGGCTGAAACCGCACGACTTCAACCAGACGCTGAACACCGCCTCGGGCCAGATACCCGCCGCGCGGGTGCTGCTGACCTCCCTGTCGGTGGCGGGGGTGGAGATGACCTCGGTCGAGGCCCTGGTCATCGACCGCGACATGCCTGCGGCCCTGCTGGGCATGAGCTTCCTGGGCCGTCTGTCGGCCTTTGAGGCGCGGCCGGACGGGCTGATCCTGAAGGGCTGATCCGGAAGGGCTGACTGGGCTTCAGGCCCGCGGGCCGAACGGCACGACCTTATTGTCCCGGTCATGGCCGATGTCGGCGGCGCCCAGATAGGGAATGCCGGAGCGCACGCACCAGTGACGCACGATCTCCTCCGCCGTCAGGCCGAAGTCGGGATCGTTGGCGGTGACGTCGGACACGCGCCCGAGACGGATGCCCGCCACGCGGCGGATCGAGGCCTGCCCCGTCAGGTGAAACATCATCCGGTCGACGCGATAGAGGGCCTCGGACACCTCTTCCAGCATGACGACGTGGCCGGTCAGGTCCGGCTCGATCGCCGTGCCGACCAGTTCGTTCAGGATGGTCAGGTTGAAGCCGACGGCGGGCCGGGGGTCGCTCAGCAGGGAGGGCTCCAGAGAGGCCGGATCGCCGCTGCGCAGCCAGTTCACCGCGCGCAGCCCCGTGGCGTCATGACGCGATCCGTCCGAGGCCATCGGCCCGTGCGCCACATGGGGAAAGCCCGCGCGATACAGCGCCGCCAGCAGGCTGCCCGCGTCGGAATAGCCGAGGTAGCGCTTGGCCCAGGCGCGGGCGTTCAGTTCGGGGATCACCGCCTCGGCGATGCGGCAGGCGCCATAGCCGCCGCGCGCGAACCACACGGCGTCGATGTCGGGGTCGTTGGCCGTCTCGACAAAGGCGCGGGCGCGGGTGGCGTCGTCGCCGCCAAAGTGGCCGTGGACCTCATGCACGGCCGGATGCATCACCAGCTCGACCGAACCGTCCGGCCACTGCGCCGCCGCCCAGGCCCGGATCGCCTCGCCCCGCGCCGGATCGAGACGGGAGCTGGCGTTGACGACGCCGATTCGGAACGGTCTGGTCTGCATGGACGGGGTGGCCTTGAGCGTCTTGCGTGCTAGTCAGACCGGACATTCCCCGCTTTCCCGCATTGAAATCAAGCCGATGAACAAAGACTACTTCTTCTGCGGCGTCGGCGGCTCCGGCATGATGCCGCTGGCCATGATCGTTCAGGCGCAGGGGAACCGCATCTCAGGCTCCGACCGGGCGCTGGATCAGGGGCGCACGCCCGAGAAGTTCGACTGGCTGCGCGCTCACGGCGTCGCCCTGCATCCTCAAGATGGATCGGGCGTGGTCAGCAAGGATCAGGTGGTAATCGCCACCGGCGCCGTCGAGGACACCGTGCCCGACATCGGCGCGGCCCGGCGCGTCGGCGCCGTCATCAAGACCCGGCCCCAGCTGCTCAGCGAACTGTTCAACGCGGCCCCCAACTCGGTCGGCGTGGCGGGCACCAGCGGCAAATCGACCATCACCGGCATGGTGGCGTGGATTCTGAATCAGGCGGGGCGCGCACCCACCGTGGTCAACGGCGCGGTGATGAAGAACTTCGCCACGCCCGATCAGCCCTTCGCCAGCGCCCTGATCGGCGGACCAAATAACGAGACTGGGCTGTTCGTGGCCGAGGTGGACGAGAGCGACGGCTCCATCGCCCGCTATGACCCGACGGTGGCGGTCGTCTCCAACATCTCGCTGGATCACAAGTCGATGGAGGAGCTGCGTGACCTGTTCGGCGGCTTCGTCGGCCGGGCCACGACGGCGGTGCTGAACCTCGACAATCCCGAGACGGCGGCGCTGGCCCAGACTCTAGCGCCCGGCAAGGCCATCACCTTCGCGCTGGGCGAGGAAGAGGCGGACCTGTCAGCGCATGATCTTCAGCCCCTGCCGACGGGCATGACGTTTGAGCTGCGCGTGCGCGGCGAGGCGGCGCGGGCGGCGACGCTGAACGTGCCGGGCGCGCACAATGTCGCCAACGCCCTGGCGGCGCTGGGCGCGGTTCGGGCGTTGGGCGTCGACATGGATCAGGCGGTCGCGGCGCTGGAGAGCTTCAGCGGCATCCGGCGGCGACTGGAGGTGGTGGGGACGCGAAACGGCGTCACCGTCATCGACGACTTCGCCCATAACCCGGACAAGATCGCCGCCACGCTGAAGACCCTGCACGCCTTTGACGGACGGTTGCTGATCCTGTTCCAGCCGCACGGCTTCGGCCCGCTGAAGCTGATGCAGCAGGAGTTCATCGAGGGTTTCGCCGGTCTGATGCGATCGGACGACGTGCTGCTGATGCCCGAGCCGGTCTATTACGGCGGCACCACCGACCGCAGCGTCGGCAGCGAGGACATCGCGGCCGGCGTGCGCGCCGCCGGGCGTCAGGCGCAGGCCCTGGCGACCCGCGCCGACTGCGGCGACCGCATCGTGGACATGGCCCGCCCGGGCGACCGGGTGGTGGTCATGGGCGCGCGAGACGACAGCCTTTCGACCTTTGCGGCGGAGCTGCTGGCGCGGTTGTGAACGCGCCGAGCCGTCACACCTCGGACCAGCGCCGCAGAAGGTTGTGATAGACGCCGGTCAGTTCGATCACGGCCGGATCCTTGGGCCCCTTGTCGAGGTTGACGCGCTGGATCGCCACGTCGAGGCGGAACAGGGTCTCGCGGTCGGCGTCGTCCCGGATCAGGCTCTGCAGCCACATGAAGCTGGAGACGCGGGCGCCGCGCGTGACGGGCGTCACCCGGTGCAGGCTCTTGGACGGATAGAGGACCAGATCGCCCGCCGGCAGCTTGATCGACTGGGCGCCGTACATCTCCTCGATGATCAGTTCGCCGCCGTCATAGTCCTCCGGCTCGGACAGGAAGAGGGTGGCCGACAGGTCGCTGCGGATGCGATGGCCGTCGCGTTGACGAATGGCGTTGTCGACGTGGGTGCCGAACTCGCCGCCGCCCTCATAGCGATTGAACAGGGGCGGAAAGATCGTGTGCGGAAGGGCGGCCGAGACGAACATGGGGTTGGCGTTCAGCGCCTGGACCACGAGTGCCGAGACCTCGCGCGCCGCGGCGCTGTCCTCGGGCAACTGCTGATTGCGCTTGGCGCTCGCCGACTGATGCCCCGACGTCATATTGCCGTCGGCCCACGGACCGGCGTCCAGCGTCCGGCGCAGCGCCTGCACCTCGGCCTTGGTGAAGACTTCGGGGATGTGCAGCAGCATGGCTCTCTCACCGTCTGGAAACGCATCGGCCCCGCAGCCTGACGAAAGCGCGGGGCCGACATGATGACGCGAAACGCGGCCTCTTAGTAGCGGACGTTCAGGGTCAGAATCGCCTGACGCGCCGGGGCGACGTCGGCGTGGTGCACGCCGTTGGTGCGGATGATGTATTCCTCATCCCCGGCGTTCTGGACATTCAGCTGCAGCGAGGCGCGCTCGCTGACGGCGTAGGAGGCGAACAGGTCGACGCGCGTATAGTCCGGCGCATAGACGCGGTTGGACCCGCCGCCGGCCCCGCCCTGATTGCCGCCCCAGGATTTCGACACATAGTAGACGCCGCCGCCCAGGCTCAGTTTCGGCAGGACGCGATAGGTGGTGAACAGGCTGGCGCTGTGCTCGGGCGTATTGGCCAGGGCGTCGCCCAGATTGATGCTGTTGTAGGCGCCGCGCACCAGCTCGGAGTCCATCCAGGTGTAGCCGCCGAACACCTGCCACTTGTCGGTGATGTTGCCTGACACGCCCAGTTCCAGACCCTGCACCCTGGCCTCGCCCGCCTGCTCATAGCGGTCCGGCGCCACCAGAATGGCCGCGTTCTTGCGGGTCAGGTGGAACAGGGCGCCGCTGAGCGCCAGGCGATCGCCGAACAGATTGGCCTTGGCGCCGATCTCGAAGCTCTCGGTTTCCTCAGGGTCGAGAACGGTGGCGACGAAGTTGGCGCTGCCGTTGGTCGTGCCCGTGTTCTGATCCCCGGCCGAGATGGTCGGCGGCGTCGAGGCGGTGGACCAGGAGGCGTAGACGCTGCTGTTCGCCGTCGGCTTGTAGACCAGGCCGACCTGATAGTTGACGAAGTCCCAGTCGCCGCGCGTGGCGGTGTAGACCGGCGCCGCAACCGTGCCCGAGGCGTTCAGCCCCTCGACCGAATAGTCGTCCCAGCGCAGGCCCAGATTCAGGATCAGCCGGTCGTTCAGGCGGATGGCGTCGAAGGCGTAGACGCCCACGGCGTCCGTGTCCGAGCGGCTGACCAGACCGCGCGTCTTCGCGCCCGTCCACGGATCGTTCGGATTGGGGGCGTAGTCCGGGGTGCAGTCCAGCCCCGTCAGCGGCGCCGGACAGGCCGTGCCGGTCAGGGTCGTGACCGTATAGGAGGCGTTCCGGTTCTTCTCGCGCGACAGCTCAACGCCGACGTCGAAATCGTGCTTGATCGACCCGGTCAGGAACGAGCCGTGCAGGTCGGTGACGTTGGCCAGGGTCTCGGCCGGGTTCCAGCGCGACTTCAGGCCCCGCTTCATCCACCAGACGCCGTTGATCTTCTGCGCCGCGCCGCCGTCGCCGGGGTTGGTGACGACGTAGTCGTTCAGCGTCTGCGAATAGCGGGTGACATTGCGCAGGGCCAGATTGTCGCTGAAGCGGTGCTCGACCTCCAGCGTCAGGCTGTCGACCGTATTGTTCAGATAGTCGCGCGCCTTCAGGCCGTAGAAGCTGTCGTAAGGCACGTCCAGCACGCCAGAGGCGTCCGGACGCGGCGCCGTCGCCCCGCCCAGCTTGGTGTAGAGCGGGATGCCGTAGTCAGGCAGCTGGTTGCTGTCGAGGTGGTAGTAGCTGGCGGTGACGGTCGTCGGCGTGCCCAGGCCCGCCGCGATCGCGGCGCCGACGCCCCACTTGTCGAAATCGGCGCCGTTGCGGCCCGGCACGTCGCCCTGCGAGGCCATGAGGTTCAGGCGCATGGCGGCGGTCGGCCCCACCTGCCAGTTGGCGTCCACCGTGCCGCGCAGATAATCGTCCGTGCCGGCCCCGGCCGAGGCGTTGACGAAGTTGGTCAGGCGCGGCGCCTTGGACGACAGATTGATGCTGCCGCCGCCCGAGCCCCGGCCCGAATAGACGGAATCGGCGCCCTTGATGACCTCGACCTGCTCCAGGTTGAAGACCTCGCGCTGCTGACCGCCGGTGTCGCGCACGCCGTCGACGAAGATGTTGTTGCCCGAGGCCTGGCCCCGGATGAAGGGCCGGTCGGCCAGCGGTTGGCCGCCCTCGCCCGCGCCGAAGGTGATGCCCGGCGAGGTGCGCAGGATATCCTGCAGCGAGGTGGCCGCGGTCTGTTCGATGATCTGCTGCGGAATCACCGTCACGGCGCGCGGCGTATCGACCAGGGGGGAGACGAACTGCGGGTCCTTCGGCTCGCGCTTCACGCGATGGCCGTTCACGTCCACCGTGCCCAGGTGGGTGGCGTCCTGGCTGATCACGCCGTCGGCGGGCGCGGCTTCGTCGGCAGCTGCCGCCATCGCCGGCGCAGCGCACAGCATCCCGGCGGCGCTGGACGCGAACAGAAGCGCCTTGAGGGCGGAGGAGCGAGTGTCAGGGCGGGCGTCGGACATTGGGGGAGGAACCGATCTATGATTGAGACCGGCTCGCATTAGCACCATTTCAGGGTGCGACAATCTGACTCCTGCGACTAAATCGCACTTGCGACTTCAATGTCACACGCAGGTCACGCCTGAGGCCTGGCCACCGCCTTGATCGAGACCGCCGGGTCGGCCAGCAGGACATCGTCGACCGGCGTCCCCTTGCCGATCAGCAGGCGGCCGCCCATGAAGTCGGCCGGGGCGTTGACCGCCTCCACCGCGACGATGCGCTCTCCCGCCAGATGGAAGACGGAGAAGCCGCCGCTGGCCGGATCGCCGCGCACCAGTTGACGGTCCGCGTCGAAAGGTACGCCCGCGATCTGCAGCTTGACGTCGTACTGGTCGGACCAGAACCAGGGGACCTCCGGCGCCGGGGCCGCGCGGCCGACGATGGCGCTGGCCGCCTGCTTGGCCTGTTCCAGCGCGTTGGGCACGCTCTCCAGCCGGTGCATGACGCCGCCGTGGACCGGAATGGGCCGCCGCGTCACGTCGCCGATGGCGTAGATGTGCGGGTCGCGGGTGCGGGCGGTCTCGTCCACCACCACGCCATTGTCGCACGCCAGTCCCGCCGTGCGCGCCAGGGCCTCGCAGGCGAAGGCGCCGACGCCGACCAGCACCGCATCCGCCGCGATCAGTGTCCCGTCCGCCAGACGCACCCCGGCATCCTCGAACCCCGCGACCTCGGCGCCGGTCAGAATCTCGACGCCATGCTTTTTGTGCAGGTCGGTGAAGAAGGCCGACAGAGGCTGCGACGCCACGCGGGCCAGCACCCGGTCCATACGCTCGATCACCACCGCCTCGGCGCCCAGGGCGCGGGCCGAGGCCGCCGCCTCCAGCCCGACATAGCCGCCGCCG
>KB291736.1:77630-82287 GCA_000318405.1 Brevundimonas diminuta 470-4 | reverse complement strand
CTCCAGCCCGACATAGCCGCCGCCGACCACCGCCAGCCGCTTGCCCGGAGCCAGAACCGCCTTCAGCCGCTCGGCGTCCTCCAGCGTGCGCAACTCCAGCAGGTCCGGCCGGTCGGCGCCGGGGATGGCCAGCTTGCGCGCCGTCGAGCCGGTGGCCAGGATCAGCGTGTCATAGGTCTCGACTGCGCCGTCGGCGAAGGTCACGATCTTGGCGCCCGCATCGATGGCGGTCGCCGTGACGCCGGTGCGCAGGGCGATGTCCTGCTCGGCGTAGAAGCTCTCGGGGCGCAGCAGCAGGTCCTCCAGACCCGCCTCCCCTTTCAGCCAGGCCTTGGATAGGGGCGGCCGCTGATAGGGCGGCGCCGTCTCCTGCCCCGCCAGGACGATCTCGCCCTCGAACCCATACTGCCTCAGCAGCGCCGCCGCCGAGCCCCCCGCGTGTCCCGCGCCGATGATCAGAACCTTGCTCATGGCGGACAGATAGAGCGGCGAAGCTCGACTAGCGAGTGGTCGCCCGCTTTTTCCTCCCCACGCCAGTGGGGAGGAAAAAGCGGGCGACGTCAACTCACCTCCCTTGACCGTTCCATCGTTACAGCATAATGGAACACACCATGAGCACCGACGCCGCCAAGATCGCCCTGCTGGACGCCCTGCTTTCGCTGAAGACGCGGGAGGAGGCAGGCGCGTTTCTGGCCGATCTGTGCACCCCGGCCGAGCTGCGCGCCATGGCCGAGCGGTGGCAGGTGGCGCGGATGCTGGACGCCGGGGACAGGACCTATCGCGAGATCGCCGCCGAGGCCTCGGCCAGCCCGACCACCGTCGTGCGCGTCGCCCGCTCCCTGAAGGACATGCCGCACCAGGGCTATCGGCTGGTGCTGGACAGACTGAAAGCCTGAGTTGACATCATGAGTACGGTTCAGGGGCGGCTGCGCATCGCCGTCCAGAAATCCGGCCGTCTGGCCGAACGCAGCCTCGATCTGGTCCGCGATGCGGGCCTGCGCGTGATCAAGGGCAATAACGACCTGCTGTATCGGATCGAGAACTATCCGATCGACCTGCTGCGGGTGCGCGACGACGACATTCCGACCTTCGTGGCGGACGGGGTCTGCGACTTAGGGATCGTCGGCGAGAATGTGCTGGAAGAGGTGAAGAACGGCGGGCCGAACGCCGAGGTCGTCATGCCGCTGGGCTTCGGGCGCTGCACGCTGAAGATCGCGACGCCGCCGGGGCTGGACTATGCCGGGCCGTCATCATTGCAGGGCCTGCGGATCGCGACCTCCTACCCCAAGATTCTGCGTCGCTTTCTGGATGAGGCGGGCGTGAACGCCGACATCGTCACCATGCGCGGCGCGGTCGAGGTGGCTCCCCGGCTGAAGCTGGCCGCCGCCATCTGCGATCTGGTCTCGACCGGGGCGACGCTGGAGGCCAACGGCCTGAGCGCGCGCGAGACGGTGCTGGACAGCCAGGCGGTGCTGATCAAGGCGCCGGCGCCGCCCGAGGCCGGGCTTCAACACCTGCTGGACTCCGTCGTCGAGCGGATGGCCGGCGTGGTGTCGTCGCAAGGGGCCAAATACGTGATGCTGAACGCGCCGCGCGCGGCGTTGGACCGGATCACCGCCCTGTTGCCCGGGGCTGGATCGCCGACCGTCATGCCTCTGTCGGGCCGTGACGACGCCGTGGCCGTCCACGCCGTATGTCAGGAGGCGGTCTTCTGGGAGACGCTGGAGAAACTGAAGGCCGAAGGGGCGTCGGCCATCCTGGTCCTGCCCATCGAGAAGATGATGTGATGAAGCGTATCGACTGGAACCAACTGGACGCCGCCGGGCGCAAGGCCGCCCTGGCCCGCCCACAACGCCGCACCGAGGGCTTCGTCGCCAGCGTGGTGCGCGAGATCTTCGACGACGTGCAGGCGCGCGGCGGCGAGGCCGTGACCGACTGGGCCACGCGTCTGGACGGCGCCCCGCCGCGCCGCATCGAAATCACCGAGGCCGCTGCGACCAAGGCGCGCCGCGACCTGCCGCCCGCCGCCGCCCGCGCCCTGCGGGTCGCCGCCGACAATGTGCGCGTCTTCCATCAGGCGACGAAGCCCGAGGACACGCCCTTCATCGAGACGACGCCGGGCGTGAAGTCCAGGCTGGTCTGGCGGCCCATCGGCTCGGCGGGGCTCTATGTTCCGGGCGGAACGGCGCCGCTGTTTTCATCGCTGCTGATGCTGGCCATTCCGGCGGGCGTGGCCGGGGTCGGGCGGCGCGTCGCCGTGACGCCGCCGTCGAAGGACGGCTCGGTCCACCCCGCCATGATCGCCGCCGCCGCCGAGGCGGGGCTAGACGAGCTGTGGCTGCTGGGCGGGGCGCAGGCCATCGCCGCCCTGACCTTCGGCGCCGAACTGGAAGACGGCGTCATCGCGCCGGTCGACAAGCTGTTCGGTCCCGGCAACGCCTATGTGGCCGAAGCCAAGCGCTACGCCTCCGCCCTGCCCGGCGGTCCGGCGCAAGACCTGCCGGCGGGACCGTCGGAATTGCTGGTCATCGCCGACCGCGACGCCGATTTCGAGATTGTCGCGGCGGATCTGTTGAGCCAGGCCGAACATGACGCGGATGCGCAGGTGATCCTTGTCTCCGACAGCGGCACGGCCCTGAGCGAAATCATCGCCGAGGTCGAGCGTCAGGTGGAGCACCTGCCCCGCGCCGCCATCGCCCGCGCGTCCTTGGCCGAGGCCCGCGCCATCCGCGTGCGCGACATGGCCGAGGCTTGTGAGGTGGCGAACCTCTATGGCCCCGAACACCTGTCGATCCAGACGGAAGAGGCCGAGAAACTGGTCGAGCGCATCAGCGCGGCGGGCGCCGTCTTCGTCGGGCGCTGGGCGGCCGAGACGCTGGGCGACTACGCCGCCGGGCCCAGCCACGTCCTGCCGACCGACGGCGCCGCGCGGACGCTGGGCGGGGTGACCACCGCCAGCTTCATGACTGCGATGTCGGTGCAGACGGTCACCGAAAAGGGCGCCGCCGCCCTGGCCCCCGTCGCCGCCGCGCTGGCGCGGCTGGAGGGGCTGGAAGCCCACGCCAGAGCCGCCGATCTGAGGAGCGCGGGATGACGCTGCCCGCCCCTTATTCTCCGCTCGTGTCGGGCGGCGACGGTCTGGAGCGCTATCCGGCCGAGCCGACCGCGCTGGCCGCCCGCATGGCCGCCTTGTATGGCGTCGGCGCCGATCAGGTGCTGCCGACGCGTGGCCTGACGCACGGGCTGGAGCTGGTCTGGCGCCTGGCCGCGCGCGACGGGTTGAAGGTGCAGGCGCCCGACGCCGAGCCCTATCAAGCACTGGCCGCCCTCTACGCCCGACCGGCCGACGGCGCCGACACCGCCGCCGTGGTCGTCCGCGCCCTCGGCTCGCCCGAGGCCGTGGCCGAGATGGCCGAGCGCGTCGCCCCCGCCCTGCTGGTCGTGGACGAGGGGCTGGTCGAGTTCGCCGAGGCGCCGTCCGCTGCGGCGGTGGTGAAGGATCACGCCAATCTGATCGTGCTGCGCAGCCTGTCGCTGGCCTATGGGCTGGCGGGGGCGCGAGTCGGGGCGGCGGTCGGGCAGGAGCAGACGCTGGCGCGGCTGACCGGCGTGCTGGAGCCCTACGCCCTGCCCGAGGTTTCGGTGCGACTGGCGATGCAGGCGCTGGATCCGTCGCGGATGATGGAGACGGCCGAGCGCATCAGCGGCGTGCGCCGCGAGCGCGCCCGCGTCGCCGAGGCCCTGTCGCGCATCATGGCGCTGGAGGCCGGGGTCGGGCCTGTGATCATCGCCAAGCCCTCGGACCCGACGGGCGTGGTGGAGGCCCTGCGCCGCTATGGCTTAAGCGCCGATCCGGCGGGCGAGCGGCTGCGCCTGCCCGTCTCGCTGAAGCCCGAGGTCAATGATCGCCTGCTGACCGCCCTGGGCGCCGCCAGCCCCGGCGCGCGCCGCCACCGTATCGGTCAGGCCATCCGCGACACCAGGGAGACGCGCATCGTCTGCGCCGTCGATCTGGACAGCGCCGGGCCGGTCAAGATCGAAACCGGCGTCGGCTTCTTCGAGCACATGATCGAACAGGTGGCGGCGCACGGCGGGTTCTCCATCCGTCTGGCGTGCGAAGGCGATTTGCACATCGACCCGCACCACACGATCGAGGACTGCGCCATTGCTCTGGGGCAGGCGCTGAAACAGGCGTTGGGCGAGCGGCGCGGCATCGGCCGCTACGGCTTTGTCCTGCCGATGGACGAAGCGGAAGCGTCCGTCTCCATCGACCTGTCGGGACGGCCCTATCCGGTGTTCGAAGGGACGTTCGCCACGCCGATGCTGGGCGATTACCGCACCGATCTGACCGCGCACGTCGTGCGGTCGCTGGCCGAGAATCTGGGCGCGGCGGTCCACGTCCGCGTCACCGGCGACGACGACCACCACAAGACCGAGGCCGTGTTCAAGGCGCTGGGCCGCGCCCTGCGTCAGGCGATCCGCGTCGAAGGCGATGTGGTGCCCAGCACAAAGGGCGTGCTGTGATGAGCGTCTGCATTGTCCTTCTCCCCTCGTGGGAGAAGGTGGCTCGCGGAGCGAGACGGATGAGGGGGATGTCGGCTTCACCCTCCTCCCTCTCGCGTGCGGCCACAGCCCCCTCATCCGAGCGCCTTCGGCG
>KB291736.1:60209-77610 GCA_000318405.1 Brevundimonas diminuta 470-4 | reverse complement strand
CCTTCTCCCACGAGGGGAGAAGGATGAGAGAGGTCACCCTGATCGGTTACGGGGCGGGCAATGTCGCCTCGGTGCGGTTCGCGCTGGAGCGGCTGGGCGCGCGGGTGCGGATCACTGACGACCCCGCCGATGTGGCCGAGGCCGAGCGGGTGATCCTGCCGGGCGTCGGGGCGGCGGGCTATGCGATGCAGCGGCTGAAGGCGCTGGATCTGGTCGAGCCGCTGCGCCGGTTCACGCGCCCGCTGCTGGGCGTCTGCTTGGGCCAGCAGCTGCTGTTCGAGACGAGTGCGGAAGACGGCGACGTCGAGCTGCTGGGCCTGATCCCCGGCCGGGTCGAGGCCATCCTTCCCGCCCCGTTGCGCCCCTCGCCGCACATGGGCTGGAGCCGTCTGAGCATCCGGCGCGAGGATCCGCTGCTGGACGGCGTGAAAGACGGCGACTGGGCCTATTTCGTCCACGGCTTCGTCTGTCCCGACGGCCCGGCGACCCTCGCCGCCGCCGACTACGGCGCGCCCGTGCCCGCCGTGGTCAACAGCGCCAACCGCTGGGGCTGCCAGTTCCACCCGGAACGCTCGGCCGCCGCCGGGGCGCGTATTCTGAAGAACTTCCTGGAGCTGCCCGCGTGATTATCTACCCCGCAATCGACCTGATCGACGGCCATGCGGTTCGCCTGCTGCACGGCGATTTCAATCACGTGACCCGTTACGACGCCCATCCCGCCAACCGGCTGGCGGCCTTCACCGCCGAGGGGGCCGAGTGGATCCACGTCATCGACCTGGACGGGGCCAAAGCAGGCGAGGCGCGCCAGTATGCGCTGATCGGCGACATGGCCCAGGCCGTGGACATCAAGGTCCAGTCGGGCGGCGGCGTCCGCTCGGAAAAGGATATCGAACACCTGCTGGGGGCCGGGATCAGCCGCGTCGTCGTCGGCTCGCTGGCCGTCACCGATACGGATCAGGTGCTGAAATGGCTGGAGCAGTTCGGCCCCGAAGCCATCGCCCTGGCTCTGGACGTCCGCTACGAGGACGGCCTGCCCGTGCCCGCCCTGAAGGGCTGGACCCAGTCGTCGGGCGTCGATCTGTGGAGCGTTCTGGACCGCTATCCAGTCGGGATGCTGCGCCACATCCTGATCACGGACGTGGGCCGTGACGGCGCCCTGACTGGGTTGAATCAGGACCTGCTGGCCGAAGCCGTCCGTCGTCGGCCTGATCTGGAGATCCAGGCCTCGGGCGGGGTGGCGGATCTGGACGACCTGAGGGCGGCCAAGGCCATCGGCTGCGCGGGCGCCATCACCGGCCGCGCGCTCTATGCCGGTCGCTTCACCGTGGCCGAGGCGCTGAGAGCCGTCGCCACATGACAGCGAGACGCATCATCCCCTGCCTCGACGTCAAGGACGGCCGGGTGGTCAAGGGCGTGCGGTTCGAGGGCCATGTCGACATGGGCGACGCCGCTGAACTGGCCGCGCGCTATCGCGATCAGGGCGCCGACGAACTGGTCTTCTACGACATCACGGCCAGCCCCGAGGGGCGGACGCTGGACTATGGCTGGGTGCAGGACATCGCCCGCCTGCTGGACATTCCCTTCTGCGTGGCGGGCGGCATCCGCAACGTCGAGCAGGCGGCGCGCTGCCTCGATCACGGGGCGGATAAGGTGTCGATCAACTCGCCCGCGCTGGAGCGGCCCGAACTGATTGGCGAGATGGCCGCGCGGCTGGGGCGCCAGTGCGTCGTCGTCGGCGTCGACAGCGCCTTTCAGGACGGCGAATGGCGGGTGCATCAATACACCGGCGATCCGAACGCCCGGCGCGGCGCGGGGCGGCTGACGATGGAGTGGATCGTCGAGGCGCAGAGGCTGGGCGCGGGCGAGATCGTGCTGAACTGCATCGATCAGGACGGAGTGCGGAACGGGTATGACGTGGCGCAGTTGGCCGAGGCTAGGCGGCGTTTGACCATTCCGCTGGTCGCCTCGGGCGGAGCGGGCGCGGTGGAGCATTTCCGCGAGGTGTTCGTGCTGGCGGACGTGTCGGGGGCCTTGGCCGCGAGCGTGTTTCACTCAGGCGCGATCACAGTGCCGGAATTGAAGCGTTATCTGGATCGGCAAGGCGTGGAGGTGAGGATATGATCTGTCCCCTCCCCTCCCGCTCATCCCGGCGCACGCCGGGATCCAGTGCTTTGGCCCAAAATACAGACGGCCGAAGCACAGGCGCACAAGGTTTCTGCGCCACCGCACGGGGCTCTAACTGGATCCCGGCGTCCGCCGGGATGAGCGGATTACAATAATGCCCGACCTCCAATCCCTCGACATTTCCCGGATCGACTTCGCCAAGGGCGGCGGCCTGATCCCCGCCGTGGTGCAGGACGCCGACACGCTTCAGGTGCTGACGCTGGCCTATATGGACGAAGCAGCGTTGCGTGAAACGCTGGACAGCGGGCAGGCGACCTTCTTCTCGCGCTCGCGCGGCGAGCGGTGGAGGAAGGGCGAGACGTCAGGGGACTTTCTTAACGTCGTCTCGGTGACGCCCGACTGCGACGGCGACGCCGTGGTGGTGAAGGTGCGCCCGGTCGGCAACGCCTGCCACCTGAACCGCATCAGCTGCTTCGGCGAGGAGGACGCTCCCGGCCTGGGCCGCATCGGGCGGCTGGAGCGCACCATCCATGTCCGGGCCAAGGCTGATCCCAACGACAGCTGGACCGCGCGCCTGCTCGCCCAAGGCCCCAAACGCGCGGCCCAGAAGGTCGGCGAAGAGGGCGTCGAGACGGCTCTGGCCGGGGCGGCGGGAGATAATGCGGAACTCGCCAGCGAGGCGGCGGATTTGATCTATCACCTGCTGGTGCTTCTGCACGCGCGTGACATGGTGTTTCAGGACGTGCTGGACGTCTTGGCCCGGCGGGCGGAACCGGCCACGATGAAGGCCGACGGTAAAGGCTGACGGCCCGCTGGTCGGGTCGGCCTCAAGCGAAGGAGACCTGAATGGCGGCGCTGATACTGTTCGGAGGCGGGGGCGACCTCGCCATGCGGATGCTGCTGCCGTCGCTGTATTTCCTGGATCACGACGGCCTGCTGCCGGACGGGCTGAAGATCATCGCCGCCGCCCGCACCGAAGAGACGACCGAGGCCTATCTGGAAAAGGTGCGTGCGGCGGTTCAGCCCCGCGCCGAGGCCGACAACGCATGGAGCGAAGACAGCTGGCGACGACTGGCCGACCGGCTGGACTACATGGCGGTCGACGCCACCGACGCTGACAGCCTGAAGCCGCTGAGGGCGCGCGCTGGCGAGGGCGCGATCACGGCTTTTCTGGCGGTGTCGCCGTCGCTCTACGGTCGCATCGTCACGGCGATGAAGGCCGCCGGTCTGGCCGGTCCCGACGACCGCATCGTGTTGGAAAAGCCGGTCGGGCGCGATCTGGAGAGCTTCCGCGAAATCGACGATGCGGTGGCCCACGCCTTTGACGAGCGGCAGGTGTTCCGCATCGACCACTATCTCGGCAAGGAGACGGTGCAGAACCTGATCGCCCTGCGCTTCGGCAACGCCATCTTCGAACCGCTGTGGAACAATCTGACCATCGACCATGTGCAGATCACGGTCGGGGAGACGGTCGGCGTCGGCGACCGCTGGCCCTATTACGACGAATACGGCGCCCTGCGGGACATGGTGCAGAACCACATGCTGCAGTTGCTGTGTCTGGTGGCGATGGAGCCGCCCAGCGATCTGGACCCGGACTCCGTGCGTAATGAGAAGGTGAAGGTGCTGCGTTCGCTTCGCCCCGTCATGGCCGAGGACGCCGAGCGCGTGACCGTGCGCGGCCAGTATACGAGCGGAGAGGTCGATGGACGCCCGGCCCGGAGCTATGAAGCCGAGCGCGGCCAGCCGTCGGACACGGAGACCTTCGTCGCCTTGCGCGCCGATATCGACAACTGGCGCTGGGCGGGCGTGCCCTTCTTCATGCGGACCGGCAAGCGGCTGGCGGAAAAGCGCACCGAGATCGTCATCCAGTTCAAACCGGTGCCCCACTCCATCTTCGGCCACGGCGAGCGCGGGGCCATCTACGACAACCGCCTGGTCATCGAGCTTCAGCCCGATGAAGACATCTCCCTGTCGGTGATGAACAAGAAGCCGGGGCTGGAGCAGCGGATGCAGCTTCAGCCGATCCAGATGAGCCTGTCGTGGGGGCAAGACGGCAAGGACGGCGCCCCGCCGCGTCGCCGCATCGCCTATGAGCGGCTGCTGCTGGACGCCCTGCATGGCGACTCCACCCTGTTCGTGCGGCGAGACGAGGCCGAGCAGGCGTGGAAATGGGTGGACGAGGTGGCCGACGCCTGGTCGTGCCGAGAGTGTCGGCCGCTGGACTATGCGGCGGGGACCTGGGGACCGGAGGCAGCGGAGGTGCTGCTGTCGCGCACGGGCAGGAAGTGGAACGTGAGATGAAAGATGCCGACATTCTTCCTTCTCCCCTCGTGGGAGAAGGTGGCCTGCGAAGCAGGTCGGATGAGGGGGCTGTGTCATCAAGTAAGACGGCGGAGAGTGGGGCTAACGTCCCCCTCATCCGTCTCGCTACGCGAGCCACCTTCTCCCACGAGGGGAGAAGGAAGGCGCCAGTATGATCCAGAGCTTTCCTACTCTCGATGCATGGGCCGAGGCGGCCGCCGCCCGCTTGGCCGCGGCGCTGGCGGACGCGCTGGCGGCCGACGGGCGCGCCCTGTTCGCCGGGTCGGGCGGGTCGACGCCCTCGCCTATCTACGCGCGGTTGTCTGAAGCCGATCTCGACTGGGCCGGTGTTACGGCGACGTTGGTGGACGAGCGCTATGTGCCCGAGACCTCGCCGGCTTCGAACGCGGCCCTGTTGAAGCGCGCCCTGCTGACAGGCCCGGCCGCCGCCGCCCGGTTCATCCCGCTCTACAGCCCCGCCGTGACGGTGGACCGGGCGGCCGCCCTCGCCTCTCAGGCGCTGGCCGCAGAAAGCCGCCCGCTGGACGCCGTCCTGCTGGGCATGGGCGAGGACGGACATATCTGTTCGATGTTCCCCGGCAGTCCGACGTTGACCACCCTGCTGACGCCGGGGCTGAAGCCGGCCGTCTATGGCGTGCCTACCGGGCGCGACGGCGCGGCGCCGCCGCAGGAGCGGCTGACGCTGAACCTGCCGTGGCTGGTCTCGGCGCGGCGCGTGGTGCTGGCCCTGACGGGCGCAAAGAAGCGCGCCGTGTTCGAGCGTGAGGCGACGCGCGATCCCGCCGTCAGCCCCATCGCCGCCCTGATCGCGGCGAACGCCCCCCTTGAAGTGTTCTGGACGGAGGCCGGGTGATGGCGCTCAATCCTGTGGTGGCCGAGGTCACCGACCGCATCGTCGCACGCAGCCGACAGACGCGCGCCGACTATCTGCGCCGCATGGACGCAGCGACCGGCTCCGGGCCGGGACGGGCCAAGCTGTCCTGCGCCAACTGGGCCCACGCCTTCGCCGGACAGACCGTGGCCGACAAGCTGACGGCCATGACCGGCGCCCAGCCCAACCTCGGCGTCGTCACCGCCTATAACGACATGCTGTCGGCGCACCATCCGTTCGAGCGCTTCCCCGAGATCATCCGACAGGCCGCGCGCGAGGCCGGCGCCACGGCCCAGGTGGCGGGCGGCACCCCGGCCATGTGCGACGGCGTCACCCAGGGGCGCCCCGGCATGGAGCTGAGCCTGTTCAGCCGCGACGTCATCGCCATGTCGACGGGGGTGGCCCTGACCCACGACGCGTTCGACGCCGCCCTGATGCTGGGCGTGTGCGACAAGATCGTGCCGGGCCTGTTCATGGGCGCGCTGGCGTTCGGCCATCTGCCCGTCGTCTTCGCCCCGGCCGGGCCAATGCCCAGCGGCATACCCAATGCCGAAAAGGCCCGGGTGCGCGCTGAATATGCGCAAGGGCTGATCGACCGCGCCGAACTACTGAAGAGCGAGATCGCCTCCTACCACTCGCCCGGCACCTGCACCTTCTACGGCACGGCCAACTCCAACCAGATGATGATGGAGGTCGCCGGGCTGCACATGCCCTCGACCGCCTTCGTCCACCCGGACACCGGCCTGCGCGACGCCCTGACGGCGGCAGCGGCCCAGCGGGCGATCGAGCTGGCGCGCGAGGGGCGTGGGCGCATGGCCGACATCGTGTCGGAGAAGACCATCGTCAACATGATCGTCGCCCTGCTGGCCACCGGGGGATCGACCAACCACGCCATCCACCTGGTGGCCATGGCGCGGGCGGCGGGGGTGTTGATCGACTGGACCGACATGGATCAACTGTCCTCGGTCACGCCTCTGCTGGCGCGGGTCTATCCGAACGGTTCGGCAGACGTGAACGCCTTCCAGGCGGCGGGCGGGGTCGCCTTCGTCACCCGTGAACTGGTCGAGGCGGGCAATCTGCACCCCGATGTGACGACCATCATGGGCCAAGGCCTTGAGCCCTATTTCAAGGAGCCCCGGCTGGAGGACGGCGAACTGGTCTGGCGCGACACGGTGAAGGAGAGTCTGGACCTGGCTATCCTGCGGCCCGCCTCGGACCCGTTCGACCGCGAGGGCGGCTTGCGGCTGGTGCAGGGCGACCTGGGCCGGGCGGTCATCAAGATCTCGGCGGTCAAGCCTGAGAACCGCATTGTCGAGGCCCCCGCCGCCGTGTTCGAGACGCAGGAAGACGCGCTGCAGGCCTTCAAGGACGGAAAGCTGGACCGCGACGTGGTGGTGGTGCTGCGCTTTCAGGGGCCGCGCGCCAACGGGATGCCGGAACTGCACAGCCTGTCGCCCGCGCTGGGCGTGCTCCAGGACAAGGGCTTCAAGGTCGCCTTCGTCACCGACGGCCGCATGTCGGGCGCCAGCGGCAAGACGCCCGCCGCCATCCACGTCAGCCCTGAGGCGCTGGCGGGCGGGCCGCTGGCCCATGTGCGCGACGGCGACGTGATCCGGCTGGATCCCGAGGCGGGGGTGCTGACCACGGTGGGCGTCGAAGACCTGAGCGCGCGTCCAGCCGCCGCTCGGTCGCGCGCGCACGCTGAGGGTTCGTCCTGGGGTTATGGGCGCGAGCTGTTCGGCGCCTTCCGCCAGGCGGTTTCGACGGCCGAGGAAGGCGCCAGCGTCTGTTTCACCGCCCCCATCGGCGCCGACGGCCACGACGACGGCCCGCCCGATCCGAACGTCGTCGACCGCGCCGTGGACGCCTGACGGAGGACCGCATGACGCAGGAGAGCATGACTGCGGGGCCGCTTCTGGTCGGCGACGTCGGCGGCACCAACGCCCGGTTCGCCCTGGCCCGGGCCGTCGAGGGCCGCACGGTGCTGGAGCATTTCGACAGCTTTCCGGCCGAGACCTATCCGACCTTCCTGGAAGGGGTGAAGGCCTTCCTGGACGGCTGCGAGGTCAAGCCGACGGGCGGGGTGATCGCCGTGGCGGGTCCCGTTACGGACGGCGCCATCGACCTGACCAACTCGCCCTGGCGGGTGTCGGAAGGCGAGCTTCAGACGCTGGGCCTGCAGCCGGTGCGGCTGATCAACGACTTCGAGGCGCTGGCCTGGGGCGCGCCCGTCGTGCCGGGCAACGAACTGGCGTCTCTCGGGGGACCGGCGGAAGGCGATCCGCACGCCGCCATCGCCCTGGTGGGACCGGGGACGGGTTTTGGCGTGTCCGCCCTGGCGCGCGACGCCCACGGCCGCGAAATGGCGCTGGCCAGCGAGGGCGGCCACGCCTGCTTTGCGCCGGGCGATCCGATTGAGGACGAGGTGCTGCGCATTCTGCGACGCCGCTACGACCGGGTCTCCATCGAGCGGCTGATCTGCGGTCCCGGTCTGCTGAACCTGCATCGCGCCCTAGCCGAGATCGACGGCCGCCAGACCCATATCGACGACCCCGCCCAGATCACGGCTCAGGCGCTGGCCGATCCGAACAGTCCGTGCGGCGCCACCCTGGCCCGCTTCTGCGCCATGCTGGGCGCCGTGGCGGGCGACATCGCCCTGACCACCGGAGCGCGCGGCGGGGTCTATATCGCCGGCGGAATCGTCCCGCGCATCCTGCCCTTCATTCAGGCCAGTCCCTTCCGCCAGCGATTCGAGCGCAAGGGTCGGTTCCAAGACTATATGGCCGCCATCCCGACCAAGGTGATCCTGCACAAACACGCCGCCCTGCTGGGCGCCGCGCGCGTGGCCTTTGCTGAGGCGGGTTGAAAATGTGATCACAACGGCGTGAACCGAATGGGAGATCAGGAGTTTCCAAGGCTCAACTCTTTGGAGCATTCATCATGCGCAAACTCGTTCTCGCCGCTGTTTCCGTCGCCGCCATGGCTGGCCTCGCCGCCTGCCAGAACCCTGCCGAGAAGGAAGCGGCCGCCCGCGCCGACGCCGTTGAGGCTGAAGCCAACGTCACGGCGACCCAGCTTGAGAACCAGGCCGACGCCGCCCCCACCGCCGCTCAGGCAGACGCCCTGAACGCCCAGGCCGACGCCGTACAGAAGAAGGCCGACGCCAAGGCCGACGCCATCAAGGCCGAAGCCGGCAATGCGGACGGCGGCATGACCACCTCGAACACGCCGCCGCACCCCTAAAAGGCGCTGGCGCAGAACAAGGGCCCCGTCGCGATCGCGGCGGGGCTTTTTTCATGTCGTCAATCGATGCAGAGCGTGGCGTTCGCCTTGCCGTCCCTGATCGTGGTGCGGCAGCCGAAGGTGTTGCTGTCGGCGGCGCATATCCCGGCGGCAGGGGCGCCGGGGGCCGGATGGGACGCCGGGTCGGCCAGACAATCGCCTTGGCATTGAGCCTTATCGGTGCAGCGCTGGCCGGCATCGGCGTATTTGACGACACAGCGCCAGGACTGCAGCTTGCCGACCTGGCGCATCTCGCCGCCGCGCGCGGCGCAGGCCGAGGCCTCGGCGCTCTGCGTCGGCGCATTGGACGAGGCCGGCGCGGACACCGACCCGCCTGGGGCGCAGGCGCAAAGCAGAAGAGCCCCGCTTAAACCCAACACCGCCATCAGGGGCTTCAGCATCAGTCGACCTTGCCCTTTTCAAAGCCGGTCCAGCAGTCGTCGTAGTCGAGTTGCATCAGCGGCGTCTGCTCGGCCCATTGCGTCGTGCGGATCGGCATCCGCGTCTCGAACATGAAGGCCAGGGTGTTCTCGATCTTGTGCGGCTTGAGGTCTGCTTTCGTCGCGCCGTCCCAGCTGGCCTGATCGGGGCCGTGGCCGCTCATCCGGTTGTGCAGGGAGGCGCCGCCCGGAGCGAACCCGCCCGCCTTGGCGTCATACTCGCCGAAGATCAGGCCCATGAACTCGCTCATGACGTTGCGGTGGAACCACGGCGGGCGGAATGTGTCCTCGGCCACCATCCAGCGCGGCGGGAAGATGACGAAGTCGCAGTTGGCCGTCCCCGGCGTGTCGCTGGGCGAGGTCAGGACGGTGAAGATCGACGGATCCGGGTGGTCGAAGCTGACCGTGCCGATGGTGTTGAACCGCGCCGTGTCATAGCGGCAGGGGGCGTAGTTGCCGTGCCACGCCACAACATCCAGCGGGCTGTGGTCGAAGGTGGTGGCCCACAGCTTGCCGCCGTATTTCTGAACGCACTGCGTCGGCCGGTCGACGTCCTCGAACCAGGCGACCGGCGTCTCGAAATCGCGCGGATTGGCCAGGCCGTTGGAGCCGATGGGGCCGAGGTCCGGCAGGCGGAAGGGCGCGCCATAGTTTTCGCAGACATAGCCGCGCGCCTCGCCGTCCACCTCGACGCGGAAGCGGACGCCGCGCGGGATGACGAGGATGTGGCCCGGCGCCGCCTCGATCACGCCCATCTCGGTGACGAAGCGCTGCGCCCCCTGCTGCGGCACGATCAGCAGCTCGCCGTCGGCCGAATAGAAGACGCGATCGACCATCGAGCGGTTGGCGGCATAGAGGTGGACGCCCACCCCGGTCCCGGAATCGGCGCAGCCGTTGCCGCCATAGGTGGTCAGCCCCTCGACCCAGTCGGTCGGCTGGTCCGGCATGGGCAGCGGGTCCCAGCGCATCCGGTTGGGATTGGGCGGCGTCTCGGTGAAGGGGCCGGAGCGCACCCGGCCCTGCTCGAACGGCTGATACGGCCCGTGCTGGGCCGAGGGCCGCAGGCGATACAGCCAGCTGCGCAGATTGTGGTCGCGCGGGGCGGTGAAGGCCGTGCCCGACAGCTGTTCGGCATAGAGGCCCAGCGCCGGGCGCTGCGGCGAGTTGCGGCCGACCGGCAGGGCGCCGTCCACCGCCTCCGTGGCGAAGTGGTTGGCGAAGCCGCTCTGATAGGCGGGCGCGTTGGATCGCGTCATATCGTTTCTCCCTTGGCGAGAGATGTAAGCGATCCGCATTGCAGCGTCACCCCGACGGGGATGACTTTGCCCTGGATCAAACCCGCCTAGGCATCATCCTTGTCAGAAAAAGGAAGAAGACGGACGGGCTTGGCCGTCAGTCCTCGTCCATCTTGAGCGCGGCGATGAAGGCTTCCTGCGGGATCTCGACCTTGCCGAACTGACGCATGCGCTTCTTGCCCGCCTTCTGCTTCTCCAGCAGCTTCTTCTTGCGGGTGGCGTCGCCGCCGTAGCACTTGGACGTCACGTCCTTGCGCAGGGCGCGCACCGTCTCGCGGGCGATGATCTTGCCGCCGATGGCCGCCTGGATCGGGATGGTGAACATGTGCGGAGGGATCAGATCCTTCATCTTCTCCACCATGCCCCGGCCCCGCGTGTCGGCGCGGGCGCGGTGAACGAGCATCGACAGGGCGTCCACCGGCTCGGCGTTGACCAGGATCGACATCTTCACCAGGTCGCCGACCTTGTAGTCGGTGATCTCATAGTCGAACGAGGCGTAGCCCTTCGAGATCGACTTCAGCCGGTCGTAGAAGTCGAACACCACCTCGTTCAGCGGCAGCTCATAGACCACCAGGGCGCGTGCGCCGACGTAGGACAGTTCGATCTGGCTGCCGCGCCGATCCTGACACAGCTTGATCACCCCGCCGAGGTATTCGTCGGGGGTCAGGATGGTGGCCTTGATCCACGGCTCGCTGATCGTCTCGATCTGCATGACGTCCGGCAGGTCGGCCGGGTTGTGCAGGTCGATCTCGGTCCCGTCACGCAGGCCGATCTTGTAGACGACCGAGGGAGCCGTCGCGATCAAGTCCAGGTTGAACTCGCGGCTCAGACGCTCCTGGATGATCTCCAGGTGCAGCAGGCCCAGGAAGCCGCAGCGGAAGCCGAAGCCCAGGGCGGCCGAGGATTCCATCTCATAGGTGAAGCTGGCGTCGTTCAGGCGCAGCTTGCCGATGGCGGCGCGCAGGTCCTCGAAATCGGCGGCGTCGACCGGGAACAGGCCGCAGAAGACCACCGACTGAACTTCCTTGAAGCCCTTCAGCGGTTCGGACGTGGGCTTCTTCTCGTCGGTGATGGTGTCGCCGACGGCGGCGTGGGCGACTTCCTTGATCTGGGCGGTGATGAAGCCGACTTCGCCGGGGCCAAGCTGCTCGACCGGGGTGTTCTTGGGCAGGAAGACGCCGACGCGATCGACCAGATGGCTCGAACCGGTCTGCATCATCTTGACGCGCATCCCGGCCTTCAGCACGCCGTCGAACACGCGCACCAGCAGCACGACGCCCAGATAGGGGTCGTACCAGGCGTCGACCAGCATGGCCTTCAGCGGGGCGTTGATGTCGCCCTTGGGCGCCGGCAGGCGCGCGACGATGCCTTCCAGCACATCCTCGATGCCCAGACCCGACTTGGCCGAACATTCGATGGCGTCCGAGGCGTCCAGACCGATGACGTCCTCGATCTGGGCCTTGACCCGTTCCGGCTCGGCGGCGGGCAGGTCGATCTTGTTCAGGACCGGGACGATCTCGTGATTGTTGTCGATGGCCTGATAGACGTTGGCCAGCGTCTGCGCCTCGACGCCCTGCGAGGCGTCCACCACCAGGATCGAGCCTTCACAGGCGGCCAGGGATCGCGACACCTCATAGGCGAAATCGACGTGGCCCGGCGTGTCCATCAGGTTCAGGACGTAGTCGAGCCCGTCCTTGGCCTTGTAGTTCAGGCGCACGGTCTGCGCCTTGATGGTGATGCCGCGCTCCTTCTCGATGTCCATGTTGTCGAGCACCTGCTCGGACATTTCGCGCGCGGTCAGGCCGCCCGTGAACTGGATCAGACGGTCGGACAGGGTCGACTTGCCGTGGTCGATGTGGGCGACCACCGAGAAGTTGCGGATGCGTTCGATAGGGGGCGTCGTCATGGTCCGGCGCGCGTAGCACGACACGCGGCTTTGCGCCACGACGCTGACGCGCAAGGACGCGAAGATCAGGCCGACCGGGCGATCTGCGTCGAGTTGTCGCCCGGTCGGCGAGAAAAAAGCCGCCCGCCCCTGCACCAGGAGCGGACGGCGTTTGCAGTCTTAGCGGGCGCGGATGAAGGCGCGGATGTCGCTGGACAGCTTCTTCAGATCGGCTTCACGCACGTACATCATGTGGCCGGACTCGTAGTAGTGCCACTCGATGCGACCGTCGGTCGGGAAGCCCGGGCGGTTCAGCGAGTATTCGGCGCCGAAGAAGGGCGTGGCGAAGTCGTAGTACCCTTGCCCCACCCAGACGCGCAGGCTGCTGTTCTCACGCAGGGCCCGGCCGATGTAGGGAGCCACGTTCAGGTACTCGGCGCCGCCGCGGGGGCCGTTCGGAATGGTCCAGTCCCAGTTCCGGGTGCCGCCGATCGAGGAATAGATCACGTCGGGCGAATACTTGAGACCTTCGCGCGCCCAGGCGTTCATGGCGGCGGTATAGGCGCCGTCGATGCCGTAGAAGCTGGGGTCGTTGTCCGAGCGGTCGCCCGCGTTATCGTAGTCGACGCCGGTGTAGCGAGCGTCCAGACGGCCGACGGTCAGGCCGCGATCACGCAGCAGCTCCTTGTAGAAGCGGCTGGTCGACAGACGCAGGTTGGCGTTGCTCAGATAGGTCTGCGAAATGCCCGTGTAATAAGACAGTTGTTGCAGGATGACCGCGCGCTCGTCTGCGGGCAGGCTATTGCCCTTCAGCAGGGCCGAGGCATAGGGGCCGATAGCCCAGGCGCGGGCCTCGGCGACGAACTGTTCGACCGTGGCGGGCTTGTTCGGCACCTTGTCGTGATACCAGGCCGCGGCGGCCATCGAGGGCAGGCTCGTCACGAAGCCCAGCTCATTGCCCTGGGCTTCCGAGGCCAGGCTGAAGTCCAGGATCGACGAGATCAACAGAATGCCGTTGATGGCGACATCTGTATAAGTGCCTTCCAGCTCATTGATCACCGCCGCCGAACGGGTGGTGCCATAGCTTTCGCCGCCGATGAATTTCGGCGCGTTCCAGCGGCCGTGCTCGTTCAGCCACAGACGGATGAACTCGGCGATGGACTTGGCGTCCTTGGTCACCCCCCAGTAGTCGGCCGGGTCCTTGTCGCCCAGGGCGCGGCTGAATCCGGTGCCGATCGGGTCGATGAAGACGATGTCGGTGACGTCCAGCAGGGACTCGACGTTGTCGATGATCGGATAGGGCGCGGCGCCGTCATCCTTCGCATCAGACGGCACGACCACGCGCTTCGGCCCAAAGGCGCCCATGTGCAGCCACAGCGAGCCCGAGCCGGGGCCGCCGTTCCACAGGAAGGTCACCGGCCGGTTGGGATCCGTCGGACCTTCCTTGATGTAGCTGTAGGACACCATGGCCGCGAGCGGCTTGCCGTCCTTGTCCTTCAGATAGGTCTCGCCGGCGAGGGCGCGATAGGCGATGCGCTGGCCGCCGAAGACGCCGGTGTGGCGCGTCTCGGACATCACGGGCGGCGGAATGGCCGCCTCGCCGCGAGCGCGCGCCGCATCCGAACGCGCCCCGGCCGGCGCCGCGTCCTGAGCCATGACCGGTCCGGCCAGAGCCAACGCCGACACCGCGGCGACAAGAAGTTTCTTCATTTCAACCCCCAATAAACTCCAGGGCTCCCCTCGAGAGCCAGGCGCGCGAACAGGCGTCGCCCAATGGGGGATTGGGCGACAAGCTACGCCGAATGTAAACCAAGGACCCGCGCAGAAATCCCGGACAGATCGGTGACGCCACGGCCATTTGCCGAAGAAAACGCGACCACGGACAGCAAAAGGCTCAAGCTGGCGAACGGCCCGTCCCACGCCGACAGAGGCGAGTCAGGCGCCAGCGCGCCGACCTCGCGTCACTATCCCAGCTAACGTTTGAAGAGAATGGTGGACGCGACAGGGATTGAACCTGTGACCCCCTCGGTGTGAACGAGGTGCTCTCCCGCTGAGCTACGCGTCCGCCTGTTCTGCGGCCCCTCGGCGGTTGAGCCGGTGGGCGGGAAGGCGGCGTCTATAACCCGCAGTTTGCGGGGGCTGCAAGGGGGTTCGGCGTCTTTCTTCGACTTTTCTTTCGCTTAGGCCGTTCAGGCCGCGATCATGCGTTCGACCTCGTTCACCAGGTCGCGCAGGTGGACGGGTTTGGAGAGGACCTTGGCCTGGGGCGAGGCCTGGGCGGCGCTGAGCGCGACGGCGGCGAAGCCGGTGATGAACATGATGCGCAGGCCCGGCTGGCGGGCGGCGGCCACGCGGGCGACCTCGATGCCGTCGGCGCCCGGCATCACGATGTCGGTCAGCAGCAGGTCGTAGGGCCCCTGGTCCAGGGCGTCGATGGCGTCGTCGCCGTTCTCGCAGGCCACGACCTCATGATCGGCCCGCTCAAGCGCGCGGGTCAGGAAGCCGCGAAGGGAGTTGTCGTCTTCGGCCAGAAGAATGCGCGCCATGATCGAGTCTAAATCGTTGGAAATCAGCCGAGAGTCTAGGCGGGCCGGGTAAACCGGCGATGAAGACGAAGAGCGCGCGCGCCAGACGCGCCTTTGCGCGCGAAGCAGGCTATGGGCGAAGCATGGATGCGCCTCAGTCGCCCTTCTGGATTGTTCCGGCCGACGCCGGGCGCGCGACGCCGCTGGTGTTCGCCTCGCCGCATTCGGGGGACGTCTATCCGGAGGACATGGGGGCCGTCGCCCCTGTCCGCGCCGTCCGCAGCGCGGAGGATGCGGCGGTGGATCAATTGATCGACTGCGGGCCAAAGGACGGCGCCGCCCTGATCGCCGCGCGGTTCGGCCGGGCCTATGTCGATCTGAACCGGGCGCCGGACGAGTGGGATCCGGCGCTGATCCTGGACGTGGACGAGACGCCCCCCTCCGCCAAGGCTCTGGCCGGATACGGCGTGGTGGCGCGTCTGGCGGGGGACGGGACGCCTCTGTACGACCGACGCCTGACCAAGAGCGAGGCCGAGGCGCGCGTGGCGCAGGTTCATGCTCCCTATCACGCGGCCCTGACGCAGATGATGCAGGCGACGCGATCGCGCGTCGGGCGGGCGGTGCTGATCGACTGGCACTCCATGCCTGCGCGGGCGACAGGCGGCGCGGTGGACGTCGTGCTGGGCGACCGGCACGGGACCAGTTGCGACGTGGCGTTGACGCGGCGGCTGCGACGGCTGTTCGAGGCGCAGGGGCTGACGGTGGGGCTGAACCGACCCTATGCGGGCGGCTATGCGACCCAGCGGTGGGGACGGCCGGACGAAGGCTTTGAGGCCATTCAGGTGGAGCTTAGCCGGGGCCTTTACTGGGACGAGGCCGCCTGGGCCCCCTCCCCCGGCTGGAACCGCTGCCGCTCGGCCCTGCGGCGGGTGATCGCCGGACTGTGCGCCGACTGGCGCGCCTGACGCCGGGATGCGGGACAAAAAAAGAGCCGCGCCAAACGGCGCGGCTTTGGAAAGTCTATAGGGAGGAAACGCCCAGGAAGGGCAAGACGCTCGAAAGCGTCGAAAGCCAAGTTAGTTTGCAGCGCACAAAAAAACAAGGCCCGATTCAACCTTATACAATCACGGGATGTTACGGAGTTCGCCATCCTCCGAGCGACGGGCCTCACGGTCGACTTCGCACTTGCGAGATCAGCCCCGCTCCAGCAGGCGCCGCGCCTGACGGATGGCGCCGGCGGCGGGCGAGGCCAGTTGCCGCCAGGCCAGCAGGGCGAACACAGACACGGCGCCCAACAGCAGCCACAACGGCCCGAACAGCCAGGCGGCGGCGGCCAGGGCGAAATAATAGCCGCGCACGCCCTGATTGAAGTTGGTCAGGGCGGGATTGAGCACCCGCGCCACGGCCCGGCCATAGGAGACGCGGTCGGCCTCTTCATGGATTTCCGGCGCGGCCCCGATCAGGGCGACGGTGTAATTCAGTTGGCGAAGCGCCCAGATGAAGTCGAGGAAGCCGCGCGCCAGACACACCAGCACCAGGGCCAGCTTAGCCTCCATCAGGCGCGGCGTGACGGCCTCGGCGCCGACGGCGGCGAAACCACGCATGGCCGCCTCGCCCCCGAACAGCACGCCGGCCACGGCGGCGATCAGCAGCAGATTGGTCGAGGCGAAGAAGGAGCCCGAGTTGATCGAATGGCCCAGCAGCTGGCTGTCGATCAGCCGCATCTCGCGATGGGTCATGGCGCGCATCCAGGCGTCGCGCACCGACAGCATGTCCACATTCAGCGAGCCGCTGCGCCGCGCCGTCAGACGCATCAGCGGGCCATAGCCCAACCAGGCGATGACGAAGACGAACAGGGCGATCCAATCGAACAGACTCATGCCTGATTGACGCCACGTCGGCCCGCGCAAGGCAAGCGTGATCGCCGCGACGCTTGCCGTAAAGCCGCGCAAAGCTTATCACGCGCGTCAATTCTCCCCGTTCGCACCTGCAACAAGAGCGTACCATGAACATCGACGCCATCCCGGTCGGCCCCAACGCGCCGTGGGACATCAACGTCATCATCGAGATCCCGCAGGGCGGCCTGCCGGTGAAGTATGAGATGGACAAGGAATCGGGCGCCCTGTTCGTCGACCGCTTCCTGCACACCGCCATGTACTATCCGGGCAACTACGGTTTCGTGCCGCACACCCTGTCGGACGACGGCGATCCCTGCGACGTGATCGTGCTGAACCCGACGCCTGTGGTGCCGGGCTGCGTCATCCGCTCGCGCCCGATCGGCGTGCTGAAGATGGTCGATGAAGCCGGCGGCGACGAGAAGATCCTGGCCGTGCCGGTCGACAAGCTGAACCCCTATTACACCGAGGTTTCCAGCTACCGTCAGCTGCCCGCCATCCTGATCGAGCAGATCGAGCACTTCTTCACCCGCTACAAGGACCTGGAGAAGGGCAAGTCGGTCAAGGTCAATGGCTGGGGCGACGCGGGTGAAGCCGCCGAGTTGATCGCCGCAGGCATGGCCGCTCATCAGGCCAAGCTGGCCGCCAAGAGCGAAGCCGCCGCCTGATCGGCGCGCGTGTCTGAATATGAAGAGGCCCCGCTGGAAACGGCGGGGTCTTTTTTTGCGCTATCGCTCGCCGCGCGGCGGCTTGCTGTTTGAG
>KB291736.1:0-60189 GCA_000318405.1 Brevundimonas diminuta 470-4 | reverse complement strand
TCGCCGCGCGGCGGCTTGCTGTTTGAGCGCCATCTTCTCCTCCCTATCGCTTCGCGATGGGGAGGTGGCGCGGCGCAAAGCGCCGTGACGGAGGGGCTGCTTTGACGTGGCAAGGCCCCTCCACCGCTGCGCGGTCCCCCTCCCCATGGAATGGGGAGGAAAGAAGGTCAGCCGTTCTTTCGAAACGCCGCGATGGCCTCGACCGTCCGGCGCACCTGAGCCTCTATCCCCGCCCAATCCTTCGCCTCGATGGCGGCCTTGGTGATCAGCTTGGATCCCATGCCCGCCGCGACGATGCCCGCGCCGAACCAGTCGCGGATGGAGGCTTCATCCGGGTCGACCCCGCCGGTGGGCATGATCTTGGTCCACGGCATCGGCCCCAGCACCGCACGGACGAAGTCCGCCCCGCCCACCGAGGCGCCGGGGAACAGTTTGACGATCTCGCAGCCCAGTTCTTGCGCCTCAGAGATGTCGCGCACCGAGCCGCAGCCGGGGGCATAGGCGACCATGCGGCGGTTGCAGATCTGCGCCACCTCGGGAACCAGACACGGGCTAACGACGAACCGCGCGCCCGAGGCCAGATAGAGGGCCGCCGTCGGCGCATCCAGGATCGAGCCGACGCCCAGGATGATGTTGGGGTCCGTGCGCGCGAACTCCTTTGACAGGGCGGTGAACGTCTCCCAGGCGAAGTCGCCGCGATTGGTGAACTCCACCGCGCGCGCCCCGCCGCGCGCGCAGGCGCGGATGACTTCGGCGCAGACCTCGGCGTCGGGGTGGTAGAAGACGGGCACCACCCCTTGCGTCTCGATGGCGGTCAGCACGGCGAGGCGGTCGTGACGCATGAAAACTCCTTACGGCCTGAAGACCGAAGCCTATTCGGCGGTCGCCAGTTCCACCAGACGCTTGACCATCGAGCTGTTCGGATCGGCCAGAGGGTCCAGCACGGTGAAGTGGTCGGCGCCCTCGACGATCTCGACATGGGTGTCGGCGCCCTTGCCGCCCCAAGCGGCGGCCATCTCTCGGCTCTGGCGGACGAACTCATTGCTCTCATCGCCGCCGACCCAGCAATCCAGCGTCGTGCCGCCCGGCGTCGCCCCGTTCGGCGCGGGCCAGTGGATCGGCGACAGGGCGCGGGCGACCGGCGCATCCAGCCCCAGCGCCTCGTTCAGCGAGGTGTGGATCAGCGGCTCCAGATCGAACACGCCCGAGATCGCCAGCGCCGCCCGCGCCCGGCCTTCGGACAACATGCCCGCCGCCATGTGGCCGCCGACCGAATGGCCGAACACCAGCGGCCGCTTGCCGCTGCGGGCGCGCACGAACTCCGTCGCGCTGCGCATCTGGCTGATGATCTTTCCGACCGCGACGCCCGGCGCCAGATCATAGCCCGGCACGGCGACGCTGATGCCGTGGTCCAGCAGGGCCAGCGCGACCCAGGAGAACCAGCCCCGGTCCAGCGCCTGCCAGTAGCCGCCGTGCATGAAGACGGCGACCGGCGCGCCGGGCCCGGCGTCGAACCACTCCATCTTCTGGCGCTCGGACGGGCCGTATTCGATCGTCTCGGGGCGGCGGGCGTCGATCACCCGCAGCGAGTCCTTGCGCCAGCGATCCAGAATGGCGGGGTGGCCCGGCACGCTGGCGCGATTGTTATAGGCCGCTTCATAGGCCGCGGCCCGTTCGTTCTGCGTCGCCTCGGGCGACAAAGCCTTACCCATGTCGTCTCCATCCGCTAGAGACCTCCGCTTGAACGGGAGGCTTGAAGGCCATGATGACCGCCATTTTCGTCTTCATCAAATGCGAGTTGGGCTTTGCGAACGATGTTGCGGCCGATCTGGTCGACAATGTCGAGAATGTGAGCGAGGTCTATTCGACCTCGGGCCAGCACGACCTGCTGGCCAAGTTCCAACTGCCCAAGGACGCCGACATCGGCACCTTCGTGACCAAGCAGGTGCAGACGCGCCCGCACATCCGCGACACCTTCACCGTCATCACCTTCTCGCCCTTCCTGCCCAGCAAGCGCGCCTGAGGGCGCCCGCCTCCAACATGAACAATCGTTCATGTAACGATGTGCCGCGTTGCGGGACGCGTTTAGGCGGCTAAGGTCCCTCCCAACATGATCCGTTGGGGACAGACCACCATGCGCCTTGCCGCCTCTTCCGTAGCCCTCGCCGCCCTTCTGGCCGTGAGCACGCCCGTTCTGGCCGCGCCCGTCGCGACCGCCGCCGCGACCGCCGCGGCCGCAAGCCAGGCCCAGCCCCTGCGCGGCGCGCCGGTGTCGGAGCTGATCGCCCGCGTCGACATTCCGTGGCAGCGCTTCCAGCTGGACAACGGCCTGACCGTGCTGGTGCACGAAGACCGCAAGGCGCCCGTGGTGGCGGTGTCGGTCTGGTACAACGTCGGCTCCAAGGACGAACCCAAGGGTTCGACCGGCTTCGCCCACCTGTTCGAACACCTGATGTTCGGCGGGTCGGAGAACTCGCCCTCCAGCCATATCCAGACGATGAATGCGGCGGGCGCCACGGGCCTGAACGGCACGACCTGGTTCGACCGCACCAACTACTTCCAGACGGTGCCGACCCCGGCGCTGGAATACACGCTCTATCTGGAATCCGACCGCATGGGCTATCTGCTGGGCCAGGTCAGCCAGGAGGTGCTGGATCTGCAGCGCGGCGTGGTCCAGAACGAGAAGCGTCAGGGCGACAACCAGCCGTATGGCATGACCTATTACGCCACGCTGGAAGCCCTGTTCCCCGAGGGGCACCCCTATCGCCACTCGACCATCGGCTCGATGGACGATCTGGACGCCGCCAGCATGGAGACGGTGCGCGACTGGTTCCGTCAGAACTACGGCCCGAACAACGCCGTCCTGGTCCTGTCCGGCGACATCGATGAAGCCAAGGCCCGCGAGCTGACCGAAAAGTATTTCGGCTCCATCGCGCGCGGCCCGGTCAACACCCCGGCGGCGGCCCCGGTGCCGACCCTGGCGGCGCCGGTCGAGCAGGTGCTGCACGACCGCGTGGCCCAGACCCGCATCAGCCGCACCTGGGCAGTGCCCGGCCTGGGCGATCCGGACTCCGTGCCGCTGAGCGTCGGCGCCTCGGTGCTGGGCGGCCTGGCCAGCTCGCGTCTGGACAACGCCCTGGTGCGCGACGAGCAGACGGCCTCGGGCGTCTCCGCCAGCAACCAGGTGTTCCAGCGCGTCGGCATGTTCAGCTATTCCGCCATGGTCAAGCCGGGCGCCGACGCCGACGCCGTGGCCAGGCGCATGGACGAGGTGCTGGCCGACCTGATCGCCAACGGCCCGACCCAGGACGAGATCGACCGCGTGGTCACCCGCTACGCCTCGCAGCGTATCCAGGGGCTGGAAATGGCCAACGGCAAAGCCTCGGTCCTGGCCGAGGGGCAGCTGTATTCCAACGATCCGGACTTCTACAAGAAGGAGCTGGCGGCCTATGCGGCGGTGACGCCGGCCCAGGTCCAGGCGGCGCTGAAGAAGTGGCTGAGCCGCCCCGTCTACAGCCAGATCGTCATGCCGGGCGAGCGTGAGGCCTATGCCGAAGCCGCCGCCGCCCCGTCGGGCGCGACCCCGACCCCGGCCGAGCCGATCCAGCGCGTCGCCCGCGATCCCGCCCCGGCCATCGGCCAGGTCTCCAATGTCGTCTTCCCAGCGGTGGAGCGCGCCGCCCTGTCGAACGGCGTCGAGATCGTCTACGCCCGCTCGACCACCGTGCCGGTGACGCGCGTGGCGCTGGAGTTCGACGCCGGGGTCGCCGCCGACCGCGCCGACCGTCTGGGCGCCCACACCCTGATGCTGAACGTCATGCAGGAAGGCACGACGACGCGCGATTCCAAGGCCCTGGCCGAGGCGCAGGAGCGTCTGGGCGCCAGCGTCTCCGTCGGCTCCTCGATGGACCGCACCGTGGCCAATCTGTCGGCGGTGACGACCAATCTGCAGCCGTCGCTGGCCCTGCTGTCGGACGTGGTGCGCAACCCCGCCTTCGCCCCGGCCGAGATCGAGCGCCTGCGCGCCACGCGACTGGCG
Organism: Brevundimonas diminuta 470-4; assembly: GCA_000318405.1. Classification (GTDB taxonomy): domain Bacteria; phylum Pseudomonadota; class Alphaproteobacteria; order Caulobacterales; family Caulobacteraceae; genus Brevundimonas; species Brevundimonas diminuta_B. The sequence goes on along the minus strand of KB291736.1, from coordinate 56,150 downwards.
GGCCTGGCCAATGAGCAGACGCAGCCGGCCGCAATCGCCGGCCGCGCCCTGCCCCCGCTGATCTATGGCGAGAACCACCCCTATGGCCGCTCCTTCAGCGGCACGGGCGACGAGGCGGTGATCCGCAGCCTGACGCGCGACGACCTGGTGGCCGAACACGCCCGCTGGATCCGTCCCGACAACGCCAAGCTGTTCGTCGTGTCCGACCTGCCGCTGGCCGAGCTGAAGCCGCAGCTGGAAGCCGCCTTCGGCAACTGGCGCGCGCCGTCGACGGCCAAGGGGACCAAGGCGTTCGACGCCGCCCTGCCCCAGACCTCGGCCCGCATCGTGCTGATCGACCGTCCGCAGTCGCCGCAGTCGCTGATCTATGGCGGTCAGGTGCTGCCGGTGTCGGGCACGGACGATCTGTTGACCCTGACCACGGCCAATACGGTCCTGGGCGCCGACTTCCTGTCGCGGATCAACGCCGATCTGCGCGAGACCAAGGGCTGGTCCTACGGGGTGCGGGGCAACGTCAGCACCCTGCAGCACCGCTCGCCCTATATCGTCAACGCCCCGGTGCAGGCCAACCGCACCGGCGAGTCGATCGCCGCCCTGATCGGCCAGTACGAGCGCTTCCTGACCGCCGACGGCGTGACGGCGGCCGAACGCGAGCGCACGGTCCTGGGCGACACGCGCGGTCTGTCGGGCAGCTATGAGACGTCGTTCCAGGTGCTGGGCGCCCTGCGCTCGAACGCCCTGTACGGCCGTCCGGACAACTATCAGGAGACGCTGGCAGGCCGCATCAACGCCCTGACGGCGCAGCAGATGGACGCCGCCGCCCGCGCCGCGATCAAGCCCGACAGCTTCGTCTGGGTGGTGGTCGGCGACGCCTCGGTGGTCAAGCCGCAGCTGGACGCCCTGGGCCTGCCGGTCGAGGTCCGCGCCGCCGAGGCGCCGAAGCCGGCCCAGTAAGCCGCTTCATCCAGACCTGAACGAGACGGCCGGCGGGGCGACCCGCCGGCCGTTTTGCTTTGCGGTTGACCCGCAGGGCCGAGAGGGCGAGCCTTCCGTCTTCTGCTGCATTCAGCCGGAGCCTTCATGCCGACCGACGCCCTGATCCCTTCCGCCCGCGCCCCGCGCCTGGCCGTGCTGATCGACGGCGAGAACGCCTCGGCCCGCATCGCAGAGGCCCTGTTCACCGAAATCGCCACCCTTGGCGAGGCCTCCGCGCGGCGCATCTACGGCGACGCGGCCAGCCCGGCGCTGCGCGGCTGGATCGACGTCCTGCCCCGCTGGGCGATCCAGTGGCAGCAGAACTTTCAGAACACCAAGGGCAAGAACTCGGGCGACATCGCCCTGGTCATCGATGCGATGGACCTGCTGCATTCGGGACGGTTCGACGGCTTCTGCCTGGTGTCGTCGGACAGCGACTTCACCCGGTTGGCCGCGCGCATCCGCGAGCAGGGCGTCCCGGTTTACGGCTTCGGCGAGCAGAAGACGCCCGAGAGCTTCCGTCAGGCCTGCACCCGCTTCATCTATACCGAGAACCTGACGGTCCCGTCGCCCGAGACCAATGACGAGGCCGCGGCGACGCCCCCCGCCCCCGCTCGCCGCAAACCGTCCGAAGCCGGGCGTCTGATCGCCAAGGCCATCGCGGATATGGATGACGACGGCGACGGATGGGTGGCGATGGGCGGCATCGGCAGCCGCCTTCGCAACGCCTATCCCGACTTCGACCAGCGCACCTATGGCCATGTGAAACTGTCGGATCTGATCCGCGCCACCGGCCGTTTCGAGGTCAAGGCCGGGCCGAACGGGGCGATGAACGTCCGGGTGAAGGCCAAGTAGGACGCCTCGCCCCCTTCCCCCCGGCGCGGCATGGTCTATGTGTGGCGCATGGCCGCTGCAGAGACCCCCGTAGAGACGTTCAAACGCGCCCTGTCGCATGCGGCGCGGGCGCTGGCCGAACAGGCCGAGCTGGAGGTGCGCTTTGGCTCGAACGGTCCGAGGCTGACGGACGGGGTCCTGACCTTGCCGCACCCGCCGCGCGATCCGCGCGGCCCCGAAAGCGCGGCTCTGCGCGGCCAGGCCGACCGGCTGGCCCTGCGTCTGGCCAATCATGACGCAGGCTTGGACGCGCGGCTGCGCCCGACAGACATCAACGCCGCAGAGGTGTTCGACGCCGTCGAACAGGCTCGTATCGAGGCCGTCGGCGCGCGCGAGCTGAAGGGCGTGCGGCGCAATCTGGACTCGGCGCTGCTGACCCGACTGGAGAAGTCGGGCGCCCTGCGCGCCGAGGCGGAGCAGGTGCCGGTGGCCGAGGCTGCGGCCCTTCTGCTGCGCGAACGGATGACGGGCGAGCCCGCGCCCGACGGCGCCCGGACCATGCTGGACCGGGTCCGCGCCGAGCTGGAGGCCAAGGCGGGCGCCGAACTCGACGCCCTGGCGGCGTCCGGCGACGATCAGGCGGCCTTCGGCGCGCGGCTGAAAGACCTCCTGCGCGCGCTGGACCTGGACCCCGGCGACGCCGATGGCGGCGATTCGGAGGAAGACGGCGAGGACGACGCCGAAAAGCCCGATCAGGACGAGGCCGAACCGGACGAACAGGAAGAACAGGACGGCGGCGACGGCGGCGAGTCGCTGGACGGCTCGGCCGACGATCAGTCCGCCGACGACGAGCGCCCGGCCCGCCCCGACGGCACGCCGGGCGAGACGGACGGCGAGGGCCAGGAAGAGGCCCCCGAACTGAGCGAGGGAGAGCACCCCAACCATCAGCAGACTCAGGACGACGGCCGGGCGGTCGAGGTCTATCACGCCTTCACCACCGCCTTCGACGAGGTCATCGACGCGGCCGAACTGTGCGACCCGATGGAGCTGGACCGGCTGCGCGCCCTGCTGGACGCCCAGTTGTCGACCCTGGGCAGCGTCGTCTCACGGCTGGCCAACAAGCTGCAACGGCGGCTGTTGGCGCAGCAGAACCGCAGCTGGATGTTCGACCTTGAGGAAGGGATGCTGGACACGGCGCGCCTGACCCGCGTCATCACCGACCCGACCAGCCCCCTGTCGTTCAAGATGGAGAGCGAAAGCCCGTTCCGCGATACGGTCGTGACCCTGGTGCTGGACAACTCGGGTTCGATGCGCGGGCGGCCGATCATGGTGGCGGCGGTCTGCGCCGACATCCTGGCCCGGACGCTGGAACGGTGCGGGGTCAAGGTCGAGATCCTGGGCTTCACCACCCGCGCCTGGAAGGGCGGACAGAGCCGCGAGGCCTGGATCAGCGCGAGCAAGCCCGCCAACCCCGGCCGCCTGAACGACCTGCGCCACATCATCTACAAGAGCGCCGACGCGCCCTGGCGCCGGTCCAAGAAGAACCTGGGCCTGATGATGCGCGAGGGCCTGCTGAAGGAAAACATCGACGGCGAGGCGCTGGAATGGGCGCACGACCGCCTGCTGGCCCGGCCCGAGGCGCGGCAGATCATGATGGTCATCTCGGACGGCTCGCCGGTCGATGATTCCACCCAGTCGGCCAATGCGGCCCTGTATCTGGACAAACACCTGCGCCAGGTGATCGAGAAGATCGAGACGCGCAGCTCCGTCGAACTGCTGGCTATCGGCATCGGCCACGACGTGACCCGCTGGTACCGCCGCGCCCTGACCATCGTCGATGTGGAGCAACTGGCGGGCGCCATGACCGAGAAGCTGGCCGAACTGTTCGAGGCCGAGCCGAAAGCCGTCAGCGCCAGGACGGGGCGGCCCTCGCACAAGCGCGCGGCGTGAACCGGCGTCTCCATGTCGTCGCCCTGATCTCTCTCGCCCTGGCCGCCTGCGCCGGGGCGGCGGCGACCTCCCATCCCTGGACGCCCGAGGCGACGGCCGACGGCTGGTCGCCCGCAGGCGGCTCGACCCGGCAGGTCGGTCTGGGCTGGCCCGGCGGCGCCGCCCTGGCCAAGGGCGTGCGCTATGCGGGCGGGGTGCAGCTGATCGCAGCGCCCGCCTCCACCCTGCACGGCCTGTCGGATCTGAAGCTGACGGGCGACGGCGGCTTCGTCGCCGTGTCCGACGCCGGCGACCTTGTGCGCGGGCGACTGGAGCTGGATGAGCAAGGACGGCTGGCGGGACTGAATGACCTGCGGGTGCGGCGGCTGACGCTGATCGACGGCGCACCGATCACCGAAAAGCGCATGGGCGACGCCGAAGGGCTGGCCCTGACCGACGACGGCGAGGTGCTGGTCAGCTTCGAACGCGAGCACCGCATCTGGAGCTACGGCCCTCTGGACGCCCTGCGCCCCCGACCGCAGGCGCAGGCGCAGCCGCACCCGACGACGGACTTTCCCCTGAACGAAGGCATGGAGGCGCTGGCGGCCGCGCCGGGCGGCTGGCGCGTCGGGGGCGAAGGCGGCGGCGTGTGGGACTGTTCGGCGCAAGGCTGCCGCGTCGTGACCCGGCCGAGCCCGCCCGCCGACAGTTGGCGGCTGACGGGACTGGATCGCGATCCGGGCGGCGACGGCTGGTTCGCGGTCCAGCGGTCGTGGCGGCCTCCCTTAGACGTCCGCGCCCGCGTGCGCCGCATGGATGCGGACGGGACGCTGGGGCCCGTGCTGATCGAGCTGAAGCTGCCGGGCCTGACCGACAATTTCGAGGGCATCGCCGCCGAGGCGAGGGGCGACAAGGTGCGCCTCTACATTCTGTCCGACGACAACGCCAACCCGGCGCAGAAGACGCTGATGCTGGCCTTCGATGTGGAGTGATCCTGCGCTCCTGCCCTTCTCGCCTTGAGGGAGGGGGTGCTCAAGTAGCCGCAGGCGGGTAGCTCGCTCAAATCCTTCCCCCCTTGTGGGAGAAGGTGGGCGCCGCAAGGCGCTCGGATGAGGGGTGTCGGCGGGGCGTTCTGACATTGAAGCGGCGGTCGCGTGTCCGACTTTCGGGTCAACCGCTGACGCCCCTCATCCGTCAGGCTGCGCCTGTCACCTTCTCCCACAAGGGGAGAAGGACCATTCCTGGCGAACGTCAGCGTCCGGTTCGCTCGCTAGACGCGCCGCGCGCTCCATCGCGAACCGTTCCGGCGACAGGCGCGACAGGGCCCATGCCGCCGCGCCGCGCACGACGGGGGCGGGATCGTCCAGCAACGCCTCAACCGACGCGATCAGGGCGGCGTCCCCGGAATTGCCCGCTGCATACAGCACGTTCCGGATGAACCGATCTCGCCCGATGCGCTTGACCGGGCTCTTGGTGAACAGGGCGCGGAAGGCGGGGTCGTCCAGCGCCAGCAGGTCCGTCAGGGGCGGCGACTTCAACGCATCGCGCGCCTGAAGCCGGGCCTCGGATGCGCTTTGGGCGAACTTGTTCCACGGACAGGCGGCCAGACAGTCGTCGCAGCCGTAGATGCGGTTGCCCGTGGCGAGGCGGAACTCGCGCGGCCAGGCGCCCGCATACTCGATCGTCAGATAGGAGATGCAGCGTCGGGCGTCGATCTGGAACGGCGCCGGAAAAGCCTTGGTCGGACAGGCGTCCAGACAGGCGGTGCAGCGGCCGCAGTGCTCGGTCTCGGCCTCGTCCGGCTCAATTTCGGCGGCGGTCAGGATCACGCCCAGAAACAGCCAGTTGCCGTGGGTGCGGCTGAGCAGGTTGGTGTGCTTGCCCTGCCAGCCCAGGCCTGCGCGCTGGGCCAGCGGCTTCTCCATCAGGGGGGCGGTGTCGACGAAGACCTTGACCTCCTGCTTCAGCCGCGCGGCGATCTGACCGGCCAGGATTTTCAGCCGCCCCTTGATGACCTCGTGATAGTCGTCGCCGCGCGCATAGACGGAGATATAGCCCGATGACGCCTGCTCCAGCTCAGGCCGGGGATCTTCGTCGGGGCCGTAGTTCATGCCCAGGACGATAGCGGTCCGGGCGCCGTCCCACATGGCGGTGGGATGGGCGCGGCGCTCCAGCGTCGTCTCCATCCAGCCCATGTCGCCGTGGCGACCGGCGTCGACGAAATAGGCCAGCCGTTCGCCCGCGCTCCACGGCTCGGAGGCCGAGGCGAAGCGGCACACGCCGAAGCCCAGTTCGGCGGCGCGCTGTCGGATGAAGATGCGGGGATCGGCCGCCATGAGGCGGCTTTAGCCTTGCGCGGCCTCAGAAGTCGAGGTCGGCGTACCAGGGCGCCGGATGCACGCCGGGGAAGCGGTCGCCCAGCAGGGGGCGGAAACAGGGGCGCGACTTCAGCTTGGAGTACCACAGCTTCAGCGAGGGCCACGACGCCCAGGCGATCTCGCCGAAATAGTCGAGCACCGACAGATGGCCCGCCGCGATCAGGTCGGCCTGGCTGAGCCGGCGCCCCGCCAGCCATTCGCGGCCGGCGGCCAGCGGCTCCAGAACCGTCAGGTGGCCCTTAAGGAATTCGCGGCCCTCGCGCAGCATCCGGGCATCGGGCGGCCCCATGCGCAGCAGCGGCTTCTCCATCCGCTCATGCAGCAGGACGGCGTCGACCTCGTCGGTGAAACGGCGGCTGAACCAGGTCGCCAGACGGCGCGCCTCGGCCCGTTCGGCCATGTCGGACGGCAGCAGGAAATCGCCCTTGGCGCGATCTTCCAGCCAGCCGAGGATGGCGTCCTGTTCGCACAGGGTCAGGCCCCGACCCTTCTCGGTCACGCTCAGGACCGGCGGCATGCCCGAGGGATTCATCTCGAACAGGGGGCAGTCGCCCTCCCACGGTCGGACCGGCTCCTCGGCGTATTCGACTCTCGCTTCGCCCAGCGCCAGCCGCGCCGTGCGCGAGGCCGGATGAAAGGCGAAATGATACAGGACGGCGGGCGTGGACATCGTCCGCTTTCAATGCGCCCGCGCGCGTTAAGGCTCCGTTTACCGCGCGCGATTGTCGCAGGGCGTCAGGACCAGGGGCCGACCCGGTTCGAGGGCGCGTCCGGGGCGTCGCGCTGAGCCGGTTGGGCGTCCGGTTCAGCCTTGGCCGGCTCCCCTCCCGGCGGTCGCGCCGAGGCCAGGGGGCCGCCGTGCGGTTCGGCGGCGCCGCGCGGGTCGGCATGGATCATGATGTCGGCGTGAGGAAACGCCTCAAGCACCCGTTTCTCGGCGTCCAGGATGATGCCGTGCGCGGCCTTCAGGCTAAGCTCAGGGTCCAGATCGACGTGCATCTGCACCATCAGGGCCTGGCCGGCCATGCGGGTGCGAAGCTGGTGGACGTTGGCGATGCGGGCGTCCTCAGTCACCGCCGCGACGATGGCGGCGCGGTCCTCGTCCGAGGCGGCCCGGTCCAGCAGGTGATCGGCTGCGCCCCTCAACAGATTCAGCGCCCCCCAGGCCAGCCAGACCGCGACCACCAGGCCCGCCACCGCGTCCAGTCCGGGCGCCTTGAGCAGGGAGCCGGAAACGACCCCGATCAGCACCACGACGTTGGAGGCCAGATCGGCGGCGTAGTGGGCGCGGTCGCCCGCCACCGCCAGGGAGCCGGTCTTCTTCACCGCCTGCGTCTGCATCCACACCAGGGCGGACGTTATGGCGATGGACAGGACGACCACGCCGATCGCCCACCCGCCCGAGGTGACGGGGCGCGGGTCGAAGATGCGCTGCACCGCCTCCCAGCCGATGAAGACGCTGGACGCCAGCACCATGCCCGCCTGCACCAGAGAGGCCAGCCCCTCCGCCTTGCCGTGGCCATAGCGGTGCGCTTCGTCCGGCGGCAGCGCCGCCCAGCGCACGGCGAAGAAGGTCGCCAGCGACGCGATGAGGTCCAGCGTCGAATCCGCCAGACTGGCCAGGATGGAGACCGAGCCGGACGCCCCCAGGGCGAAAGCCTTCATGACGATCAGCAGGACCGCCGTCGCCACCGACAGGGTGGTGATCCGGCGGGTGGTCTCATTTGCGGCGTCGAGGGAGGAGACGGTCATTTCCTCGCCCTTGTCGCCTAAAACCGCGCCCGCGCCAATGGCGGCGAGAAGGCCGGGGCGCTATGGAAGCGCAGACGCGACGCCGCAGGCGCGGCGCATCTGACCCCCGGACCTGAAAAACCGAGACGGAGCATTCATGGCGGACTGGCTGACGGCGATCCTTCTGGGTCTGGTCGAAGGATTGACCGAGTTCATTCCGGTGTCCTCCACCGGCCACATGTTGCTGTTGGGGCATTTCCTCGGCTTTCAAAGCACCGGAAAGACGTTCGAGGTCGTCATCCAGCTGGGCGCCCTGCTGGCCATCATCAGCGTCTATTTCAAGCGGCTGTGGGCGCTGGCGACGCGCTGGCCGTTCGACGCCGAGGCGCGGCGCTTCCTGATCGGCCTGCTGATCGCCTTCGCCCCCGCCGTGGTGATCGGCTTTCTGGCCTATGGCTTCATCAAGACGGTGCTGTTCGAGACGCCGCTGGTCATCTGCATCGCCCTGATCGTCGGCGGGGTGCTGCTGCTGTGGCTGGACCGGATGAAGAAGATCCCGGCCTATCTGGACGCGGACCGCTATCCGTTCCGGGTCTATTTCCTGATCGGCCTGTTCCAGTGTCTGGCCATGATCCCGGGCGTATCGCGCTCGGGCGCCACCATCGCCGGGGGGCTGCTGCTGGGGACGGACAAGCGGTCGGCGGCCGAGTTCAGCTTCTTCCTGGCCCTGCCGACGATGGGCGCCGCGGTGGCCTATGACCTGTTCAAGAACCGCGACGTGCTGGACTTCAGCGATCTGGGCCTGATCGCCATCGGCTTCGTCGCCGCCTTCATCTCGGCCCTGGCCGTGGTGCGCTTCCTGCTCGACTTCGTGTCCAAGCGCGGCTTCGGCCCCTTCGCCTGGTGGCGGATTGCGGTCGGCGTGGTCGGCATCATCGGCCTTGCGGCGACGGGGGCGCTGTAGGCCATTTCCTCCCCACGGCGTGGGGAGGGCGACCACGAAGTGGTGGAGCGGCCAGGGCGGCGAAACCAAGCCGCCCCTCCGTCTCGTCGCTTTCAGCGCCGATCCACCTCCCCATTTGCATGGGGAGGAGAATTATGCGGCGGGGCTTTCGGCGTATTGGCCCCCGGCGCGATAGCGCCACAGATAGGCCGGGGCGATGGCTTCCAGACCGGACGCCTCGACGCCCAGGTCGGCCAGGCCCTTGGCGCCCGCCGACACGACGTTGTCGCTCTCCAGCAGCACGACCTGATCCTTGGTCAGGGCCGGCGCCAGGCCGATCACGGCCGGGATCTGGGCCAGCGAGCCGATCATCCGGGCGACCGGGAAGGGCAGCGGCAGCAGGATGTTCCGGCGGTTGGTTTCGCGCAGGATGAACTTCAGGATGTCTTCGAAGGTCCAGACCGACGGGCCGCCCAGCTCATAGGTTTCGCCCCCAGCCTCGGGCGCGACGGTGGCGCGGGCGATGGCCTCGGCGGCGTCCGCGACATAGACCGGCTGGAACTTCGTCTGGCCGCCGCCGATCAGCGGCAGGACCGGCGACCAGGTCGCCATGGCGGCGAAGCGGTTCAGGAACTGGTCGCCCGAGCCGAAGACGATCGACGGGCGCACGATCACGGCGCCGGGGAAGGCGGCGCGCACGGCGGCCTCGGCCTCCCCCTTGGTGCGGGCGTAGTCGGCCTTGCCGTTGGCGTCGGCGCCGATGGCCGAGATGTGGGTCAGGCGCTGGACGCCCGCAGCCGCAGCCGCCTCGGCGACGTTGGTCGCGCCCTCGACGTGCAGGGTCTGGAACTTGCGGCCGCCGGTCTCGAACAGGATGCCGACCAGATTGATCACAGCGTCGGCGCCGTGCACGGCCTGCGCCACCGCAGCCTTGTCGGTGATGTTGCAGCGGACGACCTGAACCTGGCCGACGTCGCCGGCCATGTGCAGCACGGGCGCGCTCTTGGCGTTGCGCGCCGCGACGCGCACGCGCCAGCCGCGACGGGCCAGGGCGCGCACGACCTGGGTCCCGATGAAGCCCGAGCCTCCGAACACAGTGACCAGACCGGGGGCGAAATCAGCCATCTCAGACGCTCCAAACGCCAAGCCCCGGCCGCAGACCCGGCCGGAGATAAAATCCTATGCGCGGGGCTTAACCGAAGCGGCCCCCGCCCGCAACGAGAAGGGCCGGATTCCGAGCGATCAATCCATCCTAGTCCGCTCGGTGGACGACGCGGCCGTCGACCACCGTCAGCACGGCCCGGCCCTTGGGAATGTCGGCGGCGGGAACGGTCATCAGGTCGATGTCGAAGGCGGTGAAGTCGCCGCGCTTGCCCACCTCGATGGTGCCCAGCTCATTCTCGCGGAAGCTGGCGTAGGCGGGCCACAGGGTGAACATCTTCAGCGCCGTCGCCCGGTCCACCGCCTCGTCCGGGCGCCAGTCCGGCCCCTGGAAGCCGTTCAGGTCGCGGCGCGCCACGGCGGCGTAGAACTCGATCAGGGGATCGCCGCGCTCGACCGGCGCGTCCGAGCCGCCGACCACGATCACCCCGCGATCCACCAGCGTATGCCAGGCGTAGGCGCCGTCCAGCCGGGCGTCGCCCAGACGGTCGGCGGCGAAATGCAGGTCGCCGATGGCGTGGCTGGGCTGCATGGAGGCGATGATCGGCAGGTCGCTGAAATAGTGATAGTCGCGCGGCCGGATGATCTGGGCGTGCTCGATGCGCCAGCGCGGATCGGCCAGCTTCCACTCGGCCTTGGGCGTCGCGCGCAGGGCCTCGTCATACCAGGCGGCGACGTCGTGATTGCCCTGATCGCCGATCGCGTGGGTGGCGATCTGGACGCCCGTCCTCAGCGCCTCCTGATACAGCGGCATGACCTCTTCGCGCGAGGTCAGCATCAGGCCGGACGTATCGGGCCGGTCTGAATAGGGCTCGAACAGCTTGGCCCCGCGCGAGCCAAGCGCGCCGTCGGCGTAGAATTTGATCGCCCGGGTGATGATGCGCCCGTCGCCCGCGTCGCGCGGCCCGCCCGCCATCAGGGCGCGCGCGTCGCCCATGTCGATGCTGTTGTAGACCCGCAAGGGCGCCTCGCCCGCTTCGGCCATCGCCTCCAGCAGGGGCACGTCCTTCCACGGCGCGCTCATGAAGTGGACGCCGGTCCAGCCATAGCGGGCGTAGACGTTGAAGCCCGCGCGATAGGCCTCGCGCGTCGCCGCTGCATCCGCCTCGGGCGCCAGCCCTTCAAGCAGAGCCATGGCCCCGTCGACCAGCAGGCCGGTCGGCTGTCCGTCCGCGCCTTTAAGGATTTCGCCGCCCGAGGGGGTCGGCGTCGTCGCGTCGATCCCGGCCGCCGCCAGAGCTGCGCTAGACGCCACCCGCGCATGGCCGTCGGCCCGGCTCAGCACCACCATCCGTCCCGGCGCGGCGGCGTCCAGATCGGCGGCGGTCAGGAAGCGTTTCTCGGGCCAGTGGGTCTCGATCCAGCCGCGCCCGACGATGACGCCCTCGGGGTGGACCTCGGCCCAGGCGGTCAGGCGCGCCATCGCCTCGACGATAGAGGCCGCGCCTTCCAGATTCAGCGTCATCTCGCGCCAGCCGATGCCGTCCAGATGGGCGTGGCCGTCGGTGAAGCCGGGGAAGAGAGTCGCCCCCTTCAGATCGACCGCCTCCAGACCCTCGGCCGAAGGCGCGCCGCTCTCTGGACCGACATAGGCGATGCGGCCGTCGCGCACGACCACGACCTCGGCGGTCGGCTGGGCCTCGACGCCGGTATGGATGGTTCCGCCCCGGATCAACAGGTTCTGGGCATAGGCCGCAGGCGCCGCCGCCAGCATCAGCGCGGCGGCCAGCGGCAGAGTCTTCTTCAGGGTTCGGATCATCAGCGCCTCCAGTCGCGGCCAAGGTAGCCGCAGCCGCGCTTGGCGTCAAGCGATCCTGCGCGCATCATCGCGCCATGAAACTGTTCACCATCGGCTACGAGGGTTCGACGCAGGCCCAGGTCATCGACCGGCTGAAGGCCGCCGGGGTCGAGCTGGTGGCCGACGTGCGCGCCGTGGCCTCGTCCCGCATCGCCGGCTTCTCCAAGACCGTGCTGGGCGAAAGCCTGAGGGCGGAAGGGCTCGACTATCTTCAGCTGCGGGCGCTGGGGACGCCCAAGGCCGGGCGCGACGCGGCGCGCAAGGGCGACGTCGCGACCATGCACGCCGTCTTCAACGCCCATATGCAGGAGCCCGAGGCCGAGTCGGCCTTCCAGCAACTGCGGCATGCGGCGGGCGAGAAGCGCGTCGCCCTGCTGTGCTTCGAGGCGGACGCCTGCGGCTGCCACCGCGCCGTCCTCGCCGACCGACTGGCCCGCGAAGACGGCGTTGAGGTGGTGAACCTTTAGCTTAAGGCCGCCCCACTACTTGATCGACGGAGTTGCTCGTCACCGGGTGATACAGCGGTCGCGCTTCGGCGTAGATGCGCGTGGCGATGGGGCGGCCCCAGTCGCCCTCGCCCCACAGGGTCTGGAACAGCGGCAGGACGAATTTGCGTCGCCCCTGACTGGTCAGGAAGCGTTCGGCCGTCGCCACGGCAGGCTCATAACGGTTGGCAAGCGCCGCCTGCAGCCAGGCGAAGGTCAGTTCGGCGTTGCCTTCGCTGTCCAGCTTCAGCGTGCTTTCCAGATCGGCCAGCTGCGCCGGGGTCAGCCAGTCGGCGCCCGCCGCCAGCCCTTGCGGTCGCCATGACAGGAAGCGCAGGCGCTGCTGGGTGTTCCAGTCCTTCCACGGCGCGGCCGAGGCCGGGCCCTTGGCGACGTAGAAGGCCTCGGCGGCCGCATCCACGGCCTCGAAGGCGTGCGACACCGGCGCCTGGGCGTTTGACGGCAGGCCGGGCTGGTAGATCCAGTTCTCCAGCTGAAGCTCGGCTTCCAGACGCGCGTCGCCCTTGACCAGATGCTCGCGGATGTCGGCCAGGAAGCCGACGTCGGTCATCGGCTGGAAGGCGTGGCGGTCGAAATAGCCGCGCAGCCAGGCGTCGAACGTCTCGCGCCCGACGATGCGCTCGATGGTGCGCAGGAAGGCCGCGCCCTTGTCATAGGGAATGCCCGACAGGCCGTCGTCGGGGTCGCGCCCGGTCAGGTCCAGATGCAGGCGGGTGTCGGCCGGGTCGGGGGCGGCGATCTCGGCGACCAGATCGTTCCAGGCCAGAGCCTGTTCCTGCAGGGCGCGCTCGCGGCCGTAGAGCGCCTCCATGATGCGGTTCTCGAAATAGGTGGTCGTGCCCTCGTTCAGCCAGATGTCGGCCCAGGTGGCGTTCGTCACCAGATTGCCCGACCAGGAGTGGGCCAGTTCGTGCGCCACCAGGGACACCAGCGACCGGTCGCCGGCGATGATGGTCGGGGTGGCGAAGGTCAGGCGCGGGTTCTCCATCCCGCCGAACGGGAAGCTGGGCGGCAGCACCAGCAGGTCATACCGGCCCCAGCGATAGGGGCCGTACAGGGCCTCGGCCGCATCGACCATCTTGGCCGTCGGCTCCAGCTCCCATTGGGCGGCCTGTAATCGGCTCGGCTCGGTCCAGACGCCGGTGCGTCCGTCGAAGGGGGCGAAGGCGAGGTCGCCTGCGCCGATGGCGATCAGATAGGGCGGGATGGGCTGATCCAGCTTGAAGCGCCAGGCCTTGGTTCCGGCGCCGGCCGCCTCGCCGTTCGGGGTCAGTTGCTCGGCGGACATGACGACGGTCAGGTCCGACGGCGCCACGATGCGCGCGCTGTAGGTCTGGCGGATGCCGGGGCTGTCCTGGGTCGGGATCCAGGTGCGGGTCAGGATGGCCTGTCCCTGGCTGAACAGATAGGGTTTCTGGCCGCCCGCGGTCTGCTGCGGGCTGAGCCATTGCAGGGCCGAGGCGTCGGGGCGGGTGGCGTAGGCGACGACGATCTTCTGCGTCTCGCCGCCGCGGAAGGCCGGGACGCGCACGCTGAGCGGCTGGCCCTTGATCGGGTCGGCGGCGCCCAGACTCCAGTCCAGCGGGCGGCCTGCGGCGTCGGTCACGCCCTTGATGTCCAGCATCTTGGCGTCCAGCACCACCTCGGTCGCGCCGGGACGGCCGGTCACGTCCAGCGTGGCCTTGCCCGACAGGGTCTTGGCGGCGAAGTCGGCGGTCAGGTCCAGGTCGACGTGCGTCACCCGCGCCTCGGCCGGGCGCGCCCAGGAGTGCGGGTCGTTGACGTAAGCGGTCGCCGGGACCGACGCGGCCGGAACCAGGGGCGACATCGGCGTCGTATCTGCGGTCGTGGCGCAGGCGCCGAGTGCAGCAGTAGCAATAGCGAGGGCTGAAACCCGCCCGACCAGCTTCAGGGTCATCGAACGCTCCGTATTCAGATGCGCCCGAAGAGGCTCCCTCGCGCTCGAAAGATCAAGTCTCGGCTGCAACCGGCGGCAGATGGCGGGCCTTGAACAGCCGCCCCTGCTCGGCCGCCAGAACCAGCGCCAGGGCCGCCACGCCCAGCAGGGCGAAGCCGACCGTCATCGGCACCGTCGTGCCGTCGAACTGCTGGCCGATGGCGAAGCCCAGCAGGGCGCCGCCGATGGAGGAGATGAAGCCCTGGGCCGAGGAGGCCGTGCCGGCGATATGGCCCATCGGCTCCATCGCCATCGCGCCGAAGTTGCCGGCGATGAAGCCGAAGCAGAACATCTTGCAGGCCTGCATGGCGGCGAACATCCACAGACTGTCATAGCCCAGCCAGGCGATGAGGGCGTGCAGCAGGCTGAAGCCGATGAAGCCGAACAGGGCGGCGTGGGCGATCAGGCGCGAGCCCAGCTTTTCCACCAGACGCGCGTTCAGGATCGAGGCCACGGCGATGCCCGCCGCCACCAGGGCGAAGACCACCGGGAACAGGCCGGGCGCCTCGAACACGTCGAAGAATATCTGCTGCGAGGAGTTGATGAAGCCGAACAGCGCCCCGCTTATGACGGTCATGGCCAGGGTGTAGCCCATGCCCTGACGGCTGGTGAAGGCGAAGCGGAAGGCGGCGGCGATCCGGCCGACGTCGATCGGCATCCGGTCCTCGGCGTGCAGGGTTTCGGGCAGACGCAGGGCCGCCCAGAGCAGGAAGGCCCCGCCGGACAGCGCGAAGACGCCGAAGATCCACGGCCAGGGCGCCACCAGCATGACCACTTGACCCATCGCGGGCGCGATGATCGGCACGCCCAGAAAGACCAGGAAGCTGAGCGACATGACGCGCGCCATTGTCCGTCCGACATAGCGGTCGCGCACGATGGACACGGCCAGCACCCGCGTCGCCGCCGCGCCGATCCCCATGCCGATCCGCGACAGGATCAGCATGTCGAACGTATGGGCGAAGGCCGCCAGAATGCTGAAGACGACATAGATGCCGATGCCCGCGAACAGGGCCGGTCGCCGCCCATAACGGTCCGACAGCGGCCCATAGAACAGCTGGGCCACGCCGAAGCCGAGCAGATAGGCGGTGATCACCCACTGACGGCTGTTCTCATTGGTCACGCCCAGATCCTCGCCGATGTGCGGCAAGGCCGGCAGCATGGCGTCGATCGCCAGCGCGTTCAGCGCCATCATCACGGCTATCAGGCAGACGAATTCAGCGAAGCCCGGTCCCTTGGAGGGGGTCTTGATCGCAGGAGAAGGGGCGCTGGTCATCGGTCCCAGATGCGGCCTGCGTCAGGCTGACGCAAGCCCGGGCAGGTGAAGTTTTCCGCACTGCAACAAATTGGGCGGGGCGATTCTTTGCTCCGCTCATCCCGGCGGACGCCGGGACCCAGTGCTTTGGCCTCAAGCGACACCGCGCCCGGACAAGCGCCGCTCTGCGCTCTAACTGGATCCCGGCGTCCGCCGGGATGAGCGGGATTAGAGGCGGAGCCTACGCCTTCACCTTGATCCGCGCCGTCACCGACATGCCGGGCGACAGCCGCTCGACACCCTCCTGCCCTGGATCGACGGCGATGCGGACGGGGATGCGCTGGGCCACCTTGGTGAAGTTGCCGGTGGCGTTGTCGGGACGGATGACGCTGAACTCTGAGCCGGTGGCGGGCGAGATGCGCTCGACCTTGCCGGTCAGGACGCGCCCGCCCAGAGCGTCGACGGTGATCTCGACCGGTTGACCGACGCGCACGTCGCGCATCTGCGTCTCCTTCATATTGGCCGTGACCCAGACCACGTCGGGGACCAGCGCCATGAACTGCGTGCCGACCGCCGCCTGCTGGCCCTGGCGCACCGTCACCTCGCCCAGCCGTCCGTCGCGCGGCGCAGTGATGCGCGTATTGTCCAGATCGATCTGCGCCAGCCGCACCTGGGCCCGGGCGTTCTCGACCGCGGCCTCCAGCGAGCCCTTGCCGACCACGGCCGAGGTGACGCCGGTCTGGGCCACATCCTCGGCGGCGCGAGCCTGCGCCAACTGGGCCTCGGCGGCGCCCAGGGCGTTCTGGGCGACATCGACCTGGGCCTGGGCGACCCAGCCGCCCTCGAACAGGGTGCGCACGCGGGTCGCATCGGCGCGGGCCTTGGTCACCGCCGACTGGGCGGCGGCGATGGCGGCGCGCGTCTGGGCCACCGATCCGCGCGCCGAGGCCTGGCTCTGGGCCGAGTTGGCCAGCGCCGCCTCGGCCGAATGCAGCGAGGCCTGAGCCTGCTCCAGCCGCTGGCGATAGATGCGGTCGTCGATGGTCGCCAGCAGCTGGCCCTGCTTCACCGTCTGGAAGTCCTGCACCTCCACCGAGGTGACATAGCCGCTGACCTGCGGGCTGATGATGGTCACCTGACCGCGCACATAGGCGTTGTCCGTCGTCTGAGGCCCGCCCGAGAAGGGCGGCAGACGCCAGGCGTGCAGGATCAGGCCGATCCCCACCAGCGCCATGGCGATCAGGGCCACACTCCACATCACGCGGCGGCCGCTGGACGGCGCCGGGGCGGCGGGCGGAGGGGGCGCAGTAGGCGCAGGAGGCGCGGCGGGAGCGGACGGCGGGGGGGCGGCGTCGGTCATGGTCTTGTCCGGTTCAATCGACGGCCGTCGCGACGGAGGCGGCGGCGTCGGAGGCTTGCGTCTGGGCCTGGCGGGCGGCGCGGCGCGCCTCAAGCTTCGGCCGATAATGGTTCAGGGCGACCCAGGCGGCGCCGATCGCGGCGGCCCCCGAGATCAGTAGGAAGACGTCGTTGTAGGCCAGCACCTGGGCCTGCTGGCTGACCTGCTGCTGCAGCAGGCGCAGGGCCGCGCCCTGACGCTGGGCCGCATCGCCGATGACGTGGGCGTAGGCGCCGCCCAACTGCTGCAGGCGCAGAACCGTTTCGGGATCGCCCAGACTGATGCTCTCGGACAGTTGGTTCGAGTGGAACTTCTCGCGCAGGGTCTGGATCGTGCCGACCAGAGCCGAGCCCATCAGTCCGCCGACGTTCTGGCCGATGGAGAACAGGACGATGAAGCTGACCATGTTCTTGCCCCCGCCCTGCAGCACCTTGCCGAAGCCCAGGATCATGGTCGGGCCGATGAAGAAGGCGGCGGCGAAGGCCAGCAGGGCCTGGCTGAAATAGAGCTGAGTCGGGCGCGTCAGCACGGTGGCGTGGCTGTCGATGAAGGCGCCGACGGCGATCATGACCAAGGCGATCGAGATCGGCTTCCACAGCTTCATCGGATTGAGGGTGAAGGCGCTGACCAGGGTCCCCGCCGCCGTGGCGATCAGCATGATCACGAACAGGCCCTGCATCTGCTGCGGGACCAGCCCCATCTGTTGCAGGAAGCCGACCGCGCCGGTCGTCTGTTCCGACAGGACGATCCGCACCAGCAGGATGGCCAGAAGCAGCCGCACCAGGTCACGCCCCGCCAACCACTTCAGGTCGATCAGCGGGTTGGTCCGGTTGTACTCGATCAGCACGGCGGCGGTCAGCAGCACGATCGCCCCGGCCAGGGCCCAGCCGATCCACGCCGCCTCGGTCCACCAGACGATGCGGCCCAGTCCGAGAACGGCCGTCAGCAGGGCTACGCCCGGCGCGAACAGGGCGAAGGTGACGAAGTCCAGCGTCTCGAACACCCGCACCCGCTGGGCCGGCGGCATGCGCAGGGCGAAGACGGCGGGCAGGGCGACCAGCACCAGCCCCAGCTCGAACATGTAGAAGGCCCGCCACTGGTCCAGATCCAGCAGGCGCATGACGCCCAGCCGCGCCAGGGGGATGGCCAGGCTGGACAGGCCGACGCCGATGATGATGCCCTTCAGCCGGTGCTGCGCCGGAAAGGCCTGGATGATGTAGAGGATGCCCAGCGTCGACATCCCCGCCGCCGCCATCCCGGCCACGCCGCGCACGATCAGGGTCGAGCCGTAGTCCTCAAGAAACAGATGCGCCGCCGCCGTGGCCAGGAAGACGACCAGGATGATCTCGGTGAACAGGCGCAGGCCGTATTGCATGCGGAACTTGACCAGCAGCAGGTTCATGCAGGCGTTGGTCATGACGAAGACCACGGGCAGCCAGGCCGCCTCCGTCGTGGTCACGCCCAGCGCCCCGGCCAGTTGCGGCAGGTCGGCCATCACGGCGGCGTTGCCCAGGCTGCCGGTCAGGGCGACCAGCACCCCGACCAGTCCGTAGGCCAGTCGCCAGGGCGTCGTATGGTCCGGCGTGGCCGGCGAACCGGGCAGTATCGGCCGTTCGTGCGGTTTCAGGGTGGCGAGGTAATCCTCCCACGGCAGGTCCCAGTGACGGCGGCTCATGCGGCGTCACCGCGCGGCCGCACCGCGTCCAGCACCAGGGCCAGGGACCGCAGGCTGAGCGCCTCGCGCGCCTTCGCCGGGGCCGTCCGCGACGGAGCACCCAGCATCAGGGCCAGGACGCGGATATCCTCGACCGTCAGGTCCGGCCGCACCCGCCCTGCCGCCTGGGACACGGCCAGGGCCTCGGCGCCGGCGGCTTTCAGTCCCTGACGGATGGGGGCCAGGGCCTCGTCCTTCAGATCGCGGATCGCGCTGGACAGGCCCGCGCTGTCCAGCATCAGCCGGGTCATCTGCTCCAGAAACCAGAGGAAGACGTCGGGATCGTCCAGCCGCGCGCGAGTGCGCTGCGCCAGGTCGTCGATCTGTTTCAGGAACACCGCCAGGGCCAGCTCGGAACGGTCAGCGAAGTTTCGATACAGGGTCGCCCGCCCGACCCCCGCCTGCTCGGCGATCAGGTGCAGCGGCGCGTCCAGTCCGTCGCGCGCAAAGGCGGCCTGCGCCGCCAGAAGCAGCTTCTCACGACGTTCTGCGGCGTCTTGTCGCAACGGACGGGTCATGGCGCGCTAAGTGGACACTTGTGTCCGGTTGTTCAAGAGGTCTTCCCTCCTGAATGCGCAAGTCGCGCGCAAGCTGCGCCGCAAGAACGCTCTGGCGACGGATCGGTCTGTAAATTGTCTGGAAACCGGCTCAGAAGCCGGTGGTGCCGGTGGTCGGACTCGAACCGACACTCCTTGCGGAACCGGATTTTGAGAGACCGGATATGCCCTATCCTTTGTGTATCCGGCAGTATCCGTTTTCCCGATAACCGATTGTCAGCACTAGCTTTTTTCGGTTCTCAGAGCACACATACCTAGCCGGACGTACGCTACGGTTGGCTTTCTAGGTGCACCTATTCTGCACCTGAAATCCGACCTCAACGGAGGTTAGGAATGCCCAAAATCAAGCTCACAAAGACCGCTGTCGACGCCGCAACCCCGAAGGAGCGCGATTACGAACTCCGCGATACGACGATACCTGGGTTCCTTGTCAAGGTCACCCCGACTGGCCGCAAGATTTTCATGGTCGCCTATGTTGCCCACAATGGGCAGCGCCGAAAGCCCGCTATCGGCCGCTACGGTGAGATTACCGTCGAGCAGGCTCGGGGGATCGCCCAGGACTGGCTGGCCGAAGTCCGCCGCGGTGTCGATCCAAGCGCCGAACGGGCGACCGCCCGCCAGGCGCCCACGGTCAAGGAACTCTTCGACCGCTTCATCACCGACTACTCGGAGACCCGCAACAAGCCGTCCACCGTCCATTCGAACCGCGGCTACGGCAAGCGCTACATCATCCCGGTGCTCGGCCAACTGAAGGTGCCTGACGTCACGCGCGCCGACATCTCGAACCTGATGAAGAAGATGTCGAAGAAGCCGACCAACGCCAACCGCGTTCTCGCGGCCGTGCGGAAGATGTTCAACATGGCCGAGGTCTGGGGCATGCGCCCGGATGGGTCGAACCCATGCCGCCACGTGCCGAAGTTCCCGGAACGGGGAAAGACCCGGCTGATCACCGACGGCGAGATGAAGAAGCTCTTCGCCTACCTCGCGCGCGCTGAGGCGGAGGGTCTTGAGCATCCCTTCATCCTTCTCGCGATCCGGCTCCAGTTCGAATTCGCGGCGCGCATGTCCGAGATCCTCAATCTCGAATGGGAGTGGATCGATTTCGACAATCACCGCGTCGTCTGGCCCGACAGCAAGACCGGGGGCATGTCCAAGCCGATGAGCGCCGAGGCGATCCGGCTCTTCGAAACCGCGCCCCGGCTGGAAGAGTCGGCGTTTGTCTGCCCGTCGGTCTTCGACCCCAACCTGCCGATGTCGAAGCACACCTATTATCAGGGCTGGCGTCGCATCCTGCAGCGCGCCGGGCTGCCGCATATCGGCACCCACGGCATTCGCCACCGCTCGGCCACGGACATCGCCAATTCCGGCGTCCCGGTGAAGGTCGGGATGGCGCTGACGGCGCACAAGACCGTCACGATGTTCATGAAGTACGTCCATACCGAGGATGACCCGGTACGGGCAGCGGCCGAGGCGGTGGCTCAGCGGCGCCTGTCGGTGGTGGGTGGCAAGCCTGCCCCGGCTCCAGCGCCAATTGTCGTGCCGCCCGAGCAGCCGACCATCGCACCACCAACTCAGATCGAGCTGGCGCCGACCGGGCCGGACGGCAAGCCGCTTGGCTTCGACGATGGGGCCTATACCTCGCGCACACGCGTCGGAAACTATCGCCCGTATCGCCACCGCAGCGGCGAGAACCGCGGCGTTCCTCCCGGCACCAAGCGCGCCGAGGCGAAGGAGGCGACCCATGGCTGAGAAGTCACAGTCTCAACGCCGGTGGCCTACGCCTGATATCCTCAGGCGCGCGAAGTTCGTCGACGATGCCGGCCCGATTCGGTTTGTCGATACGGAGGCCGCCGCGCGCTACCTGGCGATCGAGGCTCACACCCTCGAATGCTATCGTTCGCTGGGCGGCGGTCCCGTCTTTCACAAGTTCGGGAAATGGGTGCGCTATGCGGTCGACGATCTCGACGCGTGGGCCGAGAGCTGCCGGCGCGCGACGACGGCTTCGCCTGCCGCCCCGCGTATCCTCCCCATTGACCGAATATAGGTTCCAACCTATATGGAATGGGAGGTCGAATTCCACCCAGCCTTCGAGGCGGAGGTTCTGACTCTTGAGCGTGACGTCCGCGTCGCGTTGATCGCCGCCGCCAGGCTGTTGGCCGACTACGGTCCGCAGCTTGGCCGGCCTCACGCCGACACGCTCAAGGGATCGAAACACCCCAATATGAAGGAGCTGCGGTTCGAGGGCGGCGATGGCGAATGGCGTGCGGCCTTCGCCTTCGATCCCAAGCGAAAGGCCATCGTCCTTGTAGCGGGCGACAAATCTGGCGTCAGTCAGAAGCGCTTCTACAGGACGCTGATCGCAAAGGCGGATCTACGGTTTTCCGAGCATCTGGAAAGCCTGAAGTCCGCTAAGGAAAGCAAACGAAATGGGCCGTAGCTTGACTGAAATCGTGGCAGCGTTGCCGGCTGACGAGCAGGAAGCGATTGAAGCTCGTTATCACGAGTTGAAGCAGGAGGTTGATGGCCTGCGCGAACTCCGTCGTATTACAGGCAAGGCTCAAGCGGACATCGCGTCGGCGCTGAACATAAGGCAGCCGTCCGTCTCTCAGCTCGAAAAGCAAACCGACATGTACCTCTCGACGCTTCGCAGTTACGTGGAAGCTGTCGGAGGCAAGCTTGAACTGACAGTGAGGCTCCCTTCTCGCCCGATAATCAACCTGCAAACATTAGGTGACATCGGGCTATCGCCCCTGCGCTCGGCTCCATCGGCACGATCCCGGCCTCGAAAACGACATCCTGGGGCCCGCATGACATCGCGTTAGCGCTGCCTCCGACCAGGCGCTAAACCGGATCAAACGTCGCCGGATAGTCGAGAACGAAATAAGAACACAGCTGGCGTCGGGTGGTGTCTCGATGCGTGATTGGAGTGATGGGTGGACATTGAGAATGACGCTCTTGGCAGCGAACTAGCCAAGCTGGACAGAGATGACCTTGAAAGAATCGTGCGCGGACTCCTTTCACATGGCGTCGCGTTGAGCTTCCATGGAAAGCGCACAGCTCTGGAAATTTACCGCCGAGTGCGTCCTCGAGTCACGCGGCGCGAGCCGCGGTTGCATGTCGGGCCTGCGATCGACCAAGCGAAAAACCTTTTGATTGAAGGCGAAAACCTTCAAGCAATGGTGACATTGTATAAGTATCGCGGCGAGGTCGACCTTATTCTCACGGACCCACCCTATAATACCGGACAATATTTCCGGTACAATGATCGCTGGGATAGTGATCCTAACGATCCTGAACTCGGTACGCTTGTTGGCCGCGAAGATGGGTCGCGCCATACCAAGTGGATCAAGGCAATGATGCCTCGCCTTCAGGTGATGAAGGCGATGCTGAAGCCATCGGGCGTTCTTGCGATCTGCATAGACGACAACGAGCTATATCATCTCGGAATGATGCTGGATGAAGTGTTTGGTGAGGAGAATAGGCTCGGAATTATTAATTGGCAGAAGGCGTACTCTCCCAAGAACGACGCTAAGACGATCTCGAAGACTACCGAGTACGTCCTCGTTTATGCCAAAGATCGCACACGGGCAAAAACTGGCCGCATCGACTTGGATCGTGGGGTGGTCCGCAATCTGGACGATGACCCTGACGGCGATTGGATTCCCAGCGATCCGACGGCGCGGCAGCATCGTGACAAGACCGCCTACGCAATTCAGTCTCCGGTCACCGGATATCTTCACTATCCCAACGGCGAATACAGATTCGATGGGCAATTGCCCGAGGCACGCGCACATTGGGTCAACTTCACAAAGGCGGAGGCGCGTAAGCTGCTTGCTGAGTGGGGTAGCGAATACGTCGAAAAAGACCTCGGGGATGGCCGAGGAAAGGCACTCGTCCTGAAGGGTGCGGGGACGCGGCTTGAAAACTATGACCCCGCCAAGGACCCAGTCGTTAAGAAGGCGGCGATTCAAGCCCAACGGCGCCGAGAAGCGGGGAATTGGCCCCAGCTATACTTCCGCGACGATAAGGCTCGCCGGCCCGGATACGGCCGGCCTCGGCTAAAGAATCATCTTCATCGGATCAAGGAGGGCAAAGTCCCCACGACCTTCTGGGACGAAGAGCAGTACGATGACCCCTTCGAGATCGGGTCAGTGGCTTGGGCCCACGGCGAGTCCGGCCATACAGACCTGGCAAAACGTGAACTCGACGCTGTGGTTGGGAAGGATCACGGCTTCGATACAGTCAAGCCACTGCGCTTGCTAAAGAAGATCATTCAGATCTGGTGTCCGCCCGCCGGTCTCGTAATGGACCCGTACGCCGGCTCCGGTTCGACGGCACATGCAGTGCTAGAGCTCAACCAGGAGCAGGAAGCGGACCGACGGTTCATCTTGATTGAGCAAGGTGCCCCCGAAAACGGCGATAAGTACGCTCGCACTCTTACATGGAAGCGCTTGCACAATGCCATAACCGGCGAACGGCCAGATGGAAGCCGAGCAGAACCGCTCGGCGGCGGCTTCGAATATAGGCTGCTAACGAAGACGATCGACGCGCGTACGGTTCTATCGATGCAGCGAAGCGAGTTGATCGACATTGTGCTTACGTCCCACTGGGAAACGCAGCGCAGAAGCGCTCCGAGCTTGAGCTTCTTTGATGGTGCGGGCTACCAGTACCTCATCGGGACCGACGATGCGGGTGAGGGCTATTTTTTGATTTGGGACAACGGGGGTCCGGTCGGCTCTCTCGACCTCAATACCTACAAGACCGTCGTGACGGAGGGGAAGCGAGCGGGTGTGAAGCCTCCGTACCACGTTTATGCAAGGTACGAGACATTTCAGTCACCTAACGTGCGCTTCTGGAAGATACCGGACCGCATCCTCGCGCACCTCGGTTTGGATGAGAATGATGAGTACAACTCGTCTGAGCAGGAAATGTGATGGACGCCTTCAGTTTTCAGCAAGAGGCGTCTAGCCAGATAGCCGAACGGTTTGCCGAGTACGCCGCAAATCCTTTGATGGTAGATCGTCAAACGACGGTTCCATTCCTTCAGACGTTGGTGTCGATCACCGGTAGCGGAAAGACCCTGATCTTGGCTGAGGCCATCGCGCAGATTCGCGATCGGCTTCCGATCCAGCCCGTCGTTCTCTGGATATCTAAAGGCCGGATCGTCGTTTCACAGGCGTACGCAAACCTTTCCTCGGGGAAGTACGCTGACAATCTGCCGGGGTTCAACGTGAAGCCGCTTCTACAGGTGGCTCCGAGCGACCTCGAAGATGACTCAGTGCCGCTTCTGTTGGTGGCGACGGTCGGCAAATTTGCGGTTGAAGACAGTCAGGGAGGAGACCGGCGCGTTTACCAGGCACAACTCGACTTGGCCTCTGAATCGCTCTGGTCCCTCATAGCGAAGCGACGGACACACGGCGGGCTGCGCCGTCCGCTAATTGTAGTCTACGACGAAGGTCACAACCTCTCGGATCTCCAAACTAGACGGCTCCTCGAGCTTTCGCCGGACGCGCTGATCTCAGCAAGCGCGACTATGGCGCTACCTGGCCAGCTTGAAAATACGATTGCCCGCCTTCGCAATGATCGCGGCTGGAATGAGCAGCGCTTTACTACCGCCGTTTCAAGCCGCGCCGTTGTTGATGCCGGGTTGGTTAAGGAGCGCATCGCGATTGGCGGTTACGTCACTCCGATGGAAACGGCTATCGACGCAATGCTGGCTGACATGGGAGATGCTCAAGAGGCGTCCGCCTCCCTTCCCGTCCCCTTCAGGCCGAAGGCAATCTACGTCTGCAGCACAAATACGGTCGACGGCGTCCCTATAAGCGAGGACGTCAAGCGCCCCTTCGCAGATCGTCAGGCTCGACCGATCCTTATTTGGCGCCACCTCGTAGAAAATGCCGGGATTGATCCGTCTAAGATCGTTATCTACAGCCAACTGAAGTTTGGGCCAGGCTTTCCACCGCCGCCGTCACTTCGTCTGCTTTCTGGCGGAGACAACGACTATACCACCTTCCTAGAAGGCAACTTCGAGCACGTCATCTTCAACCTCGGCCTGCAAGAAGGTTGGGATGATCCCACATGCGGCTTCGCTTATATTGACAAGGAGATGGCCTCAGCACGGCAGATCACTCAGGTGATCGGTCGCGTCCTGCGCCAACCCGGAGCCGAGCACTATCAGAACCCCATTCTCAATACCGCGCATTTCTACATTCGCTCCGATGAGCGGGGCGTTTTTGACGAGATATTGGATGATGTTCGAACGCAACTGCTCAATGAGCATCCCGCCATCAGCCTAAGCATAAAGAAGGATGGGCGAGGTCGCATCCTTGAAAAGCTCATGCCGGAGCCGCCGCGCACAGTGCCGACTGTTGGCATTCTGTCGGCAAATGCAAAGGATCCTATCGCGGCGATTATCTCGAAAATGATGAACTTTTCATCTGGTGGTGAGAACACCATCGGCCAAGGTAGTCGCATGCTGGTTCTGCAAGAGATCGGGACCGGCAATGAAGCCACCTATGACTGGGTCGAAGTCGAACACAGCAATCGCGTGACGGCGCGTGCGATTTTTCGGCGCGAGCTTCAGCGCCTTTATTCCGGTGCCCTTAGGAGAGCCGGTGGACCGATCAATCTCGTCGATATCGAGCTTCCAAAGTTCGACGCTCTTGTCGAGCTCACAAGCCCGGCAGCCGACCATATTCGGTCAATCGCGAGAGATGTTGTCGATTGCTACATATCGAACTCACGCATTTTTCAGAATGACTTTGACGCCCCGTACTCGGTGGGACCAGTCCTTGTTGACGAAGCAGATGCCGTAGAATTCTCCAAATCCCTGCATCGCCGCTATTCTGGCTTAAATCCCCTCGAACTTCGCTTCGCGCGCGCGCTTGATAAGTCGCAGCGAGTGTGGGCACGCAATCCGCGTAACAGCGGCTTTTATTTGCCACTGTTAGATCTCGCGTCGGCCTCAACGTACTGGCCCGACTTCTTGGTGTGGGTCGACAAAACCGTGGTCGCCATTGACACGAAGGGCGATCACCTCCTCACGGATGCGACGCTAGGCAAGCTGTTTGAAATAGACACTTTGGGCGAACCAGCCAAAGTCGTACTTCGCCTAGTGTCGGAAGGAGAAGCCCAAGTGTCTCCTTCCGGCCAAATCACCAAGCTGAGCGGGATAGGCTTTACGGTGTGGAGCTGGAAAGCTGGCAAGCTGCACGCTCAACATGCGGAAGACGAGCGTGCCGCGGTCAAGAAGGCACTCACCTTTTGAAGCCGCAGCAGGACATTGTCTCTTGCTTCCATCCGGGGCGCTGCGCATCCCCGCGTAGACGTCTTGTCAACGGGTCCTAACCTGATGGCGGCCAAATCCCATCCGATCACAGCCTCGAAAATCTACTACATCAAGCTCGGGCGAGGCGGAGACTGGGAGGCCGAAAGTCTGCGCGACAGCGTCATACGGTTTGGCTATCGGGAAGCGCCTCACGAACTCTGCTCCAAAGGTGAATGGCAGGGTGTATGGGAAGCGATGAAAGCTATTCGTGGTGACGCTGGCGCCGCCACTCGTGACGTCAATCAAATTCGGGCTTTCTATGAAGCCGACGACCGGTCGATCTTCATCACCTTCGTTGGAGGCTTGCTTTATTGGTGCCGTCCCGGCGGCGAGGTCGAGTTATTGGAAGACCGTAGCCATCGCCGCACCACACTAGACGGATGGCACAGCACCAGCGCCGGCGGCACCGTCCTTTCAGCAGATCGGCTCTCAGGTAGACTGCTCAAGGTCCAGATGTTTCGAGGGACTATCTGCGATGTTCGCGCCAGCGACTATGTATTGCGCAGACTGAACGACGAGCTTGCTCCTGAGGTAGCGGCTGCCGAGGAAGCCGAGCGGGTGCTGCTAGCTGCGATCGTTGGCCTCATGCGTCTGCTCACATGGCAGGACTTCGAGCTTCTTGTCGATCTTGTCTTCTCGACCAGCGGTTGGCGACGCTTGAGCCAAGTCGGTCGCACGCAGAAGACCGTGGACCTCGAACTCATCCTCCCGAGCACCGCAGAGCGAGCGTTCGTTCAAGTCAAATCTCAAGCTTCCCCGAGCGGGCTGCGTGATTACGCGGCGCGGCTCAGCCAAGCTGACGCATACGACCGTATGTTTTTTGTCTGGCACACCGGAGATATCCCGGAAGACGATGCTCCTGCCGGCGTCGTTCTTCTCGGACCGCAGAAGCTCTCCCGTATGATTCTCGACGCGGGCCTATCGTCATGGCTTCGCGAAAAGGTGTCGTAGCCGCCCTCCACGGCAGAAAGCCGCTTGACTCGGAAGACGGGACGTAAGAACAAATAGAGAACATGATGCAGAACCTGCTCCCGGAGGTCAACAGGAAGCTTGCGGCCAGAGCCCGCCATAGAGTCCTTGCGCGCGCAGATCGAGAAGATCCAAGGCCGAAGCCGGCGCGCCAAATCGGTACTCCCCTTCGGGATCACCGAGGTGGATTCACGACTCCCTGGCGGTGGTCTCGCGCTCGGCGCCCTGCATGAGATAGCCGGCGGCGGTAACGGCGCGGTCGACGGGGCGGCAGCCGCCTCGTTCAGCGCGGGCCTCGCCGCCCGCACCAAGGGCAAGATCCTCTGGTGCATCACGCGCGCGGACCTGTTCGCTCCGGCCATCGCTCAAGCAGGCCTCGCAAGCGACCGCGTGATCTATCTCGAAGCCGGCGACGATAAGACTGTGCTCGCCTGCATGGAGGAAGGACTGCGCCACGGCGGCCTCGGAGCCGTGATCGGCGAGGTCGCCCGTCTTTCCATGACAGCGTCGCGGCGGCTGCAACTGGCGGCCGAAGGTACGGGCTCGCTCGGGATCGCCCTGCGGCGCTGGCGGCGACAGACAGAGGCAACGGATTTTGGCCAGCCGACCGCGGCGATGACGCGCTGGCGTGTGTCCGCGCTGCCCTCGACGCCGCTGCCTGTTCCCGGCGTAGGCCGCGCCCGCTGGCTGGTTGAACTCATCCGCGCGCGAGCGGGCGAAAGTGCCGATTTCGAGTTGGAGGCGTGCGATGACACGGGTCGTCTCGCTCTTCCTGCCGAACTGGTCCACGGACCGGCTTCGGCGGAAGGCTGGCGACGCGGCGCCTCCGGCTGAGGCGCCGCTCGTCCTGATTGGCCGCGACGGGAACAGGCGGGTGGTGCTGGCGGCGAATGCTGCGGCCCAGGCCGCCGGCCTGCACGCCGGCATGCCCGTCACTAAGGCGCAAGTCCTGGTGCCGGGTCTCCTCGTGCAGGATGCCGATCCCGCTGCCGACGCCGAGGCGCTTGAGCGTCTCGCGGTATGGCTTCTCCGGTATGCGCCAATCGTCGCCCCCGATCCGCCCGACGGCCTCATCATTGACTCGACAGGCGCGGATCATCTCCACGGCGGGGAGACTGTCATGCTGGACGGCTTGATCGGGCGCCTCGCCATGTCCGGGATCTCCGCGAGAGTCGCGATAGCCGACACCTGGGGAGCAGCCCATGCGCTGGCCCGATTTTCAGCGCAGCCGGCTGTCATCGCGCCCGAGGGCCACGGCTCGCCCATCTTGGAGCGTTTGCCGCTAGAGGCGTTGCGCATTCCATCTCCCACCATCGCGGCGCTTCGCACGCTCGGCTTCCGAACGGTCGGCGACCTTCTGGCGCAGCCGCGCGCGCCGCTCACCCTTCGCTTCGGCCCCGAACTCGGCCGACGCTTGGACCAGGCCTTGGGCATTGCGGCCGAACTCATCGAGCCGGTCCGTCCGGCCGATCTCATCGAGGTGCGCCGGGCCTTCGCCGAGCCGATCGGCGCGGCCGAGACCATCGCCCGTTACATCGGCAAGCTTGTCACCCAGCTCTGCGAACGTCTGGAGGAAGGCGGCCTCGGCGCACGCAGGCTCGATCTCATCTGCCACCGCGTCGATAGCCGGGCCCAGGCCGTGCGGGTCGGCATGGCCACGCCGGTCCGCGATGCGAAGCGGCTGACGCGCCTCCTGTGCGACAAGATCGAGACCATCTCGCCCGGCTTCGGCATCGAGGTGATGACCCTCGCCGCAAGCGTCGCTGAGCCGCTTGAGCGCAAGCAGATCGTCAGCTCGCTGGTCGAGGAGAGCACCCCGGACGTCTCCGATCTCATTGATACCTTGATGAACCGCGTGGGCGAGCGTGCCCTCTATCGGCTTGCACCGGTCGCCAGCGATGTTCCGGAGCGGTCTGTCTGTCGTATCCCGGCGATGGCGGCCGACACGGGAGCGGGCTGGCCCGGCCATTGGCCGCGGCCCTCCCGGCTTCTGCCGGCCCCTGAGCCGGTCGAGACCGTGGCGTTGCTTCCCGACCATCCGCCGGTGTCGTTCACCTGGCGCGGCATCCGCCGCCGCCTTCGGCGTGGCGACGGGCCGGAGCGCGTGTTCGGCGAATGGTGGAAGCGCGATGCCGAGCTGGTTGCCGTCCGCGACTATTTCCGGGTCGAGGACGATGCCGGCGAACGCTACTGGCTGTTCCGCGCCGGCGATGGCGAAGATGTCGCCACAGGCTCGCACCGCTGGTTCATTCACGGGGTCTTCGGATGAGCGAGCCCCGCTACGTCGAACTTCAGGTCACCTCGCATTTCAGCTTTCTCCGGGGGGCCTCATCTTGCGAGGAGCTGTTCGCCCAAGCCGCGCTCGCCGGGATCGAAGCGCTGGCCGTGGTGGACCGGAATTCGCTCGCCGGCATCGTCCGGGCTCATGAAGCGGCGAAGACAACCGGGGTTCGCCTAATTGTCGGCTGCCGTCTCGACCTCACCGACGGCATGTCGGTGCTGGTCTATCCAACCGACCGACCCGCTTATTCCCGTCTCTGCCGGCTGCTGTCGCTCGGCAAGCGGCGCGGCGGAAAGGCGAAGTGCGTGCTCGAATGGCAGGACCTCGTCGCCTACGGCGAAGGCTTGATCGCCGTGCTCGTGCCGGAGCTCGCGGACGAGGAATGCGGCCTTCGGCTGCGCCGCTTGCGCGATGCGTTCGGCGATCGGGCTTACTTGGCTTTGACGCTGCGTCGCCGCCCCAACGATCAGCTCCGTCTTCACGAGCTTTCCAACCTCGCCGCCCAAATCCGGGTCGCGACCGTGGTAACGAACGACGTCCTCTTCCACGAGCCGGCCCGCCGCACCCTCCAGGACGTCGTCACCTGCATCCGGCACAACGTCACGATCGACACGATCGGCGACCGCCGCGAGCGTCATGCCGACCGCTACATCAAGCCGCCCGAGGAGATGCACCGTCTCTTCGGCCGCTACCCCGAGGCGCTCACCCGAGGCCTGCAGATCGCCGACCGCTGCCGTTTCAATCTCGACGAGCTGGCCTATCAATATCCCGAGGAGCGCGACGATCCTGCCCTTACGCCGCAGGAGACACTGGCCAAGCTCACCTGGGAAGGCGCCGCCGCGCGCTATCCGGAAGGCGTGCCTGACAGCGTGACCGCCGCGCTTCAACACGAGCTGCGGCTGATCGAGAAGCTCGACTACGCGCCGTACTTCCTGACCGTGAATTCGATCGTCCGCTTCGCGCGATCGAAGGACATCCTTTGCCAAGGCCGTGGATCAGCCGCCAACTCTGCGGTGTGCTACGTCCTCGGCATCACGTCGATTGATCCCGGCCGGAACGATCTTCTCTTCGAGCGCTTCGTCAGCGAGGAGCGGCGCGAGCCGCCCGACATTGACCTCGATTTTGAACACGAGCGGCGCGAGATCGTCATGCAGTGGGTGTTCGACACCTACGGCCGCGACCACGCCGCGCTCTGCTCGACCGTCATCCGCTATCGCACCAAGGGCGCGCTGCGGGATGTCGGTAAGGCGCTTGGCCTCCCCGAGGATTTGATCGGCACCCTGTCGTCGCAGGTCTGGGCCTGGTCGGAGGAAGGCGTTGAACAGAAGTACGTCGAGGAGCTGAACCTCAACCTAGCCGATCGCAGGCTTCGCCTGACGCTCGACCTCGCCCGGCAGCTCATAGGCGCGCCGCGCCATCTTAGCCAGCATCCTGGCGGTTTCGTGCTGACCCATGACAGGCTCGACGACCTCGTGCCGATCGAACCGGCTGCGATGAAGGACCGGCAGGTCATCGAATGGGACAAGGACGATATCGACGCCCTCAAGTTCATGAAGGTCGACGTCCTGGCGCTCGGGATGCTGACCTGCATGAAGAAAGGGCTGGACCTCCTGGCTGAGCACAAGGGCGTCCATCTCGACCTTGCCTCCATCCCGGCCGAGGACCCGCGCACTTACGCGATGATCCGCAAGGCGGACACGCTTGGCACCTTCCAGATCGAGAGCCGCGCACAAATGTCGATGCTGCCGCGCCTGAAGCCGCGCACCTATTATGACCTCGTCGTCCAGGTCGCGATCGTCAGGCCCGGTCCGATCCAGGGCGACATGGTGCATCCCTATCTTCGCCGCCGGGAGGGCCTCGAGCCCGTCCACTATCCGAAGCCTGAGCTGGAGAAAGTGCTCGGCAAGACGCTCGGCGTGCCGCTCTTTCAGGAACAGGCGATGCGTGTCGCCATCGAATGCGCCGGCTTCACCCCCGGCGAGGCCGACATGCTCCGCAAGTCGATGGCCACCTTCAAGTTCACCGGCGGCGTCTCGCGCTTCCGTGACAAGCTGATCGCCGGCATGGTCGCCAACGGCTACGAGCAGGCGTTTGCCGAGCAGACCTTCAAGCAGCTTGAGGGCTTCGGCAGTTACGGATTCCCGGAAAGTCACGCAGCCTCTTTTGCGCTGATCGCCTATGCCTCGGCCTGGCTCAAATGCTGGCACCCGGAAATCTTCTGCGCCGCGCTGCTGAACAGCCAGCCCATGGGCTTCTACGCGCCGGCCCAGATCGTCCGCGACGCGCGCGATCACGGCGTCGAGATCCGCCCCGTCTGCGCCAACGCCTCCCGATGGGACTGCACGCTCGAGCCCACCGGCAGCGATGAGCGGTTCGCCGTTCGCCTTGGTCTGCGCATGGTCAAGGGGCTCGCCAACGCCCACGGCGCGTCGATCGTCACGGCCAGGGCGGACCAGCCCTTCGGCTCAGTGGACGATCTCTGGCGCCGTGCCGGCGTGCCCGTTACGGCGCTCACGCAGATCGCCGAAGCCGACGGGTTTCGCCCGCCCTTCGGTCTTACGCGCCGTGAGGCGCTATGGGCGATCAAGGCTTTGCGCGACGAGCCGCTTCCGCTCTTCGCTGGCGCGTCGGCCCGCGAGGCGGAAATCGTGCCTGAGGTCGCCGAGCCGGCCGTTATCCTGCGCCCGATGACGGCGGGCGGTGAAGTCGTCGAAGACTATCGGCATGTCAGCCTGTCGCTGCGGGACCACCCGGTCTCGTTTCTGCGCCAGGAGCTGCGCCGTCGTCGTGTGGTCTCCTGCCAGGAGGCGATGGACGCAAAGGACGGCCGATGGCTGGAGGCGGCCGGCATCGTGCTGGTGCGGCAACGTCCCGGCAGTGCCAAGGGCGTCATGTTCATCACGCTCGAAGATGAGAGCGGGATCGCCAACCTCGTGGTCTGGCCCAAGGTCTTCGAGCAGAACCGCCGCACCATTCTGTCGGCCGGCATGATCGCGGTGCGCGGGCGCGTTCAGCGGGAGGGGGAAGTGGTCCATCTTGTCGCCCAGAGGCTGACCGATCTCTCCGCCGAGTTGGCCAGCGTTGGCGAGCGCGACACGGCCTTTCCATTGACGCATGGGCGCGGCGACGAATTCCACCATGGTTCGCCAACCCCGGACCCTCGCGGTCAGCCGCCGAAAACGGTTCGACCGCGCGACATCTACATACCCGACCTGCACATCGATACGATCAAGGTGAAGACGCGGGATTTTCAGTAAAGGTTAGCGCCAGTGGGAAATCTCGTTCCAACTGAATAGTCATCTCTGAGACAACAGGGCAGTGAGGACCAACAAAGAAATGGGTGATTGGGACATCGGAGAAGACTGGATGAGCCGGATGCAGGGAATCGGCGAAAAGACGCTTGGCCCCGTAGCGATACATGGCGGGTTACAAATGAAGCGCCGAGAGCAAAACCGCGCTGCCTTCAAAAACTCAAAAGAATGGGGGCTGATTACACAAGCGCACGCATCTGCGGTCAACGCTCTGGTCAACTTCCTCTCACGAATAGCCGGAAAGCCAATTCCCGCCGATCGTGAGGACGTACAGGGTCAGGCAGCGCTGATCGCCCATTTTGTCCAAGGGATCGACCTCTGTGAAACGGCAATCGTTGAAGGGTTCTATCCTCAGGCCGCAACGCTGCTGCGCCAGCAGCACGAAATCATCGCGGCTGTCGAAGAATTCACCGTAGGTCGGCGCAAGGACGGAAAGACGCCGCATGCGACCATCGGTGTTCTTCGTGACATGGGGCGGACCTACGGCGACCTCAGCGGTGGTGCCCATGTCTCGCACGCGAATCTGCTCAAAAACTTCGTTATTATGGCGATCGGTGAGCACGACGGTCCTTCGCTGCTACCGATCTACCACCATGAAATCACCCTCAACTTTTATGCGCTTCACGTCAGTTACATCCTCATGATGGCCCAACTGGCCGGCGAGGTGGAGAACAGCGTGACCGGGGACACCCTCAATCCCGACGAAGTGAATCTGCTTTTCGTCGGACGCCAGATTCTTATGGATCTCGGCTTGATCAGGTTCGAGGAACCTCCCAATCCTCAGGAGGCACCCGCGAAGGGCTGTGCGACGGATTAGGCCGACGCCGTTCTCGCCGTGCGGTTTGTACGGAGGCTGGCGGTGGCCGTTTTGACGTGTGGGGCGGTTAGTTCTTCCGCAGAAGCAGGTTTTAACGGGGGAAAGCCTTCCCCCTGGCCGGCACTGCGTTGCCGGCGCACCCCTTCTGCGGGGAGACCCCGCAACGCCCCCTTCAGAGTGAGAGTGCGGACCGGGTTTGCCGTGACGGGTTGAGGGCTGGAGAAGAGGTCTCCGGCGCCCGTCGCGGAGAACCGCGATGTCCAGACAGGATCGCAGCGCGCGCGCCGGCTCGGATCGGGCGAGCCTTTACGACGATATCACAAACAAGATCATCGACGAACTGGAGGCCGGCCGCTTCCCCTGGGTTCAGCCCTGGGGCTCGGCCGCGGTCAAGGCGCCGCTTGCCATGCCGCAGAACGCCGCCACAGGCCGGCGCTATTCGGGGATCAATGTCCTCATTCTCTGGGGCGCCGTCATCGAGCATGGTTTCCCCGGCCAGAGCTGGCTCACCTTCCGCCAGGCGCTTTCCCTCGGCGGCAATGTCAGGAAGGGCGAGCGCGGCACAACCGTCGTCTATGTCGACCGTTTCACCCCCGAGGACGAAAAGCGCCGCGCCCGTGAGGCTGGCGGGGACGCTCAGGCGATTCCGTTCCTGAAGCGCTTCACGGTCTTCAACGCTGCTCAATGCGATGGCCTGCCCGAGGAAGTCGCCGCCGTCGCACCGCCGCCCGAACTGGGCCTGATTGAGCCGCGCGTCGAGGCCCTGATCCGGGCGACCGGCATCGATTTCCGCATCGGCGGAAACCGCGCGTTCTATGTCCCGACGCATGACTATGTCGTCGTTCCGCCGCCGCAGGCGTATTTCGAGCCGATCAACTGGCACCGTACGGCCCTGCACGAGCTCGGACACGCGACGGGCCATCCCTCGCGCCTCGGCCGTGATTTTTCCGGCTCCTTCGGCACCAAGAAATACGCCTTCGAGGAGCTGATCGCCGAGATCAACGCGGCCTTCTGCTGTGCCTCGTTCGGTATCGCTCCAACCGTCCGCCATGCCGACTATATCGGCTCCTGGCTGGACGTCCTGCGCGAGGACAATCGCGCCATCGTCCGAGCCGCCTCCCAGGCCAGCAAGGCGGCCGACTGGCTTCTCAGCTTCCTGCCGGATTCCGGCGGCATCGACCAGAACGACGATGAGAGGGAGGCGGCGTGATGAACGCGCTCGCCTTTCCGGGCTTCGTTCCCGCCCCCGCGTAGTTGGCTGACATCCGCCTGCGCGTCCTCAGTCTCGCCGCCGGTATCAAGTCCACCACGCTGGCCCTGATGGCGGCGCAAGGCGAAGTCGGCCCAATATCGTGCCCTTTCCCGTCTACATCGTCTCAGCCGGGATCTCCTCCAATCTGCAGAGGCGCAAAGCCGCTTCTGCGGCTTTCCGGGCTTTCGGGTTTCTGGGCGCCCTGAACATCGCCGTTCCGTTCTCGCCCCTGGCTAGACGATAGGCCTGACCAGCAGAGTGAGAGGGAGGTGGGGATTTTCGTGACGGGTTCGGGTCGAGAGAGAGGCTCTCGGCGCCCGTCGCGGAGACTACCACGATGGCTACTGCCGCCCAGAAAATCATCCTGTCGCCTTCCCGCGACATCCCCTTCAACAAGCTCGTGCTCAGCCAATCCAACGTCCGACGTGTCAAGGCCGGCGTCTCGGTCGAGGAACTGGCCGAGGACATCGCCCGCCGAGGCACGCTCCTCCAGAGCCTCAATGTCCGCCCGGTCCTCGACGCCAGGGGCGATGAGACCGACATGTATGAAGTTCCCGCCGGCGGTCGCCGCTATCAGGCGCTCGCCATCCTCGTGAAGCAGAAGCGTCTCGCCAGGACCGCGCCTGTGCCCTGCGTCGTGCGTGATCCCTCGACGTCGATTCTCGCCGAGGACGACAGCCTCGCCGAAAACACCCAGCGCGTGCCGCTGCATCCTCTCGATCAGTTCCGGGCCTTCTACGACATGCGCCGCAAGGGCATGAGCGAGGAGGAGATCGCTGCCGCCTTCTTCACGACCGCGCAGGTTGTGAAGCAGCGCCTGCGTCTGGCCTCTGTCTCGCCCACGCTCCTCGGCATCTATGCCGAGGACGGCATGAAGCTCGAAGAGCTGATGGCCTTCACCGTCAATCCCGACCATGCCCGCCAGGAGCAGGTCTGGGAGACGGTCCAGACCTCCCACAATCGCCAACCCTGGTATATTCGCCAGTTGCTCACTGAAACCACGGTGCCGGCCACCGACAAGCGCGCCCTGTTCATCGGCATCGAAACCTATGAGCAGGCGGGCGGCAGCGTGCTGCGCGATCTCTTCCAGACCGATAGAGGCGGCTGGCTTCAGGACCCCGCGCTTCTCGACCGCCTGGTCGCGGAGAAGCTCAAGACCCTCGCCGAGGAAATCGCCGCCGAGGGCTGGAAGTGGATCACCGTCGATACCGATCTGCCCTATGGCTACGATCAGGGGCTGCGGGCGCTCGACTTCACCCTCGTCGATCTGAACGATGACGAGCGCGCGGCCCGAGAAGCCCTGCGTGAGGAATACGAACGGATCGAGGCTGAATACTCGGAAGCCGATGAGCTGCCGGACGAGATCGACCAGCGTCTCGGCGAGATCGAGACGGCGCTCGAAGCCTTCGAGAAGCGCCCGGTCATCTACGATCCGGCCGACATCGCGCGTGGCGGCGTCTTCATCAGCGTCGACCGCAATGGCGAGCCCGTCGTCGATCGCGGCTATGTGCGCCCGGAGGACGAGACGCCGGTCGGCGTCGAGGACCCCGACGGCGAGGCCGAAGCCACCGGTACCGAAGTCGCGGCATCCGGCACCGTTCAGCGCGCCGTCATCACCATCGGCGGCCAGTCGGCCGAACCGGAGGATGACGACGAGGAAGACGTCATCAAGCCGCTGCCCGAACGGCTCGTTACCGAGCTGACTGCGCACCGCACCCTGGCGCTCCGCGATGCCGTGGGCGCCAATCCCCAGGTCGCGTTTACCGCCTTGCTGCACAAGCTCGTGCGCGACACCTTCCAGCGGACGGCCACCTCCGGCGCCAGCCTGCAGGCGTCCGTCAATCACGTCTTCTTCCGCGAACAGGGCAAGGATCTCGCCGAGACGGCCTATGCCAAGTCCGTCATCCAGCGGCATGAGGACTGGAAGGCTGACCTACCAGCCGATGAGGATGCGCTGTGGGACTGGCTCGCCGTGCTCGACGACGCCAGCCGCATGGCGCTGCTCGCGCATTGCGTCAGCTATGGGATCAACGCCCTCTATGAACGGCCGAATCCCTACAGCGGCAGCGGCGTGTCGCAGTCGGGCCTCGACCGGCGTATGGCAGAGGCCGATCGACTGGCCCGCGCCACCGGCCTCGACATGGTGGACGTCGGCTTCCGACCCACGGTCGAGAACTATCTCGGCCGCGTCACCAAGCCCCGCATTCTTGCGGCCGTCCGCGAAGGCGCGGGCGAACGCGCGGCCCAGCTCATCGACCACTTGAAGAAGGGCGACATGGCCAAGGAGGCCGAACGCCTGCTGGCCGACAGTGGCTGGCTACCGGAGCCGCTGCGCCTGATCGACCATGACGAGCCGACCACATCCGATACCTCGGAAGGCGAGGCCGAGACTGCGCTCCCAGCCTTCCTTGCCTGTGAGGACGAGGACGAGGAAACCGCCGAAGACCCGGAAGCCGAGGCGCCAGCGATGATCGCCGCGGAATGACGCCAAACCCCGGCGGGCGGTCGAAGCCGCCCCGCCGTCTTCATTTTCAGCTTCAAGGCCCGGCGATCCGTCGTCGGGCCTTTTTTCATTTTCAGGGAACTCCCACCTCCGACATTTATCTACCAGCCGGCCGTCAAATGGCGGTAGCCGGTTCCCCTCTCAGTGGGATTTCCGCTCATAGACGTGATTGAGGTTATCGGCTTGGTGCTGGAGGCTCCTCGCCACCGTTGCAGCCGCGGCCCGGTTCGGAAACGCCCCTGTTGTCATCCCGTTCAGGCTTACGCACCACCCATCGGGCTTCTCAATGACCGTATAACGCCGTCGCTCTCCACCGACATTGGCGGACTTACCCGTCACATAGCCACTCATCATGAGCGTCGATCGCTTCGTTGATTCGGTGTGTCGGACTTCGTCCAAACCCCGAAGGCCGCCCCGATAACCGCCATCGCCATACGCCAGGATGATCGGCTGCTCTCGTTCGTCTTCATCGTTGCCCGCAAAAGTGCATTTCTGCTCATGGTTTCACCTCAACAAGAGGCCGCATCAAAGCTTCGAGCGCGTATGAATTCCATCCTGACGCAACCGGCCGCTCATAGTATTCTCATCAATTCGACCGGTGGACCTCGGCGCCATGCAACGCCATAGCGGGCCAAGCTCGTGCCCGGACAGCTCAGACCCTCAAACATCTTCGCTTCACCATTAGGCGGGAAGTGCGGGGCAATGGCATCCCTCTAGATTGATGATCCGGCTGCTGTCTGATGCCGGACACCATCCCGCTTCCATTCGCAAACCTTGGTCCGATCCGTCTCCTTGTCAATCAACCCGCAAGGGGTCGGCTTACGCGCGCGTGCCGCCTTCGGGGATTCGGAAAAGGTCCGAACGCCCGAGGGTGATTGCAGAGCCGGTCAGACACTTCGGGCGCCTGTCGCGCGGGGGATGGTCCCCCGCCTCCCAAGACAGGAGCCGGAACCATGTCCTATGCAAATGCCACCGCCTTCGCCGCAAGCCTAGCCACCACGCTGATGGTTTCGATCATCGTCTTCCAGGCCGGGGACGGCACTCACGGCGCCATGCCCGCCGACGAATTCGATGGCGACGAAGAAATGGTCAGGCTGGAACTTGATCCATTCGGCTGAGGCGCGACAGCGCCTCACCCCGACGGCTCGGAGCGCAAGATCGCGTCCGGGCCTTCAGCGCTGCGCTACCGCTCATCGCCGGCAGCGGCGCCGGCTCATGCCCCGACAAGGGAGAGTGAGAGTGCGGACGGGTTTTCCGTGACGGGTTGGTTGCCGGAGAGAGAGCTCCCGGCGCCCGTCCTGGAGCATCCTGCGATGGCCCTTGCACCTCAAACCACCTTCGCCCCGGTCGGCGACATCCTCGCGCATCAGATCCTGCCCCGGCTGCGCCTTGCCGCGAAGCTGCCGCTGCGCATCACCTGCATCGGCACGGCCCGCTATGTCGGTACCGACGAGGCCGACAGCTTCGACCGCAGCGTCTTTCTCGGCGACCGCCCGTCGCTGGAGAACGCCACCAGCTTCGCGGCCGTTTCGGTCAGGCGCGACGGCATTGGCGTGAGACAAGATAAGACGCTGCGCTTTCATCCACGCTTCGCCGTCATCCAGGATAACGATCAGAATCTGGTTCTGGCCGGCGAAATCCGCGCCGGGATCATTCTCTGGCAACAGCCCGTCGCCAGCGACGGCGAGGCCCGCCGGATCGTGACCGAAGCCAGCCGCCTGCGCGGACTGGCTTTCGCCGCCTCCGGCCGGGGCGAGCAGCGTGCTGCCCGCAATCATCGCCACCAAGCAGGCCTGCTCGAAGCACGCCTGGTCGACCCCTTCTGGCGCGAGGCCGCCGCCGATCTGCTCCGGCTGCCACAGGCCGCCTGATCCCATCCCCCGATTTCCACCCATCCGACCCGGCGCTTCGCTTCGCCGGGTTCTCACCTATGGAGTTTTCCCATGCCGAAATTCGTCGTCAGCAAAGGCCACGACGCCTTCGTCTATTACGAAACCGTCCTAGAGGCCGACACGCCCGAAGAGGCGCGAAGTCTCGTCCGGAGCGTTCATTACGAAGGCGCATGGCTCCCCACCGGCTATGTGCAGGAGTTCGACGATTACGAGATCGACGAGCATAGCGGCGTTCGCCTCCTCGAAGACGGTGAAGCCGTAGAGGCCTTCCTGAACATCGGCGTCACCGCCCAGGAGCGCGACGCCTTGCTGGCGGGGCTGCGCCTCCTCCAGCTCGCCCTTGGGCGCGGCGATCTCGAACCTGCGCTCGAAAACATCGTCACCAATGACGGCGCGCATACCGGCCTCGATCCGACTCGTATCGACGCTCTGTGCGAACGCATCAACGTCTAGGTGGTGGCGATGTATGCGACCTACCTGCGCCTCGACATCCTGGTCTGGGACAGCCAGCGCGCCGTAATCCGCGCCGCGCGCTGCAAGCTGGCTTTATCGGCCCGGCGCGATCCCGCACTGCGGGGCGCGCGAAAGCGGTTCTATCGCGACATGCTGCGCCACCATGCCGATGCCCAGCGGCTTGTGGCGCAGTTCCGCCTCTGACGCTTCCGCACCGCGTCCATCCCTTGAACCTCGCCCGGCCATCGCGCCGGGCTTTCTCGTTTCAGGAGCCTGACATGGCCAACTACTTTACCCATTTCTCGTGCCTGCTTGACGTCGGCACGCCCGATAATGCCGCCCGAGCGCTTGACCTCTACAACAAGCTTTCGGAGGAAGGCGCTTCCGACGAACCGCCGTCCGAGGGGTTTCTCCTATCGATCCAGCCGGAGCACGGGGGTGCCCGGCTTTGGATGCGCGATGACCAGACAGGCGATCCCGAGCGTCTGCTCCGGTTCGTGAAGATCTGCGCGACCGAGTTCCGCCTCAGTGGTCTCTGGGGCTTCCAATACGCCAACACCTGCTCGCGGCCACGCCTCGACGGTTTCGGCGGCGGCGCTCATGTCCTCGACCTCGCCACCGGCGAGACGGTGGCATGGACCTACACCGATGGCTGGCTCGCCCAGGTTCTCGATGGAGGCGGCTCAGATGAGTAAGGTCATCGAAACCACGGTCTATCAGCTCGACGAGCTTGCTGACGCCGCCAAGGAGAAGGCCCGCGATTGGTATCGCGAAGGCGGCTTCGACTACGACTGGTATGATGCCGTTTACGAGGATTTCCAACAGATCGCGGAAATCCTCGGCCTTCGGCTGAAAACCCGCAGCATGCGGCTCAACGGCGTCGGCTCCCGGCAGAAGCCCTGCATCTGGTTTCGGGGGTTCTGGAGCCAGGGCGACGGCGCCTGCTTCGAGACCTTCTATTCCTACCGGAAAAACGCCCCGCGCCGGATCAGGGAACACGCGCCGCAAGACGCCGAACTGCACCGCATCGCCGATGCACTTCAGGCGGTCCAGCGGCGTAATTTCTACCAGCTTCGCGCCGAGGCGAGCCATCGCGGTCACTACTACCACGAATACTGCATGACGATCTCGGTCGAGCGCGACAGTCCAACCTATCAGGATATGACGGCCGATGCGGAAGACGCCGTGGCCGAGGCGCTGCGCGACCTGGCCCGTTGGCTCTATCGGCAGCTCGAACGTGAACACGAATATCTCACCACGGACGAGGCCGTCGATGAGGTCATCGCCGCCAACGAATACACGTTCACGGCAACGGGCCGTCGCTTCGGCTGAACCAGGCAAGCGTCCTGCCATTCGGCAGGGCGCTTTTTGCATGCCAGCCACGGCCCACCTTTCGAGAGTCAGAGGAGGCCGGGACGGGTTTGAGCCTGTGCGGTCGAGAGAGAGCGCTGCGCGGGTCAATCCTGTCCTGCTCTCCCGAGGTCTCCTCCATGAACATGATTTCCGCATCTGCGGCGGCATCGGTCGCCGGGCCGCTTCCGCTTGTCCCCGACAGCCATGCCGCCACGTCCGTCTTTTCGGCGGCAGGTCTTCTTCTGCCTCACCTCGAGCGCGGCCAGCGCATCGACGCCGCCACGCTTCGCAGCGCGATGGAAACCGCCTTCGGCGCGTCCGATACCGCTGGCGCCTGGGACTGGAAAACCGCCTATGACGCCTGCGAGGCCGCGATCGTCCTGTTCCTGCGCAAGTACGGAAAGGCGCTTTTGCGTAAAGCCGGTTCGCCAGCCGATAGCCTGCCGCTGCTGACGCGGATCGCCGGGCTGCTGCCGACCCATACACGCCGCTCGGAGGAGGCGCAGACCTTCCAGCAATTCTCCACCCCGATCCCGCTGGGGCTGGCAGCGGCGACCGCGGCCGCCATCACGCCCGCCGACCGGGTTCTGGAACCCTCGGCCGGGACCGGACTGCTCGCCATCCTGGCCGAGATCGCTGGCGGCGCGCTCGTCCTCAACGAGCTGGCCGAGATGCGCGCCGGTCTTCTTACTTCCCTCTTTCCCGCCTTGTCCGTCGCGCGTTTCGACGCGGCGCAGATCGACGATCACCTCGATCCCGCCCTGGTCCCGTCCGTGGTGCTGATGAACCCGCCGTTCTCGGCGCTGGCGAATGTCCAGGGCCGCGTCGCCGATGCCGCCTTCCGCCACGTCGCTTCGGCGCTTGCGCGCCTTGCGCCCGGCGGGCGGCTGGTGACGATCACCGGC
Source organism: Brevundimonas diminuta 470-4 (assembly GCA_000318405.1). Lineage (GTDB taxonomy): Bacteria > Pseudomonadota > Alphaproteobacteria > Caulobacterales > Caulobacteraceae > Brevundimonas > Brevundimonas diminuta_B. Next base: position 13,953 of record KB291736.1, on the reverse strand, counting down.
GCGAGCTTCGCCCCCGATAATCCTGCCTGGACCCCGGCCTTCGTCCGGCTGCAGGAGCGCGGTCGCGTGGTCTTCTCCGCCGCAGTCGATGGTTCTGTCTATGCCAAGCATGGCACGACGATCGATACCCGGATCACCGTCATCGACAAGCTGCCCGCCGACGATCCGGCAGTCTTCCCGACCTCTCCCGGCGCCGCACCGGATGCCGCCACACTGATGGTCTGGATCGGCGCGAGCCTGCCCGCGCGTCAGCCTGTCGATCCTTCAGTCGTTGTTCCGGTTGCCGCAGCGCCTACGCCTCGCACCGTGCGCGGCTATATCGCCGCCACGGCGAAAGCCGCCCGCCCGGCGCCGCAGACCGAACCGGAAGCCGCACCGCTCGACTATGAGATCGTCGATTGGCAGCCGGCCGAGGGCGGCCACATCACCGACGCCATCTATGAGGAATACGCGCTTCAGGTCATCCGTATTCCCGGCGCCCAGCCTCATCCAACCCAGCTCGTCCAGTCGGCGGCGATGGCGAGCGTCGCCCCGCCGAAGCCCAACTACCGGCCGCATCTGCCGAGGATCATTCTCGGTCTTCTGTCCGACGCGCAGCTTGAGACCGTCATCTATGCCGGCCAGGCCCATGCCGACCATCTCGCCGGGGCCTGGACCGTCGACGAGACCTGCGATGTGGTCAGCGCGGCGGCCGAGGACGCCAAGAACGCCGTCCGCTTCCGGCAAGGCTTCTTCGTCGGTGACGGCACCGGCGTCGGCAAGGGTCGGGAATCCGCCGCCATCATCCTCGACAACTGGATGCAGGGCCGCCGGAAGGCCGTCTGGATCTCCAAATCCGACAAATTGCTGGAAGACGCACAACGCGACTGGTCTGCGCTCGGCATGGAGCGCCTCCTGGTTACGCCGCTGTCGCGCTTCCCGCAGGGCAAGCCCGTGACGCTGCCCGAAGGCATCCTGTTCACGACCTATGCCACGCTACGCTCCGACGACCGCGGCGATAGGGTTTCCCGCGTCAAGCAGATCGTCGAATGGTTGGGCGAGGATTTCGATGGAGTGATCATCTTCGACGAGGCGCATTCGATGCAGAACGCCGCAGGCGGCAAGGGAGAACGGGGCGATGTCGCCGCCAGCCAGCAGGGCCGAGCCGGGCTTCGCCTCCAGCACGCCCTGCCGGATGCCCGCATCGTCTATGTCTCCGCGACCGGCGCCACTACGGTCCACAACCTCGCCTATGCCCAGCGCCTTGGCCTTTGGGGCGGCGAGGATTTCCCGTTCGCCACGCGGGCCGAATTCGTCGAGGCCATCGAGGGCGGCGGCGTCGCGGCGATGGAGGTTCTGGCCCGCGACATGCGCGCCCTCGGCCTCTACACCGCCCGGTCGCTGTCCTTCGCCGGCGTCGAATACGAGCTGGTCGAGCATGAGCTGACCCCGGAACAGACCCGCATCTACGATGCCTATGCCGGGGCCTTCGCCATCATTCACAACAATCTGGATGCGGCGATGGAAGCGGCCAATATCACCGGCAGCACCGGCACCCTGAATCGGCAGGCGAAATCCGCCGCGCGCTCGGCCTTCGAGTCGGCCAAGCAGCGGTTTTTCGGCCACCTCCTGACCAGCATGAAAACCCCGACGCTGCTCCGCTCCATCGCAGCCGATCTGGAGGCGGGCCATTCGGCCGTCATCCAGATCGTCTCGACCGGCGAGGCGCTTATGGAACGCCGGCTGGCCGAGCTGCCGACCGAGGAATGGAACGACGTCCGCGTGGACATCACCCCGAGGGAATATGTCCTGGACTACCTTGCCCATTCTTTCCCGGTGCAGCTCTACGAGCCGTTCACCGACTCGGAGGGCAATATGTCGTCGCGGCCCGTCATGCGCGACGGCCAGCCCGTCGAAAGCCGTGAAGCGGTCGCCCGCCGCGACGAACTGATCGCAAAGCTCGCCAGCCTGCCGCCGGTCCCCGGTGCGCTGGACCAGCTCATCCAGCATTTCGGCACCGATACCGTGGCTGAAGTGACGGGCCGGTCGCGGCGCATCATCCGCAAGGCTGGCAAGGGCGTCACTGTTGATCGCCTTGTCGTCGAAAACCGCGCAGCTTCGGCCAACCTGGCCGAAACCCAAGCGTTCATGGACGACGGCAAGCAGGTTCTGGTGTTCTCCGACGCCGGCGGCACAGGCCGCAGCTATCATGCCGAACTGTCGGCCCGGAACACGCGGTTGCGCGTCCATTACCTGCTCGAAGCCGGATGGAAGGCCGATACTGCGATCCAGGGGCTTGGCCGAACGCACCGGACCAACCAGAAGCAAGCGCCCCTGTTCCGGCCGATCACCACGAACGTCAAAGCCGAAAAGCGCTTCCTCTCGACCATCGCCCGCCGTCTCGACACCCTGGGCGCGATCACGCGCGGCCAGCGACAGACCGGCGGTCAGGGACTGTTCAGACCGGAAGACAACCTGGAGTCCCATTACGCACGCGACGCGCTGCGCCAGCTCTATCTCCTGCTGGTGCGCGGTAAGGTCGAGGGATGCTCGCTCGACCGCTTTGAGAGCGCCACCGGCTTGAAGCTGATGGACTCCAACGGCATCAAGGATGACCTCCCAGCCATCACGACCTTCCTGAACCGGCTGCTGGCCTTGACGATTGAGCTTCAGGGCGTGCTGTTCACCGCCTTCGAGCAACTTCTGACGGCGCGCATCGAGGGCGCCATCGCGTCGGGCACCTATGACGCCGGGCTGGAGACGCTGCGAGCGGAGAGCTTTGTCGTCACCGACCGCCAGACGATCTATACGCACCCGCGCACCGGCGCCCAGACCCGCCTGCTGACCATCACCGAGCGCAAGCGCAACCATCCGGTCACGCTGGCGGAGGCCATAGGCAACCTGGACGATCCGCGCGCGGTCCTGTTGGTCAACGAGCGGTCGGGCCGCGCCGCCGTGCAGGTTCCGACCACCAGCGTCATGCTGGACGATGGCGAGATCGAGCGCCGTGTCCGGCTGATCCGGCCGATGGAAGCGCACAACATCCCGGTCAAGACCATGCCCGAGACCCATTGGGTCGAAGCCGACCGGGACGCCTTCGCCTCTGCCTGGAATGCCGAGATTGCCGAGGTGCCGGAGTTTTCCGACAGCACCCTGCATATGGTGACAGGTCTCCTGTTGCCTATCTGGAAGCGGTTGCCGAACGAATCCACCCGCGTCTATCGGCTCCAGACCGATGCTGGCGAGCGGATCATCGGCCGCCGCGTTTCGCCTGCCTGGGTCGCCCACGCGACCGCGACCGGCGTCGCGTCGATCACGCCGGAGGATGCCTTCACCGCCCTTATGGACGGAAAGACGATCCTCGATCTCGCCGAGGGCCTTCAGCTTCGCCGGGTCCGCGTCATGGGCGCGCTGCGCATCGAACTCACCGGCTTCACCGACACGATGCGCCAGCGCCTCACGGCCTATGGCCTCTATCACGAGATCATCTCGTGGAAGCTGCGCTTCTTCGTGCCGGTGGATGCTCAGGGGCCGGTAATCATCGGCAAGCTCTTCGACCGCTGGCCGGTCGAACGCATCGGCGAACGGGAGGCCGCATAAATGGCTTCGCGTCACGCCTCAGAACTGGCGCATCGCCTCGGCCGCGAGGCCGAGGCGGTCTGCCGCGAATACCTGTCCTCCGGTCGGAGGGCAGGCAATTACTGGCAGGTCGGGGACGCGCAGAACAGCCCCGGCCGCTCCCTCTATGTCCGGCTCAGGGACACCCCCAAAGGTCCGGCCGGGAAATGGACCGACGCCGCCACCGGCGACCATGGCGATCTGCTCGACATCATCCGCGAGGCGCTTGGCCTCGTCGATTTCAAGGATGTGGCCGAGGAAGCGCGCCGTTTCCTCAGTCTCCCGCATCCCTCGCCGGAACAGACAGGGACACCGACCGGCAGGACATCGAGCATTGCCGTCGGTTCGCCCGAAGCGTCGCGGCGGCTGTTCGCCATGTCGCAGCCGATCCCCGGCACGCTCGCGGCGACCTACCTCAGCGGGCGGGCAATCACGTCGCTCATCGGCGGCACCGCACTGCGCTACCATCCCCGGTGCTATTACCGGCCCGACGAGCCTTCGCCCACGGAGATCTGGCCGGCGATGATCGCGTCCGTCACCGACCTTGACGGGCGACAGACCGGCGCGCACCGCACCTGGCTCGCCCCGGACGGCTCGGGCAAGGCGCCTGTCGAAACGCCGAGGCGGGCGATGGGCGACCTTCTCGGACACGGCGTCCGCTTTGGCGTTGCCGGCGATGTGCTGGTCGCCGGAGAGGGCATCGAGACCGTGCTGTCGCCCCGTCAGGTTCTGCCGCACATGCCGATGCTGGCGGCGCTCTCGGCCGCACACCTCGCCGCCATCCTGTTCCCGGCGACGCTACGCAGGCTCTATGTCCTTCGCGATCGTGATCCGGCTGGGGACGGCGCGAGAGACAGCCTGATCGCCCGAGCTGCGAGCGTCGGGATCGAAGCGGTTGCGATGTCGCCAGCGCGCGAGGACTTCAACGAGGATCTGCGCTGGCGCGGCGTCGATGCCCTCCGGGCGGCCCTGAAGGATCAGCTTCATCCCGTGGACGTCAGCCGGTTCATGGAGGGGTGAGAGGATCGGCGGGGGATGGGGCAAAGCACTGAAAGGCTCCGCCTGCCGTCTCCAGTCATCATCGGGAACACCCTTCCCGCGTCGGAGAGGGCGCCCACGGCCTTCTGAGGGGGCGATCGGCTCACAAACGGGCCAGCCGGGCAATGGCGCTGCGCTTTCGGCTATTTTCCGCCGGCGGGGCAAGCCCCGCCTTTGCATCGCGAAGCAAAATAGCCGGCTTGGCCATCAAGGCCCTCGCGGGAGCACGAGGGCTGCCAGGCCGTCCCGCCCGTGAGCTTCGACGCCTGCGAAGGCCGCGATGGGCGCGGTCTCCAGACGAAGGATGCTCCCGATGATGAACGAAGACGATGACGCAGGCTTCGAGCCGTTCCACACCTCATCCCCCACCGATCACGTCCTCACCGAACTCCAGCTCTATGGCTACCGCGCTTTCCAGGACGAACCCGATCCGCGTCCGCTACCGGAGGGCAACGCCGTCGCCGCAGCCGTCGCAGACATCTTCGACGCCCTCGTCTCGACGCTCGGCGACACCCGCCTCGAACCCGATCTCGACGATCTCCTCTGGTCGACGGTCAATCTCTTCCATCGCGCCGCCGACCGGGTCGAACGCGAACTCGACGACAACGAGCAGGGGCAGCGCCGCCTTCAGCGGGAACAGGATGGCAGCGAGGTCAAGAGCGTCGAACTCGAACGCCTCACGGCGGAGGGACAGACCCTGGTCGAACGGCGCAACAGCATGGAACTCTTCCGCGACCTCTCGGCGGACGCCTTCGAGCACCACACCGGCACGCCCTGGCGGCCGCGCAGCGGTTCGATGGTCAACCATCGCAACCTCACCTCGGCAATGATCGACAGCCGCGATTTCCTCGCCGCTAAGCGCCGGACCGAGACCGAGGTGCTGCTGCCCGCCGGTCCCAGAGTCGCCGTCACGGGCGGTGCGGACTTCAACGATCACAACCTGATCTGGACGAAGCTCGATCAGGTTCATGCCAAGCACACGGACATGGTGCTCCTGCACGGCGGCTCGCCGAAGGGCGCCGAACTGATCGCCTCCCGCTGGGCTGACAGTCGCAAGGTGCCGCAGGTCGCCTTCAAGCCCGACTGGACGAAGCACGCCAAGGCCGCGCCCTTCAAGCGCAACGACGCCATGCTCGATGTCCTGCCGGTCGGCGTCCTGGTCTTCCCCGGCACCGGGATTCAGGAGAACCTTGCGGATAAGGCGCGCAAGCTCGGCATTCCAGTCATGAAGTTCGACGGCGGCGCGTAAAGCGCCGCCGCTCGGCGGCCTGCCAGCCGCCTCTACTTGACTGAACACGAGGTTGATGGCTTTCTTGAAGAATATTTGCAGCAACGGCGAACTGGCATAGTCGCAGGCGGAGCGTATTATCCGGCAGCCTGTGGTGATCCTCAATCGTTCATGCGGAGGCTGCCGTGACCCTCATCCTGCTTGCCATCTCCCTGACGATCGCGCTTTGCGTCATCGCCTACAACTTTGCCATCTACGCCTTGCCGTTCATGGTCGGGCTGACGGCCTTTCAATATGTCTATGGAATGGAGGCCGGCTTCCTGCTGTCGGCGCTCGCCGCCCTCGGCGCGGCGCTGCTATCCGTGGCGCTGGTCATCGCCGTCGTAGGCTTTGCCAAGAACCCGGCCTTGGGGCTTATCGCCCTCGCCGTATTCGCGGTGCCGGCGATGATCGCCGGTTATGCGCTCGTGCATGGCGTCACGAAGAATTTCGTCGACTCGACGATTATGCTGAACCTGCTCGGCGGCGCCGGCGGTCTCTTCATCGGCATAGCGGCGATGCTCAATCTCAATGCGCTCGGTACAGGCGTCCTGTCTCGCTGATGCGATCGCGAATCGCCGCTCGTCACAAAAAAATCTGCGCCGGTTTGCACTGTTGGGCTTCCGGCATCCTGCTCTGAGGAATGGCGCCACCGGCGCTGTAAGGGCCAGGGTCTTCGCTCCGATTGGCCCCGCTGTGGAAGTCGGTCATCGGCTGATACCCTCCCAGCCTTAGCAAGGTCGCCACTCTCTGCTTCGTTCCCCTCCGTGTCGTGGCGTCCGCGAACACCTTCATGCTCTCCAGCCCTGCAATTCACTAGATCGCACCTTCGGCCGACGGGGTGGAACAACGCCATACATCCTCGAGCCCAATAGCCGTTTCGTCCTGGTCCCGGCTCGCCTTCCGACTGGCGGCGTGCTGCGGCTCGTGACGGCGATCCCGGCGGCGCGCACCCCGCTCTGATGCGGGTTTCATATCGGGGCCTGTAGTGCCCTCGTTGCCGGGAAGGACGAACGGTTCTGCTGTGCGTCCCCGGTGTGAGCTTTCCGAGGCGCCAATCCCTCCGACTGACTGATCCCCTAAGTCCGTTCGGTTTCCGACCGCAACCCCCGCGGCTCCGGACCGTGTTGCCGCGCAAGCGCGGCTGCCCGCTCCACTCCGGGCCTTAAGGGCGAGGTGCCGCCAAGGCGGCACTTGCTGGCGTCTCCCGACGGCCTTGGCCGGGTCTCGTCGGAGGGATGGTCCCTTCGAGAAGCAACGGAGACTTACAATGCAGAACATCGTCATTCTTGCCGGCAACATCGGCCAGGACCCCGAAACCCGCAACACCCAGAGCGGCACCTCGATCACCCACTTCACGCTGGCCACCTCGCGCCCCCGCTACTCGGAAGGCAAGGTTGTCCGAGACAAGGACGGCTATCGCGTCCAGGACACCGAATGGCACCGGATCACCGCCTTCAACGGCCTCGGTAAGACGATCCAGCAGCATTGCGAGAAGGGCATGAAGGTTCTGGTTCGCGGCCGCATCCACTACACCAAGTGGACCGATCAGCAGGGCGTTGAGCGCTACGGCTGCGAGATCATCGCCGAGACGGTGGACTTCCTCAGCCGGGCAAAGCAGACCCAGAACGAAGACGGCAAGTTCATCGACGACGATGACATCCCGTTCTGAGCGGGATACCGGGAGCCCGGCGGCGCAAGCCGCCGGGATTTCCTAATTGTCTGGCGTTCCTGGCATGGGTCGTCGTCTCCCGGCAGCACGATAAGCCTCGAACAATCTCTCCTGCTCGCCTTGGCTTGGAGAGAACCCAGCACTGCCCGAATCGCCCCCGCCGCTGACCAGACGTCAAATCTCTAGGAACACCGATTCTGGGTCGCTTTCCACTCCAACTCCGTCTATAATAGCCGTAGTTCTGGCGTGACGTTGACGCACGGTGGGAGGTGATCATGCATGATCACTTCCCGACAAACACGGGCCGCGCGCGCATTACTGGGTTGGACACAGGAGATGCTCGCTGACAAGGCCAAGGTTTCGCTGACGGCGCTCAAGCGCATGGAGTCGGCCGCTGAACTGCGTGTGTATGAAAGCACCAGCGACCAGGTCCGCAGAGCGCTTGAGGCCGAAGGAATCGCCTTCATCAGATCGGGCCGCAACGAAGGGGTTATGCTTGTCGATGTGCACGAAGCAGCCGAACGCAGCAGAGTCCGGTAATTCCCACCCTTCTACCGCCTCCCGCTTGTCATCGTCGCGCTGTAATGGTGCTTAAGAATAGCAACCGCCATCCCAGAGTGTCACGTGCCGACTAATGACCACAATTGATTTCCTCGACGAAGCCCCTTCCATGCTGTCGCTCACCGAATATGACCGACAGCACATCAAACTCTATGCTCGTCTGCTGGACGCAGAGGCAGATGGAGCAGACTGGCGGGAAGCGGCCGAGGTTCTTTTCGGCATCTGTCCAAGGACTCAGCCGGACCGCGCTCGCCGCGTCCACGACAGCCATCTGGCTCGCGCACACTGGATGACCGAGCATGGCTACCGGCAGCTCAGGCGCGGCCGGCCTCATTAGATCCCGTGTTGTCTCAAGTGCAACGCCTGTTGCGCCTTGCAACCTTCCCAAGAAATAGAATCCCCGGAATCAATTCGCTCTGTACGCGTATTCGCTGAACGGGGAGGATTAAATGACGCCCGATACAAGAGAATGGCGATCATCAACTACATACGACTATCTCGATCGGGCAGATGTGAATGCACTGGCGTGGGAGTGCCTTCGGCGCAATCTCGATTACCAGCGCGACTACGCAAACTCCATCCGCACGGCCTCCGAACTCGGGCCTGAGACCGAAGCGATCGGCGGTCGCTGGGGTCTCCGATTTCCCCGCCAGGCCCAGCCTGAATGCACTCGAACAACCGGTTTTCTGGACGCCGGAAGCTGACACCAGCGTAGTCCATATCGGAACCCGCCCCGGAAATTGAGCAGGTCAGCCCTCGCATTTTCGAGGATATTCGCTCGGAAATCAGCCGCAGTTCAGAGGAAGGACTGCATATATCGGTTCTCACCGGAAGCGGTCGCCTGCACCTTGTCGCGAGAGCGGGTCTCGAGCCGACGCAGTCCATCGCCGCCATCATTCCGCTCGACGCCCACAGCCTGGATCGTGTCCAGTCACTGATCAGACTCTGGCGAAGCCTTCACGGCCTGCCTGTGTCACAGGACAGCCGGATGACGGCGCAGCAGCGCCGTCGTCTCAAAAACATGCTCCGCGCCGCTGACGGCCGTTTGCACAATGCCGACTATCGCGAGATCGCCGAAGCGATTTTCGGCGTTGAACGCGTTGCCAGCGACCCATGGAAAACGTCCGCGCTCCGGGACGCTGTCCTCGATCTGGTCAAGGACGGCTTCGCGATGATCGACGGCGGTTACCGCAAGCTTCTTCGTCACCGCCGTCGTTCGTAACCTGCGCTACTAGGGCAAGGTGTGCGAATTAGGCCCCCCCAAGTTCGCACTCCCCCTTCGCTATTCTTCTTCGCCACCGTGGCCTTCGTTCGCCGCTGATCGCCAGCGGCTCCAACGAAAGCCACGGAGGCCACCATGAACGCCAATCTCGCGACCCTGCCGCCGCGCTTCCTCCGCACCAAGGAAGCCGCAGAATTCCTCAGTCTCTCGGCCCGTACTCTCGAAAAGCACCGGACCTACGGCACCGGGCCGGCCTATCGCAAGCTTGGCGGGCGCGTCGTCTATTCCGTCAATGAGCTTGAGGCATGGGCTGAACGCGGCGCCGTGACGTCCACCTCCGATCCGCGGGGCAGCGTGCTGCCCGCGAAACGCCATGAGCCCGCACCGGCATCCCATGCCGGCCGTCACGCCCGCTGATCCGCGCGGTCTTTTCAATGACGACGCGGCATCGCCCATCTCCGGAGCGCGGACAACTCGATCTGTTCCACGCGCTCCCTGGCGATTTCGCGCCCCGCGACGCGCAGGACCTCATGGCCTATCCGTTCTTCTCCCTCTCCAAGTCACACCGCACCGCGCCGATCGATTTCGTCGCCGGCGACGTGAGCATCCGCGTCGAGGCGGTTCCCGATCATGGCATGGCCACAATCTGGGATGCCGACATCCTCATCTGGGCGGCGAGCCAGATCGTCGAAGCGCGCGACAAAGGTCTTCGCACTTCGCGCCTGATGGCCGCCACCCCCTACGAGATCCTCAATTTCATCGGCCGCGGCGTATCGATGCGCGATTATCAGCGCCTCAAGGCTGCCCTCGACCGGCTGCAGTCGACCACGGTCGCAACCTCGATACGGCAAGCGGCCGAAGGCCGCCGCCACCGTTTCTCCTGGATCAATGAATGGCAGGAGCGCACCGATCGCCATGGGCGTCCCGCCGGCATCGAGCTGATCGTGCCGGACTGGTTCTACCGCGCCGTTCTCGACGATGCGCTCGTCCTGACCATCGACCGGGACTATTTCGGTCTCACTGGAGGCCTCGACCGCTGGCTCTACCGCATTGTGCGCAAGCATGGCGGCAAACAACGCAATGGCTGGCGCTTCGACTTCCGCCACCTGCATCAGAAATCCGGCAGTCTTTCGCCATTCAAGCGCTTCGCGTTCGAGCTGCGCGACATCATTCGCCGCCAGCCATTGCCCGGCTACTCGCTGTTCCTTGAGGTCGAAGTCGGCGGCCGGTTGCTGCTTGCTTTTGAACCATCGGCGGCCTGTGGACAACCTGTGGACGGCCTCGTGCTATCAGGAACCCGACCTATCGTGCTATCGGGAACCGGAGGCTCGTGCTATCGGGAACCGAAACAGGGTGTAAGCTCTGGAAACAAAAAGCGAAATCGCGCCCTTAACTTAGAGTCTAACCAAGAATCTAACTTCTTAGAGCGCGCGCGCGATGTGGAAAACATCGCCGGAAGGCGGCCGAACCAGGCCAAAAAGCCATCACTTCAAGCGCATGTAACCGATCAGGCTCTTCGTAGCTCCGCCTGTACGGACCGCTCTTCCGGCCACGCGCATCGCACCTTCGGCGACGAGCCTGGAGGCGCGAAATGATCGTCGCGCTTCTCAATCAGAAAGGCGGCGTCGGCAAAACGACGCTCGCGCTGCATCTTTCCGGTCAATGGGCGCGTGAAGGCAAGCGCATCACCCTGATCGATGCCGACCCACAGGGATCGGCGCTCGACTGGTCGCAGCAACGCACCCGCGAGGGCCTGCCTCGCCTGTTCGGCGTCATCGGCTTGGCGCGCGACACACTTCATCGCGAAGCGCCCGAGCTCGCGCGTGACGCCGATCACATCGTCATCGACGGACCACCGCGCGTTGCAGGTCTTATGCGTTCGGCGCTGCTCGCCGCCGATCTTGTCCTGATCCCTGTGCAGCCGTCACCGCTCGATGGCTGGGCCTCGGCCGAAATGCTGGCGCTGCTCGCAGAGGCCCGAATCTATCGGCCGCAACTCATGGCCCGCTTCGTACTCAACCGCTGCGCTGCACGCACCGTCATCGCCCGCGAGACCGCCGAGACATTGGCCGACCACGATCCGCCCCTGCTGTCGGCGACGATCGGCCAGCGTGTCGCCTTCGCCGACCTAGCACAGTCCGGGCGCCTCGTTTTTGAGGCCGACGACAATAGCGCGGCCGCGCGCGAGATCGCCGCCCTGACTGCGGAAGTCGGGAGGTTGGCGCCATGACCAAAGCCAGCGCCCGGCGCGGCTTCGTCGCCCGGCCTTCCAATCCAGACGACTGGATCAAGTCCGCTGAACCGGGGTCGCCCGGTCCAGCTTCCAGCACGGGCTTCACCGCAAGGCTGACCATCGACGTTACGCCGGAGGTGCGCGGTCGCATCAAGATCGCCGCCTTTCAACGCGGCGTCACCTTCGCCGACATGCTTCGCGAATTGCTCGCGCGCGAATTCCCCCAATCGCCAGGAGACCCGTCATGACCGGCATCGCGGCCCCCCGCATGCGCGGCGGCTCGATGCCGTCGTCTTTTCAAACCGACCGTCTCACCCACGTCGAGCTGACATGGGTGGAAAAGCAGATCGAATACTGGATCAGGTTCGGTCAAGACGTGCAGGAGACGATCCTTGATCGCCGCCGCCGCGTCCTCTCCTTCAGGCCCGGCACGACTTTCGCCTTCGTCCGGTGGGCGTCCAACGACTTCGGCACGATCATCTCGCGCATCGATATCGTGCGCGCCATCACGCCCGGCGAAGCCTATCAGACGCTGCCCTTTGTACGCCCCGGCGGCGACATCCTGCTCAAGATCGAAAGCTGGCCGAAGGTTGAACGCGTGCTGCAGCTCATCGACGCGATCGAGGCCCTTTCGCTCGATCCGGCCGAAGCCGCGCCAGACTATTGGCGGCATGTACACAACCGACTGAGCGCCGGCCAGGACGCACGCCGCTACTCGCGCGATCAGCACCAGGCGTGGCTTAAGCGTCGGAGGATCGCGCCATGACCGACCTCAAATGGGCCATGGCGACGTTCGTAGCGTCCAGCGCGATCGCCGTGACGACGTGGATCGACGCCCCCACCAAACTCATCTGGAATGCCTCGGCCAGCACCCCGATCGGTTTCTATTCGGTCGAACCTGCAAAGCGGCTCGAAGTCACCGATCTGGTCGCCGTCGCTGCGCCGGAACCGATTGCGAGCTTCCTCGCCGATGGCGGATACCTGCCGCGCGACACGCCGCTCCTGAAACGGGTCCTTGGCCTTCCCGGGCAGACCGTCTGCCGCTCCGGCGTCCTGATCAGTGTCGACGGCGTCGCGATGGGAACGGCACTCCAACGCGACCGCATCGACCGACCGCTCCCCGATTGGCAGGGCTGCCGCATCGTCGCGGACGGCGAGATCTTCCTCATGAACTGGGACGTTCCCGACAGTCTGGACGGCCGCTATTTCGGCCCGATCCCGGCCAGCGCCGTCATCGGCCGCGCGGTTCCCTTGTGGACCGACGAGGACGGCCACGGCCGCTTCGAATGGCGGGCGCCAACGCGGTGATCGCCCAGCCTGAGGCGGGCGTAGTGCTCGCCCAATCCTTCTCCACCGCATCTTGAAAGGAAACCGCCATGCCGCAAATCGGCGAGTTCACCCGCGAGGAATCTGGCTTCACCGGCCGCATTCATACGCTCACCCTGTTTCGCGAGATCACCATCGTTCCCGTCGATCCTTCGGACGTCGAGAACGCGCCGAGCTACCGCGTCCATCACGGCGCGGACGATAACGCACCGGAGATCGGCGCGGCTTGGACGGAGTCCAGCGAAAAGGCTGGCGAATATCTGTCACTGCTGATCGACGACCCCAGCTTTGCGCAGCCGATCCGTGCCCGCCTGTTCCAGAACGGGGCTGATACGACCTCCTGGTCTTTGCACTGGAGCCGCCCTCAGAAGCGCGGCGAACGGGAATAGCGCATGCGGATCGCTCGCACGAACCCCGCATCGCCGATGTTAACCGGGCGGCCTCGCGCTGCCCGGTGCATCATCCTCTTCCTCCTTTCCGGCCTGTCTGTTTCCGCCGCGCCGCCGCTCGCTGTACTGGCGCAGAGCGCTCAGTCGATCGCGCAGCCAATCCACGATCCTCACGCCGCCTTCGTGACCGAAGCCTCGCAGCGTTTCGGCATTCCCGAACACTGGATCAGGTCGGTGCGCCGCGTCGAAAGCGCCGACGACGTGCGCGCCGTCTCATCGGCGGGCGCAATGGGCCTGATGCAGGTCATGCCCGCCACCTGGGCGGAATTGCGCGTCCGTTATGGCCTTGGACGCGATCCGTTCGACCCGCGCGACAACATCATCGCTGGTACGGCCTATCTGCGCGAAATGTACGATCGCTACGGATCGCCGGGCTTTCTTGCAGCCTATAGCGCTGGACCCGGACGCTATGAGGAATACCTCGCGGGCCGCCCCCTTCCGGCAGAAACCCGCGCCTATGTCGCCACGCTCGCGCCATTGATCGGGGGGGCTAACCTGTCGCCACCCGCACCGGGGACCGTCGCTGTTGCCGCCGCCGATCCGCACGCTTGGCGGCGAGTGACGTGCCTCTGAGTTTTCATCCAGCGG
>KB291735.1:53367-99013 GCA_000318405.1 Brevundimonas diminuta 470-4 | reverse complement strand
GCCCAGGGCCAGCCGTGCGCCCGCGGCGCCGGCCATGGCCACGCCGCCGACCGCCAGGCCTGTGCCGATGGCGGCGCCGGCGCTCAGTTGAGGCGCGCCGGACACCAGGCCCGATGCGATGCCCGGTCCGAAAATGGAAAGGCCGGTCAGGGTCAGGGCGGCCAGGGTGATGGCCAGGACGTCCTCGAGCGCCGGCGGTTGTCCGGAGAAATCGTTGACGAAGGTGTCGAACATCGTGGAGCCGATGCCGACGATCACGGCCAGGACCAGCACCTTCACGCCGGAGGCCACCACATTGCCGAGCACGCGCTCGGCCAGGAAGGCGGTCTTTCCGAACAGCCCGAAGGGGATGAGCACGAAGCCGGCGAGGCTCGTCAGCTTGAACTCGATGAGGGTCACGAAGAGTTGGATCGCCATGATGAAAAAGGCGATCAGGACGATCAGGAAGGCCGTCATCAGGATGGCGATCTGGACGAAATTCTCGAAGAAACCCGGGAAGCCCGACATCTCGGCGGCGGACTCCAGCATGGGTCGGCCGGCGTCTATGCCGGCCTGTGCGAGCTTGCCCGGACGCAGGAAGTCCGCGCTCGACAGGCCCGATCCGGACGCCTTCAGACCGAGGCCGGCGAAGCTGGCGAAGACGATCTCCGACAGACGTTGAAAATTGCCGATCAGGAAGGCGAAGAAGCCGACGAAGAGGATCTTCTTGACCAGGCGGGCGAGCACGTCGTCCGACGGCCCCCACGCCCAGAACAGCGCCGCGAGGGTCACGTCGATGACGATCAGGGAGGTGGCGAGGAAGGCCACCTCTCCGCCCAGCAAGCCGAAACCGCCGTCGATGTAGCGGCTGAAGACCTCGAAGAACCGGTCGATGACACCAGAGTCGTTCATGGCCGGTCTCCCACGCCGAAGAAGCGCCGGCGGCTGTCCGCCCAGGCCGCATGGCAGGCCGGGTCGGCGCCGGCCGCTTCGCCGAGATTGCGGCACCGGATCAGTTCATCCGATCCGCCGAGCGCGACGCGCGGCGCCTCCGGCATCGGCGGTCGCGCGCCCCGGCTCGCCAACAGAGCGGCGCCGATGGCGACGACGGCCAGCACGAGGGTGGCCACGCCGAGTGGGTCGCGACGGAACAGCGCCCTCATTGGCCCGGATCGCCCATGAACCGCCGAAACCGCGCCTGGGCGTCCGCGCGGGCGGCCGCGCGATCCGCGGCGTCGAGGGCGTCGGCGCGCCCCTGGGCGGCGACCAGCGCGGTCAGCTCGACCAGTTGGGCGGACTGCAGCCCCAGGAGTTGGTTGCCGGCCTGGGTCGCCTGCAGCGCGCCCGTCGCCCCCTGACTGGCGCCCACGAGCCGGTCGAGCTCCTGACGCGTCGCGCCCAGTCCCTCGACGACGCCGGCCTGCAGGCGCATGGCGTCTTCAAGGCCCGCGACCGAAGAACGCCACCGGTCACGCGCGCGCGCGACGAGATCGCGGTCGGTCGCCGACATCGGCGCCGTGCCGTATCGACCGTCAAAGGCCGCCTCGATCTCGCGCACGTCATAGGCCAGGGCCTGGGCCTCGGCGAGCAGACCGCGAGTGCGCTCAACCTGACCCTGAAGCGTCTGGAGGGACGAATAGGGCAGGCTTTCCAGATTGCGCGCCTGGTTCATCAAGGCCGCGGCCTCGTTCTGCAGCGACTGGATCTGGTTGTTGATCTGCTCGAGCGCGCGGGCGGCCTGGATGACATTCTGGATGTGGTTGGTCGGATCGTAGACGGCGAGCTGGGCCTGGGCCGGACCGCTCAGGGCCAGAAGGCCGGCGGCGACGGCGGCGGGAAGAAGGGCGCGCAGGCGAAGGCGGGTCATGAGGGAGCTCCAGGGGATGAGGGCGTCAGGGCAGGCAGAAGGTCCGCGGCCCAGGCGAGGCCGCGATGGCGCAGCCATGCGTCCGCGAAGCCTGCGGGGCTGTCCGTCTCGAGGAGGGTGCGGATGGCGGTCTGGTCGGCGGCGGACGAGGCGGCGCAGAAGGCCAGGGCGACCGGGCCGAGGCCCAGTTCGAACATGCGGTCGCCGGCCCGGGACTGGCAGTAGTAGTCGCGCTTGGGCGTCGCCTGGGCGAGGAGATCGATCTGGCGGTCATTGAGGCCGAAGCGCCGATAGACCGCGGCGATCTGCGGCTCCCGGGCCCGGGCGTTCGGCAGGAACAGTCGGGTCAGACAGCTCTCGATGATGGCCGGGGCGATCGGGCTGTTTTCAATGTCGGCGAGCGACTGGGTTGCGAAAACGACCGACGCATTCTTCTTGCGCAGGGTCTTCAGCCATTCGCGCAACTGGGCCCCGAAGTCCGGATCGTCGAGCGCCAGCCAGCCTTCGTCGACGAGGATCATCGTGGGGCGGCCGTCCAGCCGCGCCTCGATTCGGTGAAACAGATGGGCCAGCACCGCCGGCGCGGCGGCCGAGCCGATCAGGCCTTCGGTCTCGAAGGCCTGGACCGATCCGGTCCCGAGATGTTCGTGATCGCCGTCGAGCAGCCGTCCCCAGGGCCCGCTCAGGGTGAAGGGGGCGATGGCGCGCTTCACAGCGGCGCTCTGCACCAGGGCGGCGAAGCCGGACAAGGTCCGTTCCGACGCAGGCGCGCCCGCCAGACTGGTCAGGGCCGACCAGATCTGGTCCTTGGCCTCCGGATCCAGCGGCACGCCCTCCCGGGCCAGCAGGGCGACCAGCCAGGCCTGGGCCCAGGCGCGCTCGCCCGGATCGTCGATCCCCTCCAGCGGCTGCAATGTGAGACCGCCCGCCTCGCCGGACAGGGCCTGGCCGAGATCATGGAAGTCGCCGCCCATGGCCAGGGCGGCCGCGCGGATCGAGCCGCCGTAGTCGAAGGCGAACACCTGGGCCGCCGGGTAGCGGCGAAACTGCAGGGCCATGAGCGCGAGCAGGACGCTCTTGCCGGCGCCTGTCGGCCCGACCATCAGGGTATGACCGACATCCCCGACATGATGGGAGAAGCGAAAGGGCGTGGCCCCGTCCGTCCGGGCGTGGAACAGCGGCGGACCGTCGAGGTGGGGGTTCCAGTCCGGCCCGGCCCAGACCGCCGACATCGGCATGATGTGGGCGAGGTTGAGGGTCGAGATCGGAGGAGTCCGGACATTGGCGTAGACGTGGCCGGGCAGACCGCCGAGCCAGGCCTCGACTGCGTTGAGGCTTTCGGCGATGCAGGTGAAGTCGCGGCCCTGAACCACTTTCTCCGCCTGCCGCAACTTCGCATCGGCGAGGGCGGGATCGGCGTCCCAGACAGTCAGGGTCGCCGTGACCAGGGCGTAGCCGACGCCGTCGGCCCCGAGGTCCTGAAGCGCCATATCGGCGTCGGCCGCCTTGTTACCGGCGTCGGTGTCGACCAGGGCGGAAGCCTCATTGGTCATCACCTCCTTGAGGAGTGCGGCGATGGATTTGCGCTTGGCGAACCATTGGCGCCGGATACGCCCGAGCAGGCGGGCGGCCTCGGTCTTGTCCAGACAGATCGCGCGCGTCGTCCAGCGGTAGTCGAAGGCTAGCCGGTTGAGTTCGTCGAGGATCCCCGGCCAGGTCGAGGTCGGAAACCCGATCACCGTCAGCACCCGAAGGTGGGCCTCGCCGAGGCGGGGCTCCAGACCCCCGATCAGGGCCCTGTCCGCCAGCAAAGCGTCCAGGTGCATCGGCGTCTCGGGCAGGCGCACCGCATGCCGCTCGGTGGAGACCGTGGCGTGAAGGAAGGTGAGCGTCGCTTCGTCGTCCAGCCACGCCGCCAGCGGCATCAGGCCTTCGATCAGGGCGAGCAGCCGATCAGTCCGGTCGATGAAGCCGCGGACCTGGGCCGGCCAGTCGGCGCCCTTCTCCGCCCCGCCCTCATAAAGCCAGCGCGCGGCGCGTCCGCGGTCCTCCGCGGGCGGGAGCCAAACGAAGGTCAGGTGGTAGGCGCTTTCGTAATGCGCCTTCTCCGCCTGGAAATCGGCGCGGCGTTCGGCGTCGACGAGGCCCGAGACCGGGTCGGGAAAGACGCTGTCCGGATAGTCGGCGGAGGCGTGTCTTTGGGCCTCCACGAAAATGGCCCAGCCCGAACCGAGGCGACGCAGGGCGTTGTTCAGCCGACCGGCGACCCTGGCCAGTTCCGCATTGGCGGACGAGTCCAGGTCGGGGCCGCGGAAGCGGGCGGTGCGCTGCAGGGCGCCGTCCTTGTTGAGCACGACGCCGGGCGCGACCAGGGCGGCCCACGGCAGGAAATCGGCGAGTTGTCGCGGCCGGGCGCGGTATTCCTGAAGCGAAAACATGATCAGACGTCCAGAAGGGCGGGCAGGCGCAGGTGGCGGCGGGCCACCTCGACGAAATCCGGGTCCCGGCGCGCGGCCAGGACGCCGAGGGCATGGCCGACGATCCAGATCGCCACCCCGGCGAGCCAGAGTCTCAGGCCCAGGCCGAGGGCCGCGGCCAGGGTGCCGTTGACGAGGGCCAGGGAGCGCGGCGCGCCGGCCAGCAGGATCGGCTCGACGAGGGCGCGGTGGACCGGAGCGACGAAATCCTCGGGGATTGGATCGGCCATCAGACCAGCGCGCCGCCGCCGAAGGAGAAGAAGCTGAGGAAGAAGGAACTGGCCGCGAAGGCGATCGACAGGCCGAAGACGATCTGGATGAGCCGACGCGCCCCGCCGGAGGTATCGCCGAAGGCCAGGGTCAGGCCGGTGACGATAATGATCATCACGGCGATGATCTTGGCGACCGGCCCCTCGATCGATTCCAGGATGGACTGGAGCGGCGCCTCCCAGGGCATGGAGGAGCCTCCCGCGAGAGCGGGAGACGCGGCGGCGACGGCGAGCGCCAGGACGGCGACGGAAACGGTGTGGCGACGAACGGGGGTCATGAAGAGCTCCAGCGGGGGTGAAGGGATCAGGCGACGACCGGGGAGAGGCGGTAGCGGCCGTCAGGGCCCAGGCCGTCGACGGCGGCCAGTTCGACCAGGCGTCGCGCCGCGCCCCGCCCCGACAGGACGGCGACGAGGTTGACGGTTTCGGCGATGAGGGCGCGAGGCGGCACGAGGACCGCCTCCTGAATGAGTTGTTCCAGACGGTTCAGCGCGCCTTGCGCCGAGCCGGCGTGCAGGGTGCCGACCCCTCCGGGGTGGCCCGTCCCCCAGGCCTTCACCAGATCGAGCGCCTCGGCGCCGCGCACCTCGCCGATCGGGATCCGGTCGGGGCGCAGCCGCAGGGCGGAGCGCACCAAGTCGGTCAGGGTGACGGCTCCTTCGCGGGTACGCAGTGCGACGGTGTTGGGCGCCGCGCACTGCAGTTCGCGAGTGTCCTCGATCAGGATGATCCGGTCCTCGCCCCCCGCCAGTTCGGCAAGCAGGGCGTTGACCAGGGTGGTCTTGCCGCTGGAGGTGCCGCCCGCCACCAGGATGTTGCGCCGGTCCGCGACGGCCGCGCGCAGGGCCGCCGCCTGATCGGCCCGCATGATCCGGGCGGCCACATAGTCGTCCAGGGTGAAGACGGCGACGGCGGGCTTGCGGATGGCGAAGGCGGGTGCGCGCACGATGGGCGGCAGCAGCCCCTCGAACCGTTCCCCGGTTTCGGGCAGTTCCGCCGAGATCCGCGGGCGGGCCTCATCGACCTCGAGACCGACATGGTGGGCGACCAGGCGGATCACCCGTTCGCCCTCGGCCGGATCCAGACGATGAGGCGTCAGTTCCAGCCCGCCCGCCAGGCGGTCCAGCCAGATCCGGCCGTCCGGATTGAGCATCACCTCGACGACGTCAGGGTCGGACAGGGCCTCCAGCAGGGCCGGCCCGAAGGCCGTGCGGAGCATGCTGAGGGTGCGGGCTTGGGCAGTCATCACAGTCCCGTCGGGGGTTTGAGGATCGGCGGGCGATCCGGACGGGGGCGACAAGAGAACCGCAAATCGGGGGACTTCAACACCGACGATGGCGTAGTAGGGTCCTGGCGTAGAAAGACAGGCGAACGGCGGGATGACGGATTTCTTCGACCTCGGAGAGGATGACGAACGCGTCCTGGATGCGCTGCGGGCGCTACTGCGCGAAACCGGCCTCGACCCCTACCTCGATCTCCGGACGCCCGATCGGGCCAGCCGCGCGGGCGGCGTCCTGCTGGTGCTGAACCGCGCCGAACGTCTGCTTGAGGAGTTGCGGGATCTCGATGAAGGCGTGGCGGCCGCGGGCGAGTGGGAGGCGGTCGTCTTCAAAACCGACCCGGACCTGCCCGGCCTCTACAAGGCCGACGCCAGGGCTCCCGCCGTCCTTGCGGACGACGCCGCCTTGCGCGGCGCGACCGTGATGGACCGGACCCGCGACGCGACGCGGCGCGAGGCCGTCGCCCGCGCCCTTGTTTCGATCGGAGACCTGCGCCGTGCCGTCCGCATCCAAGGCTGACCTGCTGAACGCGATCCGGGCCGCCCTGCACGGCGTGGTCCATTCGGGCTACGGGACCGCCGACGTCCTCGACGACATCTACGAGGCCTATGTCTGGACCCGGGTGCTCGAGGCGGCCCGTCGCCTGGGGTGGGCGGTCACCTATTCCACGCCGGCCGGGCATGCGCCGACCACCCTGCTGCTCCGACGGGGCCCGGGCGTGATCTACAGTTCGGCCCCCTTCACCTTCGCGGTCCTGTCGAAGCGGGGCCGGCCGACGCTCGAGGTCCATCTCGGCGTGATGGTGACGGGGCGCTCCGGGGTCGCCCATGAGTGCGATGTTCTTGTGCTGACCGAGGCCGCGGCCCAGGCGGCCCGGCATGCGGGCGCTCATCCGACCTATCGCGACGTCGTGCTGCAGGCCGAGTGTAAATTCTACACGGGCGACCTGCCCCTCGGTCTCGCCCGCGGCATGCGCGGTCTGTCGGCCGACTGCAGCCTGGGGGGCCTGGGAGGTCTTGTCACCAATGCGACGAGGTCCGTCAGCGTCGGCCAACTGATCCTGCACAACCGGCTCTTCTACAATCCCCGCCTCATTCCGGCCTATCGGATGGAGGTCCGGAAGCTCGATCGACGGCTGGAGCATCGTCTGCGCCGCTGGTCCTGACCGGACCGGGCTGCGTCGCGTCACCCAACGACAGGCCCTCCAGTTCGATCGCGATCTCGCGTGTGAAGGATCGTCCGGACGCCAACCGTCGTCCCAGGTTCTCGATGAACCGCTCATACCGCTCCTGGCCCCTGGTCCGCGCGGTCGCCTGGACCGCGTCCGGCAGAGCCGGCGTCGCCGCCATCCAGGTCCGGACGAACAGGGCCAGCATTTCCACGGCCACCTCGAGATCGCGTTCGAGCCGATCGGCATGGCGGTTAAGGCGATCCAGTCGTCGGCCCATCGCCGCCTCCTGCTGTTGCGCGGCGTCCGGGGTGAGGAAGCTGGCGATCGCCGCCTCGGCCACGGTCGACTTGGGCACGCCGCGGCGCCGCGCCTGGGCGACGAGACGCTCGAGCAGGTCGGGGGTGAGATAGACCGTCAGGAAGGGCTTCTTCATCGTGGGGGCCTCACAGGGCGATGCCGTCATCTGGATCGAGCGCGGCCTGTCGGGCGATCCGCCGCATCCGCGCTTCGAGCTCGCCGTCCACGCCCTGGACGGCGTCGTCATCGTCGAGGTCCGGCTCGGGGCCGTCCTCCGCCTTCCCGGCGAGGGCCGGCTCGCTCGCGGCCAAGTCCGGCGCGTCCGGGTCCTGGTCCCGACGCAGGCCGCCCTCGTCATCAACGTCGTCAGGCTGACGGGGCGGCGCCGGCCCGTCGGTGCTGACGGCGGCCCACGGACTGACGACGGCGGGGCCCGCGATCACGCCGCGCGCGGGCGGCGCGGGAAGGATGCGGTTCTGCAACTGGGGGTCCGCGTAATAGCGCGTCTTTTTGACCCGCAGGGGCGCGCAGCCCGACGCCAGCACCAGGGCGTCCGTCGAGGGCAGTTGCATCACCTCGCCCGGCGTGAGGAGCGGCCGCGCGGTCTCCTGTCGCGAGACCATCAGATGACCCAGCCAGGGCGACAGGCGATGGCCGGCGTAGTTGCGCATGGCCCTCAGTTCGGTCGCCGTGCCCAAGGTTTCGGAGATCCGCTTGGCGGTGCGCTCGTCGTTGGTCGCGAAGGCGACGCGGACATGGCAATTGTCGAGAATGGCGTTGTTCGGTCCATAGGCCTTCTCGATCTGGTTCAGGCTCTGGGCGATGAGAAAGGCCTTGAGGCCGTACCCCGCCATGAAGGCCAGGGCGGTCTCGAAGAAGTCGAGCCGACCCAGCGCCGGAAACTCGTCCAGCAGCATCAGCAGGCGGCGGCGTCCGGAGCGCGCCTGAAGATCCTCGGTCAGGCGTCTTCCGATCTGGTTGAGGATCAGCCGGATCAGGGGCTTGGTGCGACTGATGTCGGATGGCGGCACGACGAGATAGAGGGAGACCGGCCGGCCGTTGTCGACCAGATCGCCGATGCGCCAGTCGCAGCGACCCGTCACCGCCGCGACCACCGGATCTCGATAGAGGCCGAGGAAACTCATGGCGGTGGACAGGACGCCGGACCGCTCGTTCTCGCTCTTGTTCAGAAGCTCGCGCGCGGCCGCGGCGATCACCGGATGGGGACGCCCGTCGCGATGGGGCGTGGTCATCATGCGGCGCAAGGTGGCTTCGATCGGACGTTCCGGATCCGACAGGAAAGCGGCGACGCCGGCGAGCGTCTTGTCCGGCTCGGCGTGAAGCACGTGGAGAATGGCGCCGACCAGCAGGGCATGGCTGGTCTTCTCCCAGTGGTTCCGGCGCTCCAGCGCGCCTTCCGGATCCACCAGGATGTCGGCGATGTTCTGCACGTCCCGCACTTCCAGGGGGCCCGGCCGCACCTCCATCAGGGGATTGTAGGCGGCGCTCCCGGCGTCGGTGGGATCGAACATCAGGACGGGTCCGAAGCGCGCCCGCCAGCCCGCGGTCAGGGACCAGTTCTCGCCCTTGATGTCATGGATCAGGGCCGAGCCGCCCCAGGTCAGGAGGGTCGGCACAACCAGGCCCACGCCCTTGCCGGACCGGGTCGGGGCGAAGCACAGGACATGCTCGGGTCCGTCGTGCCGAAGATAGCGGCCCTTGAGTTCGCCAAGCAGGACGCCGTCCTCCCCCAGCAGACCGGCCGCCTTCGCGTCCCGAACGTCACCCCATCGCGCGGTCCCGTAGGTGGTCGCCGACGCCGCCTCGCGCGAGCGCCAGACGGCCAGGGCGATCGAGGCGGCGATGGCGGCCAGGCCCGATCCGGCCGCGATCGCCCCGCCTTCCAGAAAGATCCGCGGGGCATAGGCCTCATAGGAGAACCACCACAGGAACAGGCTCGGCGGCGCATAGACGGGATGGCCGGCGACCTCGAACCAGGGCGCGCCGAGCGCCGGCTGGTAGGCGAGCCGCCAGGCCGTCCATTGGGTGGCGCCCCAGACGCCTGTGAGGATGAGGCCGAACACCAGGCCGATCTGGCCCCAGAGAATTCTTCCGGCGGACATGAGCAGGTTCCTTTCAAGGACGGTCAGCGACCAGGGCCGCGCGCGGGGCGCCAGGCGATCTCGCCGCCGGGCCCGGACAGGCCCGTCACCGATCGCCCGCGTGAGGTTTCGAGGGACGGCCGCCAGGGCGCGAGGCTGAAGCCGAGGCCGTCGTCGATCATGGCGAAACGGCCGGAGGCCAGATCCAGGCGTCGGCGGTAGACGCCGGACACGTCGTCGCCCTCGCGGATCGGCCGGAAGGTCAGGCCGGTGCGGGCCTCAATCTTTTCCGCCGCAGCTCTGAGGTCCCGCGCCTTCAGCGTCTCCAGAAGATCGGACGCGAAGCGCGCGCCGCCGCGACGACGTTCAGCCAGTCCCTTGCCGACGAGGTGATCGATGCGCGCCTCCCGCGCCGCTGCGACCTCGTCGGCGAACCCGCCGGCGGGTTCAACCGGCCTTGGGTCCAGCAAACGCCGGTCCAGCCAGGTCGCGCCCCGCGCCTGGATCTGATCGCGGAGCGCCAGATCCGACACGGTGACCGTCATCGGATGGGGCCCGCGCGACGGCGGGCTCGCGCGCACCAGGGCGTCGACACGCGGCTCAGGCGCTCCGGCGTCGGACAGGGTGATATGACGCAGCCGACCGTCCAGACCGTCGATGATCGCGAACCCCGTGCCCTTGAGTTCGTCATCCAGGCCCCGCGCGAGCACGCGGCCGACAACCACAACGGACAGGGGCGCGGTCGTCCATTGTTCGGGCGCCCGCGCCACGCCCCGGGCCTCGACCGCGGCGGCCAGTCGTCCGGCCACTTCTGCATCCCGCGCCATGGCCTCCAGCCGGCCGCCGAAGTCGGGCTGAAGGCGCCAGCGGCCAGTCCCCTCCGGCGTCGCCAGTCCGAACCGCTCCAGGGTGCGCAGACGCTCCGCCAGCGGACGGACGAGATCGCCCTCCGCCTCTCCGCCCGCGCGCCGCAGGTCGATCCGGCGCTGCGGGTCCACGTGACGCTCGAGCATCCGGTCCAGTCGCGTCCGTCGTTCGGCCCCGAAGTCCCGCATCAGGGCGGCCGTCCGCTCGCGCCGGCCGGGCGGGCCGAGCTCCAGTTCCGCCAGGGCCTCGGCGCGCGCCCTGACGCCCCGGCTGATGTAGTCCCGGTTGATCACCAGATCCGAGCCGTCCTCCAGCCGTCCGCGCAGGACGATGTGGATGTGAGGGTGGGCGGTGTTCAAGTGATCGACCGCGACCCAGTCGAGTCGGGCCCCCAGGTCCGCCTCGATCTCGGTCATAAGGTCCCGCGTATAGGCGCGCAGATCCGTCAGCTCGCGCGCGTCCTCGGGCGAGACGATGAAGCGGAAATGATGGCGGTCATCACCCGCGCGCTGCGCGAAGGCGGAACCGTCCGCCCAGTCGGACCGGGCGTCGAACAGTCGTCCTGGTTCGCCGTCCCGCGTCACCCCGTCCCGCTGAAGATAACCGATGTGGGCGCCGAGCCCGCCCGCGCTGCGTCGAACGACCCGGGCCTTGACCACGACCTGTCGTCGCGCGCCGCCGGCCTGCAGTCCCCTGACGAGGGCGGCGCGGCCACGGCCGAAGGCGCCGACACGCGCGCCTCCCACCGCCCGCCCTGTGCGCGAGGCTCCGCCGGCCCGGGCGACGGCGATCCGAACCTGGCTCAGCGCCGTGCCCATGTCCGAGCCTGAACGGGCCCGGATGCGGCCGGTACGGATGCGCAGATCGTCGTCCCGGGTCATCTGACGGTCGAAAAGGCACGAATTCCGGCGCGTTTTCCGAGCCTTCGGCGCCGGCACAAGGTGCGAGCCGAAAACACGCCTTGTCGCAGGTCTCTGAAAACACGAGTGAAACGTCCCTCCCGCCCCCGCCGCGCCTTGCGGCTTTTATCTTGCCCTCTCTTCCCCTGGCTCATCGGAAGGCTCATTCGCGCTCGCCGCCTTCTTCGGGCGCGGGTGCGGAGAGGCGGACAAACAGCCTGCCGGCGAAAGGGCCGACTGCGGGACGATCCGCGTCTGACAGGTCAGTCGGAAAGAGGGACGCCGCGGCGGGATCGGGGCGCGGGTCCGAAGGTCGGCGGGCGGGCGTCTGCAGGGACGGCGGTTCTAACCGTCGGCCGATCCGAGCGCTGATCCGGGCGATATAGTCGCGGGTCTCCGCGGGAAGCGGACGGCCGTGGTCCCGATGCTGAAGGTAGCGTCCGGGGCCCGCATTATAGGCGGCCAGCATGCCGTACGGACCGAAGCGATCGTACATCTCACGCAGATAGGCGGTCCCCGCCAGGACATTGTCCTGCGGATCATAGGGGTCGGCGCCCAGGCCATGCCGGAGCCGGAGTTCGGCCCAGGTGCCGGGCATGACCTGCATCAGTCCCATGGCGCCGGCGCGCGAGGTGGCGGCCGGATCGAAGCCGCTCTCCTGACGCATCACCGCGCGGATCCAGTCCTCCGGGACGCCGAAACGGCGCGCGGCCTGCGCGATCAGGACCTCGATCCGCAGCCCGTCAGATCCCTCCGGGACGACCTGCGGCGCGCCAGAAGGTGCGGCCTGGACGGCGACCGGCGCCGGAAGGAACAGGCCGAGACAGGCCGTGAGGACGATACGACGACGCATCCGGGTCGATTGAAGGGACCTCATCGACCAACCTCCCGCACCCGGATCGGCTCGACCCGACCGAGCAGATCGCGCCGATCGACCGGCCCGAAATACCGGCTGTCGAGCGAGTCCGGGACCTCCGGGGCGAGCAGGAAGACGGCATCCGGCGCTAGGGCGAGGCAGCTCGACCAGCGCGGGAGAGGGCGTCCGGCCGCATCCTGTGTGCGCGCCCGGGCTACGGTCCGGCCGTCGATGAGAATCCGGTCCTCGTGACGACAGACGACCGATGGCGCCGTAGCGGCCAGCGGCTTCAGCAGGGGAAGGCCTTCGGGAAGATAGTTCCGTTCGGCCATCCAGCGGGACCAGACCGGCGTGGGCCGCCAGGCGACCCGGTCTCCCGGGATCGGAGAGGCCCCGGGTTCGAGGCGGTAAAGGCCGGTCGGCGCGCTGGCCGAGGCGTTCCAGATCAGCAGCGGCGTTCGCCCGGCGAGCGGACCGAGCGCGAGGGCCGCGAGCCCGGCGAGGGCGGCGGCGAGCACCGGGCGCCGGCTCACGACGACACCTGTTGACGCAGATGAAAGGCGCGGTGGCGTTCGGCGGTATAGGCCACCGGCGCCAGGCTGACGCTCAGCCGGGCATGGACGTGACGCCAGTAGTCCGGGGCTGCGGCCTCGGGTTCGAACCCGGCCTGTTCGACCGCATCGATCACCTCGAGCGCGCGCCGCACGCGGGGCCAGCCGGACAGGCGCAACAAGCTGACCGCACCGGGAAGCACCCCCGGTATGGCGATACGGGCACGCGACGGATCGGCTGCCTGGAGAATATCGAGGCGCGACACCACCGTGCCGTGGTCGTTCGACGCCCAGCGGACGAAGGCGAAGACGGCGCCCGGCCGGAAGGCCACGAAGCGGTTCCGACGCGAGACGATGCGCTGATCGACGCCATGGCCGAACCGGATCCAGCGTTCGGTGCGCCCCGGATTGAAGACCAGTTCGACCCAGGTCAGTTGCTCCGGCGACACCGGCGGCGTCGCCACGACGACGAACGGCTCGCGATGGTGAGGCAGATAATCCGGCGCGTCGCGCACGCCGTGCTCGCGCGGTTCGCTCATCGAGCCGCATCCGGCTCGGGGCGGCGCGCCGGGGCGATGCGGTCATGGCCCGGATCGGTGGTGGAGGATTTGACGCCGCGATCCGCCCAGGCCTGCAGGTCGCCGACGGCGTAAACGACGCGACCGCCGATCTTCCGATAGAGGGGGCCGGTGCCGTAGCACCGGTGCTTCTCGAGCGTGCGGCCCGACAGGCCCAGGTGGCGTGCGGCTTCGGCCGTGCGGAGATAGCGCGGCGGCATCGGGGTCTGGGCGTCGTGCATGGCGGCAATCCTTGCGGGGCTTGAACGCCGTCGGCGGCCGACGGCGGGACAGGCCAAGGATTTCGCCAAACCGGCGCCTGCGGCAGAGGGCGCACGAGCATCGGGTGATGCTCGTGCGTCATCGCTCGCGCGCTTCAGTCACGGCGGCGGCTGGAGGCTCGCCAGCAGCGCGACGGCGCGCTCGGCATGGGCGGCTGCGGCGGCGATGAAGCGCGTGTCTCCCCGCAGCACGCGCAGCCAGGAGGCGATGTATCGGGCGTGGTCCGGGCGGGATTCGAGGGTCAGGCCGAGGTCGGCGCAGACGAAGGCGGCGCCCAGCTCGGCGACAAGTTCCTCGCGGGCATAGGCCTCGTCTCCAAAGCGACCGAGGCTCAGGTCGCGGTCGAGACGAGTGCGATGGCCGGTCCAGTGGATCAGTTCATGGGCCAGCACCGCATAATAGGCCTCGGCGTCGGCGAAGGCGTCGATGTGGGGCATGTGCACCGTGTCTGCGTCGGGACGGTAGCAGGCGACGTCGCCGCCGGTGCGGATTTCCGCTCCGGTCGCGGCGAGCCAGGCGTCGGCCGCAGTAATCCGTTCGACCGCAGGCCGCTCGATCGGGCCAGGGTAGCGTTCCTCCAGTCCGTCGATCTGGTCGATGTTGAAGACGGTGTAGCGCTTGAGAAACCGTCCGGAGCGGGGGGCGTGGTCCGCCCGGTCGGCGCCGGGGGCGGCGTCCGCGTCGGCCTCGCCGGGTCGGGCGAGCGTCGCCGCGTAGACGACGGAGACGCCCCTCTCGCCCTTCCGGACGGCCCCGCCGAGCGCTAGCGCCTGACGAAAGGTCATCCAGTGCGGACGGCTGTAGCCGCGGCGACCGGCCTGGGCCCACAGGGTGAGGACATTGACGCCGTGGTAGGGGCGGCCGTCATGGCGCAGGGGGCGGGACACGGCGCCGCCTGTGGACCAGGGCCGGGTCCAGGGCCGGACCCCGGCGTCCAGATCGGCGAGGATGAGGGCGGTGATCTCGGCGTGGGGATCGGGCCGAGCGGAAGGGCTGGGGCGCGACATGGCGGCCTCCTTGGAAATCCACGATGGTAGGAAGGGAGGCGGCGGCGCGGTGCGCCGCCGCCGGGCTCTCAGTTGCGCGACCAGATCAGGCTGAAGCCGTCGTCGGTCTCGATCAGGGAGGCGTAGATGGGCGCCGGGAAGCTCGGATCGTCCAGCTTGACCGAGAGGTAGTCGCGGTTCGCCTGCGAGGTCTTCTTCCAGGCGGCGCCGAACTCGGTGGAACCGGCGAAGATGCGGTAGTCGGGTGCCTTGTCGTCGGCCTTCTCATTGGGCCGCAGTTGGGCGTTGCGGACGTTCAGGGTCAGGGTCTTGATCGCGCCCGAGTAGGCGCCGTCCGCGAGGGTGAAGGTTCCGATGGTGGCCATGATGATCTCTCCATTTCAGTTTCGGCCACGCCAGTCGCGGCCTCGATGGCGATCGTCAGGTCGGTCCGGAGAGGGGCCGCAGTCCCGCCGCGCCGCAGGCGAAGGGGCCCGTAGCGCCAGCGAAGGACCGGGCCGTCGCGTCTTTCTTGCTGCGCGAGGAGGCCGAAGGCCGGGGAAGAAAGTCGCGACGACCGGTTGCGCGCCCCGAGGCGAACCGACCAGATCAAGCCGGGAGAGGTCCGCGCAAGGCGGGCCAGAACAGGGAGAGATGCGTTTCTGACACCCGGGATTTCAGCCGGGACAGCGCCTCTGGGCCGGGTCAGGCCCGCTGTCGTCCGTGCGCCCCGCCAGTCCTGCAAGAAGCGGCGACGGCGGCCTTGGATCGCACTTCGCTGGCCCGCGGTCGCGTCAGAAATGCATGCCCGGCTGGGAGTCGTCCTCGTCCGAGACCAGCATATGATCCGGTAGCGGCCAGGCGGTCCGGTGCCGACCGATCCTGTAGGGCGCCATGGATTCGTTCAGGGCCCAGGTTTCCATGCGGGCCGTGGTGCGTTCCGGCGCGAAATAGTTGCCGTAGACCCAGCGGAACCGGGGATTGCGTGGGGTGTAGAGCCGGGCCTCGACCACGTTCCGCAGATGCCTGAGCCGCTCCGACGCGTGTCCGTTCATCGTCTCGAAGCCGACATGGACGACGCCGGGGCGGTCGTCAGGAAGTTGGCCCTCGGCGTCGGCGATGAGCCGCCGGAAATGCTGGGCCTTGAGCAACTGCGCCTGCCGGGCCGTGCTGATCCAGGTGACGACGCTGCAGTGATAGAGGGTGGACGCATAGAAGGGCCGCCCCTCGGCGGGTCGCCAGCGGCCGGAGAAGCTGTGGTCCGCCTGGTCGTCGTAGCGTCCCGACGCCAGTTCGATCATCCGGCTAGACCCGTAATAGACGTCGTCGCGGTCCATGACTTCGCGCACCAGACGCCAGTTCGGCGGTGTGAGGCGGCCCGCCGACACGGCGTCGTCCCACTGGAGCGGGCCTTCGAGGGCCTCGGCGACCCGGGCCTCGAGATAGTCGGCGGGAATGTCCTGAAGCTCCGCCTTATAGGCGACGCGCACGACGACGGAGCGGCCCAGCCTTTCGGACAGGCGGTGCACCGGCGTGGCGAGCGCGAGTCCGTGAGCGCGCTCGTTCTCGGCGTAGGCGGTGCGCGTGACGCGTTTGCACTCGACCGCCCAATGACGCCGTGGTCGCGCGACATCGAGGTCGGGCGAACGCGGGCCGCCGCGAACTTCCGGCACGAAGGTGGTCGTCCAGCCATGGCGTGACCACGCCAGAGCGACGAGCAGTTCATAGATCGCCGGCTCCACGGCGGCGCGGCCGCCGTTCATCATTCTCTCGGCGCGCTCTTCCGCGCCCGGGATCGCGCGGATCCGGTCCAGTTCGCGACCCAGCCGGGTCAGATAGGGAACCGTCCGCGCCAGCATGTCGGGCGCCGTCCATTCGCGGCCGTCACCGAAACTTTCGCCTTGCAGGATCCACCATGCGGCGGCGTCCGCCGGATCATAGGCGTCAGCGCCTTCGCCGTTTCGCCACAACTCCCCCGCGCGGGTCAGCCGGGCGCGCGCGGCGTCCAGCCGACGCTCCATCTCGGCCCGGGGCACAAAGCCCTTCAACCAGTCGACGGCGGCGAGCACCTCGTCGTCGCGCCAGTCCTGCCCCTCTCGCGGCGCGATCCAGTTCGGCCCCTCGTGCGTCATGGCGCCATCATGGGTGGTGACGCCGTGCGCCTCAAGCTCACCGTCGGAAGGCCGTCGGTTCGCGCGCAGTCTTCATGCGCGGACAGAGGCTGACCGTCCTGCCGAAAACAAAAAGGCCGCGCGCCCCCGAAGGGCGCGCGGCGAGTTTGAAGTGGGCGTCCGCCTATTCGGCGGCGAAGACGTAGTCGTCGTCCCCGCCGTCTTGCCCGGTCTCGCCGGGCGCCGCCGCTTCCGCCGCGATAGGCGCCGTCCTCAGCAGGGGCGGCAGCCACCCCTTGCCCTCGACCAGACGTTCGGCGGCGTCCGCCATGTCGCCCTTCCTGAACCCCGCGATCCGTCCGGCTTCCTCGGCGTTGGTCGCCTCGGTGACGGCCTCCAGAACCCGCGCCTTGGGCACGCGCGAGAAGTACGAGGACGCCGTCGCGGACCATGTCCGGGTCATGTCCAGACCGACCGCCGTGGCCAGGGTGTCGGCATGATCCCACGCGCCGGGGCGGCGGTCGTGAGGATCGCGGACGGCGAGCACGCCGACGCCCGCACAGGTCGCCATCAGGTCCAGCCGTTCGGTACGGGACAACGCCGTCACCACGGAGCACAGGTCTTGCGGCTTCTCCGGCAGTCGCGCGCCCCACGCCTCGCAGCGATCCGACACCTGCCGACCGGCGGGCGCGTCGGAGACGCCCGGCGCCGCCCGGTCCAGCCCCGGCGTCTGCAGTCGCAGTTGCAGAACGCTCCAGTCGCCGTATCCGGCATAGAAGACCTGCAGGGCGAGGGCGTGGACGACGACAGACAGGGCGACATCCGGATCGGCCTGAACCGCGTCACGCAGCCCCATGGTCCGGTGGGCCGTGAGGTCGAGGACCAGACGCTCCGAAAGGGGCGTCAGACCTTCATCGCCCTCGACCGGCGCCTCGGCTCCGGGAGGCTGTCGTTGAAGACGCCGGGCAGTCCCTCGAACAGATAAGGATCTCCCGAAACCAGGCCCGGTCGCAGCGGGAGTCGATGCGGAGATATCTCCAGACCCGCTGAAACGAAGGCCGCATCATACTCGAAGTAGATGCGCCGGTCGCGGGTTGCGAGCCGCCCAACCGGGACAGCGCCGTCGCCGAAATCAAGACCGACGCTCACGGCGTTGACGGGCGTGATCTTCACGTCCGCCAGCCGCGTTTGCGAGAAGGCTTGGGCGTTGCGTCCAGCACCTCGTTGATCGATGCGAAGGCCGTGGCCTCCGGCGCCGACGCCTTCAACGTCGCCTCAGCCGCCCCCACGGCGATCAGAAGTTTCATAAGGGCTTCCGTGGACGTTTGGCCGGTTTGTTCGAACTTCTTCAGCGTGCCGAGCGGAACACCTGACCGGGCGGAGAGGCCGGCTTGGGTCAACCCAAGCCCGAGACGTCTCTGCTGGAGATTGGAAGCCAACTGCTCCAAACCTCTGCTTGGTGTCATAAGGGCTATCATAAGCGCTATTGTAGCAAGATAACTGACCTAAATGCTATCATTATATCCCTAATCAGAACTCTTCTATGTCCTTGATTGGCGATACGAGCGGCCAAACACATCGCCTGAGAGCCAAGAGGAAGGCCTCTTCGCCAAAGAGAGTAGGCTTATCTGAACACAACATACGCTTCTCAGGCGCGGGGAGCGGCCAGCGCCGACCTTGGCATCCAGCCGACGGTTGAGCCGCCACCGTAATCGAACACCTCGACCTCCACCCAACTGCCTTGCGCCGTTCTGACCCGGACAAGTTCGTCCGGGAACAGCTTACGGATGGGCGCCGCCGATTGATCCGGTTCAACACGCAGCCAGGAGGAGCGGTTCAGCCCTCGGACGTTCCGGTCATCCCGGGCGGCTTGAACGATATCCGCCTGCGTCTGCGCGATCCGGTCGAGAACAGCATTGTTCTTCGCTTCCATAGCGATAAGCGCTTGGGTGTCGCGATCATCGAGCTCGAAGGCCACTGTGGTCGCGATGGCCGCGACGGCCAGAAGAACGGCTATAAGATTGACCAGGCCATGGCACCCCACGAGGTCGGCGCGACTCAACATCGAAAGGCGATCGGGGATGCGATCCACGCGATCCTGCAAGCCCTCCAGACCGCCTGAATCGAAGGCCTGAATGTCCCCGACGGTCTCGCCCACCGGGGTGTTCCCGTCGGCGGCGTCGTAGTCGCGCAGAACGGCCGAACCGGCGCTCGGCGGAGCGCCTCCGACCAGGACGGCGTCAGCGGTGTAGAGCCAACCCGGACGGCCCTGCACGCCGAGTGCGGCGACGGTCTCGGCGAGCGTCGTCGCGTCGGCCATGTCTGCGGCCGAGAAGATCGCGAGACCTGCGAGCGCGGCCCGGGGTAGACCCAGATCGAGTTGGCGATTGAGCGACCGGGCCCAGGAGGGCGTTCCCGAGATTGCAAGGGCGAGGGCGGAAGCGGTTTCAGCCCGCCGCCATGTTTCCAGCACACCACCCGTGGCGGCGCGCTCAACAGCCGAGAGTCTCAGAGCGTCGGCGAGGCCGGCGGTCTTCAGAATGCTCTGACCCTCCAGCGCGGTCCGGATCGAGTCTTGGAGAATGTCCCTGTCCCGCGTGAGGATGCTCAGCCTTTGGGTCCAACCCGACGCTACGTCCCGCAAGGGCGAGTTCTCGCGCATCATCCTCGACACCGTGCTGTCCTCGCCCATGGCGGCGAGCAGGGTCGAGGAGGCGCCGACCCGCCCCAAGGTCTCTTTCAGCGCAAAGGCAGGGCTGGCCTGTCGCATCAGTTCGGACAGCTTGCTCTGTTCAGCCAGAACCCGGCTGATCCCGATTGCCGCCTGCTGGGTTGCGCCCAACTGACGGTCATAGCGCGCCGCCGCCTTCTGTCGCGCCAATTCCCGGTCAGCGGTTTTCGCGGCGACAATCCGCATGAGCGCGGTTGCGGGAGTTTCGTCCCGCAGGATCGCCAACGAGGCCTTTGCCATCTCCGCGTCCCGTGCGACCACCTTGCCGTCCCGGCTCTCCAGATGAGGCACAAGGAAGCCGGAGGCCCTTGCGATCAGGGCGGCGGCGAACTCATCTATCAACTCGACCGCGACCGCGGAGGCGGCGGCGGGATCGAACGCTGCCGGCGCCGCCGCCCAGGCCTGGTCCGGGGTCATGATGCGCGCCCGTTCGGTCAGCAGCGCCCTGACGAAATCGGGACCATCCGGCCAGCGTGACTGGCGCAATCCTCGCCTCGCCCAGGTTTCAAAATCCCCCGAACCGACGTCGATCGTCACAGTAGGAAGGCCGGGCGTTTCGACGGCGACGAATGCGAGTTTGCTCAGGTCCATAGCCGTTTCGTACGATGGCGTCCGGCTGTCCGGAAGATGGCATGGCGGCCAGCCGCGGGCAGAAGGTCCCGACCCGGAAGTTGCCGTACCGTTACGGCTGCGTCCGTGGTGAACTGCTCGTGGACAGGCTCATCGCAGCGTTGCGGTCGCCCGCGCCTTCTCGATTGCTGCCTTGAAGGTCTCGTTTGCGGCCGCAAGCCAAAGTCGCATCTCGACCCATTCAGGACTTTCGGCCTCCCGAGGAGTGTAGCCAAACGACGATGGTTACTGGTTGAAGCGGGCGAGATGGCAAAGCCGATGCGCGGATGAAATCGACGTCATGACGTAAGCGTAAGCTTAAAGTCGTTGTCGGTTGTGCGACATGGCGTGGCGGGTCGATGCAGAGTTCGACCCTGTTGAAAGCGCCTCATGAAATTCCTCGCGAACGCCCATCGACTCACGTCTGCAGGAGGGGTGGAGGAGCATGTCGTTTGACGAAACGAGCTGGATAGTACGGGCGCCGGGTGATTTCGAACGGTTCGAAGCGTCCCTCAATGGGGCAGCCTACGGCCCGCACCGGCACGACACATACGCCAACGCCATAACCGTCGCGGGTGTGCAGAGCTTCTCCTATCGCGGATCGCGGCGCCATTCGCTGCCAGGTCAGATCGTCGTTCTCCATCCGGATGAGCTTCATGACGGCCACGCCGGGGACGGGCGACACTTCCGGTACCGGAGCGCCAGCGTCGCACCATCCGCGCTTCAGGAGGCGCTCGGCGGACGTGCTCTTCCTTTCCTTGCCGGGGGCGTATCTGACGATGCGCGGCTTTTCGCGGCCGCCACGGCCCTCATTGGTGATCTCAAACAGACCCTCGGCGGCCTGGAGTATGATCAGGCCATGCTCGACCTCGCGGATGCGCTGTCAGAACTTGGGAGTGAACAGACGTATCACCGGCGCGTGGATCTCCAGGCGGTGGCGCTGGCGCGCGCGTTCATAGACGCCCACCCGGACAGCAATGTCCGACTTGATGATCTCGAACGCGTCAGCGGGCAGGATCGTTGGCAGCTCTCGCGAGGAGTCCGGGCGCTGCTGGGCGTCAGTCCATATCGCTATCTGATCTTCCGCCGCCTCGACACAGCGCGAGCCATGATGAACGGCAGGGCCCCGCTTGCAGAAATCGCCGCCGCCAGCGGATTCTCTGACCAGAGCCACATGACGCGACACTTTCGGAGCGCCTACGGCCTGACGCCGGCGCAATGGCAACGGCTCAATCGTCCCAGACCTGTATGAGGCGCGTCAACGCACACGATCATTCTATAACTGGACCGCGACCCACGTCAGTCTGCGGGTATGAACCTTAAGACCATTTACAGCACATCACCGGCGCGCGGCTGGCTTCCATGGGGCGCTTCTCGCTCCCGTCATCTGCATCGCCCTTGCGATCGCCACCGAGATTCCGTCCACTCTTTTTCTTGAGCGGTTCGGCTTTCAAGATGCACAGGGCGAATCCGCCGGCGCCCAGGGCCTCACGGCGATGCTGTTGGTATCCTTCATCACCTGGCTGCTCGCCGCCGCCGCGTGGATAGCCGTCGTAGAGCGGCGGAATGCCGGCACAATCGGTCTTACGAGACACGGAGCGGCGCAAGGATTCTATGGCGGCTTGGTTGTTGGCGTCGTCATGCCGTCGGCAATGATAGCCTGTATCTGGTTGGCTGGCGCTTACGAGCCTGGCGCACTGTTTCCGGCCGCTCGGTTCTCCGGCGCAATCATCGCAATGGCTGGCCTCTT
Source organism: Brevundimonas diminuta 470-4 (assembly GCA_000318405.1). GTDB lineage: Bacteria > Pseudomonadota > Alphaproteobacteria > Caulobacterales > Caulobacteraceae > Brevundimonas > Brevundimonas diminuta_B. The sequence goes on along the minus strand of KB291735.1, from coordinate 77,372 downwards.
CGTAGGCTTCCTCGTTCAAGCCAGCATCGAAGAAATCATTTTCCGTGGATGGCTCATCTCAGTCATCACACGCCGCGCGAACCTCGTCGTCGCCGTCCTGTTATCGTCGCTTACCTTTACGCTCCTCCATTTCTCCCGAGGTCAGCCCTGGCTCGTCACCGGCAACATCCTGCTTTTCGCTCTCTTCGCGAGCGCGTGGTCCATCTCATCCAACAACATCTGGGGCGTGATGGGATGGCACGTGGGATGGAACTGGATAATAGCCACCGGCTTCGACGTGCCGGTCACCGGCCTCGACGCGGGCGTGCCCGCGCTCATCGTCTCGCTGACACCAGCCGGACCGGATCTTCTCACCGGTGGCGCGGCTGGCCCGCAGGGAAGCATCTTATGCACGCTGTTCCTTTTCTGCGGCATCATCTTCTTTATGTGGCGCATGGCACGAAAAGGCAGAGACGTCGGACCGGATCACAAGAAACCTGCGGACGCGCAGATTTGACGATGTGGCCACCCTTCGCAGACATTACGGAGATCCGCTTTTCGGAACGCGAAGTCGGCGGCGAGATCGCGCCCTAAACTGCCTTGGCGAACTCTGGCGTAGGCGCGCCGCCGTGGAAGATGGAGAGAACTATTCTGCGGCGGTCGCTTGGGCGGCGTAGATGGGCGATCAGACAAACCCGAGAGTCGGTTCGTGGCTCAATGCTGACGTCCGGACGGTCCGCTCGGTGGACGAGATTGAACCTAGACGCGGTGCTCCGACTTCTGAATTCGAGCGGCCCTCGGGAGAGCCAGATCAGCGATCCCGCGACCGACCTACTGACTGGCCACAAGCCAGCGCAGGAGGATATCACCGCCCGGAACTATCTCGATCTGGCACGGCTCGATTGGCTTCAGCCCGACGTTCAGAAGATCGGTGACTGGATTGAGCAGCAGGCCAAGATCGCTGCCGCGAAGGCCTCGGCCGAGAACGTTGTGCTCCTAGGGGCGTGAAGCTATCCCTGCATGATGGATAGTCGCCCGACGTTCTTCGTGCCGAAGGTCTCTTCTGAAAAATGGGAGGAGTGTTTCGCAGGGTTGGCCCGCGCTATCGGCCAATCGGCTCCTCCGCCAGGTCAGAGGATCTATTCGATCAAGTTCACTCACGACGGCGAGGTGTGGACTGCGACCGTCGGCGAGCACTTGAAAGGTTCCGCCGACCGAGTTTCGCGTGTCCGCGGTAAGAAGGTCGAACGGACAGTCCAGCTGTCGAATGCGTCAACAGTCATGGCGATCTTTCCCGGCGTCCCATTCCACGTCTGGCACGACGGCGCATCCCCTACTTGGGCAAACCCGTTCCTGACTGGCGAACCTCTCTCAATCGCCTATTTCGCGGCTTAGTGACTTGTTTAGGCTGCTAGGCGCTCGGCCTTGGCTTGGGCCAGAAGGTCCAAATATTCTTCAAGGGACTTGAACGTGCCGCCCCCTGCGTTCGTGACCTTGCCGTCCGGGTGCAGAACGTGCGCGTTGTCGTCGTCGGGGATGCCGTAGTGGATCAAAGGCTGGACCCCACCTGCGGCATGAACCGCCCAGCCAATGACAGGCTCGAAGTATTCAGGCGCATACCCCTCGTCTTCAGTTTCGGTGATCAGGAAGGTGCCTGGTGAAGCCGGGATCACCTGCTGAAACTGGTATCGAGCAACGTGCTCCCACAGGAATGCATGGGTTTCAACGTGCGTCCCATCCTGCATTGTGAGGCGCAGTCTTTCTCGTTCAATCTTCTCAACCCCCGTTACCTGCGACAGGGGCACAGACTTCTTGGGGTCTGTCAGCGTCACGAAAGTCATCGCCGTCTCCATGATTTTGGGGGACCTAGCTTGACGCAGATCGGAGTGATTCGGACCCCGGCAGCATGAGAAAGCGGTGGACTACGTTTTGGCCGCGCAGTCGCCGCTTCAGCCGGGGAATTGCAGTTGGCGAAGGGGGTAGGGTGAGTTCGCGCATCTGCTCCGCGTCGGCCCGGCGCTGGCCCGAGGTTCCGCCCGATCAGTGGCAAGGACTGACGATGACCACAGTCCGCGCAATGCTGAATCGCGTGCAGAAGCTCGAGACGGGACTGGTGTCTCCCATCCTCGCGATGATAGGTGGCGCGGGTGGCTGGGCCGCTATGGAGCCCGACGCGGAGCTGGTCTTGCCGACGGACGCTATGACAGCCGGGACATACCGGTGGTCATAGCGTGGTCTGCCCGGCCCGGCTGAGATCGACGCCGGGATTGAGGGCGTCGAATAGGGCCTCGGTCATATGGAACCGCTCCGCCAGCGCTTCCTTCAGCGTGGCGTATCCGAGCGCAGTCAGCCGCGCCTTGCCCTCAAGGTCGTCCGGCAGGGCCCCAATGTAGGGACCTGCAAGGTCCTGGGCGGTGATGACGTAGTCGCTCAGTACGGGCCGGCTGTCCGCCGCCAGGCGGCTGAACACTTCGGCGTCGAGCTGCCCATCGACGGTCAGACCATTGGCGGTCTCAAAGGCCGCGATCGCCTGCCGCATGTTTTCCCCGTCCAGACCATCGATGGCTCCGGGCGAAAAGGGCGAGCGATCCAGGAGAATCGCGCCCGGATCAGGGCTGCGGTCGGTGCTGGTGTCGTGGAACGACGTCCTCACCCGCTGGGACCTGCGTCGGCGTGCTTGCAAAAGGCGGCGTCGACCCTGGCGTCGCCGCGGGCGCGTTAGAAGGCGACAGCTTCGCCGGCGGCTCGAATGTCGCGGCCTCGATCGCCTGCCGCGACAGGCCCGCGGCCGTCGGGCGCTCTGGCGCAGCGACAGCGACGGGCGCAGGTTGCGGCCGAGCCGCTTGGTCAGGAGACGGCGCGCCGCAGGCGGCCAGCCCTACCAACAGTGAAAGCGGGATGACGCGAATGAACATCATAATCCAGAACTGTGAGCGACGAGTAGCGATCGACCAACCCGACTGCTTATGGGCGGTTCCCCGCGTGAAAGCCATCGCCAGGCGGAACCCCCCCCAGCTTTGCACCGTTAGTTCGGCAACGCTTGCGAGGGAGCGTCGTGGAGGGTTGAATGCAAACGGCAAACTACGAGTTCATCGGCTGGAACGCGCTCATTTACGAATGGGGCCCCAAGGCGCTCGGAGCCCTGGTCATCCTGGTCGCGGCCTGGTTTATCGGCAAGGCCGTCAAATGGGCGCTGGCCAAGGGCATCAACCGCATTCCGGGCGCCTCGAAAGCGACCGCCAGCGATAATCCCAAACATTCTATCGGCGCGAGCCTGGGCGACGTCGCCTTCTGGCTGATCCTGCTTTTCGGCGTCGTCGCGGCGCTCGGCGTCCTCAACCTCGACCAGGTCGTCACCCCCCTCAACACCCTTCTGACCCAGGTCGCCGCCTTCGTCCCGAGCGTGCTGGGCGCCGTCCTGATCTTCTTCATCGGTTTCGTCGTCGCCACCCTGGCCAGGCGGGTCGTCGAGGCCGCCCTGCAGGCCGCCAACGCCGATCGCTGGCTTGAGAAGGCCGGTCTGACAAAGGCGACCGGATCGACCGGTGTCAGCACGGCCATCGGTACCCTGGTGTTCGTCCTGATCCTCATCCCGATCACCATCGCCGCCCTGGAACAGCTCGGCATCGAATCCCTCACGGTTCCCGCCGTGGCCGTCCTCTCGACCGTCCTGGCGGCGATTCCCCACGTCCTCGCCGCCGCCATCGTCCTCACTGTAGGCTGGTTCATCGGTCGCTGGGTCGCCCAGCTGATCGAACGCATCCTGCCGGCCACCGGCTTCGATCGCAGCATCTCCAGCCTGACCAGCCTCACGGCCACTGCCGAGACGCCGGCCCAACCCGTTCCTGCCTCCGCGCCCTATGCCGGCGACGTCACGCCCGCCACGGCTCGGGCGCTCGGCGGAGAGACGCCCAAGGCCCTGACGCCGTCGTCCATCGTCGGCAAGATCGCCATGGCGGCGATCGTCGCCTTCACCGCGGTCGAGGCCGCCAAGCTGCTGCAGTTCGGCACGATCGCCGTCACCCTCCAGGAGATCCTGGCGCTGGCGGGTCATGTCATCGTCGGCGGGATCATCATCACCGCCGGCGTCCTGATCGGCGGCGTTCTGGCCAACCTGATCAACAAGGGGACTGGCGGCGCCGACGGTTTCGCGTCGACCTTGGTCCGCTGGGCCACGATCGCGCTGGCGACGGCCATGGGCCTGCGCTTCATGGGCATCGCCGACGACATCGTTCTTCTCGCCTTCGGCCTGATCCTGGGAGCCGCGGCGGTCGCCGCGGCCTTGGCCTTTGGTCTCGGCGGACGCGACGCGGCGGGCAAAGTGGCTCAGATGTGGGCCGACAAGGTCACGAAGATCCCGCCGCAATAACCCTCCCGGACCGGGCCGCATTTCGCGGCCCGGTCTTTTGACTTCGCTTCCAACAAGGAGCCCGACATGACCGACAACCGAGATCGCGATCCCCGCCTGGATCCTGTGGCGCCCTCTTGGCGCAAATACCTTCCGTGGATCATCGGAGCCGTGGTCCTTCTGCTTCTGCTTCTCCTGCTCACGCGCTGCGGTGATGATCGTGCGGCGGTCGATCCGGCAGTGACGGACGCCGCTGCGTTCCCCGTCGAAACCGGTCCCGTTCTGCCGCCGACCGCGGGTCCCGCCAGCCCCGCCGGCGTCTCAGGCCTGGACGCCTATCTCGCCGGATCTGACGCCGCGCCGCGGACCTTCGCCTTCGAGCGCGTCAACTTCGATACGGGTGCATCCACGATCCGTCCTCAGGATCGGCCCGAAATCCAGGCCGTGGCCGCCGTCCTCAGCCGCTATCCGAACGCGCACGTCCGGCTTTACGGATACGCCGATGCACGCGGGTCCGATGCCGCCAATCGCACGCTGGCCCAGGCTCGGGCGGATGTGGTGCGGTCGGCTCTGATCGCTTCAGGCGTGGATGGACGACGTATCGAGTCGCTTTCGGGTGGCGAGACCAACCCGGTCGACAGCAACGCCACGGCCGGCGGGCTGGCGGAGAATCGCCGCACCGAACTGGTTGTTGTCCAACGCTGATCCCTATGACCCCGGGCGCGATCCGCGCCCGGATCCCAACACACGCACATCGAGGTCGATCATGAGTATTTTCGGAAAAATCTGGGACAAGATCACAGGGCACAAGAAGCCTGAGACGCCGGCGGCGCCCCAGGCGCCCACACCTCAAGCCCCTCCTGTGCAGCCGACGGCGGCCCCTGTCGCTTCCCAACCGGTCGATGTCGAGCAGGTCCTGTCCCAGATGGCGGAGATGAAGGGCGGCGGCGGCAACTGGCGCACCTCCATCGTCGACCTCCTGAAGCTGCTGGATCTCGACTCCAGTCTCGCCGCTCGCAAGGACCTTGCGGAGGAACTCGGCGTGCATGCCGGTCCTCACGGATCCGCGGAGCAGAACATCGCCCTCTCCGGTGCGGTCTGGGCCAAGTTGGCCGAGAACGGCGGGCAGGTCCCGGCAAGCCTGAGGGACTGATGGTCCGGCGGCGACAGGGCGACGTTGCGCGGTTAGGGGCCTCTGCAGCCCTGGCCTCCTTCGCCCTGGCGGCGTCCGCCTGCACGACGGCTCCGGCCTCTCTTCCCGATGACCCTGTTTTGACCGATGCGCCCGCGGTCAACGCGCCGGCCGATCTCAGCGGGCAAACGCTCGGCGTGAGGCTCTACGACCAGTTGCGCGCTGGAGACGACAATGTCGTCATCTCTCCGGTCAGCCTGATGGGGGCCTTCGGGGTGGTCTCGGCGGGAGCCCGGGGCCAGACGCGCACAGCCCTCCTGAGCAGCCTCAGTCTCCCCGACAGCCCCTCGCTCGACGCAGACCTGGGCGCACTGTTGCGTTCGCTCGAGCGCGAGGACGGACAGACCACGCTCAGCGTCGCCAACGCGGTGTGGGTGCAGGACGGCTTTGGCCTCAAACCCGATTTCGTTCAGAGCGTCCAGCGGGATTACGGCGCCCTGGCCCGGCCCGTGGATTTTCGGGACGCGCCTGATGAGGCGGCCGGGCGCATCAACGCCTGGGTCTCGGGACAGACGCGCAGGCGCATCCCGGAGTTGCTCAGCCCTTCCAGCATCAACGACGCCACGCGCCTGATCGTCACCAACGCGGTCTATTTCCTGGGTGATTGGGCCCAACCGTTCAACGCCTCCAACACAAGCGACCAAACATTCTACCGGGCCGATGGCTCGCGCCTGTCGACGCCGATGATGTATCAGCGTGGGTACCTGCGCCTGCTGGAAACCGGGGCCTTGCAGGCCATCGATCTCCCTTATAGGGGCGATCGGCTGTCGATGACTGTGATCCTGCCGCGCACGCGCGGCGGCCTGTCGGACGTGGAGGCTCAACTCAGCGCCAATCTTGCGGGCTGGCTCATTGCACTTGATGAGGAGGAGCCTCGGCGGGTCCTGCTTTATCTTCCAAAGACCGAGACGGCGCTCAGCTACGATCTTATCCCGCAACTGACCATGCTGGGCATGGGGATCGCCTTCGCCGATGGCGCCGACTTCCGTGGCATCGCCGACGCCCCTCTGGCGATCGGCCAGGTGGTGCACAAGACCTTCTTGAGGATCGATGAGAAGGGGACGGAAGCGGCTGCGGCCACCGGGATCGCCGTCGAACCGACGAGCGCGCCTGTGACGCCGCCACCGACCTTCCGCGCCGACCACCCCTTCCTCTTTCTGATCCGCGACAAGGAGACCGGCGCCATTCTCTTCCTCGGCCGCATCAACCGCCCGGAGGCGCCGGCAGCCTAGCGGCCACACGTGGCATTCCCCGGGCGCCGCATCCTCCCATGCGTCGTCCTGACGCGTCTCTGGCTTGGAGGGATGTGCTTTCAAGGGCGCCATGCAATCTCGGAACAAAACCATATGGAACAAGGGCTGTCAGACCCGGTTGTGTGAGGATGGTCGCCCTCATCACCCCGCAGCAGGTCATTCTGGTCGTCGATGACGAAGCCTTGCTGCGTCTGGACGCGACCGAGGCGTTTCATCATATCGGCTGCCAAACATACGAGGCGGCCGAGACCGAAGAAGCGCTCGACATACTGGAGCGTCATCCTGAAATCTCGGTCCTGTTTACCGACATCAACATGCCGGGCCCGCGCGACGGCATGGCGTTGGCGTCCCAGGTTCATCGGCAAAGGCCCGACGTTCAGCTGATCGTCACCTCCGGCAGGGAACGTCCGGCTCCGGAGGATCTGCCGGAACGGGGTCACTTCATCGCCAAACCCTACACGATGGAAGCCGTCGCGGATCTCGTCCGCGCCTTCCCGAAAAGGACGGCCGTCGGCTGATCGCCACGACCACCCGCAGCTTAGGGGCCTGGTGTGAAATCGAGAGCGGCGCTATCGCGCCGAAACGTGCCGACTACCCGGTCCTTCCGTCGAACCTTCACGACGGCGAAGTCGTTCGTGAGCAATAGCCGAAGGCGAGCCAGTGCTATCGCTTCATCGTCCGACTCTGCAGCGAGAGTCTCCGAGGGTGTGATGCCGGGATCGGGGCTCTGCAAGTCAAGAATGTAACGCGCCATATTCCTTTCCTCCAATGACGGGCACGGAAGCACAGTGTCGCATGAGCATCCGATGGGAGTCACCCGCAGAGGCATTGGTCGGCGGTGGATTTTTCGTGAGATGCTGTCCCTGAGCGTGGTGTAGGTTCTGGTTGAGGTGGTCACCGGCGATGTTCGGTAGGGTCTGGTTGCTGACACCAACCTTGACCGGAGTTTCCACCGATGACCACTGACATGGTGAGCCTTCGCGACCTTGTCGAGAAGACCCCCTGATGCGGACCTTCTGCGCGAGATGATCGGGTTTGCCGCCGAACGGCTGATGGCACTGGAGGTCGGCGCCGTGACGGGCGCGGCCTACGGCGAGAAGGACCCCGCACGCCGGGCGCAGCGCAACGGGTATCGCGACAGGGACTGGGAGACCCGTGCCGGGACTGTCGAGCTGCGCATTCCGAAGCTGCGGAAGGGCAGCTACTTTCCAGGCTTCCTCGAGCCGCGGCGCATGGCCGAGAAGGCCCTGACGGCGGTGATCCAGGAGGCCTATGTCCAGGGCATCTCGACGCGGTCCGTCGATGATCTGGTCAAGGCCATGGGCATGTCGGGGATCAGCAAGAGCCAGGTCAGCCGCCTGTGCGAAGAGATCGACGGCAAGGTGAAGGCCTTCCTCAACCGCCCGCTCGAAGGCGATTGGCCCTATGTCTGGATCGACGCCACCTACCTCAAGGTCCGGCGTCGCGGGCGGATCGTGTCGGTGGCTGTCATCATCGCCATCGGCGTGAACACTGACGGCAGGCGCGAGGTTCTGGGACTGGAAATCGGCACCTCCGAGGCCGAACCGATCTGGACCGAGTTCCTGCGCAAGCTGACCCGGCGCGGCCTGCGGGGCGTGAAGCTGGTGATTTCGGACGCCCACGAAGGCATCAAGGCCGCTGTCTCCAAGGTTCTCAGTGCAACATGGCAGCGCTGCCGCGTCCATTTCCAGCGCAACGCCTTGGCCCATGCCGGAAAGAGCGGGCGCAGGGTCGTGTCGGCCTTCATCGCCACCGCCTTTGCCCAGGACACCGCCGAGGCCGCCAGCACCCAGTGGCGCGCCGTGGCCGACCAGATCAGGCCCAAAGTGCCGAAGCTGGCCACGCTGATGGATGACGCCGAGCACGACGTCCTCGCCTACATGTCCTTCCCAAAGGAGCACCGGGCCAAGCTGCATTCGACGAACCCGATCGAGCGCCTGAACGGTGAGATCAAGCGCCGCACGGATGTCGTGGGCATCTTCCCCAACGACGAGGCCATCATCCGCCTGGTCGGGGCCTTGCTGCTGGAACAGAACGACGAATGGGCGGTCCAACGCGCCCGATACATGACGCTGGAAACCATCGCAGCGATAGGCGATGATCCCGTCATCAGCCTGCCCGCCGTGGCATCCTGATCAAGCAGGCCCGCGCCGAGCATCACCGTGACGATCAGCGCCAGCTACACCACTCCATGGGACAGCATCCGCCAGACGCCTACAAGCATTTCGACGAGCGCGATGCTGGTTGGACGAAGGTCGTGCTCAAGCCGGGCGCCTGACCTTAGTTTTCGACGGAACAGGAAATAAATTATGACTTTGGAAGGCAAATCAGTTGCTATTCTGATCGCACCTCGTGGAACGGAAGAACCAGAATTCTCGAAGCCCAAGCAAGCTGTCGAGGACGCTGGTGGCAAAGTTACCGTGGTCAGTTTTGAATCGGGCAAGGCTCGCACAGTCAATGGCGATCTTGACGAGGGCGGCAGCTATACTATCGACAAGACGTTTTCCGAGGTCAAAGCCGACGATTTCGACGGGCTTGTTGTGCCCGGAGGGACTGTCGGTGCCGACAAGCTGCGCGGCAGCGACGAGGCGATTGGTTTCATCCGGGCTTTCTTCGATCAGAAGAAACCTGTCGCGGCTATATGCCATGCACCCTGGACATTGATCGAGGCGGGCGTACTCAAGGGTCGCACCTTGACGTCCTACCCGACGCTGAAGGTCGATATCGAGAACGCTGGCGGTGCATGGACCAATGAGGAAGTCGTGGTCGACAAAGGCCTTGTTACCAGCCGCGATCCCGATGATCTGCCCGCCTTCTGTACCAAACTCGTTGAAGAAATCGCAGAAGGTGTGGGCGCAGCGCTCGCAGCAGGGAATTAGGACGGGGCGTTTCGACGAACCATGTGAGGGCCCTCTCCCTGGAGAAGGTCCGCACAAAACAAGCGTGGCGGGTGGCCAGCGATTGGCCGTCCGCCACGCTGCGTAGCACACGGACACGGCGCACCTGGCGGGCATTCAAACCCTAAGCCGCGTCAACCGCGGTGACACATCGCCGGCTCCCGCTTCCAGATCCGACCCATTCCGCCGTGTGGTTGAGATGCACCTGATCGAACGTGCATTCGGCCAGATTTACGACCTACAGCGCCGCCTTGAGATAGCGGGCGGTGAGACTGCCTTCCGCTTCCGCAACGACGCCAGGGACGCCGCTGGCAACGATACGGCCCCCATCTTCCCCGGCCCCCGGTCCCAGGTCGATGATCCAGTCCGCCTGTGTGATGGCGCGCATGTCATGTTCGACGACTACGACGGTATTGCCGGCATCTACGAGGCCCTGCAGGTGTTGCATCAGCCGGTCGCCATCGGAAGGGTGAAGCCCCGAAGTTGGCTCGTCGAGGATGTAGATCGTGTTGCCGCGTTGAGCGCGTTGCAGTTCAGTCGCCAGCTTGATGCGCTGCGCCTCCCCGCCAGACAGCTCGGTCGCCGGCTGACCGAGCCTCAGATAGCCAAGACCGATCTCCCGCAACACGTCGAGGGAGCGCATCACAGATGCCTCGCTAGCGAAGAAATCGCACGCATCGTCGACCGTCAGTTCGAGCACCTGGGCGATATTGCGTCCGTTCCATTCGACTTCGAGCGTTTGCGGGTTGTAGCGAGAGCCATGACAGGTCGAGCACGGGGCAAAAACGCTCGGCAGGAACAGCAGCTCCACCATGACGTATCCCTCGCCCTCGCACACAGGGCAGCGGCCTTGCGCGACGTTGAACGAGAACCTTCCCGGGCTGTAGTGCCGCCGGCGGGCGAGCGGCGTATCTGCGAAGATCCGTCGCACATGGTCGAACATGCCGCTGTAGGTGGATAGGTTCGAGCGCGGCGTGCGGCCGATCGGTTTCTGATCGACCCGCACCAGCCTGCGAACATGCTCCATGCCTGCGACAATGCGTCCTTCAGTGTCGTTCTGCGCAACATCGAGCAGCGGATCGATATCCTCCTCCTCGGCCACGGGGGAGCCGCCGAGGTGTTCCGTGACGAGCTCGGGCAGCGCCTGACTGACAAGACTGGATTTACCCGATCCCGAAACGCCGGTGACAGCGGTGAAGCAGCCGATGGGAAACTCGACGTCGAGACCATGGAGATTGTTCCGTCTGATCCCTTCCAGGCGTAGCCATGCCTTGGGATCGCGCGGTGTGCGCTCACTGCGGACCGGCTCTGCGAACAGGTAGCGGCGGGTGATCGAACTCTCGACGTCGGCAAGCCCCTCTATCGGCCCGCTGTAGAGGACTTCACCGCCCTTTTCCCCGGCTCCTGGCCCGACATCGACGAGCCATTCCGCGCGGCGGATCACGTCGAGATCATGTTCGACGACGAACAGGGAGTTGCCCGCCGCCTTGAGACGCTCGAGGATGGTGAGCAAGGCTTCGCCATCTGCCGGGTGCAACCCTGCCGAAGGCTCGTCAAGCACATAGACCACCCCGAAAAGCTGTGACGACAATTGCGTGGCAAGCCGCAAGCGCTGCAGCTCTCCGGAGGAGAGCGTCGGCGTGCTGCGGTCGAGCGAAATGTAGCCAAGGCCAAGATCGATGAGCGGCTCTAGCCGCTCGATCAATTCGCAGGCAAGGCGTTGGGCGGCGATCCGCTTCTCGTCGGAGAGATTGGGCGTGCGGCGTACGTCGGGCGCGCTCTTGTGCGCCGAGCCGCCCGCCGCAACCCGTTGTTCGACCGCTGCATCGCGGGCCGCTTTTTCCAGAACATGGCCCTTTGAGGGGGCGGAGACCGCCCCATACGCGCCATGCGCGACGGGGATCAGCAAGTCTTTCAGCTTGAGCACCGTCAGGTCGCCGAACTCGGCAATGTCGAGGCCGGCGAATTTGACCGACAGGGCTTCGCGCTTCAGGCGCTTGCCGTCGCAGGTCGGGCAATCGCGGCCGATGATATATTGCGAGACGCGCTTCTTCATCAGCGCGCTTTTCGTGTTGGCGAAGGTCTCCAGCACATAGCGGCGGGCGCCGGTGAAGGTGCCCTGATAGCTCGGTTCCATGCGGCGCTTCAGCGCCACGCGGGTCTGTTCGGGCGTCAGACCCGCATAGACCGGCACCGTCGGCGCCTCTTCAGTGAAGAGGATCCAGTCGCGATCCTTTTTGGGCAGGTCGCGCCAGGGCGTGTCGACGTCATAGCCGAGCGAAACGAGGATATCGCGCAGGTTCTGCCCATGCCAGGCGGTCGGCCAAGCGGCGATCGCCCGGTCGCGAATGGTGAGGCTGTCGTCAGGAACCATTGTCTCTTCGGTCGCGTCATATACGCGGCCGATGCCGTGGCAGGTCGCGCAGGCCCCCGCGACCGTGTTGGGGGAGAAATCCTCCGCATAGAGCATGGGTTGATGGCGCGGATATTCGCCGACGCGCGAATAGAGCATCCGCACCAGGCTGGAGAGCGTCGTCACGCTGCCGACCGAGGATCGCGCGTTGGCCGAGCCGCGCTGCTGCTGCAGCGCGACCGCAGGCGGCAAACCGTCGATCGCGTCGACCTCCGGCACGCCGGCCTGGTCGATCAGGCGACGGGCATAGGGCGCAACCGATTCCAGATAACGCCGTTGCGCTTCGGCGTAGAGCGTGCCGAAAGCCAGCGATGACTTGCCCGAGCCCGATATGCCGGTGAACACCACGAAGGCGTCGCGCGGTACATCGACGTCAATATTTTTGAGGTTATTCTGGCGCGCGCCGCGAACCTGCACGCAAGCGGGCGGCCCCGTATGCCCATGATCGGTGGCCGGCGTCCTCGCGTGAATATCCTTGCTCTTCAATTCAGTCTTCCTGCCCTATACGCCCGTGCGCCCCGTGGTTCATCACAGTCGGGCGACAGATGAATGCATTTCCGACTCAATACGTCCAACGGCCAGGCTGGCCCGATGTTCGGCACCTTTGAAATATTTTTCCAGCATCAGACAACGGTTACGACAAAACCATTTTTCCCGTTGGGTCGCGCGACGAGACCACACACACTCCGCTGGTAAGCGCCTGGGCCAGGCGGACCTGGTCAGTGCCGCTATCGGCATGTAACGACCGCACTTCGGCGCTTGTTATCGCATCGCGACGCGTTGCCCATTTGCCAGAGCGCGCTTCATCATGGCCGGGGTCGGGCCATGATGACGGCCGAGTTGTCGATCCGAGCGCCTCGCGCCGCTTCGGATCGGCGGGTCAGTAGTGAATGACCTGATGAGCCCGAGCAGCAGCGCCGATTGCACGAAATTGAGCAGGCGGTGGCTGGCGGAGGTATTGGTCAGCGCGTCTCGTGGCCTCCGAGTTCGCGTCGGTCCTGATCGCGCACCAGCCAGTGGACAGCGCCGAGCGCAAGCGCCGCGCCCGCGAGTGCTGCAATCTTGGATGATTCCGTCTCGCTGAGGTCCAGGATGATGAATTTGCGCGCGATGGCGAGGAGCGCGATCAGCACGATCGTGCGGACTTGGAGGATCCCCAAGCTGCGCTCGGTCGCAACAAGAAGGGAGCGCTTGAACTCGAGCGCGATCACCACGGTGAAGATCATGCCGAACACCACTTGGAAAGTGGCGTAGTCGAGCGTGTCGAATGCCCCCAGAAGCAAGCGGTTCACGACTTCGCGCATCAGCGCCCAGACCGACGCCACGATGATCGCCGCAATGATGACGCTGAGGACGAAGATGACAACTTGCTCGAACTTCTCGTAGAGCGTCATCGCCGACCATTGTTCACGGGTCAGCCCGGATCGTTGCGAGTCTTTCATGATTGCCTCTCGAAAGACGCCCCGGAGAGACAGGCTCCCCGGGGCTTTGCCAGACGGTGCGATATCGCACGGAGCGGAGGGGACGCCGCAAACCGGCGACCCCCATGTGGCAAATCAGCCGTTCTTGACCTCGATGCGCTTGACCTTGGCCTGCGCCTCGGGAGTCTGGGGCAGCTTGATCGTCAGAACCCCGTTCTTGAACGATGCTTGCGCCTTTTCGCCATCCACACCGGGGGGGAGCGGAATTGTCCGGTAGATCGCGCCGTAGCTGCGCTCGGAGAGATAGTATCCCTTCTTCTCCTCTTGGCGCTCGATCTTCTTCTCCCCCTTCACAGTCAACATGTCATCGTTGACCGTCACCTCGAGGTCCTTCATCTCCATGCCGGGCAGCTCGATCGACACTTCGATCGCCTTGTCGGTCTCAACCATGTCAGATTTGGCTTCGCCGCTGCCCCAGGGCCATTCGAACTGACCGACCCGGTTCCAGAAGTTCTCGAACACATGGTTCATTTCGCGCTGGAGCGTCGCGATCGAGTTGTCTTCGCTGCTCTTGGCGTCTGGCGCGCCGTCCTTGCGCGCCCAGGGGATCAGGTCCTTGATCTGCATGATGGTGTCTCCTTCGATTTTCAGGCGCCTTTGACGGCGATCCTTTTTGGCTGCGCTTCAGGGGCTCGGGGGAGCGTCAAAGTGAGGACGCCTCCGCGCATCTCGGCCTCGATCCTGTCGGGGTCGAAATCCTCGGAAAGCGTGAAGCCCTCTCGAAATCACCCTCGCCATATTCGGCATAGGCAAGTTCCAGGTTTTCTGGCCGCATCGGCTCAACCTTGCCGCGAATCGTCAGCACGCGGTTTTCGAGTGTGATTTCGACCGCATCGGCGGCGACCCCAGGCATTTCGAGCATCATGGAGACACCCTGATCGGTCTCGACAATATCGGTCAGCGGGCGGTAGATGCCGCCGCCGCCGCCGCCGCCGCCGGCGGTCTCGGGCGCGTCGGTCGGCGTCTTTTCGGTGGCTTGCGTGATGTCGGTGCTCATCGTTCCAGCTCCTATCAGGCTGCCTTGATCTCTATTTTCTTTGGCTTTTCTGCCTCGGGACGGGAGATGGCGATCCGCAATACGCCTTTCGTCATCTTCGCCTCCACCTTGTCATCCGAAGCCGTGAATCACAGGCGGATAGCGCGGGAAAACTTGCCATAACCGCGTTCGTTGCGGTGCCAGCGCGCACCTTCGGGAACCTCGGGCAGCTTGCGTTCGCCCGACAGCGTCAGGACGTTGTCCTTGACCGAAATTTCAATGTCGCCCGGTTCGATGCCGGGAAGTTCACCAGTGACGGCGACGGCCTCGGAGCCTTGCCACACATTCACCGCCGGGAACGCCGCGCGGGACGGGGGCCAGAAGCCGCGGTCGAGATCGCGCATCATGGAGGGCATCAGCGCGAAGGGATCGCTGCGGCACAGATATGTCGGATAGAGCATTGCTGGCCTCCTGTTGCTGATCGATGCCCCCGAACCGGCGGCATGGTCCGACCGGGCAACGGTGCCGGCTGGATGTCGGTTCGGAGACCGCCCATCAAGATAGGCGGGCCCATTTATTATGCAAGCATATATGGTGCTTGCATTGCACTTTGGGTGGACCGCAGTCTATCCTGTTTTTCATGCAGACGGAGGAAAGATACCCTTGATCACTTCTGATCTCGCCCTGATCGGGACGACGATCCACCGGGTCGCGCAGCTCATCCAGCAGCGGATTGACAACGAAATTGGCGACAGCGGCCTGACCCGCCTGTCCTGGATGGGGGCGGCACATGTCGAGCATTCGCCCGGGCTGACCATCGGCGATCTGGCCGGGCGGCTGGAGGTGGGCCGGGCCACTGCGGGCCAGCTCGTCGATCGCATGGTACGGGGCGGTTGGGTAGAGCGGTGGGCGTCACCCGACGACCGACGGGCGCAGATCGTCACGGCAACGCCAAAGGCCAGGGCGATGCTGGAGGATCTCGAGCCGCGGCAATCGGCGCTCGAAGATGAGATCCTGCAGGATCTGTCGGCGGACGAGAGGCGCATTCTGCTGGCGCTGCTCGAGCGGATCAGGGCGCGGCTCGGGCGCTAGGGAAAAGGAAAAACCGTTTGGAAAAGAAGACCGAATACAGCATCTGGTACTGGGTGATGCTTTCATAGCCGTGATCTTCATCCAGGATCTGATCGCCGGCTGGCAATCCGTGGCTCCCATCAGCTACAGCCAATTCGAAACCTATCTCGAGGACGGCAGGGTCGCGTCGGTCGCGGTCGGGTCAGACACCATCACCGGCGCCTTCACCAACTCGTCGACGGCAAGAGCCAGTTCGTGACGACGGTCGTGGATCCCGGGATCCTGCAGCGGATCGACCGCTCCGGCGTCGAGATCACGGGCGTTCCTCAGAATACTTTTTTCGGCACACTGATTTCCTGGTTGGCGCCAGCGCTTGTCTTCTTCGGAATCTGGATGCTGCTGTTCCGCAAGTTCGCCGACAAGCATATCCCCAAAGGCATATTGCTCTTGGGGCCGCCGGAAACCGGCAAGACGCTTCTGGCGCGCGCGGTGGCAGGCGAGACCGGCGTGACCTTCTTTTCGATCTCGCGATCAGAGTTCGTCGAGATGTTCGTGGGCGTCGGTACCGCACGGGTGCGCGACCTGTTCGAGCAGGCCCGGAAATCGGCCCCGGCAATCATCTTCATCGACGAACTCGACGCTCTTGGATGGCGCGCTCCTCCGGCCAGATCGCCGGCGGCCATGATGAGCGTGAGCAGACGCTGAACCAGCTTCTGACCGAGCTCGACGGCTTCGACCCTTCAGCGGGCATCGTGCTCCTGGCCGCCACCAACCGACCCGAGATTCTCGACCCTGCGCTGCTGCGTGCGGGACGCTTCGACCGTCAGGTGCTGGTGGACCGGCCCGACAAGACGGGGCGTGTGCAGATCTTGAACGTGCACATGAAGAAAGTGACGCTCGCCCCAGACGTCGATGCCGAGAAGGTCGCAGCTCTTACTCCCGGCTCTTCCGGCGCGGATCTTGCCAATCTCGTCAACGAGGCAGCATTGCTCGCCACGCGCCGCAAGGCTGATGCGGTGACGATGGACGACTTCAACAATGCGGTGGAACGCATCATCGCCGGGTTGGAAAAGAAGAACCGCGTGCTCAATCCGCGCGAACGCGAGATCGTGGCGCACCACGAGATGGGGCACGCGCTGGTGGCGATGGCTCTGCCGGGGGTGGACCCGGTGCACAAGGTCTCGATCATACCGCGCGGGATTGGCGCGCTCGGCTACACCATCCAGCGCCGACCGAGGACCGCTTCCTGATGACGCGGGAGGAACTCGAAACCAAGATCGCAGTCCTGCTTGGCGGGCGCGCAGCAGAGAAGATCATCTACGATCATGTCTCGACCGGGGCGGCGGACGATCTGGTCAAGGCGACCGACATCGCCCGCGCCATGGTCGCGCGGTACGGGATGGACGAAGACCTCGGGCATGTCAGCTACGACACCGATCGGCGCGGCTTTCTCGGCGCCGGCGACCAGTCGTCCTGGCTAAACCGCCGCTACAGCGACGCCACTGCTGAGCGGATGGACGCGAAGGTGCGCGACATCGTGGATGGCGTGTTCAAGCGCACCCTCACCCTTCTTGAAACCAATCTGGATCTTCTCGAGCAATCGGCGCAGGATCTCCTGCAACGAGAGACAGGTCGCTGCGTGACACTGTCACTGGCGCAGATGATCGGCGAACAACCCTGACTGGATAATGAAAACGGAGAAGACGAATGGCAAACGGAGCTTGCGATATTTGCGGTCGCCCGGCGACGGCGCGTGTGCGCGCCTCGGTGAACGGCAGGGTTCAGAACATGGAGCTTTGCGACCAGCATTACAGCGAAATGGCGCGCCGGTCGGGGCGCAGCGCCTCGCCGCTGGAGTCCCTGTTCGGACGGCGTTCCCTTCTTGACGAATTCTTCGGCGAGAGCGGTTTCGGCAGCCTCTTTGGTGACAGTCCGCTGCGAGGCGGCACGCTCGGCTCTATGGGTGATGGCGATGACGCTGTCGTCGACGCCACTTTCGGCGAGGGCGCGCCGCGGCGTGGATCGCGGCGCGGCGGCGGACGCACGATCGCCGACCGGCTGAGCGAACAGGGCAACAAGCTGCTGCAGGATGCCGCACAGAAGGCCGGGGAATTCGGGCGCAGCGAGGTCGATACCGAACATCTGCTTCTGGCATTGACCTCGTCTGACGTAATCAAGACGATCCTGGAACAGTTCAAGGTCGATGTGGACGATCTGCGGCGCCAGATCGAGAAGGAAGCGAAGCGCGGAGACGCCAAGACGGAAGGCGAAATCGGCGTAAGTCCTCGCCTGAAGGACGCGCTGAACCGGGCCTTCATCGCCTCGAACGAACTCGGCCATTCCTATGTGGGTCCCGAGCACCTTCTCATCGGCCTTGCCGAGGAAGGTGAAGGCCTGGCCGCGTCGATCCTGCGCAAATACGGATTGACGCCGCAGGCGCTTCGCCAGCAGGTGACCAAGGTCGTGGGCAAGGGAGCCGAGGAAGGCCGCGTGGAGGCGTCTTCCAGCACGCCTGATCTCGACCAGTTCAGCCGAGACCTGACGAAGCTCGCCCGCGAGGGCAAGCTCGATCCCGTCATCGGCCGCGCCCGCGAGATTGAGACGACGATCGAAGTGCTGGCCCGCCGGAAAAAGAACAACCCGGTGCTGATCGGCGAGCCCGGCGTGGGCAAGACCGCCATCGTCGAGGGACTTGCACAACGGATCGTCGCGGGCGAAGTGCCCGAGGCGCTGCGCGACAAGCGGCTGGTCGAGCTCAACATCAACTCGATGGTGGCCGGGTCGAAGTATCGCGGCGAGTTCGAGGAGCGAGTCCAGAAGATCCTCAAGGAGATCACCGAGGAGAAGGACAGCCTGATCCTGTTCATCGACGAGATGCACACCATCGTCGGCGCCGGCCAGGGCGGTGGCGAAGGTGGTCTCGACATCGCCAACACCTTCAAGCCGGCACTGGCGCGGGGCGAGCTGAACCTGATCGGCGCGACGACGCTCAACGAGTACCAGAAATACATCGAGAAGGACGCGGCGCTCGAGCGACGGTTCCAGCCGGTTTATGTCGAGGAACCCACGGTAGCTCAGGTCATCATGATCCTGCGCGGCCTGCGCGACACGCTGGAGGCGCACCACAAGGTGACGATCACCGACGAGGCCATCGTCGCGGCAGCCGAGCTTTCTGATCGCTACATCACTGGCCGCTTCATGCCCGACAAGGCGATCGACCTGATCGATCAGGCAGCCGCACGGGTGAAGATCAGCGCCACAGCGCGCCCTGTGGACGTCCAGGAGTTGGAGGCCGAAGCCGCGCAGATCAAGCGCGAGCAGGACTATGCCGCAGCCCGCAAGCAATTCGACCGAGCAGCAGAACTGAAGAAGGAGCTGGAGCAGAAGCAGAAGGAGCTGGACGAGCTTCTGGAAATCTGGAAGCGCGACCAGGCTTCGGCGACCGCCGAGGTGCGCGCCGATCACGTCGCGCAGATCGTCTCCAAGATCACCGGCGTTCCGGTCACGGAGCTGACCACCGAGGAGAAGGACAAACTCCTCAAGCTCGAGGAGAAGCTGCACGAGCGCGTCATCGGCCAGGAAGAAGCGATCCGCGCCGTGGCCGATGCGGTGCGCCTGGCGCGTGCGGGTCTGCGCGAAGGTTCCGGTCCGACTGCGACCTTCCTGTTTCTCGGGCCAACCGGGGTTGGCAAGACGGAACTGGCCAAGACGCTCGCCGAGGTGATCTTCGGCGACCAGGATGCGATGATCCGTATCGACATGTCGGAGTATGGCGAGCGCCACTCGGTTGCCCGGTTGGTTGGCGCACCTCCGGGCTACGTCGGATACGACGAAGGCGGGCAGCTGACGGAGAAAGTGCGCCGTCGGCCCTACTCGGTCGTGCTCCTCGACGAGATCGAAAAGGCGCATCCCGATGTCTACAACATCCTGCTTCAGGTGTTCGACGATGGTCGCCTGACAGATGGCAAGGGCCGCGTGGTGGACTTCACTAACACCATCATCATCGCCACCTCGAACCTCGGTTCGGACATCATCCAGCGCAACCTCACGAAACGCGGCAGCAGGGAGTTCGACGAGGCCAAGCAGAAATCCGAACTGATGGAGGTGTTGCGCGGTCATTTCCGGCCAGAGTTCATCAACCGGATCGACGAGATCATCGTCTTTCATTCGCTGAATCAGTCGGAGATCCGCCAGATCGTCGAGTTGCAGCTCAACCGAGTGAAGCGGACCGCCCTTACCCAGGGCGTCGAACTCGAACTCGATGTGAGCGTCGTGGATCACTTCGGCGCGGTCGGCTTCCGTCCCGAATTCGGTGCCCGCGAGCTACGCCGGCTGATCCGGTCGGAGCTGGAGACCGAGCTGGCTCGAGAACTGCTCTCGGGGCGGATCGAGGATGGCGACAAGGTCCGCGTCGCCTGGTCAGCGGACGAACAGAAGGTCGTGTTCGAAAAGATCGCAAGGGACACCTCTGACGACAGCCCGGACGATCCGGCCCAAGCCGGGATCGGCGAGTCCAGCGCAGTTGCCGAAAGCAAGGCGGACGCTCCGACGCCCGATGTCCCAGTCGACGCCGATGATAAGGAGCAGTCCAAGGGCGATAAGTCTACCGGATGACGTCGTGAAGGACTGGCCGGCGCGATGACGGTCGCGCCGGCTCATTTCGTCAAAAAAGCGACAAGCAAGGTCATACGGCATGAAAGTCATCAGAGCATTTCGCAATCTCGACCGGCACGGCCAACAGCGCGCGCCTGAGGTCATCGAGGAAGAGGTGCGGCAACTTGAACCGCATCTTGTACGCTTCCGCGAGGATCTCGTCCGGCTCGAAGTCGTCGCCACCCAGACGAGCGGCAAGACGCGCATCGAGGTCAGCCTGCGCCTGCAACTGCCCTCGGGCGTGATCGCGGCACAGGAAGAGGGGTTCAAGATCGAGCCTGTCCTGCGCAAGGCCTTTGCCGACCTGCGCCAGCGGGTTGACCGGCATGTGGCGCGCCTCAAGCACGAGCCTGAATACAAGCGTCCCGCCCTCCGGCGCCGGATCGGCGCCCCGCTGCCGTCCGGGCGGGATGCGGCGGAAGCGGACCGGCGCCAACTCTTCTTCGACCTGATCGAGGATCATCTCGATACGGTTTACGATACCGTCAGGCGCGAGTTGACCTATCTCGAGTGTAGCGGGTCTGTGCCGGCTGGCTACCTGAGCGTTGGCGATATCGTCGATGCGACGATCCTCAACGGGCTCAACCGCTTCGAGCGGCGGCCGACCGAATTCTCCGTCCGGGACTGGCTGACGCAGCTGGCCTTCGAGACCGTCGAGGCCGAGGCGCAGGCTGCGCGCCGCGCGGTGCCCGAGGATGCCGCCTCGATCTACGAAGCGCCCCAGGCGCCTGGCGGAGAGCTTACCGAGTCTGATGAGGAGATGTTCGAGTTCTACCAGCCCGACGACGTGTTGAGGCTGGAGGAACTCATCGCCGACGACGGCGGCACGGACCCTGAGACCGAAATGAGTCGTCATGATATCGCCGTGACGCTGCACCGGGCAATCGCCGATCTTCCGTCGGTCGAACGCCGCGTTCTCTATCGGCTCCACCTAGACGACGCCACGCTTGCGGAGACGGCGGACCTCCTCGGCCTTTCCGAAGCAGAGGTCGAAGAAATCGCCGAGAAGGCGGGCGAGACACTGCGCAGAAAGCTTGTCGAAGCGGGGTTGATCAGCGAGGCATCGGGGCGCGTGCCCATCGAACGGGAAATTGCCCTGACGCAGCGCCTGCCCCAGCCAGTCGAGCACCGGCGCCGCGTGGCTGCCGCGCTCGCCGGCGTGGAGACAAACGCAGAAAACTGAGTTGAAACAGGAACAGGAGATGGACCAATGAGAACAGCCTCTGAAAACCCGACCGACAAGATGCAAGACATGCTGTGCAGCCTGTCCCGGAATTGGTGGGCATTCGTGTTGCGCGGCGTGCTCGCATTGATCATCGCGGTGCTGGCCTTCGTCATGCCTGCGGAATCGCTTCTGGCGCTCACGCTGGTCTTCGGCGCGTTCGCCTTTGCCGACGGCGTGTTCGGCCTCGTCGCCGCGATACGTAACATCCGCAAGGGCAAACGCTGGGGCTGGCTGATGTTCAGCGGCCTCCTGGGGATTGCCACCGGCGTCGTCGTGGTTGTCTCGCCCTTTGTCGCAACGCTCGTGCTTGCGACATTCCTCTGGGCCAGCATCGCATTCTGGTCCGTGTTCTCCGGCGTCCTGGAAATCGTGGCGGCGATTCGCCTTCGCAAGGAAATCAAGGGCGAAATCTGGCTCATCCTGAGCGGCCTTCTGTCCGTCACCCTGGGGGTCTTCGTGACCTGGATGCTGCTGACGCGCCCGGTCGAAAGTTTTCTTGCGCTTGGCTGGCTTCTTGGCTTTTACGCCGCCTTCTTCGGAGCAATGATGCTCCTGCTGGGCCTGCGGCTGCGCCGCGCCAATCACACGGAGCACGACAAAGGTCCCGACGCCAACCAAGCCGCTGGCACATGACTCGCGGAATGACGACCGGGCGGCCCATCGGCAACGAGGATGATTTTACTCGATGGGACGAGACAATCTTTGACCGCTGTCTAAAGGCTGGTTTCAATCCTTTCGGCAGCGGTCCGACGCCGGTTTTCCTGCAGCCGAGTGGCGAAGAACAAAGCTGCGAGAAGCCCAATGTTCGGCTGAGGGCAGATTGCAAAGAGGACGATCGCCAATGAACTACAGACTACGCGATCTTGCCTACCTAGTTGTCGCCACCTCGATTGGGGTCGGCATCTATTTTATGTTTCGCGCAATGTATATGTCGGAAGAGCCTCTGCCGTTTGCCCAAGAGTTGACGATGGTCTTTCTGGGCGCCGTCGTCACGATCGCACTTACCGCCGCTCTCCTCAATCGTCAGACAGAACTCGAGCTTCGGAAACAAGGAAGGGTGATCATCCTTCAGCAGCAATGCGACATATACATGTGGTGCATAGAAAAGGTCGCGGAAATTGTCGAGAACGCAAAGCATGAGGCCGGGCTGATCGATGATCTGAGGGTTCTCAATCATAAGCTTGCGGTGGTAGCCAGCGAAGAGGTTGTGATCCGCTTTGCGGTCGTTCTCGACGCCCTGTTGTCGGGCTTTGCGGACGGCGCGCTTTCCGAAGCTGACGGCGAAAAGGTGATGCAGTCCGTTGCCGATCTGACAACGGCAATGCGATCTGACGTCCTCCAGAACACGGCCTTGACCTCAACGAATGCGGCGAGCACCATTCGCCGCAACTCGACGCGAATGGAGAAACTTGACGATCTCAATTTTGAAGCGGAGGTCGCAAAGATTAAGAAGGAGAAACGTCATGAAGCGCGGCCATAACCGCCCGCCCGTTCCGCCGACGATACCCGGGACCAACATGAGGTCTTGGGACGTTCCGACCGCGATCATTTACCGGCCGGCTCGTTCCGCGATGACGTCGGCGCCGCGGCCCAACTACTGGATACTGGAATTCGAGCCGTCTCGACCCCTGCAGGTCGAGCCGCTGATGGGATATACCTCCAGCAACGATCCCTACCGTTCGATCCGGCTGAAATTTCCCGACCGCGAAAGCGCCGTGGCATTCGCGGAGCGGCAGGACTGGCGCTATTTCGTGCGTGAGGACGTGGCTCACCGGCATGCGCCTGACCGCTGGCGGGGAGAGGAACGGCATCGACTTCACAAGGGAGCCGATGCTCCGGAAGCCTTCCGCATCCCGTCCCGCGTAGATCACGGTCGCTCGGATCACCGCCTCCCGCGCGCGGTCGAGCAGAAAGGCACGGTGGACCTGTCGTCGCAAGAACAGGCCGAATTCGATCCGGTGCTCGAAGCCTCGCTCGAATCCTTCCCGGCCTCAGATCCCCCGGCCTGGACGGCGCGACGATAGCCGGGAAAGAACAATGGACGGAATGTCTAGAGCGTTTTTCGATCAGCTAGGATCGTATCCGGCTGCGGCGAAGTAGTTTGCGGCTTCGGTGGTGTGACGAGGTCGATGAGGCGCCCGATGGCGTCCCAAAGCGCTGGGATGGTTCGCTCCGCTGCCTTGCGCAGCAGGGCCTTCAGCTTGGAGAAGGCCATTTCGATGGGATTGAAGTCGGGGCTGTAGGGCGGCAGGTAGAGCAGCCTTGCTCCCGCCGCCTCGATCAGCTCGCGCACCCTCGGCCTTTTGTGGCTGGAGAGGTTGTCCATGACCACGACGTCGGCGGCCGACAGCTCCGGGACCAGCACCTTCGATATAGGTCTCGAAGGCGTTTTGACGTGACCCCCTGAAACTCCTCCAGGAATAGCTAGAGTCCGCCCAACGAAGGACGGACAGAATGAAGCGATCAAGGTTCACGGAAGAGCAGATCATCGGGATC
>KB291735.1:5831-53347 GCA_000318405.1 Brevundimonas diminuta 470-4 | reverse complement strand
CATCGGGATCCTGCGGGAGCAGGAGGCCGGTGCGGCGACGGCGGAGGTGTGCCGGCGGCACGGGGTCAGTTCTGCGACCTTTTACAAATGGAAGGCCAAGTTCGGCGGGCTCGATGTGTCGGAGGCTCGGCGACTGAAGGCGCTCGAGGACGAGAATGCACGGCTCAAGCGGATGCTGGCGGACGCGATGCTGGACAACGTCGCGCTGAAGGATCTGCTGGGAAAAAAGTGGTGACGCCCGCCGGCTATCGCGAGGCGGCTAGCCATCTGCAGGCCGCCTACGAGATGAGCGAACGGCGGGCGCGCCGTGTGCTGGGCGTCGATCGGACGAGCGTGCGCTATCAGGCGACGCGCCCGGACGACGGCGCCCTGCGCGACCGGCTGAAGGCCCTCGCCCAGGAGCGTCGCCGGTTCGGCTATCGGCGCCTGCACGTCCTGCTGCGACGCGAGGGCCATGCGGTCAACAGGAAGCGGGTTCAGCGGATCTATCGCGAGGAGCGACTGACGGTGCGCCGGCGCGGCGGTCGGAAGCGAGCGATGGGCACGCGGCGGCCACTGGACCTGCCGCTGGCGGCCAACCAGCGCTGGTCGCTGGACTTCGTCGCCGACCAGATGACGGACGGGCGGCGCTTCCGCATCCTGACGGTGATCGATGACTGCACCCGCGAATGCCTGGCGCTGGTGGCCGACACCTCGCTGTCGGGCGCGCGGGTCGTGCGGGAGTTGGACGCCGTCATCCGGCAGCGGGGGCGGCCCGACACCATCGTCAGCGACAACGGGACGGAATACACTTCGAACGCGGTCCTGGCCTGGTCCGACGACACCGGCGTCGGCTGGCATTACATCGCGCCCGGCAAGCCCCAGCAGAACGGCTTCAACGAAAGCTTCAACGGACGCCTGCGCGACGAGCTGCTGAACGAGACGCTGTTCCGATCCTTGCCGCACGCCCGCGCAGTGCTGGAGGCGTGGAGACGCGATTACAACGAACGGCGTCCGCACTCGAAGCTCGGGTGGCTGACGCCACAGGCTTATGCAGAAGCGCTCAGCGGACAGATCGGCCGGTCCGCTGCGCTGGTTGGGGGCTGCGCTGACCGGCCTCTTGCCAACCCCGACAACCCCAGCTCAGATCAACCCAGGACTCTCGTTATGGCTGGATGAGAAACGGGGGTCACGTCACGACGCGGCTCCGATTGAGACCGTCGCCCTTGAGTCGGCGGCGGAGGTGATGAACACCATCCCGAAGCTCTTGGCGCGGCACCCTAACTGCTTCCGCATTCACGTTCACGCGAGACAGACGCACCTCTTCTCGGTCGACTGCGGAGGCCGAAGGGTGGACACCTCAGTCCAACCGTAGCTGCTGAGACTGTAGGCGCGCAGCAAATGCGTCTGCTTGCGGGCCTGCTCTGGGCCCGGAGCGGTCTGACGCGTTGGGGCGACAAGCGGACCTCGCTCACGGTTTTCGCCCTATCTGGCTCGCGCGAACCGTAGCTGTTCCTGCCCATGCACAAGGAGCCACTGGCGGTCCCTGGACAGCGACCAGCTTGAAGGCGGGTCAGTGAAGAGTACTCGTTCCGCAGTCTCAGCGGCCTGTTCGTTGGATGGGTGATCGCCGCCGCAACCAGCCACTGTAATAATCACGGGACCGGGAAAGACTACGGTGGGAGGCAGCACCTCGTAGGTGCCTGACATGTTGTTGCAGCGCGACGTTCCGACCATCAAGCCCCCTCGGCGGAACTCCATCGTCATCGCACGGGAAACGGATCTCTTTCCGACATTCGTGAGGGACCATTTTCCGACCACGTCACCCGCGCCAATGGGCACCGGTTCGGGCTGGGGCGTGGTCGTGCAGGCTCCCAGAGCGGCGACGAGGGCGATCATCAACGTAGAGGAAAACGGTCGCATGAGGATTGGAACGCGCCTCTGTGCGATTGGTCGCCAGGTCCGCAATGGTTCAGTTCAGCCGCCGGCTTTCCGTCAGAGAGCCAACTCTAGGCGGCGGACAGACGGGTTGGGCGGCCACAGCGCGCGACCGCATAGTGCGCCCGATGCGATTCGAACTTCTACTGCGAGGCGTTAGTCGTCGCTGGGGGCGGGCGATCAGCGGCGCCAAATCTAACCGTAGCGCAGGAACGAAAAGGAAAGAAAAGCAGAACTGCGTGTGCAAATTTTGCACACGCAGGTCCACAAGCCATTGATTAACTAGATAAATCTACACCATCCATCATGGGCGCCACGGACAGCCTATAAGCTTGATTTATCGGCATTCTTTAGCAGGATCAAAGGGTTAGATGGCGGCGGAAGCACTCGAATTCGCGACGTTTTTTCCGGGTTTTCGACACATCAGTACGCACAGAGCGCACACGAAATGGCGACCTACTCGAAACTCCCGTCAGGAACGTGGCGGGTCCAGCGGAAGGGTCGCTATATAAGCGAGACCTTCCTCAAACGCGATGATGCACGCCTAGGCGGAAAGAAGATCGCCCGATTGGACCGGCAGTTGTTCATCAACTTCGGTCGGAGACCAGCCACCGAAGGCGCCGGCCGCAGATCCCATCGCGTGGGCTGACAACAGAATGGTCTACTTGGGACATGTCCGAGAGGCGCCAGAATCGGTCATTGGCGACCCAGCAGAGAACGACCTTCTTCTAGGGTCGTCCCTGGCAAGAGTTCCGTGGCTACCACGCCTTCATGCGCCCAACTTCAGTTCTGTAGCCATGAAGTCGACGAAGGCCCTTACCTTTGGCATCGGATGTCGGCTCGAGGGCCAGACGACGCGGAATTTTCCGGTGCTTTTCATGAAGGGCGTCAAAGTCGACACCAGGGCCCCGGACGCCAATTGATCTCTCACCGTAAAGATCGGCACACAGGCGAGGCCGTGCCCGCGTTCGGCCAGATAGATGAGCGGCTCCAAGGTGCTTGCAGACAAGGTGGCGGGAAGATCGTCGCCGACGAAATCTTGGCCGCGATAGAGGGGCCAGCGCTCGAACTTTCCAGTTGAGGGAAAGCGATGCTGGAAGCAGGCGTGCCGCGAGAGGTCTTCCGGCGACAGCGGATGTCCGACGCGCTCGAAATAATCCGGCGAGCCTACGACACGATGTTCGAAGGCGCCCAGCATCCGCGTCATCAACCGGGAATCGGAGACCTCGCCGGTGCGCACGACGACGTCGAATCCTTCCTCGATCACGTCGACGACCCGATCCGTGAAATCCAGATCCAGCGTGATTTCGGGATAGTCGCGCATGAAGGCGGACAGCGTCGGCATCAGCAGCATGCCTGCCAGCGGCAGGCTGATCCGCAGCCGACCACGCGGCGCCTCCTGGGCCAAAGACATCTCCTGCGTCGCCGCCTCGACTTCGGCGAAGATTCGGCGGCAGCGCTCTAACAGCAGCCCCCCCTCCGCCGTCAGCGCAAGACTGCGCGTGCTGCGATGAAAGAGCCGGGCGCCGAGTCGGCCTTCCAACCTCGCCACCGCCTTGCCGACCGCAGAAGGCGACACGCCGAGGCGTCGGGACGCCCCGACAAAACTACCTGCCTCTGCGGCTTGCGCGAAGACATTGAGCGCGCCCAGGCTTTCCATGGTCAAGGTTTCCATTGCGGACAAATAGGTCCGGACTGACGGGATTTACAGCCTGTGTTTCTCGAAACAGCCGCGATTTATCTCGATTGCGCGGCCGTCTTGCGCCGCGCCGCCCTGAAGATCCAATCCATGTCCTCGCCCGCCCATTTCACCGGAGGCGCAGCCCCCACCGTCTTCATCGTCAACGTCATCCATGCTCACGCGGGGCGCCAGGACGAAGCCTTCGCCATTATTCAGGACGTCGTGCGCTACGTCGCTGAACGCAAACCCGGCTTCCTGTGGAGCAATCTGGCCAAGAGCACCGACGGCCTCACCGTGGTGAACATCGAGGCGATCGCCGACGAGGGGAATGTCGGCGAATTCTTCTCGGACCCCGTGTTCGTCGAGAAGTTCAAGCGGCTGGATTCTGTCTCGACCAGCGAGTTCCACACCTACCGCGTAACAGATCTGGTGCTGCCGCTCATCGGCGGAGGAGCCTAGACGTGAGCACCGCGCGCGCCTCACCAAACAAACTGCCTGTCGTCGGCCTGCTGGCGCTCGCCGCGGCGGGCTTTCTGACAATACTCACTGAGGCTCTACCCGCTGGCCTCCTGCCGCAAATGAGCGCCGGCCTCGGCGTTTCCGAAGGCGTGGCGGGGCAGTTGATTACGGCCTACGCCCTCGGCTCATTGGCGGCGGCCATTCCCCTTACGGCCGCCACACGTCGCTGGCCGCGCCGCCCTGTGCTGTTGGCGGCGATCGGCGGCTTCCTGTTCGCCAACGCGGTGACCGCTCTGTCCCAGAGCTACGTGCTGACCCTGGGGGCGCGCTTTATCGCCGGCGTCTTCGCTGGTCTCGTCTGGGCTCTGCTTGCCGGCTACGCGAGCCGCATGGCGCCCGAACACCTCAAGGGCCGCGCCATCGCCCTGGCCATGGTCGGCACCCCCTTGGCCCTATCGATCGGCATACCCGCGGGCACGTGGCTTGGCGGCCTGATCGGCTGGCGAGCCGTCTTCCTGATGATGAGCGGCTTGAGCCTTCTGCTGATCGCGTGGATCGCATGGCGGGTGCCCAACTTCGATGGAGAGACCGAGGCCCGCGGCGTCCCGCTGGTGAAGGTGCTTAATATTCCCGGGTTGAAACCTGTGCTCGCCGCGACTTTCGGCTTCGTCCTCGCGCACAATCTTCTCTACACCTACATCGCCCCCCTGCTTCGCCGGGCCGACCTGATCGCGCGAGTGGACGCTGTCCTGCTGCTGTTTGGCGTCACCGCCCTTGCGGGCATTTGGGTCGTGGGCGTCTGGATCGACAGGCGGCTCAAGGTCCTGACGCTAGCCAGCACAGGCCTGTTTCTTGTTTCGGCCCTCGGGATGGCGGCGTTCGGACAAACCACCGCATTGGTGCTGACGGCGGCCGCTCTGTGGGGGCTCGCCTTCGGCGGCGCAGCGTCTCTTTTTCAGACCGCCTCGGCGCGACTGGCCGGACGGGACACGGATCTGGCCCAGTCGATGATCGTCACGACCTGGAACCTCGCCATCGCCGGCGGAGGCGTCTTTGGTGGAGCGATCGTCGGGTTCGGGAGCGCTGGAGACCTGGCGTGGAGCGCCGTCCTTCTGCTCGCGCTTACGGGTTGCGTGGTCTTTCTGAATCGCAGGGGGGGTTTTGGCTAAAGCGCATACAAGCGACCTGGACGCGCCAAGGATAAGTCATGCGGACCACGGATTAAATGCGACGTTAGGCTTGTAACCGGAGGTCCGCATTCGGGCGCCTAGTTCGCAGAACGACGTTGCGGACATTGGCGCCATGGGGATGGATATTTCGAGAAAGAGCGACGATCGAAGATCATCGATCGTCGCTTAGGCGTAGTCAGTCCGCCTGAGGGGCGTCACCGCTCGTGTTCATTTCGGGTTGCGAGGGTGATTGGGCCTGAGGGGCGGGGGGACGCAACGCTCCAGTGAGCCCGTTCAGATCGGCGCCGGAAAGCGCCATCTCCGCGAGGAGTTGATCAACCAGAGACGCCGGGGCGCGATAGCGCAGGGTGCTGCTGATAATGCCGGACCAGGAAGCTGGCCGCGCATATTTGCAAGACCGAACGCAGGGTGAGAACCGCCCCATAGGTCGACTTGGCCGCAATGACCGCATCAATGCTCTTGCAGGCTCGACGGCCACCCATTTGTCCGCCGCTGCACTCAGATCGATCTAAAAGAATGACCGAGCGATTGAACGCTCGGCCGAGTTCTACAGGAACCATGAGTTAGGCGGGGAGCCATCGGCCGGACAATGAATGTCCGGCCGATGTGTAAGCGCAGAAGAACGCGCTATTAGAAGTTCCGGTACGTCAGGGCATCCGGAAGGGACCGGCCGCGCCGCTGGTCTGAGTGACATCGAGGAGACCAGACACCTGGCAAACGGTGGGCGAACCGGGGACAAGGGCCGTGGTAGCCACGATTTGGTTCGAACCGCCCCAGTTCAACGTCAGCGGCGTCAACGTACCGGAGCAAGTTCCCGCTCCAGCTTGGACATTTACGTTCTGAAGTTGAAACTGACCAGTGTTTACGCCGCTGGATATCTTTACGAAACTCCAATTCGTCGTGAGGGGAAGTATTAGCGAGCCGCACAACGCATGACCGGTTGCCCCGGGACTAAAAACAACACTCGTCGTGCTCGCGCTTCCGGCCGAATTAACAGAAATATCCATCACGACGTGACATACGACATCTGGGATGGTTTGAAATAGAGAAAGATCGCCTTCAGCACGATAAGTGCCTGGGTTAGACGCAAAGTCCTGAGCGTTAGCAGAGGCGACACCAAACAAAGAAATGGCAGCAATGGACGAGACTGCAGCAATCAACTTTTTCATAATCCATACTCCTTCTTGTCAGAAATTTTCTAGAACATTAGCGCTATAGCGCATAATTATCTCACCACAATATATTCACGAGTCAACATTTATTTTAGAAAACCTTTGAGATTGATACCCCAATAATTCTCGGATCGAGAGTGAATACATTCGTAGTTAACATTGTATCGTCACTATTTGTGAAAGCGTCGACTATTGGCGCATCGTCGAAGACGTTCTTTACGTATGCACTGACCGCAAGGCCGCTCGACGGATTCTCAATCACGAGCGACAGGTTTGCGTTACCCCAACCTTTCAGGCGATCATATTCCGTGTTGTAAACGCGAAAATAGCTTTCAGCCTGCCTGTAATAATCACCCCTCAAGGTGACGTTCGCACTGCCAATATTCCAGACATACTCGGCGCCAATACTGGCAGTCCAGCGCGGTGAGTTCGGAAGCTCGTTTCCGCCGAGATCGGCCATAAAACCGCGTCCGTTGTTCGGCGCATCGGTCAATGGATTATAGTTGATGCCGTACAAGGCCCAGAAAGGCGTTCCTCCGGAGAAGCTAGGATCGAACGACCCGTAGTTCTTCGAACCGCCGCACAGCACCTGCAATGAGAGCTGCTTCAGATTTTCCGGATAAACGGAGCTGAGAATTTTTTCGACAATAGCCGTCGGCGCCACGCAGTTCGACGGCACCTGAACCCAAGGACGCAGAAGCATCCAGTCCGGGTTGCCCTGGGTACGATTCATGACATCGATGGAGCCTTCGCCGTCGGCGATGCGCGTCTTCAGATAGCCGAAGTTGCCGTCGACACGGAACCGAGGCGTGGCCTGATACACGACCTCCAGCTCCAGCCCCATACTTTGCGCGTCGAAGTTCTCATTCAGCGAGATGCGGTCGACAATCTGGGAGACCTGATAGTCTGTGTAGTCATAATAGAAGGCCGTCGCATTTAAGCGCAGACGCCGATCCAGCAGGTTGCTTTTGATCCCGACCTCGTAAGCGTTGAGGAATTCTGGCTCAAACGTGCTCGACTGGGGCAGGTATTGCACCACGATCGGATTGATGCCCGCACGGGGAGGATTGGTCCCTCCGCCCTTGTAGCCCCGAGCATAGGAAGCATAGGCCATCAGATTGTCGGACGGCTTCCAGTCCAACACCAGCCGCCCCGTCATCTCCGCCCAGTTCTGCTCAATGTCCGGCAAGGGCTCGAATCCTCTGGAGTACGAACCGCCCGTCAGATGGCCGTAACCAAGACTATCCCGGGTGCCCAGCAGCAACTGGGTCGGATAGGGCGTCGTCGTCTTGGTGTCGTCGGTATAGCGAAGCCCAGCCGTTAATCGGAAAGAATCTGAAAGATCGACATAGGCTTCACCGAAGATCCCGAAGGATTCCGTCGTCACCTCATTCTTGCTTCGGAAATAGTTGTGACCGTCGCCTGCGATATTCTCGATCGAAGACCGATCAACATAGACGCACTCGGCCTCACGTCCATCCACGCAGGGAATCGACATGCTCCTGCCGTCAGGTCCGTTGATCACATTATACCACTGCTCTGCGATAAGCGTGAAAACATTGTTGAAGACGTAGTAGTCGTCTCTAGTATCGAATTTCAGATAGTTGGCGCCCAAGTTAAAATTGAAGCGACCATCAAAATTTGATTGCAGACGGAATTCTTGGAAAAATTGCTCATTTTTGGACTTACTAAGATCGACAGCGAGCATTCTCGATGAAGGACCAAGCTGAGGATCTGTATATATTCCCCCAGGAGCCGCGTTCCTTGTTTCGTGAATACCAACAACAGTCCCCCAAATGTCAACGTAATCAGCGTAATCGCTACGATTGAAAACATCGTTGGATACGTATCGCATATAGTCCTGAGACGACCAGAAATAGTCCTTTGCATAGGTTGTCTGCGAGACGAACGTTAATGAGGGCGACAGGTCGAGTTCGAGATTAAGCTGATAAATGTCATTGTTGGCGCGGAACTTCGGATCGTAGCTCGTGGCGATCTCGCGAAGGTCCCTCGACTGGGTGACGCCGGCATAGGGATCGACGCCAGGGGAGATGCCGGATATCCGTCCCGCACTGAGGCTCCGGCCATATGACACGTTCCCGGCGGCCCATATCTGGGCCATGCCGACGCCGTTGGGCGTACCATAGGCCGCTTCGTCAAACAGACTTCCGGGCAGGCAGCCCTGGCTCAGGACCCCCCGCAGGTAGGCGCTGGTAAGGGTATAGCTTCCCACCTGGGTCGGCCCCGGGTCGGTCGTACACAGTTGCTTGCCGGTGCGTGAACGATTGTCGTCCTCGCCGAAATGCTCCCAGATCAGATTGGCGCGGAACTTGTCGGTCGGCTCCCAGGCCGCAGACAGACGGATCGTGTGCAAATCCCGGCCATTGACACGGGTTTCATTGAAGCTGTTGTAGTCGAAGCCGTCGCGCTTAGTCAGGCCCGCAGCCGCACGGACCCAGAAGGTGTCGGTGATCGGCACATTGACCATCATCTGGCCGCGCATCGTGCCGAAGTTGCCGGTCTCCGCCTTCAGCATCGCCTCAAAGTCCGGACCGGGCAGCTTGGGGAACATGTTGACCACGCCCGCCGTGGCGTTACGGCCATAGAGCGTTCCCTGAGGTCCGCGCAGCACCTCTACCCGGTTCACGTCCAGATATTCCTGCTCGAACAGCCGGTTCCGGATCAGGGGCGTATTATTGAAGCTGACAGCGACAGCGGGGTCAGACGATGCTGAAACCGCCTTGGTCCCGATCCCACGGATCGAGAAGTTGTACATGCTGAAGTTGCCCTTGGAGAAGGACACGTTCGGGATGGCGCGCATCAACTCGGAGCCGCCCTCGATCTTCATCGCATCCAGATTCTCTGCTGAAAAGGCGGAAACCGCGATGGGAACGCTCTGTATGGATTCTTCACGCTTCTGGGCGGTGACGATCACGTCGGCGACGCTCGTCGTGTCCTGAATCCGTGTTTCCTGGCTGGCCAGTTGCAGGTCGTTTCCCCCTGCGTCGCCTTGACCCGCGCGCACGAGACGCACGGCGTTAGGGCCAGAAAACTCCGCGCTGAGCCCCGTGCCGACGAGCAGTCGATCAAGCGCTTCGTTCACCGGCAGATCGCCCGAGACTGCGCGACCGCGCAGGCCCGAGGTCAGAGATTGGTCTGCGGCGATCGAGATTCCGGCCTGGCGCCCGAACTCAAGCAGACTTTGCGACAACGGAGCAGAGCGTATGTTGAACGACGTCACCGCAGATTGCGCCACAGCGCCCATGGGCGCCGCCGCAATCATCAGGGCAGCGCATCCCGCCCCAGCCAACATACGCAAACGCGAAAAACCGGCGCGCGCAGGCTGCATTACCATAGGCCTCTCCCTCCCAAGAGATGGTTGTTTGGAGGGATTGACGTTTCAGGCGGGAAAAACCCTACCTTTCGCCGCGAAATTTTTTCAAACCCGCAATGAATGCTTCAGGCGAGAGGCCGGAGCTGGTCCTTCCGGCCATCGCTGCGGACATCGGCGTTCAGGAGCGACGCCAGTCGCTTCACCGTGTCTGCGCGGTCGTCGATCACCAGCCTGAGGGCGACATGCCGACGGCCGAGATCCGGGTCGACGGCGATAGGACGCTCATAGAAACGATTGATGTCCTGCACGATCTGGTCGACGGGCGCGTCCTCATAAGTCAGCACGCGCTGACGCCATTCGTCGACCGAGCCCATCGCAATTTCCGTGACCTTCAGCGGCGCTTGCGACGGCTGGTCGGTGTGGCGCACCTGAATCCGTTGACCGGCCCTGAGCAGGACCGGCTTGTCGTTGCCCGCCAGACGCCGAACCTGCACCACGCCTTCCTTCACGGCCACGTCCAGGCTGTGATCGCGGCTACGCACGTTGAAAGCCGTACCGATAGCCCGGACCTCATAGCCGGCAGTTCGAACCAGGAAGGGCCGCTCCGGGTCCTTGTGGACCACGAAGGTCGCCTCCCCCTCGTTGAGATGCACGAGGCGTTCGCGGGTGTTGATGTCGTAGCGCGCGCGCGTCACGACGTTCAGAGCGACGATGCTGCCATCCGGCAACTCCTGGCTGCGCTGTTCGCCGATGCCTGTCACTGCCGACGGCTGTTGAGACTTCCATGCGGCGCCTGCGACGGTCAGTCCGCCGACCAGGCCGAACGCCATAACGGCGGCGAAAGCTGTTCGGCGACGCAGGAGCGTCCGCCGCCGCGCCTGCGGTATCACTCGGCCCGCAGCGGCGAGTTCCCCCCAAACCTCATGCATCCGGTTCAGAGCGGCCTGATGCAGTGGATCGGCCCGCCAAGCGTCGAAGGCCTGACGTTCCTCCAACGACATCGGGCCTCGTCGCTGAGCGGCGAACCATCGGGCCGCTTCTTCGTGAATGTCGTCGTCCAAGATCATGAGCAGAGTTATCGGCCAGGGAGACCGGAGAACACCCTATAGACGAACGAGCAGAGTTATTCCCTACCTGTCGAAATCATCGGACCGCATTTTTCGGGCCAGCTCAAACATCGCCGCCGCGAGATGTTTCTCGACAGCCTTGACGCTGACGCCCATCAGGCGCGCGATCTCAAGGTAGGTCAGTCCGTCGATGCGGTGCAACAGGAAGGCTTGGCGACGCCGGCTGGGCATCGCGTCGATCACCCCCAGCGCTCGCCGGAGGCGTTCATTCGCCAACAGCGCACGCTCAGGGTCAGCCTCAGGGCAGGCATGATGGTCGCCCCCCTCGTCTGATTGGAAAAACCGTGTCGCCAACGCCCGAGAGCGCAACCGATCGATCACCAGATTCCGCGCCATGCGGTACAAAAGATGCGTTGGCGCCGCGACGGGCTCGCGACTCGCGAACTCGACGAGCTTGAGACACGCCTCTTGCGCCAGATCCGCCTCTTCGTGCTCGACGCGACGCGTGATGGCGCGCAGGCCCTCCGCGCCCGAGCGAAACGCTACGTCTAAGTCCTGACGGGTCGCGATTCGTGACGGCGGCTTCACCAGACCCTCCCCGGACCATCGTTCGCTCGGAGTCACTCTGGTTCAATATTGACAAGAACGTCAACCCAGACATGAACTAGAAGCGACGCTGTAAAGCCAGCCGCACAGTCCGCCCAAGCGGGTCTTGAATGTCACGACCGTATCCCGGAGCTGGGGAGCCGTCGCCTAGACGCGCCTGCCGACGAGCGTCGAAGAGATTATCAATGTCGAAATTCACCTGTAGACCCCCGGTTCGGCGTTGCGGGGCGTCGCTAGATCCGACTCTCGACCGGCCCGGCATCACCTGGAAAGTCAATCGGAAGTCCACCGCCGTGAACGGCGCGATTATCAGATCATTGGGTCCATCGCGCCCTCCGGCCCTCCGCGTCCGGTAACTGTCGTGCCACTGCGCCGAGACATTCGCGCCCCACCGCCCACGTTGCGCATCGAGCATTACTCGGACGTTCTGCCGAGACAGCCCGCCGCCGTCCCCTTGCAAACGATCAAGTTTCGGCAGACCCTCGCTTAGCCGGACGAGACTTGATAGTTGCAGGGTGTGGTTGACCGCGATCCGCATGACTGTCGCGCCCTGCCCGGTTACGCCCGCCGGACGGGGAAGGTTGAAGTTTACGCCTGTACTTAGACTCTCCAACAAGGTCGAACTGAGGTTCATCGGACGGTAGTCGATGCTGATCAGCCGGCCATCCAGATCTCGCCGGAAGCGGTCAGGAAACGCCGCCTCGACATCCTCGGTCAAACCCGGAAGGGCGCCAATGCCATCGGACGCTTCCATTCTCTGATAGGTCAAGTTTCCTGAAACCGTCCAGGACGTGAAAGGTCCGAAAGATGTCATCAGGGAGAAGCGCTCGGATTGAGGCGGTCTCAGGTTCGGATTTCCACCTCGCAACGGTAGAATCTCCACCGCCTCACCGTTTTGAAAGTCGAAGACCACCATCGGAGCGCCGTAGTATTCCGGCTCCGTCTTGACGATGTCGGCCACGTTCTCGGTTGACGAGGCCCATTCGCCACTCAACCGAATCCCGCGACGCGGCCCCCATGACAGGCCCCCCCGCACTTCTTCGCCGCCCCCGCCGCCGCTTTGCCGCACGCCCGCGCCGACGGTCGCGGCAAGATCGCCTATTATCCGGCTGGGAAAGGACGTGCCGCCCGCTTTCGAGAGCGGAATCGAAACGAGCCCCTGAGTATCCAGGGATTGGGACGCATTGTCGATGCGAACGCCGTCTCGGGCGCCTACCGAACGGCTCATCACGTGACTGGTGTTAAGATTGGCCGTCAGTGCGCCGGCTGGCAGCTCAAGAAATGATCGGTGCGCGGAGCCCGTCAGGGTGAAGGCCTGAGCTTCACTCCGGAGTTCCTGAAGCCCGCGTTCCCGGTTCCAGGCCGCACGTCCGTTGAGATTGGTCTGCAGGAGCCACCCAAGCGCGTGGCCGCTGACTCCGGCCGAGACCGTGAAACCGTCCGATGAGCGATGGCTCTCAACGATCCCAGCGCCGTGCCGGACTACTGCGCGAGTTTCCTGTTTCTGAGCGTTAGCGCTGAACACACCCGACCAATCGCCAAAAGCTCGCGTTGCGCTGAAACTGGCGGCGGCGGATTCCGCCTGCGGCCGGACCGTCACGAGGGCGCTACCCGGTTGGCTCCCCCCGTAACCGTCACGCTCCTCGGCTCGTAGCGCTGTATCACGCGAAATCCGTAACGCGACTTGACGGGTGTCACGGCCGGCGATGGCGGAGCGACGAAGATCCCCAGAGAGCGACGAGGCCCCCCCTTGTGTCGGCCGTGCCCCCACGATGCGGCCATCGTAGCTGGAGAACTGGGGCTGCAGGACGAGATTGACGACCCGTTGTCCTGCTTTCGCCCCGTAAATGCCGCTTGGCTCCGGCGGAAGCACCTCCGCTCGGACTAGGGCGTCCGGGGGGAAGCCGGAATAGGCCGAGAAGTTGGGCGTCGGCTGGCCGTTTACGAGCACCAGGGGCGGCTGACTGAGGCCCAAGGTCTCTTCCATTCTCTGCAACGCCTCATCGATGCTCCATGCGCGGAGCGCATCTATATCGGCCTCGTTCAGTTCGATTTCCGGTGGCGTAAGCGCCGCGCCACGCCGGCCGAACACTTCGACGTCATCAACTTGGACGGGTTCGTCCAAATTCTGAACCGCACCTTGCTCTGGCGGCGCCGTCTGGATCGCCATATCCGCCACGCCGCCATGTCCAATTGCGAAAGCGGTGATTAGCGGCAGCCACGCCATGTCCCTCTCACCCCCTACGATCAATGATAGATATCTAGGCCGACCTTTCGCGCGCCTCGATCAAAGGTCGACCTGAACTTAGAATTATGAATGCATAGGCCAAACTTGTCCGCGCAAAGACGGAACTGGTCGCGCTTTTATCAGAACTATTAATAGGGAAAACTTCCACGGCATACCGTCCCACGTGGAATTGCGCCAGTACTCCTTCTCCGACTTTCGGATCGCCCAGCGAGTTTGGCTTCGGTCGGGGCCAGCCACCGAAGGCGCCGGCCCCATGACGCTGAGCATCGATATCGGCGCGATCAAGCTCATCCTCCCTCGTTCTGCGGCTACGCAGATCGAACCAGGATGCTGCGGCGTTCAGATCCGCGACGCCAGCACCGTCATGGGCATGGGCCCGGACATGACGACGCGCTCATGGAAGGCCTTGAGCGAAAACCCAGGACGGCGCTCAGCCTCTGTCCGTAACCGGGCGATCTCGATCTCGCCCAGCTTATAGGCGCAGGCCTGTCCCGGAGCGGCGCAATAGCGCTCGATCTCGCGCTCCGCTCTGTTCTCAGGCTCGGCGGCCGTGGCGATCATGTAGCGGATCGCCTCCTCGCGGCTCCAGCCCTTGGCGTGCAGGCCGGTGTCGACCACCAGGCGCGCGGCGCGGAACAGGAAGCTTTGCAGATAGCCGATGCGACCGAACGGATCGTCGTCGTAGAAGCCCATCTCGTCAGCCAGCCGTTCGGCGTAGAGGCCCCAGCCTTCTGAATAGGCCGAGAAGCCCGTCAGGCGTCGATAGAGCGGCAGGTCGCCCGCCTCGCGCGCCAGCGCGCCCTGGAACAGGTGGCCGGGCGCCGCCTCATGATAGGTCAGGGTCTTCAGGCTCCAGCGCGGCCAGTCCGCCGTGTCCTTCAGGTTGATGTAGTAGATGCCCGGACGCGACCCATCCAGGCTGCCGCCCGAGGCGTAGCCGCCGGGCGCCCCGCCTTCGATCTCCACAGGGATGCGGCGAATCTCAAAGCCCCCGCGCGGCACGGTGGCGAAGACCTCGGGCATGCGGGCCCGGACCTTGGCCATTTCCGCCTCGAGATAGGCCAGAAGTTCGGCGCGTCCGGCGTCGGTATTGGCGAACAGGAAGCGCGGTTCGCGGTTCAGGGCGGCGACGCGCGCGCCGACCGTGCCGCGCGTATAGCCTTGCGCCTTCAGCAATCCGTCTAGGCGCCCCGTCAACTCCGCCACCTGGTCGCGGCCGATGCGGTGAATCTCATCCGCCGAATAGGCCGTGGTCGTGTAGGTCTTCAGATTCAGCGCGTAATAGGCTTCGGGGTCCGGCAGGCGCGAGCCGATCCCGGCGTCGTGGATCGCGCGGGCGCGATGGCGCTCCAGGGCTGAGATCTGGCGCGTCAGGGCCTGACGGATCGGCCCTTCAAACAGGGCGACGGCCGCCGCCTCGGGATCCTCCAGCCCCTGCTCATGCGCGCGGCGCGTCAGGGAGCGGATCATGGCCTTGTCGCGCGCCTGGCCTTCGCGAAGGGCCTTCAACTGGGCCAGGGCGCCGTCCAGCAGGAAGTCAGGCGGGACGATCCCGGACGAAGCATTCGCCTCCGCCCGGTCGGTGTCCTGGTCCAGAGCCCTGGAGAAGGCGGCCATGCGCGACAGCGCGGCGTCGACGTCTTCGGCCGTCTTGACCGGATGCTGGGCGTCCAGAAAATCCGGCGTCGTGGAATAGACGCCGCCGATCTGGCTGACGATGTAGGGGCTTTCGCGCCAGCTTTCCGACTTGTGGAAGGGGAAGGCCCTGTAGCCCGCCGAGCACTCAAGCTGGAACAGGGCGATTTCCCGGCTCAGGCGCGCCTCGGCCGAAAGGGGCGCCGGATCCACCGCGCGCACGGCGGCCAGATCGGCGGCCGCCTTGTCCCGCGCCGCCGTGGCGGCCGATTGAGACCGATCCGCCAGCTTGAAGCGCTGGGCCGCACGCGGCCCGACATCCAGACCCAGGCCCGTCACCACTTCCGGCGCCCGGTCCAGCCCGGCCTGAAGCTGGCCGTCCAGCAGGGCGTCCAGTTGGGCGTCGGCGGTGCTCGTCTCCGCCCAGGCCGGGCCGGAGGCCGCCACCAACGCCAGGCCCGAGCCGGCCGCCAGCATCCCTCGCCTGTTCATGCGCGTCATGTCGATCATAGGTCTCTTGGCTCCCCTGCCCTGCTCGCTCAGCCGCGACTTACCACACCGGCACGCGCTTGGCTGGCGGCAGATAGAGGGCCTCGCCCGGCTGGACGTCAAAGGCGGCGTACCAGGCGCTCAGATTGCGTGCGGCGTCC
Organism: Brevundimonas diminuta 470-4; assembly: GCA_000318405.1. Classification (GTDB taxonomy): domain Bacteria; phylum Pseudomonadota; class Alphaproteobacteria; order Caulobacterales; family Caulobacteraceae; genus Brevundimonas; species Brevundimonas diminuta_B. Next base: position 37,388 of record KB291735.1, on the reverse strand, counting down.
GCACGATAGGGGCCCGGCGCGTGCACGTCGGTCAGCAGGCGGCGACGCAGGGCCGCGTCGCGGTAGCGGCTGCGGTAGTTCTGGGCCCAGCCCAGGAAGAAGCGCTGTTCCCCGGTAAAGCCATCCAGAACCGGCGCCTCAGCCCCCTTCAGCGACAGTTTCCACGCATCGAAGGCCGCAGACAGCCCCGCCACGTCGGCGATGTTCTCGCCCAGGGTCAGGCGCCCGTTCACCGAAGCATAGTCGAAGGGCTTGTAGGCGTCGTACTGGGCGATCAACTGATCCGTCGCCGCGGTGAAGCGCGCCTTGTCAGAAGCCGTCCACCAATCCCGCAGTCGCCCGCGTGCGTCGAACTGCGACCCCAGATTGTCGAAGCCGTGGGTGATCTCATGGCCGATCACGCCGCCGATCGCGCCATAGTTGACGGCCGGATCGGCATTGGGATCGAAGAAGGTCGGCTCAAGGATGGCGGCCGGGAAGATGATGGAATTCTGCGACGGGGCGAACAGGGCGTTCACCTCCTGCGGCACCATGAACCACTCGCCGCGATCAACGGGCTGACCCAGCTTGGCCAACTGGCGGCGGTACTCGATCAGGCTGGACCGCTCCAGGTTGCCGAAGGCGTCATCGGCCCGCACCGTCAGGCTGGCGTAGTCACGCCAGGTGGCGGGATAGCCGACGCCGACGCGCATCGCCTTCAGCTTGGCCTGGGCTTCGGCCTTGGTCTGGGGCGACATCCAGTCCAGCCCCTCGATGCGGCGGGCGAAAGCGGCCTTGATATTGGTCACCATGGCCTCGACCTCGGCCTTGGCCTCTGCCGGGAAATAGCGCGCGACATACATCCGACCGACGGCGTCGCCGAGCGCGCCGTTGGTGGCCGCAACCGCCTTCTTCCATCGCGGCGATTGCTGCGGCGTGCCCGACAGGGCCTGGCCGTGGAAAGCGAAATGCTGCTCGACAAAGGCCTTGGACAGCCAGGGCGCGGCGCGGTCGACAGCATGGAAGGCCAGATAGTCGCGCCACGCCTCCATCGGCTCGGAAGACGCCAGAGCCGCCAGTCCGGTCACAGCATCGGTCTGCCAGACCTTGACCGTCTGCTGCTGGGCCAGGCCCGCGGCGGCGAAGAAGGCGTCCCAGTCCAGCCCCGGCGCGCGCTGGGCGAACTCGGCCTTGGCCCAGGTGTTGTTGGCCTTCTGCACGTCGCCCGTGTCCAGCTGGCTCCAGTGGCTGCGGGCGATACGGGTCTCGAGCGCCATGACGCGTGCGGCGCGCGCTTCAGCCTGATCGAGACCCGCCAGACGCAGGGTCGCGGCCACATGCGCCTGATACTGGCGGCGCAGGTCGGCGAAGCGCGGCGCCGGGTCCAGGGAGTAGTCGCGGTCCGGCATGCCCAGCCCGCCCTGCATCAGATAGGGGGCGTAGCGCTCCGGCTCGTCCAGGTCCTGGGCCACCCACAGGCCCAGCGGCCGGTCGGTGTAGTAGTTGGTGGCGTTCAACGGATCGACATCCGCCCGCATGACGCCGCCCAGATAGGCCGACAGGGCGCGGCGGTCGTTCAGGGCGGCGATGCGCGCCAGTTCGGCCTGGACCGGCTGGGCGCCCCTGGTCTCCGCCGCCGCCTCGTCCATCAGGCTGGCGTAGAAGTCGGCCACCTTGGCGGCGTCTTTGTCCTTGCTGGCCCGCGCCTGGGTGATCAGCTCCAGCACCCGGCCGTCGGCCTTCTCGGCGAGGACGCTGAAGGTGTTCCACACGGAGCGGTCGGCCGGAATCTCGGTCGTCTTGACCCAGCCGCCGTTCGCGAAGCCGAAGAAGTCGTCGCCGGGCCGCACCGCCCGGTCCATGCCTGCGGCGTCGAAGCCAAAGGTCCCATAAGCGGGCGCCGAATGCTCGCCCCGCCCGGCATCCGGGCCGGAGCAGGCGGCCAGCAGGCTGAGGGCCGAGGCGGCGGCCAGGATGGTGCGCAGTTTCATCTTCATGGTTTTCTCCCGACCAAGCCGGCTCTCTCGAACTCGATGCTCAAACATTAGAAATCGACGACCGGGGCCTGACGACGCCCCTCGCCCTTGTTCACCACCAGCGTGACCCCGCGCTGTTGATCGTCGTTCAGCACCATCGTCACCTGGCGCCCTTCGTCATTGTTCAGGACCATTCTCAGGTCAGCGCCCGTCGCATGCTCAGCGGCGTCTCCCGGCGTCAGGAACAGGCGGTCGCCGGCGAAGTCGATGGCCAGCCGAAAGCGCGAGAAGAGCGGCAGGCCCAGGTTGGCGGCCGCAACGTCGCGAACCCAGATACCGTGCGCCTCAGGCACATCGGCGGCGACATCCTCAAGGTCGAAGCCCGCCAGATGGAGACGCTGCACCGTCATCGTCCGCACGGCAGAAAGCCCGCCCACGCCATGACTGCTCCCTTCCGATACGGCTCGCCCGTCCAGCAATCCATGATCCGCGACATAGCTGGGAAAGAGGGTCAGCGCCTTCGCGCTGCCAAGATCGAACATGCCCAGGACTTCAGGCCCGTCTTCAATGCGGATCGGGACCGCCCGCAGTCCGGTCAGGGTCACCAGGGCGACCTCGCGGGCCGCCGCCGTCGGTCGATAGGCTGCGCGATCGACCATGCGGATACGACTGGCCGCGAAATCAATGTCGATGACGGCTTCATTCATCACCTCCTTGCCCAGAAGCACGGGCAGGGGATGCTTCATGGCGGCCGCCAGAGGTGCAAAATCATAGATGCCGACCGTCAGGTTCTTCAGCGTGACCGCGCCCAGGCGGATATCCACGCCGCGCGCAAGAGCCACGGATTCCGATCCGGACGTGCCGACCGCCGGGATTTCACCCTCGCCGACAATGCCCAGCGCTTCGGCCAGCCCCTTGTCGATCAGGGTGACCTCGGCCCCCGTGTCCAGCATCATGGGCACGTCGTGGCCATTGACGGCTCCCGGAATGAAGATCTGGCGCTGCTTGTGGAATTCGAAATTCAGCCAGCCGCTGTCGCTACGCCCCGCATCGAACTGAACGACCTGCGCCGCGGCGGGCCTAGAGAAGTCATCGTCCTCAAAGATCGGGTTCAGCTGAACGTGGTCAGCGATAAAGGCCTCATGACGATCAGCGTCCGTCATCACCGAGGCGAACGCCATGCGAACGCCCGCCACCCATCGCCAGTCGGAGAAGACGATGCGCTGCTCTCCCTCTCCTTGATCAAGCAGCGCGCCGCACAGCAGGCCCGTGTCCGCTTCAATCAGCAGGGCGTAGCGTCCTTCAGGCGTCGCCTTGCCGACCGAGGTGCAATTCCGGCCGTCGATCAGTTCGACGTCTCCCACAGCCAGATCTCCGCCCGCAGGCAGGCGACCCAGATAGAGGCCTTCTTCCTGAACCAGCTTTCGGCTTTCGTTGGTGGAGATCACCTCGACCTGCCCGCTGAGGGTGAGCGCCCAGCTTCCCCGACCGTCGCCGCCGCGAATCTGGTGCAAGGGGCCCATCCGGCGCTCGACGCGCACCGCCGGTTCCGCCTTCGACAGGTCGAGGCGTCGGTCCAGGCGTCCCTCCAGCCCAGCCACCTGGCTTGTTCCGGCAAGATGCGCCCCGCGCACGTCGGCGTAGGCCTGACCGCCTCGCCACGCCTGATGGCGCTGGATCAGCTCGACCGCAGAGACAGGGGTAGCCGCATGGGCGGGCTGGCAGGCGATCAGGGCGACGCCCAGCGCCAAAAACATATCGACGTTTTTCATACGCCTTACAAACTAGTAGCGAACGCTAGTAGTCAACTGAAAAAGTGGTAAGGATGAAATTGTGACGGTCAGATTACGCCGATTTCACTTTTAGTAGCAGCAATAGCAACTAGGTTTACGACCATGACACCCGAAGACGCCCTCATCCCGCTTGGCTTCACCGAGACCGAAGCCCTGGCCTATTGCGAGCTGCTGCGCGCAGGACCGTCGACCGGCTATCGCATCGCCCAGGGCATCGGGAAGGCGCAGGCCAACACCTACAAGACCCTGTCAACGCTGGCTCAAAAGGGCGCCGTCATCGATGACGGGGGCGACCCGCGCTCGTTCCGGGCTGTGGCGCCGGATCGTCTGATCGCGGCCCTCACCTCGCGCTTTACAGACCAGACCGAGACGGCCGTCGGCGCCCTGGCCCGCCTCAAGAACCACGGCCCCGAGGATCGGCTCTACCAGCTTCGCGTTTCGGACCAGGTCTGGGCCCAGGCCGAAGCCATGATCGACGCCGCCGCCGAAACCCTTCTTTTCGACTGCTTCCCTGAGGTCGAGGCGCGGCTAACAGACTGCCTGGCGCGGGCCGCGTCGCGCGGGGTGGCGACCTGCGGCGTGGTCTACGAAGACGTGCGACCGCGTCCCGGCGGCTATCAGGTCGTCCGCTCCCGCACGGCTGAGGGCGTTCTGGAGCGCTGGCCCGGCGCCGAACTGCGGCTGGCGGTCGACGCCAACCAACATCTCCTGGCCCTGCTTTCTCGCGACCTGACCGAGGTGCGCCACGCTCTGTGGAGCGACAGCGTCTATCTGTCGGTTCAGCAGCACTACGCCCTGTCTGCGGAAATCCGCCTGCACGCCCTGCCCGAGCCCGAGCCCGAGCAGGCCTATGCGCCCCACCTCAGCATCGCGGGCCTGCATCCGCCGGGCCTGCGCAGCCTGCTGGGCCCGCGTCCCGACGGCCGCCCTGTTCGCAACGAGTAGACTTGATGACCATCGCCGACCGTCGTGAATTCCTCGCCGCAGCCGCAGCCTCTTTCGGGGCCGCCCTGGTCCTGGCCGGCCCCGTCCGCGCCGGATCACGGGCGGTGCGTCCTGCGCCTGAACGCTTTCCCCAGGGCGTGGCCTCGGGCGATCCGCAGCCTGACAGCATCATCCTGTGGACCCGACGCCCGCCGCGCGCGGATCACGACCTCGGCGCCCTGACGGTCGAAACCGCCGAGGACGAGGATTTCCGCCGCGTCGTCGCCCGGGCCGCGGTCACGCCGGTGGAAGCCGCAGACTGGACCTGCCGCGCCCTCGTCGCCGGACTGAAGCCGGGCCGGACCTACTGGTATCGCTTCATCGACGCGGACGGCGGCTCCAGCCGCACGGGCCGCACCTTCACCGCCCCCGCGGAAACGGACGCCGCGCCGGCCCGCTTCGCCTTCGTCAGCTGCCAGAACGTCAACCTGGGCTACGCCACGCCCTATCGGCGCATGATCGCCGAGGACGCCGCCAGGCCCGAGGCGGAGCGACTGAGGTTCGTCCTGCACCTGGGCGATTTCATCTATGAGATGATCTGGTCGCCGAAAGACCAGCCGACCCTGCAGGGCCGCACCGTGCGCGAGATCGGCCCGCTGCCGACCGGCGCCCGCGTCGGCGCCATCCAGGTCCCGACCACCGTCGCCGACTATCGCCACGTCTATCAGGCCTATCTGGCCGATCCCGACATTCAGGACGCGCGCGCCCTGTGGCCCTTCATCTGCGTCTGGGACAATCACGAGTTTTCGAACCGTTGCTGGCAAAGCCAGATCAACTATGACGGCTCGCGCCCGGCCCAGAGCCTGAAGGCGGCGGCCAACCAGGCCTGGTTCGAATACATTCCCGCCCGTGTGCGCGGCGCGACCCAGGGGCTGGAGCGTTTCCTGCCCCCGGCTGTGCAGGACGCCCCCCTGACCGATTTCGACGCCGACGGCCTGTCGCATCAGGCGGACAATCAGGCGGCGATCAACAGCCTGCTGATCAACCGCGCCCTGCGTTGGGGCGCCAATGTCGAGCTGATCCTGACCGACAACCGCTCCTTCCGCTCGCAGGCGGCAGCCGAGCGTGCGGACGCCGCGCCCTTCGCCGTCAGCGGCTTCCCGTGGTACGCCGATCAGACCGCGATCGAGATCCTGGGCGCGGGCCGCGCCATGCCGGGCGGCGCTCCGGAAACGATCCGTTTCAACGCTCAGGATCTTCCGAATCCGCGCCGCGACCATCCGCCCGGCAGCATGTTGGGCGCGCGCCAGAAGCTGTGGCTGAAAGAGCGGCTGACGCATTCGACCGCGCGCTGGAAGCTGTGGGGCAATTCGGTCGGGATGCTGCACCGGCGAACCGACTGGCAGAACCTGCCCGAGGACATCAACGCCGTCTGGCCCACTGAAGGCTATGGTCTCTATGGCACAGACGACTGGTGCGGCTATCCGGCCGAGCGCCGCGAACTGCTGAACTTCCTTGAAGCGCAGGGCGTGACCAATGTGGCCGCCCTGGCCGGCGACCGACACAGCTTTTTCGCCGGATTGCTGTCGCCGGACCTGCCCCCGGGCGACTACCGCCCGACGGCGGCCGAGTTCGTCGTCGGCTCCATTTCGACGCCGTCCAGCTTCGAGGCGGCGGAGGCGGTCCTTCCGCTGGATCGGCCGTTGTCGCCGGCCTATCTCCATCGTCCGGTCGAGGGCGGCGCGGTGCAACCCGCCATGAATCTGGCCATCCGCCACGGCGTGCGCGCCTGCTACGCATTGAAAGCGAGCGGCCGGATCGAAGAGGCGCTTGCCGCCTCCAACCCCCACGTCGCGCCGCACCTGGCGTTCGCAGACCTTGGCGGGCACGGCTACGCCCTCGTCGTCGCCGACCATGACGCCCTGGAGGTCGAGTTCGTCGCCACGCCCCGTCCGGTTCACCCGGCGCGAGGCCCGGAGGGCATTCCCCTCGCCTACCGCGTGACCCACCGCCTGTCGGCCTGGTCGCCCGGCGAGCTACCCCGGCTGGAGCGAGTCCGCCAGGACGGCGTCGCCCCTCTCATCCTCGACATCTGACAAGCGGAGCGCCCCGGCTTGCGAAACCCTTCACTCGACTTCCATCCCGCCGATGTGCTGCCGCTGGGCGAACTGACCCTGCTGTGGCGTGAGGTCTACGCCAACTACCCCGTCCCCCTGCCCTTCACCGAGGATGAGCTGGAGCGGTTCATCTCCATGTCCGGGATCGACCTGGGGCTGTCGCTGGTGGCCGTCGTCGATGGCGTGCCCATCGGCCTCTGCCTGGCGGCTGCGGAGGTTGCGGACAGCTGGGTCGGCGGGTTCGGCGTGGTCGACGCCTATCGCCGCACAGGCATCGGCCTGGCGCTGATGCGCCGGCAGTGCGACGCGCTGGACGCCAGGGGCGTGGCGCATACCCGCCTTGAGGTCATGCCCTCCAATCGCGCCCGTCGCCTCTACGCGACCGCCGGCTTCGCCGACCGCCGTCGCCTGGTCAGCTTCAACAGCCCGGCTTTGGGTCTGGGCGCCGATCCGCTGGTCGTCCTGCCGCCGACACAGCTGCCGGCGCTGCATCGGCGCCTGCACATCGGCGTCAGCGCACCCCCCTGGCAGCGCACTGAAGAGAACGTCATGCGCGCGGTTCTTCGCGACAAGCTGACCGTTCTGGCGTGGCGGTCGGACCTCGGCGTCGCCGCCTATGCGGTCGAGCAGAATTCAGGCGGCGTATCTCGCCTGATCGACGCTGCGGCCGAAAGCGCCCATGCGGCTGAGGCGCTCATCGCCTCCCTGGCCGCCCGCGTCCGGGGGCGTCGCCTCTGCCTGGGCGACGAGCCTGCAGCCTCGCCCATCGCCCAAGCCATGCGGCGCTTCGGCGCCGCCCCGCGCACCCACAGGTTCGAGATGATGCGCCTCGGCGAAAGACCCAAGAAGACTCTCTCGTTCCATCACGCGCCCCACACGGCCGTCTTTCAGGGACACGTCGGATGAAAGCCGTTCTTGACCGCCGCCTGGCCCTGACCCTGGCTGCAAGCGCAGCCGTTTTTCCCGCCACGCGCGTCGTCGCCCGCGGACCCGACGACCGGTGGGCCGAAGGCGTTTTCCAGCTCTATCGGGGCCTGATCAACAGTCACGACTTCAGCCTTCTGGAGCGCCACGTCATCGCCTCGGACGCCGTCTTCGTCTTCTCGGATCAACGTCACGAAGGCATCGCCGCCGTGCGCGCCGGGTTCGAACGCACCTGGTCCATGCTGCCGGACGAAGTCTACGAGATGACCGAGGGAGAATGGCTGATCGACGGCGCCGATTTCGCCGCCTGCACCTTCCGCTACAGCTATCGCGGGACCCTGGCCAATGGCCGCCTCCTGAGCGGGGGCGGCCAGGGGATCAACCTGTTCCGCCGCACCGAGGGACGCTGGCGGCTGACCTTTGAACAACTGACGCCCGACACGCGCACGGCTGCGGCCTGATCGCGCCCCCATTTTCGGAGATACCCATGACGACTTCCCCCGCCCTGTCGCGGCGCGGCATGCTGGCCGCCTCGGCCGCCGCCTCCCTGTTCCTGACCGCCCGGCCCAGCGCGGCCTCGATCGGCGGCGTGACCTTCGTGCGCGACGCCGCCGCCCTGGCCGGCAATCCGGTCTATGCGCCCTGGCCCGGCCCGAACGGCGGGGTTCCGCCATGGGACAAGGTCAAGGTCGAGCACCTGAAGCCCGCCCTGGTCCAGGCTATGAAGGACCAGTTGGCCAACATCGACCGCATCACCGCCAACCGCGCGGCGCCGACCTTCGACAACACCGTGGCCGCCTATGAGGCCTCGGGCCGCGCGCTGGAGCGGGCGGGAACGATCTACGGCGTCCTGTCGTCCAGCCTGTCCACGCCCGAGTTCCGCGCCGTCCAGCCCGAGCTGGAGGCCCTGTTCGCCGCCCACGCCAACGCCATCAATCAGAACGCCGCCCTCTACGCCCGCATCAAGGCGGTGGAGGCGGCGCGCGAGACGTCGAACCTGACGCCCGAGCAGCAGCGCGTCGTCTGGCTGCACCGCACCGACTTCATCCGCGGCGGCGCCGAACTGTCGCCCGCCGCCCGTATCCGGGTCGGCGAGATCAGCCAGGAGCTGTCGCAGAAATTCACCGCCTTCCGCCGCAATCTGCTGGCCGACGAAGAGACCTGGATCGTCGTCGACGATCGCGCCGCCCTGCGCGGCCTGCCCGACGCCTTCATCGACGCCCTGGCCATGGCCGCCGAAGAGCGCGGGCTGAAGGGGCGCTGGGCCATCGTCAACACCCGTTCGTCGGTCGACCCCGTGCTGACCTACGCCGACGACCGCGACCTGCGCCGCCGCGTCTGGACCGCCTTCATCATGCGTGGCGACAACGGCGACGCCAACGACAACAAGGCGCTGATCGCCGACATCCTGAAGCTGCGCCACGAACGGGCGGGCCTGCTGGGTCACCCGACCCACGCCCATATGCGCCTGCACAACACCATGGCCCAGACGCCCCAGCGCGCCATGACCCTGCTGGAGCAGGTCTGGCGCCCGGCTGTCGCCCGCGTCCATGAAGAGGTCCGGGACATGCAAACACTGTCCGATGGCCAAGGCGGCGGGATCAAGATCGCGCCCTGGGACTACCGCTACTATCAGGAGAAGGTGCGCAAGGCGCGCTATGACCTCGATGAAGGCGAGGTGAGGGCCTATCTGCAGTTGGACCAGTTGCGCGACGCCATGTTCTGGGCCGTCGGACGCAACTTCGGCTGGACCGTCGTGGCGGCCGACCTACCCGTCTATCACCCCGACGTCTCCGCCTGGCAGGTCAAGGACGGCCAGGGCCGCCATATCGGCTATTTCTACTTCGATCCCTTCGCTCGCAGCGGCAAGCGCTCGGGCGCCTGGATGAACCAGATCCGCAGCCAGGAGCGGTTCGCCGGCGCCGTCACGCCCGTCGTCTCCAACAATGAGAACTTCGTGAAGCCTGCGCCGGGCCGTCCGGCGCTGATCTCCTGGGACGACGCCACCACCCTGTTCCATGAGTTCGGTCATGGCATGCACGGCCTGGCCTCGGACGTGGTCTATCCGTCCGTGTCGGGCACCAATGTGCCGGGCGATTTCCTCGAGTTCCCGTCGCAGATGTGGGAGCTGTGGCTGTCGGACCGCCAGATCCTGGGCCGCTTCGCCCTGCATCACGAGACCGGCCGCCCGATGCCGACAGAGCTGATGGACAAGGTCGAGCGCGCCCGTCACTTCAACCAGGGCTTCGCCACCGTCGAGTTCCTGGCCAGCGCCATCGTCGACATGCGCTACCACCTGGCCGAGACGCCGCCATCGGACCCGGCCGCCTTCGAGAAGGCGGTGCTGGCCGAGATCGGCCTGCCGGACGAACTGGTCATGCGCCATCGCAGCCCGCAGTTCGGCCACATCTTCGCGTCCGACAGCTATTCGGCAGGCTATTACGCCTATCTGTGGGCCGACACCCTGGTGGCGGACGCGGGCGAGCGCTTCGCCACGGCGCCGGGCGGTTTCTTCGACCCCGAGCTGTCGCGTCGCTACTACGACATCGCCCTGAGGGTCGGGAACAGCCGCGACCCGGCCGAAACCTATCGCATGCTGATGGGGCGCGACGCCGATCCGGCGGCCCTGCTGCGCAAGCGGGGGTTCGCATGAGCCTGGCCTCCCTCGCCGCCGCGACCCTGCTGACCGCCTCGCCTGCCGAGGCGGCGCTGCAGAGCGCGGTCGCCGCCCTGCCCCGCCCCTCCGCCATTCATCTGGAGGGGCGCTGCCTGCCCCAGGGCCGGGGCGCCGCCGCCGGCCTGGCCGACGCGGACGCCGGTCGCCCGATGACGGTCGACACCCCGCTGCGCATCGCCAGCAACACCAAGACCTTCACCGCCGCTACGGCCCTGCGCCTGTGGGAGCAGGGACGGCTGGACCTGGAGGCGTCGATCACAGGCCTGATCGCGCCCGAGTTGGACGCCCTGCTACGCGCCCGGGGCTACGATACCGAGCGGATCACGGCGCGCCATCTGCTGATGCATAGTTCTGGCCTCTACGACCACGGCTCGGACCCGCGCTTCACCCAGACCCTGTTCGGCGATCCCAAACGGCGCTGGTCGCGCGAGGATCTGGTGCGGCTGTCGATGAGCTACGCCGGGCCCCAAGGCGCGCCTGGCGAGAAATTCCTCTATTCCGACACCGGCTACATTCTGCTGGGCGACATGATCGAGCGGATCACCGGCCAGTCCCTGGCCGCAGCCGTGCGCGACCAGCTGGGCCTGGACCGGCTGGGTCTGGCCTCCACCTGGTGGGAGATCATGGAGCCGCAGCCGGGGACCGCGCCCGACCGCGCCCGTCAATTCCTGGGCGAGCGCGAGGCGACCGGCATCGACGCCTCCATGGATCTGTATGGCGGCGGCGGCCTGGTGATGTCGGCGCGCGACATGGCCCGCTTCATGGCCGCCCTGTTCGAGGGCCGCGTCTTCGCCCGGCCCGAGACCCTGGCCGAGATGACGCGGCCCGGCGCACACCCCGGCGGCGACCACTACCGCATGGGGCTGATGGCCTACGGCGAGGGGCAGGCCAGAGCCTATTGGCACTCGGGCTTCTGGGGCACCGTCGCCTACTATAGCCCCGCCAAGGCCGTCGCCGTCGCAGGCGTCACCGTCAATCAGGACGGCTACCTCGCCCTGGACAAGCAGGTTCAGGACATGATCGACAGCTTCACCCCCGCCGTACCCTGCACAGGAGAGACGGGCCGCTGAATAGCGGCCCTGATCCATAGTAAAACTAAGACAAAATCACGCCTGATTATTGTAATGTTACGCATAACGATGCTTTTTTGCATCACTGTATTGAATTGAATTTGCAGACAACAATTGGTGTTGAAGTAATTTATTTGCAAAATAGCGTTCTCGATCTGCGCTTCTTCAGAAACGCAGGCGTCAACCATGCGTCGCGCAAGCGACCAGATCGAGAAACCCATGCAGTACCAAAAGTCATTCCTAATGGCCGGTTCGGCCCTGGCCCTGGCGATGTCCGGCGCCCCCGCACTGGCGGATGCCGATCAAACCCAGGCCGCTCACGTCGAGGACGTGGTCGTCGTCGGCTCGCGCATCCGCCGCGACGTCTATAATTCCCCCTCGCCCGTCCAGGTCGTGACCCGCGAGGACGCCGTGCTTCAGGGCTACGCCTCGACGGCGGAAATCCTGCAGAGCACCGCCATCACCGGCGGCGCGACCCAGGTCGACAACGCCCGCACAGGCTTCATCGTGAACGGCGGCAGCGGAGTGAACACCGTGGGCCTGCGCGGCATGGGCCCGACCCGCACCCTGGTGCTGCTCAACGGCCGTCGCCTCTCGCCCGCAGGCACGCGCGGCTCGGTCGGCGCGGCCGACCTCAATGTCCTGCCCGGAGCCATGATCGACCGCATCGAGGTGCTGCGCGACGGCGCCTCCTCCATCTACGGCTCCGACGCCGTGGCGGGGGTCATCAACCTGCAGACGCGCAAGAATTTCGAAGGCCTGACCATCGACGCCAGGTCCACGCATCCGCTGGACGCGGGCGGCGGAGGCGCCAGCCACCGCCTGTCCGTGATCGGCGGCCTGACCGGCGAGCGCTGGCGGCTGTCCGGCGCCGCCGACTATTTCCAGCGCAATGAGATGACCCTGCGCGACCGCGGCTTCACCCAGTGCTCGCGCCGCATGCTGCGGGATCCCAGGACCGGCGCCAGCCTGGACCCGATCGATCCCCTGACCGGCCTGTCCAAATGCTATCCGGCCTCGCCGGGGCCGGGCGTCACCATCAACACCATCGCCACGGGCGACTTCAAGGGCGTGGGCGCGGTCGGCGCCGTGGGCGACACCTTCAACCGCTGGCGCCCCAATGCGGCGGTGACGCAAGGTCTCGTCGGCTGGGAAGGCGTCGGCGGCGGAAACAACACCATCGACGTTCGCGACACCTTCCACGACAGCATGCTGAACCAGTCGCTCATTTCACCGGTGACCGTCGGCAACCTCTATGCGGAGGGCGGCTATCGACTGAACCGGCTGGGCGACGCCGAACTCTATTTCGAAAGCATGGTCACGCGCCGGGAGTCGTATCAGAACGCCAAGCGCCAGCTGGCGCTGGATTATGCCGTCGGCAGCCCCCTCATTCCCGCCAACCTGGCCTGGAGCGTCGTCGGCCGCGACGAAGGCATGAGCAAGGGCAAGGACGTGGGCGTGCGCGCCTTCACCCTTCTGGAGAACCGCGCCCATCAGGACGTGGACTTCCAGCGCCACATCGTCGGCATGAAGGGCGACCTGAACGTCCTGCCGGAATGGCGCTACGACGTCTATGTCAGCCATGCCCGGTCGGACGGCGAATACCGTCAGCCGCAGTTCCTCAAGAGCCGGCTGAGCGAATCCCTGGACGTGATCAAGGGCGCCGACGGGACCTATCGTTGCCGCGAGCTGGCGGCCAATCCTGGCTGCCTGGCCGCCCCCGCCCTGAGCACCGATCTGGTGGCCGGCAAGCTTCCGGCCGACTGGTTCGCCTATGTCTCGCCGATGGACGTGGGCGTCACCACCTTCAAGGAGACGGTGGCCGCGGTCGGCTTCGACGGCCCGTTGTTCAACCTGCCCGCCGGTCGCGTCATGGCCTTCGTGGGGGCTGAGCATCGCCGCTCGTCGCTGAACGACCTGCCGTCTGAGGCTTCACAGAAGGGCGATCTTCTGAACTATTCCAGCGCGGCCGTCACCCAGGGGTCCGACGCCGTATGGGAGGTGTTCGGCGAAATCGACGCGCCGTTGCTGGCGGATATGCCCTTCGCCCAGAGCCTGAACCTGACAGCCTCGTATCGCTTCACCGACTACGACTCCTACGGCAGCGATTCCACCTACAAGATCGGCCTTGTGTGGCAGCCGACCGACTGGATGACGGTTCGCGGCTCCTACGGCACCTCCTACCGCGCCCCCGCCCTATTCGAACAGTTCGTGGGCGCCAGCTCGAGCTTCCTCAACTCCACCCTGGACCCGTGCAACAGCTACGGCTCCAAGGACGCCAACATCCGCGCCAACTGCGCCGCAGACGGCCTGCCGACCGACTGGTCGCAGAAATCGAGCGTGAAGAGCATCACTCTGGGCGGCGCGGAGGCCGGCCTCGCCGCTGAAACCAGCTCAAACCTGACCATCGGCGCGGTGCTGCGTCCCGCCCTGCCCGCGGGCTGGGGCGATCTGGCCCTGGCCGTCGACTATTACGACATCACCGTCAAAAACGGCGTCTCCCTGGCTTCGTCCGAAAACATCCTGCGCGAATGCTATGCCTCGACGCCGGAGGAATTCACCAAGAAGATCGGCCTGTGCCGCCTGGTCGAGCGCGACAAGAACTCGGGCAACCTGACGGTCACGACCTCCTACCTGAACCTGGCCACGGACCGGGTGAAGGGCGTCGACTACAATGTCCGCTACGTCAACGACATCGGCCCCGGCGCCCTGCTGCTGAACCTGAGCGTCAGCCACCAGCCGTCGCAGCTACGCAAGGTGTTCGCCTCGGATCCGCTGGTGAACCAGGCCGGCTTCATCTACTCGCCCAAGGTCAGCGGCGCGGCGGACGCTTCCTACGTCATGGGCGACTGGCGCATGCGTTGGGGCGTGGATTGGGTGGGCCCGATGGAAGGTTACACCCGCCTGAAATTCGATCCCGCCACGTCCATCTACAACCTGCGGACGCCGGACTATTTCGTGCACCACCTGTCGACCCAATACGCGGGCGACGGCTGGACCGCGACCGTCGGAGTGCGGAACCTGTTCAATACCAACCCGCCGGAGATCTCGGCCAACTCCCTGTACAGCGTGGTCGGCAACTCGCCGCTGATGTCGTCCTATGACTTCGCGGGACGGACCGCCTTCATCAATGTGAGCCGCACCTTCTAACTCCACGGACCCGGGCAGGCGTTTCAGCCTGCCCGGGGCTTTTTTGCGCCCAAGCAGCGGGATCACCGCAAACGCTGAAAGCCCAGCGCGAACGGTCCGTTCAGCGACGGCGAAGTCTTTCCAGACCGATCTCGACCACCTCGGCGCCCGCCGCCGCCAAAGGCGCCATCGGTTCGGCCGAAGGCGCCTCGCCGACAGTCTCCTGTTGTAGATCAAAATAGCGCGCGGGACTGACCCCCATCATGCGTTTGAACATGGAGATGAAGGCGCCGACATTCTGGTAGCCGAGGTCCAGCGCCACATTGGTCACGCTGGCGCCGGACGCGAGCTTCTGCATTCCCAGGCCGACGTGAAGCTGATGACGCCAGACCCCGAACGACATGCCCGTCTCTTCCCGAAACAGGCGGCTGAGCGTGCGGTTGCTGGCCCCGACCCTCGCCCCCCATTCGTCGATGGTCAGGCGTTGCGCCGGATCATCCAGCATGGCCAGGGCGATGCGGCGCAGACGCCGGTCGCGCGGCATCGGCAGGTGCAGCGGCTCTTCCGGCGCCGCAGCCAGCTCGTCCATCAGGACAGCGACCAGACGCTCCTCTCGCGCACTCGGTCCTCCAACGCCCGCCTTCACCATCCCCGAATCCTCGAAGGGCGTATGGCTGCGGGAGAAGCGCAGGATCAGTTCGCGCAGCAGAGGCGGCACGAAGATGATGCCGCATTCCGCGCGCAGGCTCGCGGCGATCTCGGGGGCCAGATAAAGCATGGCGATGGAGGCCTGACCGACGAACCGGGCCGCGTGAGTCGCGCCGCTGGGAATCCAGATGGCGCAGCCCGGAGGCACGGTCCAAAGTCCGGCCTCGACCTCCACCGTGATGACGCCGCTGATGGCGAACAGAAGCTGAACCTTCTGGTGCGAATGCGGATGCGCCTCTTCGGCGGAATCCAGCACCACCATATGACCCGCCACGGGCTGGAGGATATTGTCGGGAAAGCCGCTTTCCAGCCATTCGGTGCGGTTCATGGGCTCCTCACGTCAGGCCGCTCTTGCCCGGAGACCAATAGGCCTTGGTGCGGACAGCAAACGAGGGGCCTCGCAATTGATGAAGGCGCTGGATCGAGCGGGCATTGCCCGTCAGCGTCAGATTACTGCTGTCGCCGACACTCGCCAAGGCCGACCGCACCTCATCGAGATGAGACAGGTCAGGACGACGCGCAATAACCTGCGCCTGCTGCAGACCGACTTCGCTCAAGGCTTGCCGCAGCATAGAGACATCGGTCGCCTCGAATACGCACTGGCGGCCCTGGGTTCGATCTAGTCCGCCCGAAAGCGCCGTGGCGATCGAAGTCTCATCGCCGAACAGCATATCGCCCGTTCCGGCTCGAGGCGTCTCGATTGAGGCGGCGGGACCGACAAGGCCGCAGGCGTCCCCTTTCCCAACCTGCCAGGCCCATTCGCTGGCGACGCCTTTTCCGTGGACGTGAAACATGAAACGCACCCGCTCGCCCTCCCTGTCCCATCCGAAAGGCGTATAGGTGCGGCCCGCCAGGCTTTGATCAAAGATCAGGCTGGCCCGCTGACCGGCTGACCACCGCGTCGCCCTGACCGCAGCGCCGCACAGATCGACGATCACAAAGGGACCCGACAGCCGCTCGACGCGAGCCACTTCGGCCGGCTGCATCGCCTTGCGCACCAGACTGCGTCCGATCAGGCCCGGCCGGCGGCCAGAGGCGTTGAAATCTCGCGGGGGCATGAGAAAAGGCGCGTTCATGGTCACGCCCCTCCCAACAGCAGCAAGGGCGGCGACGACAATCTGGATCCGGGCGGCGGGCTTGATGCAGACGACAGAGCCAAGGGGCGAGCAAGGATAGACACGCGGGCGGCCACACGCTCATAGCCGCGATCCATCGCGATACGGCCGAGCAGGCGATTCAACTGATCGTCGGCGAAGTCTGACACTTCCCCGCTGGCGAGGTCGACAAGGTGGCCATGTTCGTCACCGCGATCCGGTTCGAACCGCGCGACCCCGTCGCCAAACTCATGCGCCTGCACCACGCCTGACTGACACAGAAACCGTAAGGTTCGGTAGATCGTCGCCAGCGAAACCGGCCGTCCGCACTCGCGCAGCCGACGATGGATCATCTCCGCCGAGGGATGATCCGAAGAGCGTCCAAGCACCTGCGCGATCCAGCGCCTCTGCGCCGTGACGCGCATGCCCGACCGACTTAGCGTCTCTTCCAGACTGTGCGACATCGGCGATCCCTTGCGACCATGAACAACCCGATCACCGTAAGCCTGAAGGAGCAGCTCACGCGTCGCCGGACACGCCAGATGATTACGTGATCGCGCCAAACATCGGCTTGGCGCAGGCCGCGACCTGGGCCTGGAGCCACGCGACGAAGTCTGTGACCGCCCTGCCGCCTGACGGCGCCTGCATGATATAAAAGGCGCGGTCTCGCGAGACGGATTTGGGGGAAAGGCGCACGAGACGGCCGGCCGACAGATCGTCGTAACAGACCAGATCCGGCAGCAGGGCCATGCCTTGTCCAGCCCGCGCAGCCGCCAGTTGCGCACTGGTTTCCCGCAACTGGATTGCTGGCCCTCGCGCCCGTTGCGAGATTTTCGGATCACGCCAGAGCGCCCAGTTCTGACCGATCAGGGCCGGGTCTGGCGACGTGCGCTCATTCTCGTTCAGGCCAGGCGCCGAGACCGGGATGAGCGTCTCATCATGCAGCCATAGAGCGCCCTTGGGCGGCGCCTGTTTCGACGCCAGTATGATCACGACGTCGCAACCGCCCAGGCTGCGAACATCACGCCCCAAGGTTTGCATGCTGATGTCCAGCATGGGGGACTGGCTTGAGAACCCCGGCAGCCGCGCCAGAAGCCAGTTGTTGAGCAGAGACCGGACGCAACCGATGCTCAGGCTGGCGGGCGCCGCCTGCCTTGCCTGTGCGGTGGCCAGGGCGATGGCGTCCAGCGCCGGAGCGATCGCATCCCGATAGGCCTCGCCCGCAGGCGTCAGCGCCACCCGTCCCACATCGCGCACAAACAGGGCTGTCCCCAAGTCGGCCTCCAGCCCGCGCACGGCCTGACTGATCGCCGATTGCGTGAGGTTGAGGTCCCTGGCCGCCTGAGTGAACGATCCCGATTGGGCCGTCACGACAAAGGCCTTCAGGGCAGACGTCGGCGGCAAACGCGAAGAAGCCATGCCCGATAAGTATTGCTAATACCCCCTGAGGTAAACATGCGTTTGGGGACGGAGCGGGCGAGTGGCAGAGCGCCGCCATGATCACCGCCTCGACCGCCGCCGCGCTCGCAACCTTCGCCCTTCTCTGGTGGGCGCAGGTCGCCGTGCCGGGTCCGAACTTCGTCCGTATCACCAACGCCGCCCTGCTTGGCTCGCGTCGCGCCGCCATGTCCACGGCCGCGGGCGTCGCGACGGGCAATGCGATGTGGTGCGTGATCGCCCTCAGCGGCGCGGCGATCTTTCAACAGCACCCCGAACTTCGCCAGATCATCGCGTGCGTCGGCGCCGCCTATTTCACCTGGCTGGGCGCAAAAATGCTGCATCGCGCCGTGACGCGGCGCCCAACCGCGACATCTGCACCAGGTGTGGTCTACGGCAACCGGACCTTCCTGCAGGGCTTCACCAGCGCCAGCCTGAACCCTCAGTCACTGGTCTATTTCACAGCCGCTATTATCAGCGGTTTTCACGACCTGCGCTTGGGCCTGAGCATCGTCCTGGTCCTTATCGTGCTGGCTGTGACGCTGGTCTGGTATGAGGTAATCACCCGCCTGCTGGACAACGTCCCCGCCCGCGACGCCTTCAAACGCGCTCGACCTGTGATCGAAACCGTCTTCGGCGTGATGCTCCTCGCCGGCGCCATCAAACTGGCGCTGCCTCTATTGGCCCGATGATCCGGGGTCAGGACTCATGCTCAGAAAGGCACGGTGACGGCGAAAGCTGCGACTTCAATAGGTCTTGAGCCTAGAGGCGCGCCACCTGAAACCCGGCGAAGGACTGGCTGACCGGCATCAGCTCCAGCGCATTGATGTTCAGGTGCGGCGGCAGGGTGGCGACCCAGAAAAGGGTCTCGGCGATGTCCTCGCCGGTCATGGGCTGGGCGCCGCCATAGAGGGCGTCGGACGCCGCCTGATCGCCGCCGGTGCGGACCAGGGTGAACTCCGTCTCGGCCATGCCCGGCTCGATGGAAGTGACGCGCACCCCCGTCCCGTGCAGGTCCGAGCGCAGCCCCAGCGAGAACTGGCGCACGAAGGCCTTGGTCCCGCCATAGGCGTTGCCGCCCTTATAGGGATAGGTCGCGGCCACCGAACTGATGTTCAGGATCGCCCCCTTGCGCGCGATCAGGCGCGGCAGCAGGCGGTGGGTCAGCGTCACCAGGCCGGTGATGTTGGTGTCGATCATCTGGCGCCACTGGGCCAGATCAGCTTCCTGCGCCGTCGCCGTGCCCAGCGCCAGACCGGCGTTGTTGATCAGCACGTCGATGTCGCGAAAGCCTTCAGGCAGGGCGTCCAGCGCCGCGTCGATGGCGGCCTCGTCCCTCATGTCGAAAGGGGCGGCGTGGACGCGGTCCGCGCCCAGCTCGGCGACCAGTTCGTCCAGACGCTCCTGACGGCGGCCGGTGGCGATCACCTTCCAGCCGGCGCCGGCGAAGCGGCGCGCCGCCGCCCGACCGATGCCCGAGGTGGCTCCGGTGATCAGAATGACGCCGCTCATGATTTCCGTCCTGGCTGAGGCTTTACTGTCGGGCCGACTTAATCCCGCACCAGCCCGCCGTCGACCACCAGATTCTGCCCCGTCACCGCCCGGCTCCACGGCGAGGCGAAGAACAGGGCCGCGTCGGCGAACTCTTCCGGCGTCGTCACCGACCGTAGCGGGGTCATGCTGGCGATCAGGTCGAACACCGCCTCGGGCGTCGCCGCGCTGGCGTCGGTCGTGCGCAGCAGGCCGCCCGAGATCATGTTGACGGTGATCCCCGACGGCCCCAGATCGCCCGCCGCCGTCCGCGTCAGGCTGAGCAGGGCGGCCTTGGCGGCGGTGTAGTCGTGATAGGGCACGACCGGATTCTGGAACAGATTGGTGCCGATGTTGATGACCCGACCGAACTTTTGCGCCCCCATGCCGGGCGCCGTGGCCTGAATGACATTCAGGGCGCCGCGGATCACGGTGGCGAACTGTCGCTCCATGTCTTCCCATGGAATATCGGCCATCTGGGCGCGGGCGTCGCCGTTGAAACTGTAGTCCAGCGCATTGTTGACCACGGTGCTGACCGGTCCGCCGAAATGCGCCTGAACCTTGGCGACCATGGCGTCGACGCCTGCACGATCCGTCACGTCGGCCTGAACGGCCAGGGCGCGTTCGCCCAGTTCCGCCGCCAACGTGGCGGCCCGTTCGCCGCTGTTGCGCCAGTTGATCGCCACCCGCGCGCCCTGCCCGGCAAAAGCCCGCGCCGCCGCTGCGCCCACGCCGCGCGCGCCGCCGGTGATGAGAACGATCTGATCGCGGATTTCCATGAGAACAACTCGCAGCTTCTGAACCGACCTCAGCCATAGGCCGCACCTGCCGTGAAGACCAGCGGCGCCTCGCCGAACACGGGTTGTATTTAGGAAGTTTCCTAAGTACGCTTTCTGTATGAACAGCCTGTTCAAGGCCCTGTCCCACCCCGTGCGGCGACGCATCATCGCCATGCTGCGCAAGGGACCGCTGGCGTCCGGCGACATCGCCGCCGCCTTCGACATGAGTTGGCCGACCATCACCGGCCACCTCAACGCGCTGAAGGAGGCTGGTCTCGTCAGTCCCGAGCGCGACGGCCAGTCGATCCGCTATCGGCTGGAGATTTCGGCGGTCGAGGAGGCCCTAGCCTTCCTGATGGACCTGAGCGGAACGGGCGGAACAAAGGAAGAGAAAGAGAGCCGATGAAACAGCCCACCATCGCCGACACGGTCGCCGTCGTCATTTCTCTGCTGATCCTGACGGTCGCGGTCTGGATCGCCATCTATGGCCCCCAGACCCCCATTCCGGTGCATTTCGACGCCGCCGGGCAGGCGAACCGCTACGGCAGCCGCTATGAGCTTGCGGCCACCTTGGGAGGGTTGGCGCTTTTGAACCTGCTGGTGAACTGGGTGACCGGACGCCAGGCCGCCGCCACGCCGGATCCGGTCCGCCGCAAGGGCCTGAGAGGGGGACAATGGCTGTCGAGCCTCATTCTGGGGATCGTCACCGTCTTTATCGTGTGGTCCAGCCTGGGTCCGCACGCCGCGTCTGGCTTCACTCCGCCCAGCGGCGCCATGGCCTTTCTCAGCCTGATTTTCCTGATCATGGGCGCGCTGCTGGGGCGCGTCAGTCCCAATCCGTTCATCGGGGTGAAGACGCCCTGGGCCTATAAGTCGCGACTGGCGTGGGACCGCTCCAACCGCCTAGCCGGACGTCTGATGTTCTGGCTGGGCGCGGCCGGGCTGATCGCCAGCCCCTTCGCCCTCCAGCCTTTGGGGCTGATCGTCCTGATCACTGGCGTTCTTATCGCCACCGCCTGGTCAGTGTTTGAAAGCTGGCGCGTGTGGCGCGCCGATCCCGACCGACAACCCTTCTGACCCCTGCCCATCTGACGACGGAGACGACCATATGCTGACCCTCGCCGCCGCCCTGCTGCTCTCACCGGTTTCGACGCCGATCGAGCTGCCGTCCAGCCCCGCGCCGCTGCACGGAACCCTGCTGTCGCCTGAAGGCCATGCCCACGCCGCCGCCGTCATCATTCCCGGCTCGGGACCGACCGATCGCGACGGGAACAGTCCGCAGTTCGGCATTCAGGCGGCGACCTATCGCCTGCTGGCCGAAGGGCTGGCCGAGCGCGGCGTCGCCACCGTCCGTATCGACAAACGCGGCATCGGCGAGAGCGCCGCCGCAGGCGCCTCCGAAGCCGAGCTGCGCTTTTCAGCCTATGCCGAGGACGCCCGCGCCTGGGCGGCCGAGGCGGCGGCGAAGACGGGCCTCCCCTGCGCCTGGCTGATCGGCCACAGCGAGGGCGCGCTGGTCGCCCTTGCCGCCGTGGAGAGCGGGGACGGGAAGGTTTGCGGTCTGGTGCTGCTGTCCGGCGCCGGGCGTCCGGCGGGCGTGGTTCTGCGCGAACAACTGGCCGCCCTGCCCGAACCGCTGAAGACCGAGGCCTACGCTGTCATCGAGGCGTTGGAAGCAGGCCGCACGGTCGCCAATCCGCCTGCATCGCTGGCGGCGCTGTTCCGGCCGGCCGTCCAGCCGTACCTTATCTCCTGGCTGACGCTGGACCCGGCTAAGCTGGCGGCCGCCTATGACGGCCCGATCTTCATCGGTCAGGGGACGACGGACCTTCAGGTGACGCTCGCCGACGCCGAGGCCCTCAAGGCCGGCCAGCCGCGCGCCGAACTGGCGATCTGGGACGGCGTGAATCACGTCCTGAAGGTCGCGCCCGCCGAACGCGCCGCCAATGTCGCGACCTATATGGACCCGGCCCTGCCGCTGGCGCCCGGCGTGGTCGAGGGGGTGGCGGATTTCGTGCTGAAGTAGATCCAGGCGCCGCCGGACTCAGTCGTCCAGTTCCGCCCGCGCCTGTTCGGCCAGATCGAAGAAGCGGCGGCGGACCTCGGCGGCGAAGGGGTTGTCGTGTTCGATGGCGCGGAAGACCGCCGCGCTGTCGTGGCGGACCATGTCGACGCCTTGCATGACCCGCTCGAAACTGGTGGTGGTCATGCGCGTCGGCAGCGGCTCCATCGCCAGCAGCACCTTGGCGATCAGATGGGTCAGACCCTGGACCGTCGCCGCCTCCCGGTCGTGATCCTCGGGACTGACGACGAACACCTTCAACGCCAGCGCACGACGACAGAAGGCCGCGACGCGCCACGCCGCCTTGTCGCCACGCACCGGACAGACGGCGATGCGCAGACCGGCGATGCCGTCCTTGCCGCTCTGAGGGCCGAACAGGGGGTGGGTGCCGACGATGCTCACGCCTTGCGGCAGACCCTCCAGCATGACCTGTGCAGGCTTCACCTTCACCGACCCCACGTCGAGGATCAGGGCGCCCGGCGTCACGGATGGCGCGATGGCCGCGACCGTCTCGGCCAGAACCCCGACCGGCACGGCCAGCACAACCACCGGACAGGCGGCGACTTCATCCAGCGTCGTCAGCCGCGCCAGCCCATCCCCGTCGCTCGCCGCCGGATCATGGGCGACAATGTCGAACCACGGCGCCAGATGCTTGGCCGTCAGCCGCCCGAAGGCGCCGAAGCCGATCAGGCCGAGTTGAGGTTTGGCGTCGCTCACCCCGCCAAGGTCTCCTGGAACCGCACCGGCTGGCCGTGCGCCTGACCGATCAGTTCGCCGTCCTTCATGACCACACGGCCGCGCACGATGGTGGCGACCGGCCAGCCCGTCGCCTCGAAGCCGTCGAAGGGCGTCCAGCCGCAGCGCGTGGCCTGCTGGTCGTGCGTGATGGTCTTCTTCGCCTTCAGGTCGACGATGGTCAGGTCGGCGTCATAGCTGACGGCCATCCGCCCCTTGTTGGCCGTGCCGAACACCCGCTGCGCCCCGCCCGAGGTCAGGTCGATGAAGCGCTCCAGCGACAGCCGCCCGTTCGCCACATGGGTCAGCATCAGCGGCACAAGGGTCTGCACCCCCGGCATCCCCGACGGCGAAGCCGGATAGGGCTTGGACTTTTCTTCCTTGGTGTGCGGCGCGTGGTCCGAGCCCAGCACATCGGCCACGCCCTGCTGCATGCCCCACAGCCACAGGGCGTCGACGTGTTCCTGCGACCGGATAGGCGGGTTCATCTGGGCGTAGGCGCCGAGGCGCTCATAGGCTTCGGGCGCGACCAGAGTCAGGTGCTGGGGCGTGATCTCGACGGTCGCGACGTCCTTGTGGAAGCGCAGGAACTCCATCTCGTCGCGCGTCGTGACGTGCAGGACGTGGATGCGGGCGCCGGTCTCCTTGGCGAGGCCGACCAGACGGCGCGTGGACATGATGGCGCTTTCGGCGTCGCGGACTTCCGGGTGGCTGGTCCAGTCGCCGGTGCGGGCCAGGTTGCGGCGCTCGACCAGACGGTACTCGTCTTCCGAGTGGAAGGTGGCGCGGCGGCGCACATTCGACAGAACCTTGCGCACCCCTTCATCGTCGGCGATCAGCAGGTCTCCCGTCGAGGCGCCCATGAAGACCTTGACCCCGCAGCAGCCCGGCAGGCGCTCCAGATCGGCCAGATGGTCGGCGTTCTCATGCGTGCCGCCGATGTAGAAGGCGTGGTCCGTCCACATCCGGTCGCGCGCCCGCGCCAGCTTGTCGGCCATGGTGTCGGGATCGGTGGTGTTGGGATTGGTGTTCGGCATCTCGAACACGGCGACGACGCCGCCCAGCGCCGCAGCGCGGCTGCCGGTCTCCAGATCTTCCTTCCACTCCAGCCCCGGCTCGCGGAAGTGGACCTGGGTGTCGATGACGCCGGGCAGGACGGTCAGGCCCGTGGCGTCGAACACCTCGCCCGCAGACGCCTGGGACAGGTCGCCGATGAAGGCGATGCGGCCGTCGATGACGCCGACGTCGGCCTTGCCCCGCCCAGCGTGGTTGGCGACTTCGCCGCCCCGAACGATCAGGTCATAGGTCTGGGTCATCGCGCGCATCTCCTGAAGTTCCGGCGCTTATGCGCGTCCGACGCCCGAACGCGCAAGCCGCCAGCTTGAAGCCCTCCCCCTCGAGGGGGGAGGGTTGGGTGGGGGTGAAGGCAGGCGGTTGGAGAGCCGGTCACGGAGACGCCCCCTGAGTCCTTTCGGATGCGATAGCGCGAACACCCCCATCCCCGGCCCTTCCCCCCTCGAGGGGGAAGGGGGAGCCTCAGGCCCCCCGTTCCGCCAGCAGCCCTTTCGCCGCCTTCAACACGCGCTCATAAGGCAGATCCATCATGTGCTGGATGTGCTGGTTCAGGCGCGGATCCAGTTCCTGAAACTCCTGCAGGCTGCGCGGGCCGCGCACGGCGACGCCCGTCCACGGGCGCTTCAGCGTCTCATCCGAGGGGCCGAAGACCGCCACCGCCGGCACGCCGGCCGCCACAGCCAGTTGCGTCCACAGGGAGTCGCCGCCCAGATAGAAGTCCGCGTGCGACAGGGCCGCCGCCGTCTGCAGCCGCGTCAGCCGGCCCTGAAGCTCGATCACCCGGTCGCGCTTGACCGCCGAGCGGATGGTCTGGGCCGCATCGCGATCCGCCTCCTCGCCCACGATCATCAGCCGCCCGCCCGCCAGCGGCCCGCCCTCGCCCAGCAGGGAAATGGCCACCTTGGCGTAACGGTCGGCGGGCCAGCGCTTGCCGATCCAGTCGGCGCCCGGCCCGATCGCCAGGATCGGCCCCTCGCCTGCCGGGATCAGGGCGTCGGCGGCTTCCTGCGTGTCCCGCTCGATGAACAGTTTGGGCGCCGGAATCTCGTCCAGTTGCAGGGTCCGCGCCGCCTGTTCGACCAGATGCACGCCCGGCAGGGTCTTGCCCCGCACCGCGCGCCGCTGGCGCCGCAGCTTGCCCGACAGGGTCGAGCCGCGCATGTCGACCACCAGCCCCCAGTTCGTCTCGCGCACCTGGTTCCACAGGGCGATCCAGTCCCAGCGCCCGTCGCGATCCAGCGTGATCAGCCGCTGAAGACGCGGCAGGTCGGCGAACAGCGGCGCGCTGGCCGGAGAGCCGACGACGGTGAAGGTCGCCTGCGGGATCGCCTCGACCAGCTGGGCCAGCGCCCCGGACGACAGGACCGCCTCCTCGGCGTCCGCCTGGGCGATATAGAGGATCGGAAAACGACCATGCATGATGTCAACCTATCCGGATTCTCAAGGCGATTCAGCGGCGAAACTGAAACAGGACCGGAAACCGGGCCTCATCGCGCCAGCGCCCGTCGCGCCGGGTCGAACGGAAGCACTTCCCTGATTGAAATCAACGTCTTGAACGCGCGCACGCGCGCGTCGTCGTTCAGCATTTCACGGGTGAAGACCTCATAGGCCTCCATCGTCGGCACCACGACATACAGGATCAGGTCGGTGTCGCCGGTCACATACCAGGCCGCCTGCACCTCAGGGCGGGCGGTCAGCTTGTCGATCAGCGCGTCCAGAACCGCCGTGCCCTCGCGTTCCATCTCGACCAGGACGTGCATGGTCAGGGCGCGCGCCAGCCGGGCCGGATCGACCACCGCGACATCGGCGATGATGATCCCCTCGTCGCGCAGCCGCCGCAGCCGCCGCGACACCGCCGATTCCGACAGGCCGACCTTGTCCGCCAGCACGCGCGCAGGCTGGAGATTGTCGCGGCGCACCAGAGCCAGCAGGCGACGGTCAAAGGAATCGAGGTCGGCGTTTTCTTGCATAGGAACGGATCATACGCCTGTTTCTTGCAGCGAGGCAGGCGAAATCGCCAGGAAAAACGAGCAGCTTTTCGATAGATTGCCGGCCATGTCCTCCCCGGTCCTCGCCCTTCGCCATCCGCGCCTGTCAGCGGTCCTGCCCTATCTCGCCCTGATCGGCGGCATGGTGTCGCTTTCGGCCGGCACCTCCTTCGCCAAGACGCTTTATCCCATGGTGGGACCGGCCGGGACGGCGGGCCTGCGCGTCGGGCTGTCGGCCATCGTCCTGCTGGCGGTTTTTCGTCCCTGGCGCAGCGCCTTCACCACCAGCGACCTGCGCGCCTTGGCGGTCTACGGCGTGGTGATGGGGCTGATGAACCTCAGCTTCTACATGGCGCTGAACACCATTCCGCTGGGGGTGGCCCTGGCGATCGAGTTCATGGGGCCGCTGTCGGTCGCCCTGTTCAACTCGCGGCGGCTGATCCACTTCGTCTGGATCGGGCTGGCGGTTCTGGGTCTGGTGCTGCTGCTGCCGCTGGATGGAAACGTGTCGGGGCTTGATGCGGTCGGCTGCGCCTATGCGGCGGGCGCGGCGGTGTTCTGGGCGGGCTATATCGTCTTCGGCAAGCGGGTCAGCCATCTGCCCAGCGGCTCGACCGTCGCCATCGGCATGACCTGCGCCGCCATGACCGTGGTGCCGTTCGGCGTCGCGGGCGCGGGCATGAGCCTGCTGGACCCCAGGATTCTGGCGCTTGGCCTCGTGGTCGCCCTGGTGTCCAGCGCCCTGCCCTATACGCTGGACATGGTCGCCCTGCGCCATATCCCCAAGCGCACCTTCGGCGTGGCGGTCAGCGGCGATCCGGCCATCGGCGCCCTGGCGGGCCTGTTCGTGCTGGGCGAGCACCTCACCAGCCAGCAGTGGCTGGCCATCGCCGCCATCATCGCCGCCTCGGTCGGCGCCGTTCTGACCTCGCCGTCAGACGAACAGCCGTTGCAGGATCCGGCCGCCCCGGCGTGATCTCGACGCCTAGAACTCGGTCCATTCCTCGGCGGCCGGGCCGTTGACGACGGCGCGCAGGCGGGCGCGCTGCGCCTCCAGCGCCGGCGGCGGGCCGCCATAGGCCTTCAACTCGCGCACCAACCCGCCTTCGGCGCCGGTGCGGAACCGCCCGACCAGCTCGGCCAGATGCTCGGCCTCGGTCTTCAGATTGGCGGCGGCGGCCGTGGTCTGCTCGACCATGGCGGCGTTCTGTTGCGTGACCTGATCCATCTGGTTCACCGCCTGATTGACCTGGCCCAGACCCGAGGCCTGTTCCTGGGCCGAGGCGGCGATTTCCGCGACCAGCCCGTCCATCTCATTGACCTGTTCGGCGATGGTCCCCAGCGCGCGGCCGGTCTCGGCGACCAGTTCGACGCCCTGCGCCACCTCGGCGCCGGAAGCCGAGATCAACGCCTTGATTTCCTTGGCGGCCTCGGCCGACCGCTGGGCCAGGGCGCGCACCTCGGACGCCACCACGGCGAACCCGCGCCCGCTGTCGCCCGCCCGCGCCGCCTCGACGCCCGCATTGAGCGCCAGCAGGTTGGTCTGGAAGGCGATCTCGTCGATCACCCCGACGATGTCGCTGATCTCGGATGAGCGGCGGCTGATGCCGTCCATGGCCGCCACCGCCCGCTCCATGATCTCGCCCGATCGCCCGGCTTCGGCATGGGCCTTGGCGGCGACAGAGGCAGCCTGCCGCGCGCCCTCGGCGCTGCGCTGGACAGTGGCGGTGATCTGGTCCAGCGCCGCCGCCGTCTCCTCCAGACTGGCTGCCTGTTGTTCGGTCCGTCGCGACAGGTCGTCCGAGGCCTGACTGATCTCGTCCGAGCCGCCGCGCAGGGTCGCCACCGCGGACAGGACCTCTGCCAGCGCCGTCCGGAGGCTGCCGATGGCCCCGTTGAAGTCGGTTTTCACCGCCTGATGGGCGCCCTCCATATCCTGTTCAATAGCGGCCGTCAGATCGCCGTCCGACAGGCGGGACAGCTGTTCCGCCAGGGCGCCGACCAGTCTGGCCTGCGCCGCCTCGGCCGCCAGACGCGCCTGCTCGGCCCGCTGCGACGCCTGTTCCGCCTTGGTGATGTCGACGGCCAGCTTGACCACCTTCAGCGGCCGCCCCGCCTCGTCCAGCACGGGATTATAGGAGGCTTCGAGCCAGACCTCGCGTCCGCCCTTGGCGATGCGGCGGAATTTGCGGGCGACGAAACGCCCCTCGTTCAACTCTCGCCAGAAGGCCAGATAGTCGGCCGACGCGGCCTCGGCCGGGTCCATGAACATCCGGTGATGCTGTCCCCGGATCTCGTCCATGGCGTAGCCCATGGTCTGGAGCAGGTTTTCGTTGGCGTCGCGGATCGTGCCGTCCAAGTCGAACTCGATCACCGCCTGGGACCGCCCGATCGCCGCCATCCGACGGTCCAGTTCCTCAAGCCGCTCAATATCCGCAGCCAGTTTTTGTCGACGACCTGCATTGAACATCCGAACCGCTCCCCCTTTAGAATAACGGCGATGGACTGGATAAGTCTGTGGATAACAAAGGCGCTTGAAAAGTTTCATCTTCGTTACTTGCAATCACAAGTTGAAATTTAGGCCCCAGCTTCATCGACCATTAACCATGATGCAGCACCATGGCTGGGATCGGTCGCGCGGCTCGCGGCCTGGGGGCCCTCCTTGCGTAATCTCGTCGCCGCCGTCGAAGCGATCGACCCGCTGGTCGTCACCGGCAAGGTAGCGGGCGTCAGCGGCCTGCTGATCGAGTCGCGCGGCGGTCTGTCGCGTCTGGCCGTCGGGGCGCGGGCCGAGATCGAGCGACGCGGCCAGCCGCCCCTGCCCGCCGAAGTCGTCGGCTTCCGCGAGGCCAAGGCCCTGTTGATGCCCTTCGGCCCGGTCGAGGGGGTGGCGCCGGGCGCCGACATCCGCATCATCAACGCCGCCGCCAGCGTGCGTCCCACCACTGCCTGGCTGGGCCGCATCATTGATTCCTTCGGCGAGCCGATCGACGGCGCGGGGCCGCTGACGCCGGGCCTCGTTCCCTACCCCTTGCGCGCCCCGCCGCCGCCCGCCCATTCGCGCGGCCGGGTCGGCGAGCGACTGGATCTGGGGGTGCGGGCGATGGACGTCTTCACCACCACCAGCCGGGGCCAGCGTCTGGGCATCTTCGCCGGTTCGGGCGTGGGCAAGTCGGTGCTGCTGTCCATGCTGGCGCGTCAGGCGACCTGCGACGTGGTGGTCGTCGGCCTGATCGGCGAGCGGGGCCGCGAGGTTCGCGAGTTCATCGAGGAGACCCTGGGCGAAGAGGGGCTGAAGCGCGCCGTCGTCGTGGTCGCCACCAGCGACGAACCGGCGCTGAAACGGCGTCAGGCGGCCTATATGACCATGGCCGTGGCCGAGTTCTTCCGCGATCAGGGGCTGGAGGTGCTGTGCCTGATGGACAGCGTCACCCGCTTCGCCATGGCCCAGCGCGAGATCGGCCTGGCGGCGGGCGAACCGCCGACGACCAAGGGCTACACCCCCACCGTCTTCACCGAACTGCCCAAGCTGCTGGAGCGCGCCGGGCCGGGGCCGATCCGGCCGGACGGCACCGAGGCCGGACCGATCACCGCCCTGTTCACCGTGCTGGTGGACGGAGGCGACCATGACGAGCCGATCGCCGACGCCGTGCGCGGCATTCTGGACGGCCATATCGTCATGGACCGCAAGATCGCCGAGCGCGGCCGCTTCCCCGCCATCGATGTGCTGAAGTCCGTCAGCCGCACCATGCCCGGCAACCAGTCCCCGCCCGAGCGCGAACTGAACCGCCGCGCGCGCCAGTGCCTGAGCGCCTATTCCAACATGGAAGAGCTGATCCGCATCGGCGCCTATCGCACCGGCGCCGACCCCATTGTCGACCGCGCCATCGCCTTGAATCCGGCCCTGGAAGGCTTCTTGACCCAGGACAAGGACGACGTGACGCGCCTGAACGACAGTTTCGACAGACTTGAAACCATCCTGAACCAGGGCATGGTGGACCAATGATCGCGGGAGACGACGCATGACGGCCTGGGCCCAATCCCTGATCCGCATCTCCAACTATGAGGTCGAGACGCTGCAGAAGCGTCTGGCCGAGATCACCGCCCGCAAGGCCGAGGCCGAGATGCGCGTCGCCGTGCTGGACGCCGAGGCCGAGGTCGAGCGTGAGAATGCGCGGCACGACCCGTCATCAGGCATGATGCTGCAGGCCTATCTCAACGGCTGGAAGCAGCGCCGCGCCGATGCGGAGGCTGAGATCGCCGCCGTCTCGATCGAAGAAGAAGGCGCCCGCGACGCCCTGACCGGCGCTTTTGAGGAACTGAAGAAGTTCGAGCACGTCGCCGAGACCACCCGGCTGAACAAGGTGATGGCCGCCGCCAAGCGCGAGGCCGCCGCCTATGACGAAATGGGCCTGCGTCGCCGCGCCGAGGGCTAGAAGTGATCGACCGTCGCGCCTTCCTCGCCTCCACCCTCGCGCTGGCGTCGTGCGGCGCGGGCGAGGCGCCCGATGCGGCGCCTGCCGGTCCCGTTCGCCCGTTGAAGTCCGTCGCCCCCTTCCCCGTCGGCACGGTCGCCATGTCGGGTCAACTGTCGGATCAGGACTGGTTCCGCCTCGTCTCCACCCACTTCTCCCAGCTCACGCCCGAGTGGGAGATGAAGATGGAGTACATCCTCCAGAAGGACGGCTCCCTGCGTTTCGACGCGCCGGACCGCATCGCCTATTTCGCGCGTGATCTGGACATCCGCCTCTTCGGCCACGCCCTGATCTGGTATGCGCAGGAGCACCCCTGGTTCACCGCCATCGTCGACGATCGCTCGCGCTTCATCGCCGAGCACGACCGTTATATCGCCGAGGTCGCCGGGCGCTGGCGCAGCCAGATCGTCGGCTGGGACGTGGTCAACGAACCGGTCGAGGATGACGGCAGCGGCTATCGCGACTGCGTCTGGAGCCGGGGCCTGGGCGGGATCGACGCCTATATCATCCGCGCCTTTGAACAGGCCCGCATCGCCGCGCCCGAGGCGATCCTGTTCCTGAACGACTACAACCTGGAGAATACGCCCAAGAAGGGCGCCGCCTTCCTGCGTCTGGTCGAGCGGCTGCTGAAGGCGGGCGCGCCGGTGCAGGGCATCGGCATCCAGTCCCACCTCGACATCGAGATCCCCGCCGGCCAGATCGCCGCCTTCATGAACGAGGCTCGCCAGTTCGGCCTGCCTATCCATGTCTCCGAACTGGACGCCTCATTAAAGCGCGGCGGCCGGATGCCCGACCTGCGCTCCCGCGCCCAGCGGCGCGACCAGCAGAGCGCGCGCGTGGCCGAACTGGCCGAGGCCTTCATGGGCCTGCCTCCCGCCCAGCGCTTCGCCTTCACCGTCTGGGGCGTGCGCGACAGCGACTCCTGGCTGCGCCGCGGCAAGAATGACGACGGCCAGGACAGCCCCCTGCTGTTCAATGACGCAGGCGAACCCAATCCCATGTTCGGCGTGCTGACCGAGGCGTTCGCGCAATAATCCTTCTCCCCTTGTGGGAGAAGGTGAGCGCCGGAGGCGCTCGGATGAGGGG
>KB291735.1:0-5811 GCA_000318405.1 Brevundimonas diminuta 470-4 | reverse complement strand
GTCGGCGCGACCGCTGACGTTCGTCATTCACCCCTTCAGCAGCCCCATCAGATCGAGGCGCTCACACCCCTCATCCGTCAGGCTGACGCCTGTCACCTTCTCCCACAAGGGGAGAAGGGAAAATGAAAAACGCCCGCCGGTTTCCCGACGGGCGTGTCTGGATCGTTCCTGAGTGGAGGCTCAGGCGGGATCTGTTCAGGCGGCGACGACAGCCGCGCCCTCGGCCGGGTCGCGCAGGACATAGCCGCGGCCCCATACGGTTTCGATGTAGTGCTTGCCGCCCGCAGCCGTCGCCAGCTTCTTGCGCAGCTTGCAGATGAAGACGTCGATGATCTTCAGTTCCGGCTCGTCCATGCCACCGTACAGGTGGTTGAGGAACATCTCCTTGGTCAGGGTCGTGCCCTTGCGCAGGGAGAGCAGCTCCAGCATCTGATATTCCTTGCCGGTCAGGTGCACGCGGTGGCCGTTCACCTCGACAGTCTTGGCGTCCAGGTTCACCGCGATCTCGCCGGTGTGGATGATCGCCTGGGCGTGGCCCTTGGAGCGGCGGACCACGGCGTGGGTGCGCGCGATCAGCTCGTCCTTGTGGAACGGCTTGGTCAGATAGTCGTCGGCGCCGCCGCCGAAGGTCTTGACCTTGGTGTCGATCTCATGGCTGCCCGAGAGGATCATCACCGGCGTATTGATCTTGCCGTTGCGCAACTGACGCAGAACCTCAATCCCGCTCATGTCCGGCAGGTTCAGGTCCAGCAGAATGAGGTCGTAGTCATAGATCTTGCCCAGATCGATGCCTTCCTCACCCAAATCGGTAGTGTAGACGTTGAACCCTTCCGACTTCAGCATCAGTTCGATGCTTTGAGCCGTCGCGTGGTCGTCTTCGATCAACAGGACGCGCATTAATGCCCCTCCAGGCAAAGCTTGGGATGACCGCACGTGAGATACGGCCGGGTAACCTTGTTCCAACGTTAACGGGCCAAAACCTTAAGAAGGGTTAACGGGTCCCGATATGGAACGCGTAGGGTGATTTGCGAATCGCCGTCCAGAGTCCCGAGTCAAGGATTCGTTAATTTATTCGCGATGGGCGCCGCATTCCCCTGTTGACCTTTGACCCGTCTTCCACAGGGGGCGTGCACAACCGCCCTCGCCGATGCCCGACCCCGCCTGGGGAAGCGACCGCTTCTGACGCCTCATAGGACAACATTCCTAACACAGCCGCCCCACGCACCTATAATGGCGGCATCCACAGGAATGACGGGAGGAAGCGCAGATCATGGAACCCTATCGCGTGCCGGTGACGGAGGGCGACCGTATCCGGGCGGACGCGGCCCTGTCGCTGTCAGGTCTGGCGCTGGGCGTGCCGGTCGCCGAAATGACGCGGCGCGAGCGGGTGCGGCCCAGAGCCTGTCGGGCGCGCTGGTCGGCCATGTATCTGGCGCACGTCTCCTATGGCTGGCCGCTGGAGCGGGTGGCCCACGCCTTCGGCCTGAACCGGGCGACGGCGGGCGCGGCCTGTCGCTGGGCCGAGGATGAACGCGACCGGCCCGACTACGACGCCCTGATGGACGGCCTGGAGGGGTCGCTGCGGGCGGTGATGGAGTTGCCGCTGGTCGATCTGGCGCCCGAAACTGGAGGCCGTCGATGAGCCGCCAGCTGGAACGCGCGCGCAGCCTGCTGCAACGGCCCGGCGCCTGGCTTGATCAGGCGGGGGGCGCCTACCCCCTGCGCCTCGGCGGCGACCGGCGCAGCCGGGTGGTGCTGACCCTGGACGAGGCCGCCTTCCGCGCCGTGATCGAACGGCCGGGCCTGCGGCTGCGCGAAGGCGGCGGCTGGCTGCCCCGCGCGGCCAACGATCATGCTCCCGCTTCACCCCCGCCCGGCCGCCCCGGCGTCATCGAGGGCGAGCGGGCGGTGATGGAAGCCGACGGCCGCCTGACGATCCGCCGCGCCAATCTGGGCGAGAGTCCGATCCTGTGGCTGGCCCGTCGCAAGGACCAGTCGGGGCGCCCCTGGCTGACCCCTGCCGAGGTCGCGGCGGGCGAGCGTCTGCGCGCCGAGGCCGAGATTGCGGCCGCCGGTCCGTCGCTGACCATGCGCTGGGACGCCCTGCCGCGCAGCGGCTCAGGCTGCGGTGCCGGGCGGATCGAGCCGAGCGACCGCGCCCTTTCGGCCTCAGGCCGGGTCAAGGCGGCGCTGGACGCCTGCGGTCCGCGGCTGCGCGCCATGGTCGAACAGGTCTGCATCCACGGCACGTCGCTGCAACTGGCGGAGCAGGCTCTTTCCCTGCGCCGTCGTCAGGGCAAGACCCTGCTGAAACAGGGGCTTCAGGCGTTGGCCGAGCATTACAACCTGACGTGACGATACGGCGAACCCGGTTGCGCCGGCGCCTACAAAGCGCCTCGTCAGGTTCATGATCCACGATTACTTAAGTATGGCTGAGCTAGGTCAAAGACGACCCTTCAAGGCCGACGTGAGTATATCAGCATGACGTTCCTTCGCCCTGCCTCGCTTCTTTCCGTTCTGGCGACCGCCGCCCTGATCGCCGGTCTGGCCGGCGCCGCAACGGCCCAGACCCGCGCTGACGACAGGTGGAGCGTCACGGTCAGCCCCTATGTCTGGGCTACCTCGCTGGACGGCAATGTCGCCTTGGCCGGGCACAAGGCGCCGGTCGACGTGTCCGCCTCGGACGCCTTCGACCAGCTGGAAAGCGTTGTCATGGGCGAGGTCGAAGTGCGCCGCGGCCGGTGGGCGGGCTTCGTCGATTATCAATACGCCAAGACCAATGAGGGCGTGTCCCTGATGGGCGTCCCGGCCGAGCTGGGCACCCGTTCGACCACCGTTTCGGCAGGCGTCCTGTATCGTCTGGTGGAGGATCCGCTGGGCGGCCGCACCGCCTTTGGCGACGCGCGCAGTTTCCGCGTCGAGCCGCTGGTCGGCGCCCGCTGGAGCAAGCTGCGGGCCGATCTGAACACCCCGCTGGGCGCCACCCACAAGGGCGCCGAATGGACCGACCTGCTGCTGGGCCTGCGGGTCGAGGGCGACGTGTCCGAACACTGGACCCTGCGCGCCCAGGCTGAGGCTGGGGGCTTGGGCGACGATGATCGCCACAGCCTGTCGTGGCAGGCGCTGGCCTCCTATCGCACGCCGCTGGGCGGGGGCGCCGTGTCGGTCAATGCGGGCTACCGCCTGCTGCACCAGAACTATGAGCAGGACGATTTCACCGGCCAGCGCTTCGACTGGAAGGTGACGCGCCACGGCCCGGTGCTGGGCCTGTCGCTGACCTACTGATCCCTTCCCTGACGATACCTCATCCCAAGGAGACGACATGCGTAACGGAATGAAGAAGGGCGTCGCCGCCCTGGCCGCCGCCTTCATGCTGGCCGTTCCAGCGGCCGAGGCGTGCACCCGCCTTGTCTACCACGGCCACGACGGCGCAGTGATCACGGCCCGGTCCATGGACTGGAAGGACGAGATCATGACCAACCTCTGGATCTTTCCGCGCGGCATGGCGCGGGACGGATCCGGCGGTCCCAACTCCCTGACCTGGACGTCCAAATACGGCAGCGTCATCGCCAGCGGCTATGACATCTCGACCGTCGACGGCGTGAACGAGATGGGTCTGGTCGCCAACGTCCTGTGGCTGGTCGAGTCGCAATACCCGACCTACGACCCGAACAAGCCCGCCCTCAGCATCGCCGCCTGGGCGCAGTATGCTCTCGACAACTACGCCACCGTGGCCGAGGCCGTCGAAGGCCTGCGCGACGAGCCGTTCGTTCTGGTCAGCGACAATGTGCCGGGTCAGGAGCGCCTGACCACCCTGCACCTGTCCCTGTCGGACAGCAGCGGCGACAGCGCCATCTTCGAATACATCGACGGCAAGCTGGTCGTGCACCACAGCCGCGACTATCAGGTGATGACCAACTCGCCGACCTTCGATCAGCAGCTGGCCCTGAACACCTATTGGCAGGGCATCGGCGGCACCGTCATGCTGCCGGGCACCAACCGGGCGGCCGACCGCTATGCGCGCGCCTCCTTCTACGCCAACGCCATTCCCAAGTTCGAAGACCAGAACATGGCCGTGGCCAGCGTGTTCAGCGTGATCCGCAACGTCTCGGTGCCGTTCGGCATTTCGACCCCGGACCAGCCGAACATCTCCTCGACCCGCTGGCGGACCGTCGTGGATCACAAGCGCAAGCTGTACTTCTTCGAGTCGGCCCTGACGCCGAACACCTTCTGGGTGGACCTGAAGAAGATCGACTTCTCGCCGCGCGCCCCGGTCAAGCGTCTTGAGCTGGGCGAGAACCAGATCAACACCCACGCCGGCGACGCCACGGCCAAGTTCAGCAATGCGCGGGCCTTCCCCTTCCTGGGCCCGCAATCCTGAGCCGATAAAGGAGGTCGGGATTCAGAAAATCCCGACCGCCGCCTCTGCCCAGATCAACAGCACGGCCAGGATCACTGCTGCGGCCAGCAGCAGCCGCGCCAGCGGGGTCCGCGCTTTCCACAGAACCAACTCCAGCAGCAGCCCTGCCCCGATCAGCAGAACGGCGGCGAACAGGAAGTCCTGCGCGTCCCAGGCGACCTCGGAGGTGAACTGCATGGCCGCCAGCGGCGTCAGCAGGATCAGCCCGACCGCGCTCCAGCCGGCCAGTCGGACAGGATTGAAGAAGGAAGGGGCGCGCTTCGTCAGGGCCGTCATCGGACCGCTCCACACCGTGTGAGACGCATGATCATGCGCTCGATCGCGCCCAATCGGAAGAGGTGCGATCGCGGTCAGCCCGCAGCCAGCGCCGCCTCGCGGATGCGGCCGACCATGCTGTTCAGGCCGTTGGCGCGCTGGCGCGTCAGGGCCGAGGGCAGGCCCAGCCGGTCCAGCGCGGCGCGGGCGTCGAACGCCAGAATCTCGTCCGGCAGCCGCCCCGAATAGAGCCGCAGCAGCAGGGCGATATTGCCTTTCGACAGGGCGCTGTCGCTATCGGCGTCGAAGAACAGCCGCCCGCCTTCGGGGCGAAGCGACAGCCAGACCTGGGCCGCACAGCCCGGCACCTTGTTCGCCTCGACCCGCGCCTCTTCGGGCAGGGGCGGCAGGTCCTTGCCCAGGTCGATCACGTATTCGATCCGCCCTTCCCAGTCGCCCAACAGGTCGAACTCTTCGACCAGTTCGGCCAGGGTCTCGTCGATGGAGCGGGCGGGAGCGGCGGCGGAAGTCATGGGCGCGACATAGGCTCCTGCCGCCGCGATCACAACCGGGGCGGCGCTTCGGACGCCGCTCCCCCCACAGGCGAGCACCCTAGGGGCTTGGAACGACGCGGCCTAGATATACAGTTGTTTTCATTCCATCCGCCTACAGCGCCCTTGAAGCCCCACACCGTCCTGCTTGATCCGATCCGCCGCCCCGAGGTCCACGACGCCGGGGACGGCGCCGCCGTGGCCGCCTGGCACGCGGGCTGGGCGGCGGCTGTCGGCGTGACGGCCCTGTTCGCGACCGGCGCGGGGACCGGCGCCGAAGCCGCCGGGACGGCGGCGCCCCTGCTGCTGGCTCTGGGGGTCATGGCCGCGCCGGGTCTGGCGGGGCTGACCCTGCTGCGTCGCGACGATGACGAGGCCCGTTCCGCCCTTCTGACGCTGTGGACGCTGGCGGCGCTGGCGAGCGCAGCGCTCAGCGGCGGAGCGGGAGGCCCGCTGGCGGGCTTCGTCTTCGCGCCCCTGGCGGCCGGGCTGGCGCTGGGCGGCCGTCGCCGCGTGCTGGTCGCCGCCATAGCCGCAACGGGGGCGGCGGCTGCGGGCCTGCTGTCCGGCTGGCTGTTGGGCGCG
>KB291734.1 GCA_000318405.1 Brevundimonas diminuta 470-4 | reverse complement strand
CCGTCACCCATTTCCCGGCATAGCTCGTCGGCAAATCGACCATCCTCGAACGTTGGGCCGAAGCGGTAAATCAGAAGGCGGCCGTCGCGGCCGAGGCCGAGGATCCCGAAACTATGGGAGATTGGGCGGTCTTGCCGGTCGTGAGGGTACAGACCCCGCCCAAGGGCGACGAAGGCCGACTGTACGACAACATCCTCAGGGCGATGGGGTTTCCCCTGCCGATCAGCTATTCGGCGTCGGCCAAATGCCAGACCGTGCTCAAGCTTTTAGCAAACAACCAGACCAAAATCGTCATGCTGGATGAGTTCCACAACGCTCTGTCGGGACGGTTCGATCAGCGCCTTCATTTCAACGTCGTCATCAAGAATCTGACAAACGAGGCGGGCATTCCCCTAGTGGTCGCGGGCGTCGAGGCGGTCGAAATGGTCTTCAACAAAGAGGACCAGCTTCATCGGCGATTTTCACGGATCAAACTTGAGGCTTGGCGGGACAATGACGACTGGCGAAAACTACTGCGAAGTTTTGAGCGCCTGATCCCTCTCAAGCATCCTTCATCCCTCGCCCAGCCCGAGATGGCCACGACGCTTTATGAAGTGTCGAGCGGCCGGATTGGCGATCTGTCTGATGTTCTCAGGGAGGCCGCTATTCGTGCAATCCTGTCAGGAGAAGAGCGCATCACCCCCGACATGATCCAAGCCGTCTAGCTCAGGCGGAGGGCGCGTCTTGGTCGACAAAGCGCCCGACTTCTACACTCCATGGCCCTTTCGAGGGCGCCCCCGAACCGACGAGCTCTTCTCATCGTGGTTCCTGCGCGCAGCTCACGCCATGGACATCAAGCCCTATGCACTTGGGCATGTCTCATGGCGATCGAGCCCGCCGCCGCTCACGCGTGATATCGACGGCAGCGCGGATGAGCGTGTTCTGACCATCATGTCGCGGGCGACGGTAACGCCGATCTCGCAGTGTCGGGCAACTCTGCTCTCCAGCTACGAGAGCTACCTCTTCGAAACACATCAGCCGTTCGGCCGCACTTCATGGATCATGCCTCTGGGCGTCCGGGCCAGGACACGTAATCATCCAGGGCTTCAGTTTTGTCCGGTCTGCATGGAGGAGGGTCCCTACTTCCGCCGCCTATGGCGGGTCGGCTGGGCCACCGTCTGCATTGATCACGGCACGCGGCTACTGGACCGGTGCTCTCAGTGCGACGCTATTCTGGCGCCGCTCCGCGCACCCGCCGCCTTCGTTTGTCATCACTGCCGGGAAGCGCTGGCCGCCAGCGAAACCCGGCCGGCCAGTGACGAGATGATTGCCTTTCAAAGCACCCAGGAACGGATCTTGGCCAACGGATGGGCTCGCCTTGCTGGAAGCGCCTTCCCATACTCAGTCCAGTATTTCCAAACCTTGCGAAGGGTCGCGCGCGTCATCGCCCGAGGTCCGCGATCGGCTGCGCTGAGGGCGGCGATCGTCACTCGTTGGGGCGGCGACGCGGAGCCCTTCACCTTCACCTCGTTTCGTGAACTCGAGATGCTCGGCGTGCAAGAGCGCTATCGCCTGTTCGACCTGGTGTCGCGCGTCATGCATGCCTGGCCAGAGAGATTTGTCGCCGCCGCTTTGGCGGCGAAGCTTTGGCAGTCCTGGGCTAATCGCGACAGCCCTGTAACGCCCTTCGCCTACGCTGATACGGTTTCAAGATATCTCGCACGCCCGACCTACAGCCCATCCCTTGAAGAGGTCCAAAGCGCTGCCGCATATCTGCGACGACATAGGCCCGGATTTACACGCAAGGATTTGATCCGCCTGGTGGGCGATAGCGAAGCCGTCGTCGTCGTTTTCGCAAAGGAACTGCGCCGCCGTCGCAGCCTCATGATGAAGGCCATTCGGCGCTCATTGAGCTAGTCTGTCTGGATGGCGGACGGCGCCCCGGTCAACAGGCCAGAGATCGCCTTGGCCAAGCCTGCGCTATAGGCGGTCACATTGATAAACCACAGAGCATTGCGCTTGCTCTTGGCTGTCGGATACCCCCGCGTCTTAATATCCCAGACCCCTCGATTGGCCGCATTGGTCGCCAGAATGTCCTCGATGTCCTCGTAGTCCAACTCATCGAGCGCGGACGTGAGTATAAGACCCATCGCCTGCCCCTCGGTCGTCCCTTGGCGTTCGGCGTCGATGGCGTAAATCTCACCCCGAGGCGTCGTCAGGCGCATGACCAGAGCGCGCCGCAATCCCCCATTGCGCATGATGGACCATCTTAGCGGGCGGCCACAGGCCTGCGGCGGATAGCGAAACAGTCCGTCCAATGGGTCCGCCCCAGGCCCGAAATGCGGAGAGACAATCTCACAGGGCCAGTTCTTCCTGAGCGCGTAAAACTCGAGCGCCTTGCGGGAGCTTTCAAGCAGGGCTCCGGCCTGTCGAGGATGATCGTTAAAATCGACGACAGAGCTTTGAAACGACACCCCTACAGCGCCGCCCTTCTTTCCTGACGGCCACCACGTGGATCCCATTTCAACGCGCTCGTTATCCTCGTCCTCAATCACCACGACTGATTGCCTCCCGCTTGCATCCATCACGACATGTTCGAGCTCGAAACCGGGCTCGTGGCTCGTTTGGCCCCCATTCAGGGCTGTCGTGTTCAGGTTCGAAACGGGCGTTCGATGGGGATGCATCCTGATCCGCTCCGCAATCGTGTCAGACGATTTGAGGGCGACAGGCCTTCGCATTTCACCCAGCTCCGTTTCACCCGCGCCGCCAGTCAGTTCGACGACAACCTTTCGGAACGTCAGGGGCGAGGTTTCGATCGAGCGAATGCGAGTGATCAGACGACGCCGGCTTTGCTCGACGGTGGCGCCTTCACTGGTGACGCATGTCCATTCCGTATCAACCTTCCATCGGGTCGGCTCATCGAATGGGAATAGTGTCGTCGGGTACTTGGGCTTTCGGTCTCTCACGGCCTTTTGGTGCGCTTTAAAGACCTGCACAAACGACTTACGCATTCGGTCATTGGTCAGAATGCGCGCGATCGTTTCAGCCTCGCGCCGATGCAGCTTGCGATGAGCCTTGATCCTCACCACTCCGGGGTCGGAAGAGTCACGTCCGCTGGCCTCGATATCGAATATCATCCGACGTTTCGTCGGCAGTATCCCCGTCCCACCCTCAACAGTCAGGCGCAGAAAGTCGGTCGTCGATCCGAACACGGCGCGGATCAACTCAACGGCGGGCACGAAGTATGTGAGCTCGCCTGTTCGGATGCGCCATGTCGGCGCCTCTCCCAGACCCGTCAGCGGATAGACTGGTCGATCTCCCTTCTTTCGAGAGGTCTCTCCCAGCTTGTTTGTTGGCGAACCATAGAGCGCCGGCACGTCTATGACAGACGTCTCGCGCCGATCTCCAGCGGCAGCGGACGTCCCGTCGATCCAGCAACTGCCTATCGGCAGGCCGGCGACATCGCCAAGCGGCCGACATAGCTGACGAGTCTCGGGCGCCCCCGGCATACGTCGCCAATCCGCCTGCGCCAGAAGCACATTGATGCCTTGGCCCATCAGAGACGGCTGCAGCTCGCCGTACATAATAACTTCCCAAGAGCGGCCGTCCTTAGGAAAGGCGGAAAAGCTATGCGCAACAGAACCGGGTACACTATTGGACAATATCAGTATCACTCAAACGCATTAAATCGGAGCGCAGCGCGCCAGCTTACTAAAGGCCGCGATAACCTTTCACATCCAAATCGCAGCCCCACTCCTGGAAGCCAGCAAATGGATCAACATCACTTGAAACCCGACGCATTACTGCCTGATCTCTGGTGATCGAAAACGACACCACGTCTGCAGCCTGAAGCCCGAGTGCATCGCGTACTTCGCGCGGGATTGTTATCCGACCTCGCGATCTGATTTTGCTCGTTATCGTCAAAACCATCTCCCTGCCCAAGCCAGATCGCCGCCATCCTGGCAGCCTGTTGAATCTCGCTTCAGACCAGCCTCCGTCCGAACCAGTCGTAGACAAAGCCAATCATTGCCCACAAGGCGATTTTGATTGCCCGATTCGGCCAATTGTGCCAAATTTATCGGGCGTATCATTGCCCGGTGACCCCAAAAAGGTTGCCGGGCTTTGGATTCGAAGGGAGCACTATCATGAGCACGGCGGTCTTAAAGCCCAGTTTCTTGCAGCTGCCCGACAGCGACTTCGCCACCGATCTGGGTGCGCGGATGGCTGACCTGATCGATGCTGCAATGTCCGGCGATCAGGAAAATGTCCGCCGCGTCGCCACCCTGTTTGCTCAGGGTTACAAGGGCGGTGACCAACGCGAAGTCGTCGGCCGTATTCATGCCGCCGTGAAAAAGCGCACGATGTCGCTCGATCATATGAGAAGCGTCGAGCGGCTGCCGGTCGACAACAAGACCCGGATGCCACTGGCTGAAGAACAGTCCTGGCCCACCACACCGCTTCTGCTGGAAGACGAGCAGGCAGAAGTTCTTTCTCGCTTCGTCGAAGAGGCTAAAAACGCCGAACGGCTGTCCGAAGCCGGCCTCGCCTCACGCTGCAACCTGCTGCTCTCAGGCCCTCCCGGCACCGGAAAGACATTCATAGCCGGTCACATTGCGTCTCGGCTGGGCCTGCCGTTCCACGTCGTTCGACTGGACTCGATGATCTCGTCGTTGCTCGGCGACACCGCAAAGAACATCCGAGCCTTGTTTGAATACGCCAACAACGGCCCCGGCTTCATTTTCATCGACGAGATCGACGCTGTCGCCAAGAAGCGAGATGACGGCAGGGAGCTGGGCGAAATCAAGCGGGTGGTGAATACGCTGATCCAGGCGCTGGACATGCTTGACGAACGAACAGTCGTCATCGCGGCGACAAACCACGCCCACCTTCTCGATCCCGCCATTTTCCGGCGCTTTCCCTATCACATCCAAGCGCCTTTGCCGGATGAGAGAATGCGACAGGCGCTTTGGACGCTCTATCTCTACCAGGATGAAAAGCAGCCGGCGTCTGTTCCCCTGGCGAAGATTTCCGAGGGCTTGTCCTGCTCGGACATCCGCGAGCTTTCGCTATCAGCGCGACGAACTGCGCTCATTCACAACCGGGACATGGACATCTGCGCCGTTGCGGCCGCAGTGCTGGAAAGCGAGGAAGGACGCCTTCGTCTGCCCTCGTCGCTCGAGTACGACGCAAAATCCAAACGAGCATTAACAGAACAGCTTAACACGCGAGGGTTGTTGACCATGAAGCAAGTTGGTCTATTGACCGGTGTTACACGCCAGGCTGCGACCACGAAGGTGAAGCGCCAGCAGGAAAAGGCATAAGCCGAGGGGAAGATGGTCGAACGCAGGGAAATTGTTCAGAATCCTCTCCTGCGTTTGGTGAAGGTTCCAACGCGCGAGCGCCCCGAGGTCCGTGGCAAGGACGCCAAGCGGATCACAGACCAGGGCCGCTATGCCCGCCACAAAAAGCGACTTCTGGACGTCTTCAACCGGCTCCCCAGCGACCCGGCACGGCGGCGCGCTGTCCATGACGGGCATTATCTCGTCTGGGCGCAGATGCACGAAGACTCGCTGGCCAGCACCCATACGCCGCACGATCTGTTTTCCGCCAACATCGGCGCCACGCTCAAAATGCCCTGGCGCGACGGCTATGTAATCGAAGTCACCGACAAAGCTCTGAAGCGACTGCAGGAGCGCGTCATCTCCCCGAGCAGCGTCGGCCACCGATGCGACATTTACAGCGTCGAACAACTTGAGATCTTCGCGACCGTTCTGGCCGAGGACGACAAGATTGATCGGGCTTGGGAAGCGGCGCCGCCTGACGAGGAAGGCCTTCGTCGTTTCAACGTCCGCCTGGCTGACTACGAGCCCGATGAGGCGCGGACATCCGTGTTCGCCAAACTGGCGGAACTGGCGCAGGCGCAACGCCTGAGGATCGGCGCGCCCGCCGCGTCGGCTGACAACCCGGCACATGTCGGCTGGCTAACGCCTGCAGGCGCGAGAGACCGGCTACCTCGGCGTAGGCGTATAACCCTCGCTCTAAGGGACGTGGCGAGCCTGCGCGAACTTGTCTTGAGCGGCTCCATCACGCGCTGGGAAGCGGTGACAGCCCTGCGCCCCACTGTGCCAGGCGCTGGACCCGAGCCGCGGATTGATTTGCCTGACATGGACGGCGAACCGATCGTCGGGGTTATCGATGGCGGTTATCACACTGACCGCTACGAAGACGCGGTGGCTTGGCGTTATTTGCCTCCCCTGGTGCCTGATCAGGAGGCTGCACGCGAACACGGCAACAAGGTCTCATCGGTCGTGGTGGACGCGCACCTTTGGAGCAATCAGCTACAACTGCCCCAGCTTCATTGCAGGCTAGGCGTCGTGCAAGCCGTGCCGCACCCAGCCTCGACCTTCCCGCTGCCGCATGATCACACGCTGGCCCATATCGAAAATGCCTTCATCGCCAATCCAGAGACCCATGTCTGGAACCTGTCTGCGAACATCGAAAAGGCTTGCGACGAATACGATGTCAGTGAACTCGGCCACGGCTTGGCTGAAATTGCGCGTCGTCACAACAAACTGCTGGTCATATCTGCGGGCAACCGAAACGGAGATAGCCATCGCGTGGCGCCGCCGGCGGACTGTGAAGCTGCGCTGGTCGTCGCCGGGCGAACCCACGATGAAAACGGCGCGGTCAAAGGGGCTTGCGATGTTTCGCGCATCGGCCTCGGCCCCGAGGGCATGCTCAAACCTGAGACCAGCTGGTTCTCGTCACTGCGCGTGCTTGGCGGCGACGTCGCCAGCGGCACAAGCTTTGCCGCGCCTCTCGTTTCTAGGCTCGCCGCACATACCTGGAACCATCTGGAAGAGCCGACGCCAGACATGGTGAAGGCGCTCCTGCTGAACGCCTCAGATCTTGATGAGTATAGCCACGAGATGGGCTTTGGGTCGCCGGTGCGGCCGGAGCTGCCATGGAACTGCGCATCC
This sequence comes from Brevundimonas diminuta 470-4, assembly GCA_000318405.1. Taxonomy (GTDB): domain Bacteria; phylum Pseudomonadota; class Alphaproteobacteria; order Caulobacterales; family Caulobacteraceae; genus Brevundimonas; species Brevundimonas diminuta_B. Next base: position 13,341 of record KB291734.1, on the reverse strand, counting down.
AACGCCGCCGTCGTCGCCTGGACAGAGCAGATGACCTACATGCAGCGGTACTACTGGACCGGAATTCGAATCCCGCCGAGCATGATGAATAACGGGCGCTTCAGGGGGCGCGCCAAACTCGTCGCGATCCTGTCACCGCATACGGCCATCGAAGGACACCACTACTTCCAGACCCGCATCGACGCGGCGCTGAGCTTCCGAGCCGAAAAGAAAGGGAAGATGGAGAACGTCTCGCTCGCCGGATGCATGAACCCGCTTCAAATGGAGGCGGCCGCTCGACGTGACGACAACAAGTGGGATCCTGTTCGCGTCTATGAACGCGATTGTCGGCGCTCACAGGGCGTCATCATCCCCGGCGCCCAACCTTCTTTGCAGGTCTACTCTCGCTTGTTCTGGCGCGACACCTATCGCTACGACACCCAGTTCATGAAGGAGACGCCCTGCAACGTAACCTTCGTGGTGTCGCTTGAGAGCCGCGATCCCGATGCGGATACCTATAACGAGTTCAAACGGATCATGGCCGAAGAGGTCGTAAGCGCCGTCGTCGAGCAAGAAATCGACATCGATCTGGACGAGGTTTGAAAGAGCTGCATCACTACATTGGAGAGATAGGTCGAGACCTCGCCCATAGCACCTAGGGACAGTCCTCATGACACATACCCGCGATGAACAATCCGACATGGCCGAGCGCATGAGTGAGGCGCTGGCCACGGAAGGCTCCGCAGCCGCTCTTCGCTCTTTTCGAGCGGATCTGGAGCGCTTGGGAATGTTGGATTCCGTTGCGGAGGCCGTGGGCCTTTCCCCCGAAAAGGTCGTTCGCCTGCTTTCCGGCAAGCGAAGCCCCCCGGTCACTACCGTATTCGCTCTGTGCCGGGCAGCGGGCTTGCGGTTTGTCTACGAAGTAGCGCCCAAACCCGACCCCACGCCCGCGACCGAAGCCGTCTCAGCCGCGCCGTCTCGCTGATCACTGGGCGACAACCCTAATGCGCCAGAAGCGCCAGAGGCGGCCATTGACGCGTGTCCGAGATCTGAACGTTGAGCGATGTCCGCTCTCGGCCCGTTGCGGACGTTCAGCGAAATCATTGGCCTTCAGCCGGGACTCGGCGCTGCTTCTGACCGCAGAAGCACAGATGCGGTGCGGTCGCCCCTGCCACATCATGACCCGGTACAAGGGAAGTGTACCCATTACCGCTATTCGCAAGCTTGACCGTTGAAGAGAACGGTCGTCCTCGCGTAGTGATTGTGGGACGAGCCACGCTGTCGCTGCGGTTGGCTAGGAGGGGGGCGGCATTATTGCGAAGCAAGACACGTAAACCAAAGGGTTTTCTGGAAGGTTATCGTCTCGACGAACAGGTACTCAGTCCCGCTGACCGGACAACCGGGCGCCCCGCCATGGTTGAAGGGGCCAACGCCGACGGCGAAGCGGTCTTGATCAAGACCTGGCCTCGCGGACGGGGGGACGATCAAGACCTGGAGGCGGTCTGGTCCCACGAGCTCCGCCAGCTTCATCGACTGGCGGGCTATCCTGGCGCCGGAGACCTCATGCCGCCGTTGATCGACGCCGGCATCGACACCAGGGGCTATCACCTTGTGTTGTCTCCCGGGCAGAGGCGACCCCTGTCCACACTCTTGGGCCGGGGTGCTCAGGGTCACTGGCTTCGCCAGCCGCGCTTCCCGGCCAACCGGGCCCGGATGTGGGGAAACCTGCGTCGGGTGGCCCAAGGCCTGGACCTTCTGCACGACCAAGGGTTGCTCCATCGCAATCTTGACGAGTGGTCGGTGCTGACGGCCGGGAGCGAGGAACCCGATTTCCAGCTGACCGGATTTGAATGGTCAATGCGTATCATCGGGCCTGCCCCTAAGGCCCAAGCCCGTCGGCGTGCAGGTCCGGAGATCAGCTCCTTCGACCAAGATTGGCTCCTCTACGGCCTCTTGGCGGCTCGGCTCCTAGACGCGCGACCGGAACGGCTAACGGCCTTCGGCGTCAGTGCGTCTGATGTCGCCGAACATCTGTCGGCTGCAGAGGTGCGCCTGCTGCGTAACATCATCGGTGTGGACAAGCTTGAACGGCTCGATGGTTCGGTGGTCATCTCGCGCATCGACGAAGTTTTGTCTGACCTGGCCGCCGAGACCGCAGGCCGGGAAGCCAAACTTAACCTGGTGTTCAGCCTCAACCCACGATCGAACCTGTCCGCTGCGATCCGTACGGCCTCCAACAACGAGATCGAGACCCACGACGCCGACGCCCAGATCCGGTTCTTGGAGGCCGATCTCGCGGAAGCCCCACTCCTTCAGGCCATCCAGCTTCACAATCAGTCCAATACGCGTCTGCTGCTGCAAGGGCATCAGCTGGCCTACTGGATCTCTGAGTACAGACTGCCGCGCCAAGGTGCGACCCCGTCATGGGAGTTTGCCTACTGCGACGCAACCGCGTCTCAGGCTCCTGCACCGGTCAGCGTCAAGGCCCGTCGCTCTCTCGACGCCAGCGCCCTCGAACTTCTCACCGCCTCGGAAGCGGCGGACAAATTCCCGCGGGTGCGCGGGCGTGTTCGCACTTGGGAGGAGCTGCGCGCAGACCTTCTCGGCAAGGCGCGCCGCGACGGCCCGGAGGATGAGATCCACCGGGCCTTGGTGTTGACACTCTTCCTGGACGCCCTCTTCGGAGCCACGGAAGTTTTTCCGGTGGAGGTCGAATCCTTCGACGAGGCGCCGAGTGGCGACGGCGTGACGCTCAAGCTGCGGCCAAGATTGGACCAAGACCGGGAAGACCTTTCGAAGTCGCTGGGACTTCGCTCGCCGGCCGTACGTTTGAAGGAAGCGCTTGTGGGCGACGGCGTCCGACGTACCGAATGGACGCTGACGGAAACCCGGACCTTGGGTGAACGCAGTCAGACCGACACGGAATGGCGGTTCGAGAAAACCGACGGCGGTGTTGCTAGCGATCAGACCTATCAGTTCCACGGCCCTTCATCCGCGCCGCATCTGCGCGGATCCTACCTGATACCCTCGGATTCCATCGGCCGCGATGTCCAGTTCCGGCGGCAGCTAAAGGCCCTTGCCGCGTTGCGGGGGCACCGGGAACTGCTCGAGATGTTGGCCGACCCTCAGAAAAGAATTCTGAACACCCACGAAAATGTCGCCGACGACGAGGATCTCGGGAATCTCGACAGCGCCAAGCGGGACGCCCTGATCGAAATTTTTGAGACAATGCCGCTCTACCTCGTCCAAGGCCCGCCAGGTGTCGGTAAGACCAGGCTGGTTCGAGAACTGGTGCGGCGCCGGATGAAGGAGGAGCCGACCAGCCGGGTTTTGCTCGCCGCCCAGAGCAATGCGGCAGTCGACCATCTTCTTGAGGAAGTCGCTCCGACGCTCGCGGCGGAGGTCGATGAGCCGCTCGTTGTTCGATGCCGCACCTCGGAACGCAGCGAAGAACATAGCCCATACGAGGTTCAGCTGAGGGCCCGCGCCATTCTCAAGGACTTGATCGACAGCGGACTTACCGCTGCCGCGCCGCCGAAACTGCGCAAGGCGCTGACGGATTTGGAAGCGTCGAGCGACGCCGCCTCCAGAGGGCGCGATAAAGCCAGCTACGCATCCAAGGCTCACGCGACGCGAGCGTTCGAGGGCGTTGTGCTTCGCGCCGCCAATGTCGTCTTCGCGACCACGAACTCCGCCGAACTGGAGCGACTGACAGAAGAACGCGGACAGTTCGACTGGTCGATCATTGAGGAGGCCGGAAAGGCCACGGGTGGTGAACTCATCGCCCCTCAGCTTCTTTCGCATCGCCGCCTGATGATCGGCGACCACAAGCAGCTTCCAGCTTTCGGCGCCAACAAGATGCGGCAGCTTCTCGAGACGCCCGAGAATGTCCGGGACGCTCTGCGCGTCGGGCAGGATTTCATCGGCCGGTCGCTCCGCGGCGAGGCGACCGAAGAGCTGCTCGACGAACTGGAGGACGAAGCGCTCGACCTTCCAGCCCTGTGCGGTCGGGCTATGGGTCTCGTTACCCTGTTCCAGAGTCTTCTTGAGACCGAGTTCCAGCGGCAGTCACGAAGGCCCTCCGTGCGACGGATCGCCAGGCGGCTTCATCTTCAACACCGAATGCATCCGGTCATCGCTGAACTGGTCAGTCGAAGCTTCTACGAGGACGAAAAAGGCGAGGGCTTGAAGACCCATGACGAGGCGCGGGCGCGCTTCGAAAACGGGAGCCCGCCCTTCAGCTCCACGGCTCCAGACCTGCTTCCGATCGCCCCCGTCGTCGTGATCGACATGCCTTCAGTACAGTCTACGCCGCATCTGGGCGCTCAAGAGCGATTCCCGCGCTGGACGAACCCTCGTGAGATCGACGCCGTCATGACCGCGCTTTCAAAGCTTCAGGCCGGACCGAACAGGCCGACATTGGCTGTGCTATCGCCCTATAGTCAGCAGGTCGAACGCCTGCGCACGCGTATCGCTGACGGTCGATCAGGCCGCCTGGCCAATCTCGATGGCTTCTCGGCGGCGACGCCTTCAGGCGAGTTCGCTCATACCGTGGACTCCTTCCAGGGCAGCGAGGCGGACGTCGTGGTGGTGTCCCTGGTTCGCAACAACGACCATTCAGGTCTGCGCAATGCCTTGGGCTTCCTGTCGGATCCGAGGCGGATGAATGTCTTGCTGAGCCGGGCGCGCTGGCAACTGATTTTGGTGGGCAGCACGGAGTTTCTCCGCGAGGTGGTCGCCGTCGCCAAGGATGATGGTCTTCTGGAGAAGGTGAAATTCCTCGAACAACTGCTTTCGAGCCTGGCCGACGGCAAAAAGAATTCGAGTATCGCCTGGGTGCCGTTCGCTGATCTGAAGGGCACCACACAATGACGCCGGTCAAGGTTGCTATTCCGGTCTATCGCGGCAAGCGTAAGTTCTTCCTCGACAAGGGACGTCCCTGGAGCGTGGTCGAGCACCTTATACTGGCCGCGCTCTGCACTCGTCCGAGTTCCGCACTCGAGCTCGCCAAGGCCGGCAAACTGCCCCGCAGACTCGTCATTGAGATTCTGATCCGGCTCATGCGCGCCGGCTGGGTCGAACTCGACGAGAGCCGCGGAGGCGTACAGTTCCGAGCGACCGCCGCCGGCGCAGCCAACGCCATTCGGGATGAACTGCCGAGCGCACCCAAACGGATGAGTCGGTGGATGAACTTCATCATCGATCGGATCACGGGCTCCGTCTACCGGAGCCGCGAAATGCCGTTCCACCACGCCGAGGAGGTCAAGGCTCGCGCGCTGCGCGAGCTGATCGTCTTCCTTGAACCGCGCGATGTGCCCGCGAACTACGGCGTCCACGATCTGGTCGACTGCCTGTTCAGTGAAGACGAACGGTTCGTCTCCGTGGACCCTTCCGGCGACCGCCTCATGGACCGTTATGCACTGGTCACGGTCCGGGGCGACGAGATTGAGGGTCTTTCCGCCCGCGCGCCCGAAGAGCTGGCGCGGGTCATCCGCGAGGCAGCGACAAAGGCCCGAGGCTTGTCGGCCGGAACGCGACAGCACGTTTATCGCAGCGAGGACCCCCTGCTTGTCGGCGAAGGAAGCCGGCCGCCTGCCGTCTCGATGGTGTTCAGTCCGGATGATCTCATCATCGGCGGGCAAGCTCACAGGGCCGCCTTCGAACGCATGCTGAAGGAAGCGCGTCGACGCGTCGTGATCCACTCGACCTTTGTGCGTGTCGATCGCTTCAACGAGCAGTTGCCGATCCTGGCCGATGCGGCCAAGGCCGGGGTGCTGATCGACATTCTCTGGGGCGAAGGCGACCGGCCAGGCCACGAAGGGAAGACCCGCGCGGCCGTCAAGCTCATTCGAAGCCAGCTGGAGGCGGCAGGCCTGGATGAGATGATCCGCCTACACTCCTTCACAACGCGATCGCACGCCAAGTTCGTCCTGGCGGACAGAGGCGATCGCATCGTGGGCTTGGTCGGATCCTGCAACTGGTTCACCACGGATTTCGCCAATTTCGAGGTGTCCGCCCGTCTGCGCGATCCGGAGATCGTCGGTCGCCTAGCCTATGCGGCCGCCGAACTCTCCCGCGGAGCCCATGGCCTCTGGACCAATCTGACGACGAGTCTGGCTCAACTCGCCGACGACGCACGTCGCGCCGCGCCGCCATCAGGTCCCAAAGTCTTGGGGCAGTTGGTGATCGGGCCTCAGCACAAGGCCTATGTCCGCGACGCGCGCGATCACGCCGACCGCTCAATCACTGTGGCAAGTCATCTGCTAGCGCCCGCAGCGCGCCAAGCCGTGCTTGTTCCCGCTCTTGCGGCACCGGCGCCGGGGCTCGCTAGGCGCTGCTACCATGAGCATGGTCAGGTCACGCAGGGCACCGACCCCGACACCTTCGCGGATGTCGAGTTCATCCAGGCGCCGGGTCTCCATGCCAAGCTTCTGGCCTGGGACGACGATAATCTCGTGGTCACTAGCCAAAACTGGCTTTCAGCAGACCCGAGCCAAGCCAATCCGCTCCGCGAGATCGGGATTTTCCTGTCTTCTCCCGGTCTCGCGACACCCGTTACCCAGGCGCTCGCCGCGGCGGCAGAAAGGTCAGTCCGTTGACCCAGGTTCCACTCACCGACCGGACCCATCCCAGCCGAGCGACGGACAATCTCCTGCGCAAGATGTGGAAGACCAAGAGCGCGAGGTTCAACGCACACGAACGGCTGATGTCTCGGCAAAGGCTCTCTACGGTCGCGACCTCTGCCCTCGCATGTTACCTCATTGCCGCGTCAATTCTTCAGCTGACCCTTCCGGTCGCCGCCGAAGGGGTCCTGGGAAAGATCATCACCGGCGGGGTGCTGATCCTCTCGGTCTTCCTGCTTATGATCACGCTAATCGAAAGCGGCCGCAACTACGGCGCCGAGGCTGACAAGATGCACCGCAGCGCATTGGAGATTGCCGAACTCTACAATCGGTTCCAGGCGCTCGATCTCGGAGCAGCCGAGGCGGCGCGCTCACGATTTACGGACGATTACAGTGCGGTCCTCAGGTCGTCGGAGGTGATCCATAAGGACATTGACACCCTTCGCTTTCAGCTCGCTTACCAGACGGATCTGAAGCTCGATCTTCCAACCCTGGCGCTGACGGTGACAAGGTTCCTGGCTCTGTGGGTTCTGGAATACATTCTCTACATTGGGATGATCGTCGGCCCCCTGCTGGTCGCCATTCCGCTCTGGGGTCGGCTCGCCATCCCCGTGTAACTGGCCATCATCAAGGTGGACGCGTCGACGGCGTCACGATCGGGCACGTCGAGAAAGAACCTACGGCACCGAGTCGAGAGGGAAGCGCCGTTCCTTCCAGGCCACGCGGAGCTAGTTATGATCGCGGAGGGTCTGCGCGACGGGCACCGCCGCCGAGTTAGTTCGGAAACACCACCTCGCCATTCTGACCATGATTGGTCGACGTATCGAGCTGTCTGTTCACCTGGTGGATCGTCCGCTCGAGCATTTGTACGGTCGTCACCGCTTGATCGCAGCTTGGTAGAGCTGCGATCGCGACCTGCATAGCGTCGAGACCGTCATCGATGATCCGAACATGCTCCATCTCGTGAGCCCTCAGGGCCTCGACATATTGGAGCCATTTGTCCCGATCCGACAGTGAAAGCGCTTCCAGATTCTCAACCTCTGGAAGAACGACCTGGATGTCAGCCGCGATGGTCAGCGCCCCTGGCTCGCATGCTGGCGCTTTAGTAGACGGCAAGCGGAAGCGCCAGCGAGTATAACCATAATGCTGACCGCCATGACTGCCACTGGCGGCGACGGCGTCGAGCGCCCTCCTGATCTCGGGCAAAGTTCGCCCTGTGATCGAGTATGTCGAGAAGCGGATCGGCCAATCGCAGCAACGTGGAGCCGGCGCTTTCTCGGCGCTTTTAACAGAGCTTTCGAACGGAACCGCCAGCAGGCAAGCGATGAGCCCCACAGTGGCGGGAATGCGCAAAGCGCCGGGGCGACGAGAGCAATCCGACACATGCTTCATGACACAGCCGCTTCAAAACGGCGAGCTTCGAACAGCTCCCCGCCGAGGAGATGGAAAACGCGGTCCGCAGCCGCGATCGTTTCTTGACGATGGGCGACCACGATCCGGGTAATCGCCTTCATCTTCAGGACCTGATTGATCTCGGATTCCCGTGCGAGATCAAGATGGGACGTGGCCTCATCTAACATCAGGATGCGGGGCCTTTTGTAAAGCGCGCGAGCGAGGAGCAGCCTCTGCTTCTGGCCACCGGAAAGCGTCGAGCCCATGTCACCAATCAGCGTGTCGGCTCTCATCGGCATGCTGCGTATATCTTGCTCCAAAGCCGCCTCGCGAAGGCATTCCCACACCCGGTCCATATCGATCTCGTCATCGAAGAAGGCGACATTATCGGCGATCGTGCCGGCCAGGAGCTCGTCGTCCTGGAGCACCAGGCCGATAGCTCGGCGAACGGGACGCGCCCCCCACGCCTCGAGCGGCACACCATCGAGCAGGATCTGGCCGGCCGACGCAGGATAGAGGCCGCAAAGCACCTTCATGAGCGTGGATTTGCCGGATCCGCTCGGCCCAGTGATTGCGATGAACTCCCCGGGCTGAATCACGGCATTGACGTTACGCAGGATGGGCGGCTGCTGATTGGCGTAGCGAAACACCAGATTCTTGAGCTCGAAACCGCCGCTAACCAGCCGGTCGGTCAACCCCCCATTCAAGCCAGCTTCGACCGGGGTTAGGGCGATCTCGGCAACGCGTTCGGAGTGCAGGTCCATCACGCGCCAGCTGATCAAGGTTTCGAAGAAACTTTGTGCGGCCGCCGTGAACCGCCCACGATAGGCCACGAAAGCGTAGAGCATGCCGACGGACATGGCGTTGTCGATGATCTTGGCGGCGCCGAGATAGATGATCACGACGAGGGAAAGCGCGTCCAAGGCACCGGTGATGGTCGAGATGCCGATATTGGCTATGGCGGCCTTCTGGTTGGCGCGCACAGTCTCGGCGTAGGTGTTGGCCCAGTCAGCTTCCCGCTTCGCCTCGGCACCCATTGCCTTAATGCTCTGGATCGCCCGAGCCGTTTCAATCCTTTTTCCGTCCTCTGCGATGGTAGCGACCAAGGCCTGCGCGGCGAAACGCATCGTTAAGGGGATCGAGGCGACGCGCACCGTGACGAGCACTACGGTCGCGGCCAGAACGACAAGCGCAAGCTGCCATTGCAGAACGAACATCATAGCGATGGTAGTCAGCGAGAGCAGGCCATCGATGATCGACCCGACGAGTCCGTTCGAGAGCAATTGCCGTATCGGATTGATACTGTCGAACCGGGAGAGCGTGTCCGCAAGCTTACGCCGCTGATACCAGGGCAACGGAAGCCTTAGGAAATGGTGGAACAATCGTCCTGTCATGTCCCAGCCGACCAAAGCGGAAACCTTCTGGATCGCGACGGATCGAAGCGCGTTGGCGACAAGATCGAACAGGGCCAGCAGTCCGAACCCCAAGGCTAGGGCCGTCAGCAGATTTCGATCTCCCTTCAGCGCCGCCTCATCGATAGCAAGCTGCATGTAGAGCGGGCTTACGAGGACGTAGAGCTGCAGCAACAGGCTTATCAGCAAGGTGAAGACCAGCGTGTTCACGACCGGACGCGTCCAACGCATCAGGCTGAACAGATTGAGCGGAGACCGCTCCTTTCTGCGGGTGAAGCCCTCCGCCCGACCCAGCTCAAGTGCAACACCCGTGAAGGTCTTGGAGGCGGCTGCGAAAGAGATGCGGGACGTTCCCTTCGCCGGATCATGGATTGTGATCCCGTTCCGATGAACCGCTCGAAGGACAACGAAGTGGTTGAAGCCCCAGTGCAGGATCGCCGGCGTCCGCAGATCCTTCAACTCTTCGAGTTCGCAACGAACTGGGCGTGCGGACATCCCCATGTCGCCGGCGATATCGCTCAACTGACTGAGGGTCGCTCCTCTCCCCGAGCCAGGATGGCGCCTTCGCCACTCGGCGAGGTCACCACCACCGCCCAGGATCGCTGAAGCGACGGCAAGGCAGACGAGGCCGCATTCCGCGTTCTCCGCCTGGCGGAGGTTGGCACCCCTCATCATTCAGCCCCGGGATTGCGTCGAGCGGACGCCAGTAACGGATCGAAAATCCATTCGAAGAACGATCTTTGATCGAGGACCAAGTCTGCTTTCAAGCGCATCCCCGGCGAGAGAGGCCAACGCTTCCCGTAGCCGAAGACGAACCCCTGGTCGGGTCGCGCGACTACCTTGTATAGCGCCTCGCGGGTTTCGATGGGCGTCGTCAAATCGGCGGGATTCACGGGCACGGTCGCGACGCTGACGACACGAGCCTGGCCGACGCCAAACTTCTGATAGGGGAAGGCGTCGTAGAGGAGACGCACCTTATCACCCGGTCGAAGAAAACCTACGGCCGCAGAGGGAACCCAAAGTTCCGCATTCAACCCCTCCCCGACGGGCAGGATGGTCGCGATCATCCGGCCAGGCTCGACGGTTTCGCCGACACGGGCGGAGAGCGACACCTGTCCTGCTCGACTCGCGCGCATTATCAACCGGCGCTCGGCGCTGAGCTGGGCCGTCTTCTGGGCGAGTTGCGCGCTAGCGCCGTCCAACTCGGCTTCCATGCTGGCGACCTGCGCTTCTAGCCGCTCCTGTTCGGCCTCCATCTGACGAAGCGTCGCCTCATTCTTCGCCATCGCCCGCCGCATGTCTGCCAGCGTCTGGCGCGCTGCAAGCACGGCTTCCTCCCTTTGCCTCAGCTGAAGGTCGGAGAAAAGTTGCCGCGCGTTCAGTGCGCGACCGCTTTCGAGGGTCTGCTCGGCAAGTATAATCCGATCGCGCTGAAGCCCGGAAGACTCCTCAAGCTGCCGCTGGTCTGCGAGGATGCCTTGCTGGCGCGCGCGAAGATCCTGCACCGACGCCATCGCAATGCGACGATTGGCCGCCAATCTCCCGGCCAGCGCCTCCGTCTCCTGACGGACCTCGGTTTCCATGAGCGAGGAAAGCGATTCCGAAGCTCCACCCTCGGAGTCGATGCCGATATCGCGAGAAACGACGACCAAGGGATCGCCTTCACGAACCCGTTGCCCGTCCTCCACCAAAATATCGCTGATCACCCCGATTTGGAATGCAGCCACCCTCGCCGCCCCCGTCGACGGCTGCAGCGTGCCGATCACTGTCTCCTTTCGCGCGTAGCGGCCAAAGGCCAGGAACAGCGCTACAGTGATGACCAGCGAAAGAAGGAAGGCGGCGGTCACCCAAGCACCAGGTCCGATGGGACGGATAGGCGCGCCGAAACGGCTTGTCGCCGAATCCATGGCTTCCTGTCGAAAAAGCGCCAGCGCGGGCCCACGCCCCCCCGCCGCAGTGTCATTGTCTGTCATTCAGGGTCCGGGAGGAGGCATCGGGCTAAGTCAAGGCAACAAGGTGGCGCCGCCGTATTCGGCGGCGCCACGCAGGGTCATTGTACGATGTTGGAGTCGCTCAGGCCGCCGCCTGGACCGTCCCAGCCTCCGCCTCCCCCACTGCCCGAACCACCGCTCGACCCAGAGCCCGAACCCGAACCGGTACCTGGGCTGCTCGAGCCGCCCGTATAGGGATTGTAGACCCCGAAGTGATGGGCGTAGCCGCTCGCTTGGATTTGGTTCGTTTCAGAGAAATCAATTCCGCCAAGGGTAGCGAGCAGGATTTCGTGGGCCATCCACGACAGTTCAGGAGCCATGAGCATGCCAGACCCAGCGCGAATAGTGGCTGCGGCCGCGCTTTCTCCCGTAGCCATCGTGCCGACGGCGGTGCCACCGAGGATTGCCGCGACTTCGAGTCCCTTCTCAGCCATCCAGCCCTTGAGACCTTCCATCACTGAGTTGAGCTGGAAACTGTTCAGATTCGACCACGGTCCGTTGTCGAGAAACGCCGCACCGTCGCCGACGCCAATGTAACCGTCGCCGTCATTATCGATCCAGAGCGTGTCGATCTGGCCGTCACCGTCAGTGTCTTCTTCCTGGACGTACACCACCGGCGGTGGGGGCGGAGCTGCAGTCCCGCCGCCGCCACCGCCATAGGAACCCCCGCCGGAATAGCCGTCCATGTTGTTGTAATAGCTCTCGAGGATGTCGCGGATTTGGTCGTCCGACATCCGTCGCTGCCCAACAACAACGACATCACCGACCTGCGTCGCCTCCCCTCCCGAGACAACGTTCATTTCTTCTCTAGCAAGCACTCGCATCGAATATCCTCCAAAACAACAATGCAACTTTAGATTGCTATATCTACCAGAGGTATTTCAAGGCCTATTTCTATTTTTATTTGGCAGGATGTTGTTTTTTTGAGTTTTCGACAGAGCAACGCATGCAATGAGACTCAATATCGCACCAATAACTGCAAAGATCGCACGAGACGTATCGTCTTTCGATTCGAACAGCGCAGCAACAACAAGCAATACGGAAAGAAACCCGAAAAAATAGATCAATTTTCTAACAGGCGACAACTTCGTAAAAATTACGGCCGCTGCGGAAATGACGAAGGGGGATATCAAGGTGAGGTCTGGCAACATTAGAAACTGCACTTCCACCAACGCATGACGATCACTCTCCACGCCTACAGATACAACCTAACATCGTTCTGACCCTGCACCGTTGTCAACGTCATTTTTTGTAGCCACCTCGTCGCCCAGTATACTGATACTGGCACAAGAGCCTCGCGTCAGCTCTTCGATCTTTTCGAGTGAATCGATCCCATCGCATCCTCGCCAGAAATGCCGGTCGCGACGATTGGCGTGGTATTTTTTGCTCGGCCTGAAAGGGCCGGCGCTAACGGCTGCCCTGCTTTTCCAGGCCCTACCGACAACCTCGTCAGCCTACATCATGGCTCGTCAGCTTGGTGGCGACGCACCATTAATGGCTAGCATCACAGTGATACAGACCCACAAAGGCAAGCTGCGAAGCTTTCAAAAAGGACCAGCTTGGATTTCTTGCGTAGCGACGTGCAAGCCAAACGTGCTAGCAACATTTGTTCGCTTTATGTTCACTATCCGCACAAGGCTCTCGGAAGGCCCCCTTAAGTCCTATTTTCGCATTTTTTATGATATTTCTCATTCTCAGTGAGATTTGACACCGCCCCCCGTCAGGGCGGCCATCGACGCCGAATGATGCGGAGCCCGGAACGGCCGCTCACGCGTCAGGGCCCCGCGCTCGATCAGGCCCGCCACCGACCAGACCATCGAGGTCTCCAGCCGCTCGAGCGGCGTCAGCGGCGGCAGCAGGCCCGGCAGGCGCGCCGCCATCATCGACTTGCCCGAACCCGGCGGACCCACGAACAGCAAGTCATGGTCGATTGAATCCGTCTGG
>KB291733.1 GCA_000318405.1 Brevundimonas diminuta 470-4 | reverse complement strand
GAGCTATGCGGGATTTTGGGTGATACGGCCTGATCAAGCGGCGCGATTTTCGGCGACGCTGGTGGCTACGCCGTCGGTAAATGTGACGCCTTCGATGAGCAAAGGCAACTGGTTCGCGCCCTTCAGGCGGCGCCATGTCTTGGCGGCAGCCTGAACGAGCTTGAAGACCATGAGCTTCGCCGTCTTCTGCGACAGCGCACCCTTGGTTCGGACAGTCCTGTGCCGAACGGTGGCGAAGACACTCTCGATCGGGTTTCCCGTGCGCAGGTGATCCCAGTGATCGGCCGGGAAGTCGTAGAAGGCGAGCAACGCCACGCTGTCCTTGGTCAGGCAGGTCACTGCCTTTTCGTATTTGGCGCCGTATTTCTCGGCGAAGACATTCATCGCGGTTTGCGCCACGGCGCGGGTTTCAGCCTGCCAGATCTCGCGCAGGTCGGCCTTCACCGCCGGCTGCATGGATTTCGGGAATTTGTTTAGCACGTTGGCGATTTTGTGGACCCAACATCTTTGATGGCGTGTGCCAGGGAAGACCTCGTCGAGCGCCTTCCAGAACCCCATTGCTCCGTCACCCACGGCAATCTCAGGCGGAACCGCGAGGCCGCGCGCCTTGATGTCGATCAGCAGTTC
>KB291732.1 GCA_000318405.1 Brevundimonas diminuta 470-4 | reverse complement strand
TCGTGTCGTGAGATGTTGGGTTAAGTCCCGCAACGAGCGCAACCCTCGCCATTAGTTGCCATCATTTAGTTGGGAACTCTAATGGGACTGCCGGTGCTAAGCCGGAGGAAGGTGGGGATGACGTCAAGTCCTCATGGCCCTTACAGGGTGGGCTACACACGTGCTACAATGGCGACTACAGAGGGTTAATCCTTAAAAGTCGTCTCAGTTCGGATTGTCCTCTGCAACTCGAGGGCATGAAGTTGGAATCGCTAGTAATCGCGGATCAGCATGCCGCGGTGAATACGTTCCCGGGCCTTGTACACACCGCCCGTCACACCATGGGAGTTGGTTCTACCCGAAGGCGGTGCGCTAACCAGCAATGGAGGCAGCCGACCACGGTAGGGTCAGCGACTGGGGTGAAGTCGTAACAAGGTAGCCGTAGGGGAACCTGCGGCTGGATCACCTCCTTTCTAAGGATGCTTCTCCAGCCTCTCACGAGGCTATTGAGGCTCCGCATAGCGAAAGCGGCCTTGGTCGTGAATAGCAACAAATGCGGGGCGCCGCCGTCTCCGTTTCTCTTTCCTCTTTTCGTCATCGACGCTGCGAACATTCGGTTCGTTGTATTGATGGCGCGATCGCGAGCCTGGGGAATTCCCGGCCTGTCGCACTGCCCTAGGCCCGTAGCTCAGGTGGTTAGAGCGTACGCCTGATAAGCGTAAGGTCGGCAGTTCGAGTCTGCCCGGGCCTACCAGTCCTTTGGTAAGGACGTGCGACGGTCGCCGATGAAGCTCTCCTGGCTAAACTCCTGAAAGGGGCCTTAGCTCAGTTGGTAGAGCGCCTGCTTTGCAAGCAGGATGTCATCGGTTCGAATCCGTTAGGCTCCACCAGGTGTTTCAAGCGTGAGCTTGAACGCCCGCGATCATATCAAGTTTGCATCCGGTCGCATGATTGGCTGCATTGACATTGTAAAGGAAGAATTTGACCGGCTCCTCATAAGCTTTCAGGTCAGGTTCGAGAAGATATTGTCTGACAAAGTAAAAATCAGACGTAGGTCCGGCGGATACCTCTTTCCATCCCCCGGATAAGCCTGCGTATGAGTTTTGCTGAGAAACGATCAAG
>KB291731.1 GCA_000318405.1 Brevundimonas diminuta 470-4 | reverse complement strand
GCTGGATGAAAACTCAGAGGCACGTCAATTTCCTTTCGGATATCGCTTCGACAAGAACATTGTCCGGTCTCATGTCGATGGACTGAAGACCGAAGAGTCGATCGAAGCATCATGGAGCAACGACTTCAGCATCAAGGAACAGATCGCCGCAGCCTATGTCATGGGCGTCGTCGATGCGGGTCCGTGGCGCGTGGTCGGTGGCGTTCGAGCTGAACACACCCGCACAGACAGCCAAGGCTGGCGAAGCGACGATAACTGGGCCACCGAGCCCACGGCGACAGAGTTCGGGCGCGAGTACACCAATTTCTTCCCGAGCCTGCATGTGAAGTATGCGGCGACAGACAATCTGATCCTGCGCGCCTCCTACAGCTCGGCCATAGCCCGACCGAGCTTTTCGGACATGAGGCCGACCGTCTCCGTCAACCGCGAAGCCGAAACGATCAGCGCCCGCAACATGGAGCTAAAGCCCGCCACGTCCCAGGCGCTGGACCTGATGGCGGAATACTACTTCAATCCCGTCGGCGTCCTGTCGCTGGGCGTGTTCGTCAAGCGTATCGAAGATGTCCATTTCAGCTTCAGCAGGGTCGTGGAGGCCGGCGAAGACTTCAACGGTTTCATCACCCCTGAAGCAGGCTGGCGTCTGACCTCAACGGTCAATGGCGACCGCGCCGCCACCGTGAAGGGACTGGAAGCGACCTGGGATCAGGCGCTCACCTTCCTGCCGGCCCCGTTCGACGGGTTGGGGGTGTTCTCGAACTACAGCTACATCGAGACCGAGTCCTACGTCCCCGAGACCGGAGAGAGCGCGCCGTTGGGCCTCCAGCCCAAACACACGTTCAACTTCGCCGTCTATTACGAAAAGGGGCCGCTGAGCACCCGCCTGGCCTATAACCACCAGACCCGCGGCATCAGCGATTATGGCGACGGCACCGCCGGGAACTTCCTCTGGTGGGACGAGCGCGGAATTCTGGACTGGACCGCGCGTTATCAGCTTCGACCGAACCTGACGCTGGTGGCGGAAGCAGGCAACCTGACGGATTCCCGGGCGCGGCGATACCGGGGAGACCGCGCGCGGGTAGAGGAACTCGAAGATTTCGGGCGGACCTACAGCCTGGGGCTTCGCTTCCGTTTCTGACGCGCCGGCCGGAGGCTTCGGCGTTGCGCCGCAGAGCGCCGAAGCCGAGCGGCCGAGCATGCTGACGCTCCCCCAATCACTTCCCCGATGGCGGCGCCCACTGCGGCCCGCCGTCGTCCCGCATCTTTATTGATCTTCAGGACTAAGGCTTCCATGAAAACTGTTCGCCACCTTTTGGCCTCGGCGTTGGCCGCCTCGATGACCTTCGGCGTCACGCCGCTTGCCGCCGAGCCCGCCGCAGGCCGTTCAGCCGAAACCAGCTCGGCCTCCGTGTCTGCCCCTGTCCCCGGCAAGGCCCGGAATGTCATTCTCTTTCTCGCCGACGCGGCTGGCGTCTCAACCCTCTCGGCCGCCAGTCTGATGGCCTATGGCGAGCCAATGCGACTTCACATCCAGCAGTGGCCGCATCTGGGACTTAGCGAAACTTCCCCGGTGGACCGCTTCGTTTCGGACTCCGCCAACGGCATGTCGTCCATCATGACTGGCGTGAAGACCCACAATGGCGTCATCAGCCAAGGTCCGGACGGCGCCCGTGGCCGGCACGACGGCGCGCCGACCAAGACCCTGCTCGAATACGCCGAGGAACGCGGCCTTCTGACCGGCGTCATTTCCACCCAGTCCATCGCTGACGCTACGCCGGCCGCCACCTACGCTCACTCCAACGATCGCGGCAAATGGGGCGAGATTTTCCCGCAGATGTTCACGCCTCGCTTCGGCGACGGACCTGATGTGGTGTTCGGTGCTGGCCGCCAACGGATCGGCGAACAATTGGCCGCGCGCGGAACCGGCTTCGACCAACTCGCCCAGGCGCATGGACGCCCGATCTATTCCACGCTGGAAGAGGTCCCGGCCGAGAACCTTCGCCCGGTGGTCGTCGCCGACTCCATGGATGTCCACGCCGCTACGCTTAGGGCCCTGGAGCTGCTGCAACGCTCGCCGGACGGCTATTTCCTGATGGTCGAATGGGACGCCCACACGGATGATCCGCGCAAAGGCTTGCAGAATGTCGTGGACTTCGACCGGCTCATCGCCGAGGTCCAGGCGCGTGTCGATCTGAATGACACCCTGCTGCTATTCACCGCAGATCACTCCTTCGGCGTTCAGGTCGACGGCGGTCAGCGCGGCGATGCCCTGCTTGAGGGTTATGAGGCGTGGGCGGCGTCTGATGAACGCGGCAAGGTCATTCGGTTGAAAAACATCCTCGTCAACCGCACCCACACGGCCGAGGAGGTTCCCGCACTGGCGGTGGGCGCTGGCGCCGAGCAGGTGCGAGGCTATTTTCCCAACACCCATCTGTTCAAAGTGATGATGGACGCGCTTGGTTGGACCTCGCAGCCCTCATCGGGACGCTAATATCTCTATCCCTGACCCGATATCAAAACCCCGCAACCAAGCGCTGCGGGGTTTTTTCTGCCGTGATCCCCGCTTCTCACCCAGCCATATGGGGAGCGTGAAGTGACGTGAGATACGGCGCTGATTGTCGCCGCTTCATTCAGCAGAGCGCCCATAATGACCGCTCGTGGCACCTAGCCGACCGGCCGTAACTCCGCCCTGTTAAAATAGTCGATAGCGTCGATTGGGGCGAACCTGAAGGTCGTGGCGTCCAATGAAGTTCCCGCCGACCAGTTCATGATGATGACATGGCATGACGATGAACCGCTCGCAGAGGTGTTCGGAAGCCGAGTTGCTGCACGACTACGCAGTAGCGCAGATACTGTCCGATGGAATGTCCGCCACGGGTCGACTTCGGTCTCAATCACCTCGTCCGAGAGCAGACGTTCGCCCGGAGGTTGGAGTGCCGTCTTTCAGGCAGGGTCCTTCACCGGTCATGTAGCAGTGTTTTGTATTATAGAGGCGCCAAGTCCCACAGTCGGGCTCAGCAATCTATCTAGAGCAGCATCGCAAATTGCTCCCAATCGTGCTGCAGGTCGATGATGGACGCGGGTAGACTGTAATCAGCCCCCTTGTCGCTCAGCCATGCCTCGACGCTGTCACCGTTCGCCACCGCCTGGGCGATATCGGCAAGTCCGGCTTTCGGGCCGCCAATGTCCGGTTTTCGGCGGTTGAACGGTCGCCGATGTCTACTTTTCGACAGCTTGAGCTAGCGCAGACCATGCGCCAAGCAGTCTCCTATCCCTGCCTGACGACAGGCGCTGCGGAAACCGTTGCAGAACCCAGCCGCCGTGAAGCTCGCGCTCGGCTTCGTGACCAGAAACAATATCTGGCCGGGCGGATTCGTGCGGTGCGCCTTGGGGATAGGTCGCGGAGTCATGACGGTCCGACGTTCGGTCTGAGCGCCGGACAGGCCCTCCATCATCAGGACGAAGACGCCCGCCTGCTATCGCACGCCTCAAATCAACGGGGCCGGAGCCTAGATTGACGGAGGGACGCTCATCCGTTCCTGACAGAACGGTCCCCTCTAGGTCAGGCGCATCGCCTCGGCCAGAACGTCCATCGGAAGCGGTCCTGAGGCCAGGACGAAGTCGTTGTAGCGCCGCAGGTCGAACCGCGACCCAAGGCGACGCCGGGCCTCTTCGCGCGAGGCGGCGATCTGCTGCTTGCCGACCATGAAACTGCAGGCCTGGCCCGGATAGACGCAATAGCGGTCGATCTCGCGCTCGGCGGCGTCGCGATGCTCGCCCGCGTGGGTCACCATCCAGTCGATCGCCTGTTCACGCGTCCAGCGCGCATGGTGGATGCCGGTGTCGACGACCACGCGGCATGCCCGGAAAAGCTGCCCCTGCAGATAGCCGATCCGACCGACCGGATCGCCCTCATAGGCGCCGATCTCGTCGGCCAGCTGCTCGGCGTAGAGCGCCCAGCCTTCGGTCCAGGCCGAGAAACGGACCGTGCGCCGGAACAGCGACAGTTCCCCCGCCTCGCGCAGGACGCTGTCCTGGAAATGGTGCCCCGGCACGCCTTCGTGGTGCAGGAGGGTCGGAATGCGCCACAGGGCGTTTTCCTCGACCGAGCGCAGGTTGATGTAGATGATCGACGGCTGGGCGGGATCGCTGCTGGCGCTGTAGAAGCCGCCGGGAGCGCCGTTCTGGATGGCGGGCGAGACGCGACGCACCTCGACCGGCCGATCCGGAGTCACGGTGAACCCGCGCGACAGCAGGCCCTTGACGCGGTTCAGCCGCTGGTTGGCGTAGTCGATGATTTCCTGACGCCCGGCCTCGGTGTCCGGCTTGAGGAAGCGCGGATCGCGATCCAGGGCGGTCATGCGCGCGCCCACGTCCCCCTGGGTCAGACCTTCAGCTCTCAGCAGCCGGTCGATTTCGGCCGACAGTTCGGCGACCCATGACAGGCCCAGCTGATGCAGTTCGCCCGGCGCATAGCTGGCGGTCGTATTGGAATAAAGCGCAGAGGCGTAATAGGCCTCGCCGTCCGGCTTGGCCCAGACGCCGGCGCGGGCGTCGGCGCGGGGCTGCAAGGCTGTCAGGGCTTCGCTCTGGCGCTGCAGTGCGGGCCGGATCCGCTCGGCGAAGATCGCCGCCGCGCGCGCATCCAGACCGGCGATCCCGGCTTCGCGCGCACGCTCCAGCGCAGGCGCCGTCAACGCATTGCCCGTCGGCGAAGAATCCCGAAGAGCCGCAATCTGGGCCAGGGTCTTGGCCAGAATGAAGTCGGGAGGGATGACGCCGAGCCCCGCGTCGTGGCCGATCTGTTCGGTCTCCTGATCCAGAGCGACGGCGAACTGGTTCAGCTTGTCGAGATAGCGGTCGGCGTCGGCCGCGTCCTTCATCGGCGAACGACCGCCGATGCCGTCCGGCAGCCAGTAGTAGGCGCCGTTCATCTGGCTGACGACATAGGGGCTGGGCCGCAGATTGATGTCCGAGAAGCCGTAACGGCCGTACTGGTCGGCCATCGCCTCATAGATGAAGCGAGCCGTGTCGTAATCCAGCGCTGCGGCGGCCGAGAGCGCCGCGCGGTTCACCGCGCCCAGTTCAGCCAGCCGCTGCGCCGTCGCCTGTCCGTGGCGAGCGCGGGCCGCCAGCGAATAATCGGCCAGACGATCCCCGCCCCCCTCCTCGGCGCGCAGGGCCTGGGCGTGGCGTTCGAGCAGGGCGGCCAGACGGGCGTCCTCGGCCCCGTCGCCCTTCGCCGCGCCGGGCGAAGCGGCGCCCGTAGCGCAGGCCGCCAGAGGAGAAGCCATGCCGAGCGCCGCAGCGCCGACCAGGAGATCACGACGACGCATCAGGCGGCGCTCCATTGCTGAACAAGGGCGTCCAGGACTTCCATCGGCAAGGGGCCGGAACGCAGTACAAGATCGTTATAGTCGCCCAGGCGGAAACGACCGCCCATGGCCTGTCTCGCCGCCTCGCGCGAGGCGACGATCTGTTGCTTGCCGACCATGAAGCAGCAGGCCTGGCCGGGGTAGACGCAGTAGCGGTTCACTTCGCGCTCGGTCGGTCCGCGCAGTTCGCCGACGGTGTCGACCATATAGGCGACGGCCTGTTCGCGGTCCCAGCGCTCGTGGTGCAGGCCGGTGTCGACCACCACGCGGCCCGCGCGCCAGAGCTGCGCCTGCAGATAGCCGATCCGGCCGTAGGGGTCGGCCTCATAGGCGCCGATCTCGTCCGACATGGCTTCGGCGTAAAGGGCCCAGCCTTCTGTCCACGCCGAGAAACGCGCCGCGCGCCGGAAGGCCGTCAGACCGCCGACCTCGTCCAGCACCGCCGCCTGAGAGTGGTGGCCCGGCACGCCTTCGTGATGGATCAAGGTCGGCAGGCGCCAGGACGGCAGATCGCTGGGCGTCTTCAGGTTCAGCAGCACCCCGCCCGGCGCGCCGCCCGACGGCCCATTGTAGAAGGCGACCGGAGAACTGTCCTCAGTGGCCGTCGACATGCGGCGAACCTCGACCGGCGTATCGACCAGATGGGTGAAGGCCCGCGACGCCCGCGCCCGCGACGCCGCCAGATAGGCTTCGGCCTGACGATGCACCTCGGCTCGCCCGGCATCGGTGTTCGGCTGAAGGAAGCGCGGGTCGAGGTTCAGGGCGGCGATGCGTTCGCCGACCGAGCCCTGGCTCATGCCCAGCCGCTTCAGATCGGCGTCGATCTCGGCCGACAGGGCCGCCACCCACTCCAGGCCTTGACGGTGCAGTTCGCCCGGCGCCCGCCGGATGGTGATGTTGGCGTACAGCGACGAGGCGTAGAGCGCCTCGCCGTCCGGCTGCGCCCAGACCCCCGCCTTGTCCGACGCGCGCCCGACAAGGGCGTCCAGCGCCAGCGCCTGACGGTCCAGCGCGGGCGCGACGATTTGGCGGAACAGGGCGGCCCCTTCCTCGCCCAGAGCTTCGTCGGCGCGGTACGCGGGGGCAAGCACGGGATTGGCCTGCGGCGCGCTGTCGCGCAGGGCCCTGACCTGCGCCGCTGTCATCGCCAGAATGAAGTCGGGCGGAATGACGCCCTGGCCTGCGTCGTGGACGATGCGCTCGCTCTCCTGCTCGATGCCGCGCGCCAGGGCGGCGACGCCGTCCAGATAGACCTCTCGCCCCTTGATCGCCCGCGCGCCGATCCGCGGCGGCGACCAGTAGTAGGCGCCGTTCATCTGGCTGACGACATAGGGGCTGGGGCGCAGGTCCAGGTCCACGGTCCCGGGCCGCGCCAGATGATCGTCCAGAACGCCATAGACGAAGGCCGCCGTATCGCGGTCGATGCGGGCGGCGGGCGACAGCGCCGCGCGATCGACGCCCTGAAGTTCGGCGATCCTTTGCGTGTTCTCAGCCCTGAAACGGGCGCGTCCCGCGACGGAGCGATCGCCCAGCGGATCCGCCTCGCTGCCGCCGTCGAACGCCTGAAGGGAGCGGGCGTGCCGTTCCAACAGCGCCGCCAGCCGAGCATCAGCGCTGTCAAAAGCCGCAGCCGCAGGCGCGGCCGCCAGAGCGGCCGTCCCAGCCGCCGCCGTCAGCATCTGCCGTCTGTTCATGCCCTGCTCCCCTTCAGTCCCCCCGCTTAAGCGGCGGCCAGCCAGCGGTCGATCTTGGCTTCCAGCACGTCCAGCGGCAGGGCGCCGGTGTCCAGCACCTGATCGTGGAAATGGCGGATGTCGAACCGGTCGCCCAGCCTTTGGGTCGCCCGGCCGCGCAGTTCCTGGAGCTTCAGCTCGCCCACCTTATAGGCGCAGGCCTGACCGGCGTTGGTGATGTAGCGGTCGATTTCGACCACCACGTCGCGCTGCGCCATCGAGGTGTTGGCCAGCATGTAGTCGATGGCCTGCTGACGCTCCCAACGCAGGGCGTGAAGCCCGGTGTCGACCACCAGACGCACGGCGCGCAGCATCTCCATGTCCAGATGGCCGAACCACTGATAGGGGTCGGTGAACAGGCCCAGATCCTTGCCCAGAGACTCCGCATACAGGCCCCAGCCCTCGGTATAGGCGGTCGCCGGCGCCAGGCGGAAACGCAGCAGGTCCGGCAGGCTTTCGTCTTCCTGCACCAGCGACGACTGATAGTGGTGCCCCGGCACGCCTTCGTGCAGCGCCAGGGTCTCCAGCGTCGGGATGGGGCGCGTGTTCAGCATCGCCATGTTGAAATACAGCACGCCGGGCTCCGAAGCGTCCGGCGGGCCCGAGCGGTAATAGCCCGTGCCGCGCTGGTCCCCCAGCGCGGGCAGCGGACGGACCTCGAACTCGGCGCGCGGGCGGCGCGAGAACAGTTCGGGCATCCGCTGCCAGACCTTGGCCTCAATCCGCTCGAAGTGGTCGATCAGGTCCTTCGGCTCGGTGTAGTAGAAGCTCGGCTCGGTGCGGATATGTTCGAAGAAGGCCGGCAGATCGCCGGTGAATCCCGCCGCCTTGCGCGACTCCTCCATCTCGGCGCGGATACGGGCCACTTCCGACACGCCGAGACGGTGAATTTCTTCGGCGCTCATGGTGGTCGTGGTGTGGCGCACCAGATCGGCCGCATAGACGCGCGCGCCGTCCTTCATCGCCCACAGGCCCGCACCCTCGGTCGCGGTCGGCAGATAGCGCTCGCGCAGGAAGACGCGCCACTGGTCATAGGCGGGATAGGCGCCGTCCTGAACCGCCTTGCGATAGGCCGCCTCCAGACGCGCACGGTCGGCCGCTCCGATCGCGTCAGGGAAACGCGTCGCCGGGGCATAGAGGGGATTGTCCTCGACCGGCAGGGTCAGGAAGGCCTCGACCTGCGCCAGGACATTGGTGACCACGATCTTCGGCTGGTGATAGCCCTCGGCCATCCCCTGCTCCAGACGCTTCACCGTGTCGTTCATGAAGGCGGTGAAGCCTTCGAGCTGGGCCAGACCCAGCTCATAATCCTGAACCGACTTGAACTGGGCGCTGGTCATATAGTCGGGGAATTCGACATGCAGGCCGAACGAGGCGTTCAGCGGCGCCTTGTTGCGGATCGCGTGCAGGCCGGTGTCGATCTCGTCGACGGCCTTTTCCGCCTGATAGCGGAAGACGTCATAGGCGATCTGATCGCCCTCGGGCAGGGAGGCACGGTCGATGGCCGACAGGGCGTTCAGCTCCGCCCGCTTCTGGGCCCCAAATTGCCGGGCGTAGGCCTCGCCCTGAGGGTCGATGAAAACGTCGCCGGTCGGCCGCTGTCCCCGTCGCGCCAGGCGCAGCGGGTTCAGGGCGTCGTCAGCCTTCTGGCTTTCCTTGACCAGGGCCGCGAACCGCTCGCGCGCGTCCGTCTGGCGCCATGCCGCCGCAGCGGGCGATGCGGCGGCGATGCTGAGCGCCGCCGCGCCGGCCACGCCCAGAAGCAGTTCACGTCTTCTCATACTCGGTTCCCTCAACTCATACGTCCCGCTCGGAATTCAAGACGCGACGACGACGGCCTCAGGAGGATGGCCGAACCGTCGTCGCCGCGCCTGATCGGGGTCAGAACTTAGCCGTCAGACCCACGAAGTAGCGCCGTCCCAGGATGTCATAGGTCGAGGGATCGGTGTTGGCCTGGATGCCCGGCGACCAGGTGCGCGGGTCCTGATCGGTCAGGTTGTTGATGCCCGCGCGCACGACGACGCGGTCGCTGACTTCCCAGGTGCCCAGCAGATCGAAGTAGTTGATCGCATCCAGCTTGTTTTCGGTGCGGTAGATATCCACCTCGCCGACCCGGCGCCAGCGCACGCCCACGCCGTACGGCCCCTTGGAATAGTTGACCGAGGTCAGGAACTTCCATTCCGGGAAGGTGAAGCCGTTGGTGGAATCGATGGTGCCTGCGCGCTCGTTGAACGGACCGCCCGCAGCGTCCTGACGCTGCCAGCTATCCATCCAGCCGACCACGAAGTTCAGGTTCAGCGCGCCCCAGTCAGGCATGCCGGCGTCCATCAGGTCGAAGCCCCAGTCGATCTGGAGATCGACGCCCGAGGTCTTCAGCGTGGCCAGGTTCTGCTGCAGGCCCAGGCTGTCGACCACATTGCCCGTCATCGCGTCGCGGCGGAACAGCTGGCAGTAGCCGTTGTTGGCGTCATAGCTGGTGTTGGTCACGCCCGTGGCGTTGAAGCAGCCCTGAAGCTGGTTCGCCGCCGTGATGGTGCCGACCACATCGGTGATCTCGATGCTGTAGTAGTCGAGCGAGGTCGACAGACGCGAGAACAGCGGGTTTTCCAGCTGCGGACGATAGACGAAGCCCAGCGTCCAGGTGTCCGCCGTCTCTTCCTTCAGGTTGCGGTTACCGCCGACGAAGCCCTGAATCTGCGTGCTGTTGAAGACATAGCTGTCGACAGCAGCCGCCGACAGGCCCTGGGCGATGCAGAGGTCGCGGACCTTGGCCGCATCCGGCCCGTTGCGGTAGGCGCCGCGGATGTCGCAGGGGTCGCCGCCATAGACGGCCTGGCCTGCGGCGTTCACCGGGCTGCCGATCTGCGGCGAGCTGATGTCGCGGTTGCCGAACAGTTCGCCGATGGAGGGCGCACGCACGGCGCGCTGGACGCCGCCGCGAACCCGCAGGCCGTCGACGACGGCCCAGTCGATGTCCGCCTTATAGGCCGAAACCCCGCCGACGGTGCTGTAGTCGGCGTAGCGATAGCCCAGGTTCAGATCCAGCGACTGGACGAACGGCTTGTCGGCCAAGACCGGGATCAGGGCCTCGATGAAGACTTCGGTCGAGTTGGTCGAGCCGGTCAGGGGCTGAACCGGGTTGAAGCCGGCGACTTCCACGCCGCCGATCTTGCCGCCGTCAGGCAGGCCGTCGGCGCCCAGGTGGTCGACGATCGGATTGCTCTGCGACAGGCCGGCGTCCGGACGGAAGGCGAAGCTGTCTTCGCGATACTGGGCGCCCAGGGCGACGCGGACTTCACCGGCCGGCAGCTGGAACAGGCCGCCCTGCATGGTCGCCTCGACGACGCTCTGCTCGCTGAGGGTGGCGTTCTTGCTGTTGCGGTTGATGTAGTTGATGCAGCTCTGCGACAGCTTCGTCAGGCCGAAGGGGTTGAAGCCGCCTTCGCACAGGTTGGCGCCGCCGGCCGGATCATCCAGCAGACGCTGAACGGCCGAACGCGAGACGTTGCCCGACTGCTGCGTCTGGTTGTCGACGCGGCCGTACTGGGCGCTGACGTCATAGCGCCAGTCGCCGAACGGCAGAGCGCCGCGCACGCCGGTCGTCACCTGATAGACCGTGGTGCTGTCTTCGGCCAGACGGCCGCCGATGGCGTTGAAGCGCTTGTTCAGGCCGAAGGAGGCCGTCGGGTTCGGGCGCGCGTCCAGGAAGGCGCGCAGATCGGCCGAGATGAACGGGTTGGTCGTCGGCACGCGGAAGCCGTACGTCGGCGACGGTCCCGGCATCGGCGTCGGCGCCAGAATGACGTCCGAGCTGTACTGAGTGTACAGGACGTTGCCGTACAGCTCGACCGAGTCCGTCAGGTCATAGCGAACCGCCGAGAAGGCGTTCCAGCGTTCCAGCGGAATGCTGAGCATGCCGGTCGCGCCGGTGTTGTAGGCCCAGGCCACGCCCGGTTGGTGATAGGCGTCCCACTCGGCGCCGCCGGGGCTCTTGAAGTTGTAGGCGCCGACATGGCTGAACAGCGAACCGTCGGTGTTGTAGCCGAACTCGCCCGTCGGGGTGACGCAGCCGGCGCAGTTCAGATAGCTATTGAGGAAGGCCTGGCTCGGCAGGTTGGTCGAGTCGAAGGTGGTGACGCCCAGCGGCGAGACGCTGTTGCGGCCCGAAACGCGCGAGAAGCCGCGCGCATTGCTCATGATCGCCGAACGGGTCGAACGACCGATCGACAGCACCGCATTGCCGCGACCGTCGTCCAGGTTGCCGCCCATCGTGATGGTGAAGCTCTCGGTCGTGCCGTCGCCGCGTTCCGTCTGACCGTACTGGGCGTCGATCTGAACACCGGAGAAGCTGTCGTTCAGGGTGAAGTTGGCCACGCCGGCCAGGGCGTCCGAGCCATAGGTGGCCGAGGCGCCGCCCGAGATGACTTCGACGTTCTTGATCAGGGCCGCAGGGATCAGGTTGACGTCGACCGTGCCGTCCGCGTTCGACGGCACGATGCGGCGACCGTTCATCAGGACGAGCGTGCGGTTGCTGCCCAGACCGCGCAGGTTCAGGTTGGCCTGACCGCCATTGCCCGGGTTGACCGAGCCGTGGCTGTTGCCCGGCATGAACTGCGGCATGTCGTTCATCAGGCTTTCGACCGTCACCGATCCGGTCGCCTGCAGGTCTTCCTGGCCGACGGTCACGATGGGGCTGGTCGAGTTATAGTCCTTACGGACGATCCGCGACCCCGTAACGACGATCTCGCTGACCGAGGTGGGCTCGTCTTGAACCATGGCGGCGGCAGGCTGGGCGGCGAAGGCCGTCAGGGCGGCGACACCGCCGATAACAGTGGATGTCAGCAGACACTGACGCGTGTTGGGAGAGGTCAACGGAGGAACTCCAAGGGGATTTAGCGTGAAGGGATGAGCGATCAGGCGCGCGCGGACGCGGCCTTAATCGCGGAACTGGGCGATGGCCTCGATCTCGACGAGGAAGTCCGGCAGGGCGAGGGACTGCACCCCGACCACCGTGTTGGGCGCCGGCGTTTCGTCGCCGTAGAAGCGCTTCAGCGCGCCGACCACGGCGCCGAGGCGCTCCATGTCGTTGTCGACGATGTAGGTCCGCAGCCGCACGACATCCGACGGACCCAGTCCGGAATGGGCGAGCACCGCCGCGATGTTGGCCAGCGCCTTGTCGACCTGGGCGGGGAAGTCGCCGACGCCCACGACATTGCAATCGGCGTCCCAGGCGACCTGGCCCGCAAGGTGAAGCACCTTCGCCCCGTCCTGAACGGCGGCGTGAGAGAAGCCGAAAGCGGTGCTGTCGTAGAGATCTGATGGATTGATTTTCGTGGTCGCCATGTCGCCCTCCCGGCTAGTCGACGAGTTCGAGCTGCAGCCCGAAAGGATCCTGGATGTAGAGGTTGGTCTTGCCCGCCAGCGGCCCGGCGCCGATCTCGATGGGCTCCAGCGGCTTGCAGCCGCGCTCCGCCAGCCAGGCGGCGGCGGCCGGAACGTCATCGACCCGCAAGGCGATGTGGTGCCCGCCGAGGTCGCAGTTGAGCGGCGGCTCCATCCGTCGCCCGTCCGGGCTGTCGTACTGCACCAGCTGGATGCGTGCCCCGCCCGCGAAGGCGATCATGGCCAGGGTCAGACGCGCGCCCTGGACGCCCACGTGGGACTCCATCCAGTCGCGCCCATCGGGACCCGTCGGCATCTCGGCCGCGTCCATCGGACCCATGCGGTAGAGCTCTTCCGCCCCCAGGACGCCGCAGTAGAACGCCAGCGCCTGATCGAGGTCAGGCACGGTCCTGGACACGTGATCCACCGTGAACAAGGGCCTGCCCTCGTCGCGAGTATTTCCGGCCACGCTCCCCTCCCTTGCAACGTGTTCCGACTTTTGATGAAGACAGTTTTGTGGCGTTCTGCCGCCGCAAACAATGACAGCTTTTGGAAAAATCGTTGCGCTGAACGCAATCAACGAGCGGCGAGATCACCGACCCTTACGGGTCTCGCAGGAAAGCGCGCCGTGAACGCTGAGTGTTCGGAATGCGGCTCTCCGGCCAGGCTCAACAGGCTGTGCTCGCAGTTTCGGCCCTGGCACGCGCCCATGCCGCATCGGGTCGCCAGCTTGACGGAACCGACCTCGTCGCAGCGCGCCAGCGCGGCCTGCAGATCGGCCAGAACCACATCCTCGCAGCGGCAGATAATCGTATCCGTATCAGGCAGGCGGTCGCTGAACGGCCCGGGGTCGGCGACCGCTTCAAGTAGGGCCGAAAACCGCATCGCCCGTCGTCGCGCCCTGCGCCAGGGACGGGCGCGACGACGCGCTTCGTCCTGATCGATCAGCCCTTCGTCGAGAGCCACCGCCAGACCGGCCAGAGCGCCTTCGGCCGACGCCGCTTCGGCGCCCTTCACGCCCGTGGTCTCGCCCGCGACATAGACTCCCGGGCGCGAGGCCCGCATCCATTCGTCGTGGCTCGTCTTCCAGCCGCCGGGCCGGGCGGGCGTCACCTCCAGCCCCGCCGCGCGCGGCAGGTCCGCCTGAGGCATGAAGCCGAAACAGAGGGCGGCCGCATCGCACTCGAACCGCTCCGTCTCGCTCAGACGCAGGGCGGAAACCCGGCCCTGCCCCTCCACGCTCAGCGCCGCTCGGCCGAAACGCAGGGGAACGCCCGCCCTGAGCAGGCGCCAGGCGCTGCCGAGCGCCGACAGCAGAACCGGCCAATGCGTCAGGGCCGTCCAGGGTCTGGCGAGGGCGCGCCGCGCAAGCGTCGAGAAGGGCTGGATGAAGGCGACCACGGCCACCTCCCCGCCCGCCTCCAGAGCCTGTTCGGCCACAAGCAGTTGCAGCGGGTGGCTGCCCGCGAACGCCAGGCGCTTGCCGGGGACCAGTTGCTGGCTCTTGATGAAGGCCTGCGTCCCGCCTGCGCTCATGACGCCCGGCAGGGTCCAGCCGGGGATGGGCGTGGCGAGATCATAGCAACCCCCGGCGATCAGCACCCGGCGCGCCGACACCTCTTCGACGCCCGAGGCGCCGGACAGGGTCAGCGTCCAAGCGCCGCCCGTCTCACGCAGCCCAAGCACCGAGCGCCCGCCCATGAAGTCGACGTTGGACAGGGCCTCGAAGGCGGCCAGGCGGGCGTTCAGTTCGCGATAGGCCCCGCCCTTCATCCAGTCGACGACCGAAAACGTGCGCGGCGGCTGACGCAGAATCTGGCCGCCCGGCCGCGCCTGTTCGTCGATGACGGCGATCCGCAGGGTCCCGTTGAGGCTCAGGCAGGCCGCCTGCCCCGCCGGTCCTGCGCCGATCACGGCCAGATCGTACTCGGGGCCTGCGCCGCTGAGGGACGAACTCATTCGCCGATCCCCGTATCGACCGTCATTCCGGGGTCAGCCAGGACAAGACAGGCGCGCACGCGTCGGGAAACGTCGCCATCCCGCACATGGACCAGGCATTCGCTGCAGACGCCCATGTTGCAGAACAGGCCGCGCGCCCGCCCCGAGCGATCGCGCCTGAACCCCGTGGCGTCCGCAGCCAGCATGGCGGCCGCGATGGTCTCGCCCGGATATGCCTGTATCGCGTCGCCGTCGACACTGAAGGCGAAGGGCTCCCCACGCGACACGCCTTGGGTCTTACGCAAGCCGACCTCCCATGAAGCTGTTGAGGTGGCCGAAACGCGCCGGAGAGAAGATCGACAGGCAATCCTCGCGCTCATCCAGGATCAGTCTGGCGAGAAGACGGGCGAACACCGGCCCCAGGGTGAAGGCGGAACCGCCCGCCGCCACATAGACGCCCTGCGCCTGAGGGACCTCGCCGACCAACGGCGTCTGATCCGCCGTGATGGCGGTGATCCCGGTCCAGCTGCGGATCAGATTGAGCTCGGCGACCGGCGGAAAGATGCGCGACGCGACCCCCAGATTGCCCGCCAGCGAGGGCGTCAGCAGTTCCGCCGGCCGATCCAGATCGAACCGGCCCGCTGCGTCCAGTTGCATACGAGACGGCCACCCCCCGCCGATCAGCATGTTGCCGGCGTGCGCCTGTTTCATCGACAGCCTTTGACCGACGTGCTGGATCAACTGCTCCAGCATGGGCGGCGCGCGCTCCGTGACATTCATCAGCAGGGCGACCGGATAGATGGGAAGGTGCAGGTTGAACAGTTCGCCGATCCGGCCCGTCCAGGCGCCCGCCGCGATCAGCACCTTGCGGGTCGCAAGTTCGATGTCCGCCTCGCCCCGACGCACGGTCAGACGATAGCCCTGCCTATCCGATCCGACCGCCGTCACGCGCGCACCTTGCAGCAGTTGGACGCCCGCGGTCTGGGCGCGCGTCAGGAAGGCCGGCGTCAGGGCTTTCGGATCGGCATGGCCTTCCGAGGCGAGATAGGCCGCCGCCGTCACGGCTTCGGACAGGCCCGGCGCGATGCTTCGCGCTTCGGCGCCGTCGATCAGCCGCGTGTCCAGACCGCCCTCGACCTCGCGGGCGACCTTGCGCTCAAGCGTGCGGACCTGGTCCGCCGTCTCGGCGACCATCAGGCCGCCGCGCATGTGGATGTGGAGATCCGGGCCCATTTCGGCGTCCAGCCCCCGCCATTCCTCGATCGCGAGGCGGTTGAGGCTCAACACCTGCGCCGCCTGATCGGCCAGCGCCTCGCCGTTCTCCAGGAAGCGGCGCTCCAGTTGAAAATGCAGAGACCCCGCATTGGCGCCGGACGCGCCGATGTTGGGATAGCCCGCCTCCACCACGGCCACAGAGGCCCCGGCCTGGGCGAGCCTGAACGCCGTGGCGGCGCCGACCAGGCCGCCGCCGATCACCACGACGTCCAGACGTTCCATCGATCAGGCGCGCCCGAGCGACGCCAGGGTCTCGCGAATGCGCTCCAGGTCGGCTGCGCGCACGTCCAGCAGCGGACGGCGCACATAGCCGCCCGGCAGGCCCTGGATGTTGAGCGCCGCCTTCAGAATGGCGGGCCCCGATCCGAAACGGCCGACAAGCTCAGACGTGTACCAAGCGTCCATGATGACCCGGTCCTGACGGCCGCAGGCGCGCGCCGCCTCGAAATCCCCGGCCCAGACGTGATTGTAGAAATCCGGCTGGGTCCGCCCCAATACGCCGCCGGCCCCCATGGTGCCGTCGCCGCCCCCGCCCCTTAACAAGGCCAGGCCGCCGTCGTCCATGCTGTGCCCGAAAACGCGGATCTGCTCGCACAGTCCGAAATAGGTCTGGACGAAGCGGCGAAGGTCGCCCGTCGACTGCTTGATGGCGACGACGTTCTCGATGTCGGCCAGGCGGCGCAACAGGTCGAAGTCCATGTCCACGCCCGTGCCCGGAGGCCAGTTGTAGACGCAGATCGGCAGGGCTGAGCCGTCGGACACCGTCTGATAGAAGCTGACGATCTCATCCGCCGACGGGCGGATATAGGGCGGCGGCGTCACCAGCACGCCTTCGTAACCGCAGGCGTGGGCGGTCTCGGCGAAATCAACGACTTCCTGCGCGGTAAAGGCGGTGCAACCGGCGATGAGAGAGATCTTGCCCTTCATCTGTTCGCCGACGGCGGTGATCAGGGCCTTGCGCTCCTGCGGGGCCAGACTGGTCCACTCCCCCGTGGTTCCAGCCACCACCAGACCGTGCATGCCCTCGGCGTGCAGCCACTCCAGCAGCGTCCCGAGGCCTGACAGGTCCAGCTGTCCATCGACGTCGAAGGGCGTCGTGATCGCGGGGATGTAGCCGCGCCAGCCGACGCGCATTCTCTTGCCAGTCACAAACACCTCTAGATCAATACTGTGCGACAGAATGGCCCTGTCTCAAGCATTTCGTTTGGGCTCACAATACGGGACAAATGACCAATATCATTGCGTTTCGCGCAACACGCGCTAGCCTCCGCGTCCTAGGAGGACTCCATGCAGGGAAACGCGCTTTATTACTTCCACGAGGCTGCGCGTCTGGGCTCGATGCGCCTGGCCAGCGACAAGATCGGCGTCGCCGTCTCCTCCATCAGCCGTCAGATCGCACAACTGGAACGCGACATGGGCGTGGCCCTGATCGAACGCGGACGGCGCTCGATCCGCATGACCGAGGCGGGCCGGCTGGCCTACGAATACTATCAGGGCTGCGTCGCCAACGAAGAAGCCTTCATGAACCGGCTTCACGAGCATCGGCAGATGAAGGCGGGCAAGGTCAGCATCGCGGTCGGCGAGGGCTTTCTGGGCGGCTTCTTCTCCAAGGTCCTTGAGGAATTCCA
Organism: Brevundimonas diminuta 470-4; assembly: GCA_000318405.1. Taxonomy (GTDB): domain Bacteria; phylum Pseudomonadota; class Alphaproteobacteria; order Caulobacterales; family Caulobacteraceae; genus Brevundimonas; species Brevundimonas diminuta_B. The sequence goes on along the minus strand of KB291731.1, from coordinate 31,438 downwards.
GGGCCAGCATCCTGGCATCGCCGCGTCCGTATCGGTGCAGTCGACGACCGAAATCGTCCGGGCCGTCCTGGACGACAACGCCCACTTCGGCCTGATCTTCAACGACTGCGCCGAGCCCAAGATCCGCGTCCGCGCGGTGGCGGCCCAGCCCTTGATGGTGGTGTGCGCGCCCGATCACCCGGCGGCGCGGCTGAAAAGCGTGTCCCTGCCCCAGCTGAGCGCTTTCGACCTGTGCCTGCCGGACATCGGCCTGAGAATCCGCCAGATCCTGCGCGAGGCCGAGCGGCGTGAACAGGTGTGGCTGGAGCCCGCCCTGACCACGACCTCCCTGTATGTGATGCGCGAGGCGGCGCGGGCGGGCCGGATGGTCACCGTCCTGCCGCGCATCGCGGTGACGAGCGAACTGGAAGAAGGAACCCTGGTGGTCCGCCCGCTCAGCGAGGCCAACCTCGAAGACACGACCATCAGCCTGATCCACCGGCTGGGGCGTCAGTTGGACGGCGCGCCCGCGCGCCTGCTGGCCGCGTTCGAAACCCGCATCAAGGGCTGGAACGAGACCGAGACAGGGCGCGACTGAAGGCTGGCTTAGCGCGCGCCTTCCCTTACACCGCCACGCGTCGTCAGCAGCACGACGATGACCGCGACAAGGGCGTTAACGCCCATCGCCACCAGTCCCTTGTCCCAGCCCGGCAGCAGGGCCGCCCACAGCGACTGGGCGGACGGCAGCAGCAGGGCCGCATAGCCCGCGCCGATGCCCGCCGCTACGCCGATCGCATTGGCGCGGGGCCACAGGAAGGCGAGGAAGACGCCGGGCGCCAACATGCCGATGGCGGCATAGGCGGCCAGGCCGATCTCGACCAGAGACGAGGTCGCGCCGATCGTCAGCCACACGGCCACCGCCGCAAAGCCCACCATCGACAGCCGCGAAACCAGCAGACTGGCCCGGTCGCTGAGGTCCGGCTTGAGCGGCATGACCACGTTGCGGCTGAAGATCGACCCCGCCGTCAGCAGCAGCACCGAACCCGGCACCAGCGCCAGCAGGCAGGCGGTCCCGGCCAGCAGGCCGATCATCCACGCCGGATAGGCGTCGGACACGAACTGCAGCAGGGCGGCGTTGACGTCACCGCCCGGCGGAGAAACCCCAGCCAGCAGGGCGCCGAAGCCCAGCAGGATGATGAAGAAGAAGGACAGGGAATAGATCGGCTGCAGCACGGCGTTGCGGCGGATGGCCTTGCGGCTGCCGGCCGCGTAGCAGAGCTGGAACATGTGCGGGAAGATCCAGGTTCCCAGGGCGACGTTCAGGGCCGCCGTCATCATCCAGGTCACCGTCAGGCCCGCTTCGGGGACCAAGCCCGGAAAGACGCCGATGCCCGGATGCTGGTCCTGAACCCGCGCAAACACGTCCAGAATGGACGAGGCGCCGACCTTGCCCGCGACGGTGGCGCTCAGCCCGACGACCAGAACGATCATCAGCACGTCCTTGACCCCGGCTGCGAAGGCGGCCGAACGCAGCCCCGCCACATAGACGAAGGCCAGCATGATGCCTGCGGCGATGATGGCCGCCGCCGTCACCGACACCTCGGTCCCCAGCGTCAGGCGCAGGATCAGGCTCAGGGCCGTGATCTGGATCTGCACATAGACGACGATGGCGGCGATCCCCGCCAGGCCGACCAGGCACCCCAGCCAGGTCGCCTTATAGCGGGCGGCGAAGAAGTCCGCCTGGGTGATGAATCCGCCCTGACGCCCCGCCTGCCAGATGCGCGGCATCAGCCAGTAGCCCAGCGTCGCCGCCAGCGAGACGGAGGTGAAAGCCAGATAGGCCGGCGCGCCATAGGCCCAGGCGTAGCCTGAAATGCCCAGAACGGCGAAGGTCGTGTAGATCTCGCCCGCGTTCAGGAACCAGAAGATCAGGGTGCCGAAACTACGACCGCCGACGGCCCATTCGCTCACCGTCTTGGCCTTGGACTTCTGGTGTCCGTATAGCATGGCGCCGATCATGGTCGCCAGCACGATGCCGAAGGTCAGAACCAGGGTCACGACAGACCCTCCGCGTCCCGATCATCGGTCAGACCCAGTTCCTTCTCGATGCGCTCATCGCGCCAGAAGACGAAGCCGATCACGGCGGTGGCGACCAGGATGCCCGCCATCTGCCAAACCATCGGCAGGGGCAGAGAGAAGACCCGCACCGACGCCGTATTGACCAGCGGCGTCAGGCCGATCTGCCAGATGAAGGGGATGACGAGCAGCCAGCGGTGAACATACCGCCGGTGCATCGCGCGGAACGAAGCGTACTGAGACATGGTCAAGGTTTCCGCGGCAGGCTCAGCGCGCCTGACCGGACAGGCCGTGGTCGTCGCGCACCACCGCCCCGCCCTTCATGACGAAGCTGAGCGAGCGCAGGGCGCCGATGTTCTTGGTGGGGTCGCCGTCCAGAATGACGATGTCGGCGTATTTGCCGACCGTGATGCTGCCGATATCGGCGTCGCGACGCATCATGCGCGCGGGCTGGATGGTGGCGGCCTGAAGCGCCTGGAGCGGCGTCATGCCCGCATCGACATAGAGTTCGGCTTCGCGCACCGTGGCGGTCGTGCCTTCATTGTCCTCGAACGGAAACTGATCGGTGCCCAGCGCGATCGGCACGCCCAGACGGATCGCCTGCTGCAGCACGGCCCAGTGATCCTTGCCCACGCTGTCGACCCGCGCCAGATACCAGTCCGGCGAACCGATCCGCTGGTAGAAAGCGCGCGCGCCGGGCTGGCTGACGACGATGGTCGGGATCAGCCAGGCCTCGTCCTTGGCCATGCGCCGCAGCACCGGCTCGGTGAGGGGATAGCCGTGCTCGAAGGCGTCGATGCCGTATTCCAGCGCCTGCATGGCCGCCTGGGGCGAGCCGTTGTGCGCGGTGACGCGCACGCCGTTGCGATGGGCCACGTCGATCAGGACAGAGAGCTCTTCATCGGTCATCGGCGCGGCGGCGATGTCGCCGTGGGTGTCGGAAATGCCGCCCGAAATGGCGATCTTGATCCAGGAGGCGCCTTGTTTGATCTGCTCGCGCGCGGCGCGGGCGAAGGCGTAGGGGCCGTCGACTTCGAGGAAGCCGTGACCGCCCGTCGGCACGATCAGTTCGCCCGCCGTCTCGATGCGCGGGCCCACCGCCTCGCCGCGCTGGATGGCGCGTTTCAGGGCGAAGTCGTTGCCGTGCAGTTCGGACACCAGACGCACGCTGGTCACGCCTGCGCGCAGCGAACGCTCGGCGTTGTGCGCCATGCGCAGCACCTGCTGGGCGTCCGTTTCATTCTGGAGTTCGGCCCCCGCCGCCCCCGGCAGCTTCAGGCCGAAGTGAACGTGCATGTTCATCAACCCCGGAGCCAGCCAACGGCCCTCCGTCGAGATGATGCGGGCGCCGACCGGGGGCTGGACCTCGCTGCGCGGACCGACGCGGACGATGCGCTGGCCCTCGATCACGACCACGGCGTCGGGAATGATCCGCCCGTCCTCGACCGACACCACCGAGCCGCCCACCAGAGCCGTGACCTCTCCGTCCGGCTGCGCCTGGGCCGAGGCGGCCTGCGCGCCGAAAACGGCCAGGGCCGCAGCCGATGCCGCCGCCATCAGAGACGCGAAACGTGGAAGACGAAGCGAGTACATGTGAAATCCCCTCTAGCCCGGGCGCGCCGGAGCCCCGCACTGTCAGGAAATGCAATGAGCCTGACAATGCGGTTCGCTGATACAGTCTGTTGCGCTAATAGCAACGAAGATCAGAGATCAGGCGTCCGTACTGCAACCGGCTGCATGGAGGCGCAGGTCCTCGAAACGGGGACGGTCCCGCTGAATCCGGTCGGTCGAACGCGCGTACCAGCCAGCGCCGTGCATACGGGCCATCAGCTGCATGGCGGGCGTATCGACATGCAGGCGCTCAGGATCGACGAAGCGGTCGTCCATGTGCAGGGCCAGGACCTGTCCGATCACCACCGTGGCGGCCGGCGCGAAGTCCAGCGTCTCGACGACCCTGCATTCGAAGCTGACAGGCGCCGAGGCGATGCGCGGCGGGCTGATCATGGCGGAGGGCGCGGTCGCCACCCCGGCGGCGGCCAGTTCGTCATAGCCCGCCGGGGCCTCGGCGCAGGTCCAGTTCATGGCGTCCAGATCGTCTTCGGACACCAGATTGACGACAAACTCGCCCGTCGCGACGATGTTGGCGCAGGTGTCCTTGCGCTCGCCGTTCGGCTTGCGCATCAGCCCCAGGGCGATCAGCGGCGGGTCGGCCGCCATCATGTTGAAGAAGCTGTAGGGAGCCGCGTTGCGCGCCCCGTCCGGCGACAGGGTCGTCACCCAGGCGATCGGCCTGGGCGTGATGGACGACGCCATCAGCTTGTAGCGATCGCCCGCTTCCAGCTGCGACAGGTCAAACAGCAAGGTCGTCCTCCGACCCGATGCGGCGCACCGGACGTTGCGGCGCCGTGTTGACGCTCAACTGGAAAACATCGGGGCGCGCATAGTGGCCCGCGACGTCGAAGTCATATTTGGCGCGCGCAATCTCGGACAGGTCGATATGGGCGTAGAGGATCGTCTCGCCCGAATAGTCGGGCCCGGCCAACACCTCCCCCAGAGGGGCGACGATCATGCTGCCGCCGCGCATCAGCACTGTGTCCGGCGCATCGCCCAGAGCGCAGTCATAGTCCGCCGGATAGGCGTCGCGCCGGATATGCTGGCAGGCGGACAGGACGAAGCAGCGGCCTTCGAGCGCGATATGGCGCATGGAGGCGGCCCAGCCGTCGCGGTCGTCCGCCGTCGGCGCGCAATACAGGCCGATACCCTGATCGTACATCGCCATGCGCAGCATGGGCATGTAGTTCTCCCAGCAGATGACGGCCCCGATCCGACCCAGGGAGGTGTCGATCACCGGCATGGTCGAGCCGTCGCCGAAGCCCCAGATCAGCCGCTCGGCGCCCGTCGGCATCAGCTTGCGGTGTTTGGCGATCAGACCGCGCTCGCCGTCGAAGAACAGGACCGTGCAGTAAAGCGTCGCCCCGCCGCGCTCGATGACGCCCATCACCACAAAGGCGCCGGTCTCGGCCGTCGCCTGAGCCAGGGCCGCCACCTCGGGCCCGTCCAGATCGATCGCGCCTTCATAGTAGCGGCGGAAATCCTCTCGGCCCGACGGTTTGCGCATCCCGACGGGCGTGCCGAACGAGGCGCCTTTCGGATAGCCGCCCAGGAAGGCCTCGGGAAAGACGATCAGCCGCGCGCCCTCGCCGGCCGCCTGACGGATCAGGTCCGCAGCCTTGGCCGCCGACGCCCCGGGATCGCCCGGAATCGACGCCGCCTGCACCACGGCCGCCTTGTAGGACTGAGACATCGCGGCCCCCTCTTCATCCCTGAAACCTCGGCGCAGATTAGTTGCGTTTGACAGCAATTGGAAGATATTTTAGGTCTATAATATTAGTGGAGGAGAGGGGTCATGACGAACCGTTTCGACCAATACCGCGAGGACGTCATCGGCCGCGCCAACGTCGCCGACACCCCCGAACTGGTGGACTACTATCGCCGCCTCTCGGAGCTGGGGACGGGCGCCCTGTGGACGGTGGCCAACAAGATCGAGCCCTGGGAGCCGATCTCGACCTCCGTACCCATGCTGTGGCGCTACGCCGACCTGCGCGACCATGTGCTGAAGGCCCTGGATCTGGTCACGCCGGAACAGGCCGGGCGTCGCGTCGTCTATCTGGAGAACAAGGGGCGGGCCGACGTGGTCGCCGCCGTGGGCTGGCTCTATTCCGGCCTGCAGGTGATGAAGCCGGGCGAATGCGCCTCCAGCCATCGCCACAGCGCCTCGGCCCTGCGCTTCATCATGGAAGGGCGCGGCGCCTTCACCAACGTCGACGGGCACAAGATGACGCTGGGGCCGAACGACTTCGTGCTGACCCCCAACGGAACCTGGCACGAGCACGGCGTGGCCGAGGACGGCGAGATCTGCATCTGGCAGGACGGCCTCGACATTCCGATGATGAATGCGCTGGAGGCCAACTTCTACGAGGTCCACCCGGATCTGAATCAGGCGGTCTCCTTCCCCGTCGACGACAGCACGGCGACGTGGGCGGGCGCGGCCCTGCGCCCGGCCTCGACGCCCTGGAACAAGCCATACTCGCCGCTGCTGAAGTATGAGTGGGGGCCGACCTATGAAGCCCTGCAACGCTTCGCCGCCGTCACCGACGGCAGCCCCTACGACGGCGTCCACATGGACTACGTCAACCCGAACACGGGCGGGCCGGTCATGCAGACCATCGGCGCCTCGATGCAGATGCTGCGCCCCGGCGAACGGACGAAGGCCCACCGCCAGACCGGCAGCTTCGTCTATCAGTGCGCCAAGGGTCAGGGCTATTCCATCATCAACGGCCGCCGGTTCGACTGGCGCGAGCGGGACATCTTCGTCGTCCCGGCCTGGATGTATCACGAGCACGCCAACGCCTCGGACACCGAGGACGCCTGCCTGTTCGCCTTCCACGACCTGCCGGTCATGCGCGCCCTGGGCCTCTATCGCGAAGAGGCCCTGGCCGAGAACGGCGGCCACCAACCCATCCTCTCCGAATAGGACTTAGAACCCATGCGTCTTGTTACCTATCGCGCCAGCGTCGAGGCCGAGGCCCGGCTGGGGGCCATCGACGGCGACCTGATCGTCGATCTTGAAAAACTGGGTCAGGCGCGCGGCGTCGCCCTGCCCTCGACCATGCTGGCCTTCATCGACCTGGGGCCTCAGGCCGTATCGGCGGCGTCCGCCCTGATGGTGGAGGCCAAGGGCCTGTATCCGGTCGGCGTCGCCTCGCCGCTGTCCAACGCCAAACTGCTGGCCCCCATTCCGCGCCCGCGCAAGAACATCTTCGGCATCGGCCTGAACTATACGGAACACGTCGCGGAATCGGCCAAGTCGCTCGACACCTCGGCCGACCTGCCGCGCGAACCGGTGATCTTCTCCAAGCCGCCGACGACCGTGGTCGGGCCGGGCGATCCCATCGTCCACAACGCCGCCATCACCCAGCAGTTGGACTGGGAAGTCGAACTGGCGGCGGTGATCGGCTCGACCGCCAAGGGCGTCAGCCGCGAGGACGCGCTCAAGCACGTGTTCGGCTATACGGTGCTGATCGACGTCAGCGCCCGCGACTGCCGCCGCGCCGGTCAGTGGATCTACTCCAAGGGGCAGGACAGCTTCGCCCCGATGGGGCCATGCATCGTCACGGCGGACGAGATTCCCGACCCGCAGACGCTGGACCTGACCCTGTCGCTGAACGGCGTCCAGAAGCAGAGCAGCAACACGGCCTATATGCTGTTCAAGGTCGATGAGCTGATCGCCGACATCAGCAAGGGCATCACCCTGGAGCCCGGCGACATCATCGCCACCGGCACGCCTGCAGGCGTCGGCGCCGGCATGGATCCGCAGGAATGGATGTGGCCCGGCGATACGGTCGAGGCCGAGGTCGTCGGCATCGGCAAGCTGCGCCACCCCGTCGTCGCCGCCTGACGACAAAAAAGCCCGCCCCGGCAGCGCTGGGGCGGGCTTTTCATTTCCAGAAACAGGGCGAGGCTCAGGTCTTCGCCAGACCGTCGCGAACGTCATCGGGCCAGGGCGCCGAGCGCCCTTCGGCCAGGATCATGCAGACCAGCACGCCCTCAGCCGTCATCCGCACCTCGTCGCCGCAGGCGACCGTATAGGCCACGGCGCAGCTGGATCGGCCGACCGATTTCACCTCGATGGTGATGTCCAGTTCGTCGCCGAGGCGGCTGGGCGCCGCAAACCGGCTGTCCAGGCTGACCGTGGGCACGCCCAGGCCGCGCGTCAGGTGCAGTTCGGCGAAATCGACGCCCAGGCCTTCGGCGAACCAGTCCTCGACCGCCCCGTTCAGCATCTCGAAATAGCGGGGATAGAAGACGATGCCCGCCGCATCGACGTGTGCGAAACGCACCTTGCTCCGCGTCGTGAAGCTCATGTGTGAAGGTTCTCTCCGATCGACGCCTTGACCTTGGCCAACAGGGCGTGAAGCTGTTCCAGATCATCGGGTGCCACGTCGGACAGCGCCTGATGGATCCATGCATGGTGCGCCTTAGCCAGCACGTTGAAGCGGGCCTGCCCCGCCGCGCTGAGCCGCACGATGGACGATCGGCGATCCTCAGGGTCGGGGCTGACGACGACCTGGCCCGCATCCTGAAGCTGGCGCACGATGGCCGTGACGTTTCCGTTGGACACCAGAAGCGCGCGCGACAACTGCCCCATCGTCCGCCCCTGCGGATGACGGTCCAGGGCCGCCATCACGTCGAAGCGCGGCAGGGGGGTGTCGTATTGCTCTGCGAAGCCGCGCCGCAGACTCTTTTCGATCGTCATGGTGCAGCTCAGCATCCGCAGCCACGCCCGAACGTCGATCGGCCCCGCGCCGCCGTCATGCTTCTCGCGCATGGCGCGCCACTCCTCTGCGAAACGCCCGCCCGGCCCGGTCAGGCTCTCACGCCATCTGCGGCGCTTCGGGCCTGTCGCGCAAGCTGGTCGAAACCGGCGCGATAGACGCTGGGCGTCGGATGCTGCCGACGGCCTGCGGCGGCGGCGGCCTTGAGGGTCCAGGCCGGGTCCAGCAGGTGCGGGCGCCCCAGGGCGACAAGGTCAGCCCGTGCGGCCGCCAGGATGGCGTTAACCTGATCCGCCTCGGTGATGGCGCCGACCGCCAGGGTGCGAACGCCCGCCTCGTTGCGGATGCGGTCGGACAGGGGCGTCTGGTACATCCGGCCGGTGACAGGACGCGCTTCCGGATGCGTCTCGCCGGACGAGACGTCGATCAGGTCCGCCCCGGCCGCAGCCAGCCGCCGGGCGATTTCGACCGCCTCATCCGGCGCCAGACCGGCCTCGCCCATCCAGTCCTCGGCCGATATCCGCACCAGCAACGGCTTGGCCTCAGGCCAGGCAGCGCGCACCGCTTCCACCACCGACAGCGGGAAGCGAAGACGCCCATCCAGATCGCCGCCGTAGGCGTCCTGGCGATGATTCATCAGCGGCGTGATGAAGCTGGACAGCAAAGTCCCGTGCCCGGCCTGAATCTCCAGCACGTCGAAGCCCGCCGCGTCCGCCCGGCGCGCAGCGGCGACGAAGGCGTCGCGCACGGCGTCCATCCCGGCTTCATCCAGCGCGGCGGGCGCGACGCCGCCCTCGGCCCAGGGCCGATCCGAAGCCGCCACCAGCGGCCAGGGCTGATCCAGCGGCGTCGTCGCCGGGCGGCCGCCCTGCGGCGCGGCGCATGCGCCGCGCGGACCCGCATGGCCGATCTGGGCGCAGGTAAGGGTCTCCCCCCCGGCATGGATCAGGTCGTTGATGCGCGCCCAGCCCGCAATCTGATCGTCGTCATAGAGACCGGCGCAGCCCGGCGTGACCCGACCCTCAGGCGACACGGCCAGCATTTCGGTCATGAGCAGACCCGCGCCGCCCAGCCCTCGCGCGCCATAATGGGCCAGATGGAAGTCCGTCGCCCGCCCCTGAGCGTCAGCCTGATAGGTCTGCATCGGAGCCACGACGATCCGGTTGGACAGTTGCGCCTCGCGCAGGCGCAGGGGGGCGAACATCGGCGGCGTCCCCGCCCCTGCCCCCGCCTGGCCGGCGAACCAGTCCTCGACCCGTCCCAGCCAGGGGCCGTCGCGCAGACGCAGGTTCTCGTGGCTGACCCTCTGGCTGCGGGTCAGCAGGGCGTAGGCGAACTGCTCCGCGTCGAAATCCGCATAGCGGTCGATGTTCTCGAACCATTCGGTCGAGTTGCGCGCGCTGTTCTGGATCTTCAGCACCTCGACCTGACGCTCGTCGCGATAGTCCTTCAGCGCCTGCGTCAGCGCCTGTCGGTTGTCGAGACCCGGCCGGTCCAGCACCTCGGCCAGCTTGATCGCATCCTCCAGCGCCAGCTTTGTGCCCGATCCGATCGAGAAGTGCGCCGTGTGCGCGGCGTCGCCGAGCAGCACCACATTGTCGAAGGACCACTGGCCGCACAGCACCCGGCGGAAGTTGATCCAGGACGCCGAGCCGCGCAGGTGCGCCGAGTTGCTCAGCAGCGGATGGCCGTCCAGATGGCGCGCGAAGATCCGTTCGCACGCCGCCAGCGTCTCTTCCTGGCTCATGTCCTCGAAGCCCAGGCCCGCCCAGGTCTCAGGCGAGCATTCGACGATGAAGGTCGAATGGGTTTCGTCGAACCGATAGGCGTGCGCCCAGATCCAGCCCGCCGCGGTCTTCTCGAAGATGAAGGCGAAGGCGTCGAACAGCTTCTGCGTGCCCAGCCAGGTGAACTTGTTCCGGCGCGTCTGGATGTCGATGTCGAAGCGGTCGGCATAGCGGGTGCGGATGCGGCTGTTGATCCCATCGGCGGCGACGATCAAATCGAAGTCGGCGTAAGGCTCCAAATCATCGCTGAACTCGGTCTCGAAATGCATGACGACGCCCAGCTCGGCCGCCCGAGCCTGTAGAATCTGCAACAGCCGCTTGCGTCCGATGCCGATGAAACCGTGGCCGGAAGACACCTCCGTCCGGCCGTCCAGCGTCACGGCGATGTCGTCCCAGTGCGCAAAGCTGTCGCGGATCCGATCCGCGCTGACCCGGTCGTTCGCCGTCAGATTGGTCAGCGTCTGATCTGAAAAGACGACGCCCCAGCCGAAGGTGTCCCCGCTCCGGTTGCGCTCGAAGACATGGATGTCGTGCTCCGGGTTCCGAAGCTTCATCGAGATGGCGAAATAGATGCCGGCGGGACCGCCGCCAAGACAAGCAACACGCATGAGACGCCTCCAATTGCTTTAGGTCTAAAATAAATGAAGGCGGCAGGCAAGCGGTTCGTCTCCGCCGCCGGCAAGGCGTTAGATCGCGCGGAAGCGTCCTAGTCCGTCATCGCTTCCAGGTTGGCGTTCAGTCGCCCGAGCAGCGTCAGCAGCCGCTCCGAATCCCGCTCCGCGAAACCCGCCAGCGCCTGACGATAGACCGGCGCCATCAGGACCCGGGCCTGCGCCAGACGTTCGCGGCCCGCCTGCGTCAGGGCGACGTCGATCACCCGTGCGTCCGTCGCGCTGGGATTGCGCGACACCAGCCCGGCGTTGGTCATCCGCTCCACGATCCGCATCATGGTCGACAGATTGACCACCCCCGCCCGCGAAATCTGACCGATCGAGCGCGGCGCCCGCTCGCCCAGGATCATCAGGACCCGCCAGGTGGGGATGTCGACATCGATCTTTCGCAGTTCGCGCTCGATAATCAGGTTGTAACGGCTAAGCACCCTGTTCACTTGGTAAAAAGGGTAGCGCTCAAGGTCGAAACTCTCCGAACCGGGGTCGCCCGTGCGGCGTGTTTGCTCAACCACGGCGCCATCCCTTCCCGCCTTGAACCAACGCAGGACCAGCGTCGGCGCTCAAGAAATTAGTTGCAGATGCAAGTTTCTTCGGCAAGGCTTGATCCTGAGGAAAAGAAAAGGGGAGGGACGAATGTCCGTATCTGCACAAGCTCTGTCGCAAATCGCGGCAGGCATCGCCAGCGGTGATGTCAAGGTCATCGACCTGACGCAAACCCTGTCGGAAGACACGCCGACGCTGGTGCTGCCGCCGCCGTTCGGCCAGTGCGCGCCGTTCAGCCGCCAGGAAATATCCCGCTACGACGAGCGCGGCGTCGCCTGGTACTGGAGCAACTTCACCGTCGGCGAGCACACGGGCACCCATTTCGACGCGCCCGCCCACTGGATCACCGGCAAGGACCAGCCCGCCGGGACCGTGGACGTGGTGCCGCCGTCCGACCTGATCGCCCCCGCCGTCGTCATCGACTGTTCCGCCGAGGCCGCCGCCGACCCCGACTTCCTGCTGGAGCCTTCGCACATCGAGGCGTGGGAGGCTGTTCACGGCCGCATCCCGCCGCGCAGCTGGGTCCTGTTCCGCACAGACTGGTCCAAGCGTGATCCGGAGGCCTATGTGAACCGCCGCGAAGACGGCGCCCACACGCCCGGGCCGTCGGTCGCCGCTGTCCGCCTGCTGGTCGAAGAGCGCGACGCCCTGGGCTTCGGTGTCGAAACCATCGGCACGGACGCCGGTCAGGCGCACCTGCTGGAGCCGCCCTACCCCGCCCACGCCCTGTTCCACGGCGCCGGGCGCTATGGCCTACAATGCCTACAGAACCTGGACGCCCTGCCGCCGACGGGCGCCGTGGTGATCGCGCCGCCGCTGAAGATCCGCGATGGATCGGGCAGCCCGCTGCGCGTTCTGGCTCTGGTCGCGGGCTGATCCAGGATGGCCGAGCGTTCGTTCAAGTCGGAAGTCCGCAAGCTGACCGCGGGTGAAGGCGACGTCTTTCACGGCGAGGGCATCCTCGCCGTGACCAAGGCGCTGCTGCAATCCGGAGTCGCCTATGTCGGCGGTTATCAGGGCTCGCCCATCAGCCACCTGATGGACGTCTTCGCCGATGCGAACGACCTGCTTGAAAGCCTGGACGTTCATTTCGAGGCCAGCGCCTCGGAAGCCACGGCGGCGGCCATGCTGGCCGCCGCCGTCAACTATCCGCTGCGCGGCGCCGTGGCCTGGAAGTCGGTCGTGGGCACGAACGTCGCCTCCGACGCCCTGTCCAACGTCGCCTCGGGCGGGGTGACGGGCGGCGCCATGATCATCGTCGGCGAGGACTATGGCGAAGGCTCCTCCATCATGCAGGAGCGCACCCACGCCTTCGCCATGAAGTCGCAGATGTGGCTGCTCGACCCCCGCCCCAACCTGACCAGCATCGTCGACATGGTGGAAAAGGGCTTCGAGCTTTCGGAGGCCTCGCACACGCCCGTCATGCTGGAGCTGCGCGTGCGCTCCTGCCACATGACGGGAAGCTTCGTCGCCCGCGACAACCGCCGCCCGCCCCTGACCGTGGCCCAGGCGGCCGCCGCGCCGGTGCGCGATGTGGAGCGGATCGTCCTGCCGCCCGCCAACTTCCTGCATGAGGTCGAGAAGGTCGAGAAACGCTGGCCCGCCGGCGTCGCCTTCGTGCGCGACAACAAACTCAACGAGACCTTCGGCCCGGACGAGGGCGAGATCGGCCTGATCGTCCAGGGCGGCCTCTACAACAACCTGAACCGGGCGATGGAGCTGCTGCGCCTGGCCGACGCCTTCGGCGACAGCGCCCTGCCGATCTACTGCCTCAACGTCACCTATCCGCTGATCCCCGAAGAGGTGACGGACTTCTGTCGCGGCAAGAAGGCGGTGCTGATCATCGAGGAAGGCCAGCCGGAGTTCATCGAGCATGAGCTGAACACCCTGATCCGGCGCGCAGGTCTTGAGACCCGCATCGTCGGCAAGGGCCCGCTGCCGCGCGCCGGGGAATACGCCGCCCACGTCATCCAGAAGGGGCTGCAAAGCTTCCTGGAGGAATGGAGCCCGAAACACGCTCCAGCGCCCGCGCCGGTTTCCGCCGCCCCGGCGCCTGCGGCGGTCGCGAATCTGGCCGCCGAGGTTCCCGCACGGCCCGCCGGCTTCTGCACCGGCTGTCCCGAGCGCCCGATCTTCACCGCCATGAAGATGGTCGAGCGCGAACTGGGCCCGTCGCACGTGTCGGCGGACATCGGCTGCCACCTGTTCTCCATCCTGCCCCCCTTCAACATCGGCAATACAACGATGGGCTATGGTCTGGGCGCCGCCGGGGCTTCGGCCTTCAAGCCGAAGGACAAGCGGGCGATCGCCATCATGGGCGATGGAGGCTTCTGGCATAACGGCCTGACCTCAGGCGTCGGCAACGCCGTGTTCAACAAGAACGACACCGTCACCCTGGTCGTCGACAACGGCTATTCGGCCGCGACCGGCGGACAGGACGTGCTGTCCTCTCGCGCCGACAACAAGGCGCGCAGCACCCGCAACCCGATCGAGAAGGCGGCGCGCGGCGTCGGCGTGGAATGGGTGCGCTCCATCGACCGCACCTATGACCTGAAACGCATGAAGGGCGCGCTGAAGGAAGCGCTGACCAGCCCGGAAAAGGGCCCCAAGGTCATCATCGCCCAGTCCGAATGCATGTTGAACAAGCAGCGGCGCGAGAAACCCCTGCTGCGCAAGGCCGCCCAGGCGGGACGGCGCGTCTCTCAGGACCGCTTCGGCGTGGATCCCGACACCTGCACCGGGGACCACAGCTGCATCCGGCTGTCCGGCTGCCCGTCCCTGTCGATCAAGCCCAACCCTGATCCGCTGCGGCGCGATCCAGTGGCCCATGTCGACAACTCCTGCGTCGGCTGCGGCCTGTGCGGCGAGGTCAGCCACGCCGCCATTCTCTGCCCCAGCTTCTACCGGGCGCGGGTGGTGACCAATCCGGGGCGCTGGGAGCGCTTCGTCAATGGACTGCGCCAACGGATCATCACGACTCTTCAGCGCAGCGCCGAGCGCCGCCTGGCGGCACGAGCTTTCTAAGACCATGACACAGCAAAGAGATCGTCTCTGCATCGCCATTCTGGCGCTCGGAGGACAGGGCGGCGGCGTGCTGGCCGACTGGATTCAGAGCGTCGCCCGCAGCCAGGGCCGACTGGCCCAGGGCACCTCGGTCCCCGGCGTGGCCCAGCGCACAGGCTCGACCGTCTACTATGTCGAACTGGCGCCCATGCCCGCCGACGGGCGCGCGCCCGTCCTGGCGCAGATGCCGACGCCCGGCGACGTTGACGTGGTCATCGCCTCGGAGCTGATGGAAGTCGGCCGGGCGATGGTGCGCGGCTTCGTCAGCGCCGAACGCACGACCCTGATCGGCTCGACCCACCGCATCTACGCCATCGCCGAGAAGTCGGCGATGGGCGACGGACGCGCCGACAGCAGCAAGATTCTCGAAGCCGCCGCCAAGCGGGCGCGCCGCTTCGTCGGCTTCGACATGGACGCCGCCTCCGCCCGGTCCGGCAGCGTCATCAGCTCGATCATGTTCGGCGCCCTGGCGGGCAGCGGCGCCCTGCCCTTCCCGCGCGAAGCGTTCGAAGACGCCATCCGCGCCAGCGGCGTCGCGGTCGACAGCAACCTCAAGGGCTTCGCCGAGGGGTTCGACGCCGCCCGTCAGCCGGTCGCCGCGCCCGACGAACCTGCGGTTCCGACGCCCGAACCGACCACGCCCTTCGGCCAGGCGCTGGCGGCGCGGATTCGCGCCCGCCTGCCCGCCGCCGCGCACAGGAACGCCCTGCTGGGGGTTCAGCGCCTGATGGACTATCAGGACCAGGCCTACGCCGCCCTGTATCTGGAGCGGCTGGAGCGGATCGCGGCGCTGGACCAGCCCCCGCACGCCCTGACCACAGAAACGGCCGCCGCCTTGGCGCTGTGGATGGCCTATGACGACACCATCCGGGTGGCGGACCTGAAAACGCGCGCCTCCCGCGCGTCTCGCGTTCGCGACGAGGTCCGCGTCAAGAACGACCAGCTTCTCAGCGTCACCGAGTTCATGCACCCGCGCCTGCGCGAGATCTGCGAGACTCTGCCCGCTCCGATCGGGCGGCGCCTCCTGCACAGCACCGCCGCCGAAAAGCTGCTGGGGCGCTTCTTCACCAAGGGCCGCCATGTGGAGACGACGCGGCTGCGCTGGTTCCTGATGCTGAGCCTGCTGGCCGCCATGCGTCCGCTTCGCCGCAGCTCCTTACGCTTCCAGGAGGAGCAGCAGCGCGTCGAGGGATGGCTGGCTGAAATTGAGGCTCGGGCGCCGACGCAGCCGGATGTCGCGCTCGAAGTCGCGCGGTGCCAGAACCTGATCAAGGGTTACGGCGAGACCTTCGATCGCGGCCTGTCCAGCTACGCCAAAATCCTGGGCTTCATCCGCTCCGGCGCGCCGACCGCCGGCGACATCGCCACGCTTCGCCGCGCGGCCCTCGCCGACGAACAGGGGCAGGCGCTTGACGCCGAGCTCAACCGACTGGGCGCCGCAGCCTGACGTCGGCCGACGCGCCTTTGGCGTGATGCGCAACAGACATGGCCGGCGCCGCCCAGCGCGCCAGCCCTGTCGTCAACCCGCTTGGCGCCCTTGAAGCGCTTTGATCCGCGCCAGATCGAGCGGAGCCCTCCAGCGCGACGGCTCGCCGGCCCGGCTTCCAGCCACGGGCCGGATGACAGGGCGCCAAGAAGTATTAATCTAGAAACATTTCAACCGCCTCACGCGAGACAGGCTGCAGCTGGTCGCGCCGAGCGTCATGGCTGATTGACAGCACAGCCACATTGTGGCGACTATCACTCGTATTCATAAAGATACATGCCCAGTCATAAGGGTATGAGAGGGAGTGACAGTGAGACATCATACCCATGCCTTGGCCATGACCGCGATCGCGGCAGGCTTTTCCGTCCTGGCGGGCGCCGCCGCCGCTCAGGACGCCGTCCAGGTCGATGAGATCATCGTCACGGCCCGCAAGACAAGCGAGCGCCTGCAAGAGGTCCCGCTGTCGATCACAGCGCTGAACGCCCAGGACATGCAGCGTCGCGGCATCCGCGAAGTCACGGACCTTTCCTCGATCGCCCCGGGCCTCAACATCGAGAAGGACCAGGGCCGTCGCTTCGAGCGCCCGGTCATTCGCGGCCAGGCCAACGTCTTCGGCGCGCCCAACGCCGCCTCCTTCATCGACGGCGTCTATATCCCGGACAGCCTGTTCGCCACCGAAATGGCCTTCGTCGATCAGGTCGAGGTGATCAAGGGACCGCAGTCGGCGCTGTACGGCCGCCAGACCTTCTCGGGCGCCATCAGCTATACGACGCGCAAGCCGTCGCAGGAGGTCGAGGGCCTGATCCGCGCCACGGCGGCCGAGCATGACGAATACAACTTCCTGATGGGCCTCAGCGGGCCGCTGGTGAGGGACGTGCTGTCGGCCCAGGCGTCCGTCAACTATTACACCTATGGCGGCGAGTACCGGAACAATGCGCCCGGCACGCCCAGCGACGGCAAGACCATCGGTCAGGAGAAGACCGTCGGCGGCACCCTAGCGCTGATGTACACGCCGACGTCGGAACTGAGCTTCATCCTGCGCGGCTCATATGCTCATAACAATGACGGCCACGAGCCGATGGCGATCCAACGCTCGACCGCCAACAACTGCTATCTGAACACGCGCACCCAGTATTATTGCGGCGCCATCAACGTCACCCCTGACATGATCGGCCTGAATCTGGATGAAATCGGCGGCGGCGGCGTGGAGCGCAAGACCGGCCGTCTGAGCCTGACCGCCGAGTACGATCACGGCGGCTACACCCTGACCTCGATCAGCGCCTACAACGACTCTGAAGAGCACCGTAAGGCCGACCTCGATTACCTGCCGCAGCGCCTGCTGGGCGGTTCGCTGCATGTCGACGACCGGGTCAACATCAAGGGGTTCAGCCAGGAATTCCGCATCGCCTCGCCGCGCAACGAACGCCTGCACTGGATGGCCGGGGCCTATTATTTCAACAGCGACCGCTGGGACGGGCGTTATCGCTATGTCTCGCGCGCCCTGCAGGACAACGGCACGATCGAGACCGAAAACCTGGCCGCCTTCGGCCTGGTCGGCTTCGACTTCACCGACAAGCTGTCGGGCACGGCCGAAGTGCGCGTCGCCGAAGAAAAGCTGCACCTGACCGGCGGCGATTCCAACTTCGATTACGAAGCGACCTATCGCTCGACCAACCCGCGTTTCACCCTGTCGTACAAGGCCACTGACGACCTGATGTTCTATGGCCTGGTGGCGCGCGGCAACAAGCCAGGCGGCTTCAACACCGACGTGCGCCTGAGCCCGGCCGATCGCTCCTACGGCGAAGAGACCGCCTGGAACTATGAACTGGGCTTCAAGAGCGACCTGTTTGATCGCCGCGTCCGCCTGAACGTCGCCGGCTATTACATCGACTGGTCGAACCAGCAGATGACCCAGGTAGCCAACCTGTCCTCGACCGAGACCGTCTCCTTCATCCGCAACGTCGGCGAGGTTGACGTCAAGGGCGTCGAGGTCGAGGCCCAGGCCAAGATCACCTCCGACTGGTCCGTGCGCGGCACCTTCGCCTATGCGGATTCCGAGTACACCAATGCGTTCGACCCGGACTTCGCCACCCTGACCGGGGGCGACGGCGACGTCAGCGGCAAGGCGATCCCCAACGCGCCCAAGATCCAGTACTCCCTGGGCAGCAACTACTCCTGGTATGTGGGCGAGAACCGCTTCTTCGTCGACGGCACCTATTCCTTCCGCTCCAAGAAGTATGATCAGGTCGCCAACCTGGCCTGGGTGGACGGCCGCGACACCGCCAATGTGCAACTAGGATGGGAACGCGGCCTGCACCGGGTGATCCTGTTCGGCCGCAACATCTTCGACAACATCGATCCTGTCGGCATCGTCCGCTACTCGGACTTCTCCACCAACCGTCGCGGCTTTGTGGGCTCCCTGCCGCGCGGTCGTCAGATCGGCCTGACGTACGAAGCCAACTTCTGACCTGCCTCCCCGAAGCTGGTTGGGCCCGCAGTGCACGCTGCGGGCCCTTTTTTTCATTGAGGCCCGACCTCGGCCAGCCTTTGCAGACAGCAAAAAAGCCCCGGACGGCGATGCGTCCGGGGCCCTGTCCATCATTTGATCGCCGGGTCGATCAGCCGGTGAGAGCCGTGCCGCGACGCCCCTCAGCGTTGGGCTTTTCGCCCAGCACGATATACCAGGCGCGCGGGCCGTCCCGCATCCGCACCGTCGTCTCCAGCACCTCGTCCGCCGCGAAACCCGCTTCGAGCATGACGTCCGGCGCCTGTGTCGCCAGGAACTCGTCCCAGAAGGGTTCGTCGTTATTCTTGGTCTGCCAGGCGAAGATGAACTTCTCGAAGGCGCTGAAATCGGCGCCCTTCATCGGCACGTCCTGGTGCACGACCACGCCGCCGGGGCGCAGCACGCGGCGCGCCTCGCTGAAGATGCGGCCGAGCGAAGCGCGCGAGACTTCGTGCATCATGTTGTGCGACACGACCAGATCAAAGCTTTCGTCCTCGAACGGCATGGCGCCCGCATCCATCTGACGGAAGTGCGCCTTCAGTCCCATCGCCTCGGCCCGGATATGGGCGTAGCGCAGCAGGCCGGGCGCCACGTCGACGCCATAGACCTCGGCCTCGGGGAAGGCGGCCGCATAGCCGACCGTGGCGCCGCCAGAAGAACAGGCCAGATCCAGAATGCGGCGCGGCTTGAAGCCGGGATAGCGCTCAGCCAGGAATTCGATGACGGCCGCAGACTTGGAGTCGCGCGTGCCGATGCCGACGCCCAGCGAATAGGCGTTGCCGCCGCTTTCGTAGAAGGCCCCGGCCGTGAAGTCGTCGGCCGAAGCCTCGCCCAGCATATAGCCGCCGGGCTGGCCGTGGATGTGGCCCGCATAGGCGTCGGCCGGGGCGGCGAAGTCAGGGCTGGTTTCGCAGCTGCCGCCCGCCGGCGCCTGGGCCAGACCGGCGGCGACCTCCTTCATGCGCGGCAGTTCGCGATGAATGGTCTCGCCCACCGAGTTCCACATGACGTCCTGAGCGCTGCGGCTGAAGGCGCTCCAGATCTGATAGAAAGGATCACGGACCATGGCCGCCGTGATGTCCTCGACGGTTTCGGGCGCCTTGCCGGACGCGGCCTTGAAGGCGGGACCGGCGCGGGCGTCCAGGGCGACCTTGTTGGCGTCCTCATAGCGGCGGAGCCGGTTCTTCAACTGCACGATGTACTGGGTGCGCGCCGCCTCATCGTGAAGCGGCCGGGCCAGAAGGTCATGGGTGGCCGTACGGTCGATGATCATGCGCTCTCCTCCATGTTCGACTGGCGTTCAGTCTTTCATGATGTATTATCTCAAATACCTCTTATGCGGAAGTCTCTTCGTCGGATCGGACCATGCCCTCAGTATCGCCGCCCCCTCTTGGCTCCGCATCCGGCGTGGAGCACGATCGGCCCGATCTGGGCGCGCGCGGCGTGGTCGCCCTGCTGACCCCGGCTGAAAACCCGACCGCCGAGCCCGAGCTGTCGCTGCTGTTGCCGCCGGACGTGAACCTGCTGACCGCGCGCATGTATGCGCCCGCCGCCGAGATGAGCGCCAGACTGAGGGCTTATGAGACCCGGCTTGAGGAGTGGTTGGCCCCTTTCGGCGACGCGCCGCTGGACGCCGTTGCGTTCGCCTGCACCGGCTCGACCTATCTTCTGGGCCCGTCGCGGCGTCGGCCGGAAACGCTGGAGCGCCGCCACGGACCCTGTCCCGTCGTCTGCGCCGCCGATGCGCTGAAGGACGCACTGCAATCGCTGAGGGCGCAGCGCATCATCCTGGTCAGCCCCTACCCTACGGCGCTGACCGAGGCCGCTCAGGACCACTGGCGCGGGGCGGGATATGATGTGGCCGCTGTCATCCAGTCGCCCCTCGCGCATGGCGCGACCCACCCGATCTACGGCCAGACGGCCGCCGCCCTGCTGACGGGGCTGCGCCAGGGCCTGAAGGCGGGCGTCGCCGACGCCGTGATCGCCATGGGAACGGGCGCGCCAAGCCTGGCCGCCCTGGCCGTCGCCAGCGAGGAAACGGACATTCCGATCCTGTCCTCCAACCTGGCCACGGCCTGGTCCGTCGCGCGTCAATTGGGATTGGAAGAGCGGCCGCTGATCACGGAATGGCTGGCGCCCCACGCCCCCTGGCGCGAACGGCTATGGAGCCGTTTCCCTGCCGTTCACGCCCGGCTGAAGAGCGCCTGACGCGCCTCTGATGCCCTACTATGATTTCGTTTCGAGGAGTTTCCTGATGTCCACGCCCAAGCCGCCCCGCCCGACCTTCTTCGAAGACACCGCCAATGACCGGCTGACCGCCATCATCACCGCCCTGGTGACTGAGGTGGCCGGGTTGAGCGACCGGGTGGCGACGCTGGAGAACCTGCTGACCAACCAGGGCGTGCTGTCGCCAGACGCGGTCGACCATCATGTTCTGACCGAGCAGGAACAGGCCGCGCGCCGCGCGCGCCACGCGGCGCTGACCGACCGCGTCTTCTATGTGCTTCAGGAAGAGGTCGACGCCCTCAAGGGACAGTTGGGCGCCTGATGCGAAAACGGGCCGGGACGCCCCCTGCGCCCGGCCCGTCGCCCCTCGCCCCGCTCCGCTTTCGCCGATGCTCCCTCAAGCAGCGACGCGCGGAGGAGCTCGCCTCAGGTCAGCGTCGCCGCCTTGCGCAGGCCATCGATCATGGATGACCGCATCACATAGTCCTTGTGCCGCACAGGATCGGCCAGCATGGCCTGCATCTCGGCCATCATGACCTTGCGGCGTTCCGGGTCGCGCTCCTGCATCCGGCCACGGTTGCGATCCGCCTGGGCCAGGATCTCCTGCTCGGCGATAGGGCGGCGCTGGCGGGTGTAGAGGTCCAGCAGCCCCTCGTCGGCGCCGTCCAGCACCGCCTTCAGCTTCTCGGTCAGGTTGAAGGCGTCATGGACGCCGCCGTTCATGCCCATACCGCCGGACGGGCTGTTGATGTGGGCGGCGTCGCCCGCCAGCACGA
This sequence comes from Brevundimonas diminuta 470-4, assembly GCA_000318405.1. Classification (GTDB taxonomy): domain Bacteria; phylum Pseudomonadota; class Alphaproteobacteria; order Caulobacterales; family Caulobacteraceae; genus Brevundimonas; species Brevundimonas diminuta_B. The sequence goes on along the minus strand of KB291731.1, from coordinate 9,990 downwards.
CCCGTCCGCTGCGGTAGTCAGGCGCGATGCGCATGTGCACGCGATAGGGACGAATCTCCAGCACCTTGTACGGCTCGTCACGGGCGACGATGGCCTGCAGCTTGCGTTCGATGCTGGCGGGGTCCAGCGCGTCCTCGATGGACTCCTCGCCGCGCGGATAGAGGCTGCAGCGCCAGAAATCCTTCAGCTTGAGCAGGGAGAAGGTGCCGCCGTCCGTCCAGCAGTAGTTGACGTTCGACAGCCCCTCCAGATGGTCCTCAAAGGGGAAGTCCGTGATCGCGAGGATGGTCGTCTCAGGATAGGTCTTGCCGTCAAGCTCCCACCCCAGCAGGGTCCGCACCGCGCTGCGGGCGCCGTCCGCCCCGATCAGATAGCGACAGCGCAGAGTCTGCGCCTGACCGTCCTGCTCATAGGTGACGTTGACGCCATCTGCATCCTGATCCACCGCGCACACGGTTGCGCCCATGCGGATTTCGACATGACGCGCATCCGACAGGTGATCGGCCAGGATGCGGCACAGACGAAACTGCTCGCACTGCAGCCGGAAGGGATGCTGGGTCTCGCCCTGCAGATAGGACAGGTCGAAGACGGCGCGTTCCCCGGTTTCATGATGCCGGATCTGCCACTGTTCGCACTTCAGCCCCTGCGCGATCAGCGGCTCGGCCAGCCCGTACTGCGCCAGCATATCCAGCGTCGGGGGATGAAACGTCGAGGCCCGCAGGTCTTCCGGCAACTCCGTTTCGGCCTCAAGCACGATGGCTGAAATCCCGAAAGCTTCCAGCCTCAAGGCCGCGCTCAACCCGACCGGGCCGGCGCCGACGATGACCACTTGGGCGTCCCATTGCTGCATATTGGCGACCTCATGCCTACTTGTATCTGACTTAATACATTTGTTCGGCATTCCGGCAAGGGGAAGAGTCGCAGACTTCCCTGTGCGCTCGCTCCTTTAAGAAAACTTCGACGCCTCAAAGGGCCAATGATGCAGCTTTTTCCCTACCGCATCGTCTCGCCTTGCGATCCGCATCGATCACGTATTAGCTTAAACACAACACAAGTCGCCACAGTATCAGGATGACCGCTTATGTCCCTTCCCGCCTCGCCGTTCGACTGGGCTCCCAAAACGGTCACCAGCCTGATTGACGGCGCCTATGTCGCAGAGCGCGGCGGCCATCGCCTGCCCGCCTATTATCCGGGCAACGGCGAGGTCATCTCCGAACTGCAGGAAGCCGACGCCGAGGAAGTCGATCGTGCGGTCCGGTCCGCACGACGGGCCTTCAACGACCCTGCCTGGCGCGAGATGTCGGTAGAGGCCCGACAGGCGATCCTTTATCGAATCGCGGACGCGATCGACGCCCACGCCCTTGAGCTGGCGACGCTGGAAACGCTGAACGCCGGCATCGTCCTGCGCGACGTTCTCAGCCGCCAGGTCGTGCGCGCAGGCTATAACTTCCGCTTCTTCGCCGAGGCGATCAGCCAGCAGCCCGGCCAGGTCTGGCAGCAGATCAAGGATCACCTGACCTTCGTCACGCGCCATCCTGTCGGCGTGGCCGCCCTGATCGCGCCGTGGAACTCGCCGCTGGCGCTGGCGTCGATGAAGGTCGCCTCGGCCATCGCCTTCGGCAACACCTGCGTGCTGAAGCCGTCGGAGCAGACTCCGCTGTCGCTGGCCCGCCTGGTCGAGATCATCAACACCATCACCCCGCCCGGCGTGGTCAACCTGGTGAACGGGCGCGGGGCGGTGACGGGCGCCGCCCTGGTGGATCACCCCGAGGTCGATCTGATCGCCTTCACCGGCGGGACAGAGACGGGCCGCCACATCATGCAGGCGGCCGGTCGGCGCCTGAAACCGGCGGCGATGGAGCTGGGCGGCAAGTCGGCCAACATCATCTTCGCCGACGCCGATCAGGAGCGGGCCCTGGACGGCGCCCTGATCTCGATCTTCTCGAACAACGGGCAACAGTGTCTGGCCGGGTCGCGCATCCTGGTCCAGGATTCCATCTTCGACGAGTTCGTCGATCGCTTCGTCGAGCGGGCGCGAAAGATCCGCGTCGGCGACCCGCTGGACGACGCCACCGAGATCGGCCCTATCGCCTCGGCCCGTCACCGTCAGCACATTCTGTCCTATGTCGACATCGCCAAAAGTCAGGGCGCGACCCTGCTGACCGGGGGCAAGGCGCTGGACCGGCCGGGCTACTTCATCGAGCCGACCGCCGTCCTGGCGCCCAGCAACAGCGACCGCGTCTGTCAGGAGGAAATCTTCGGCCCCTTCGCCGCCTTCGTGAAATTCAGCGACATGGAGGACGCCGTCCGCATGGCCAATGAAAGCCAGTTCGGCCTGGTCGGCTATTGCTGGACGCAAAACATCGACAAGGCCCTGCGGGTCAGTCAGGCGGTTCGCACAGGTCTGATGTGGGTCAACACCCCGATGGTGCGTGAACTGCGCGCGCCCTTCGGAGGCGTGAAGGATTCAGGTCTGGGCCGCGACGGCGCCGCCGCCTCCATGGCCTTCTTCACCGAAGAGAAGACGACGACCATCCCCCTGGCCGACGTGCCGCTGCGCAAGTTCGGCGTCTGATCCCGACAGGGTGCGGCGGGCCTGTCCCGCCGCACCCTGTCTCAGCCGATGTGGCGCCACTGCGGACGGGCCGAGCTGTTATCGCGCGTCAGCAGCATGTGGTACTCATACTGATCGGGATTATAGAGGCCGACCTGGTGCTCGAACGGGCGGCCGTCGCCGTCGAACACCGTCCGGCGCAGGCGCAGCAGCGGCGCCCCGATGGCCACATTCAGCTTATTGGCCGCCGCGTCGTCGGCGGGAATGGCGCTGATGGTCTGTTCGGCGCGCTGGGCGCGTATCCCCCCGCCTTCCAGAATGCGCATGATCGGCCGGTCGTCTATGACGCTCCGGGGCGTCAGGTGGGCGACCGAGCTCGGCAGCCATACCGTCGTCACCGACAGGGGCTTGTCCTTGAAGAAACGCAGGCGTTCGATCCGCAGGGCGCGCTCGTCGGCGGGAAGGTCCAGCGCCTGAAGCACGGCGGCCGGCGTCGGCGCCTCGGGTTCATAGGCCAGCAGCCGCGCCGTCGTCTCAAGCCCCAGGGTGATGAGGTTCTCGACCAGACCCGACACCCGGCTTTCCTCTCGCTGCGCCTCATCCGCGCGCGGGGCGACGAAGGTGCCGACGCCATGCTTGCGTCGAATCCAGCCTTCGCGTTCCAGCAGATCCAGCGCGCGCCGCACCGTCACGCGCGACACGTCATAGGCCGCCGCCAACTGCATTTCGGACGGCAGCGGCTGCTCGGGCGCAAAGGCGCTGTCCTTGATCTGCTGACGCAGAATGGTGGTCAGCTGGTGGTAGATCGGCAGGCTGCTGGAACCGCCGTCCGCCTTGAGGCTGCGCCGACCGATATCGGTCCCTGCCCCGGCGCCCTGTCTGGCCAAGCTCATCCTCCACACGCTGGCGTCAGGGCCTGCGTCGTCAATTAGCGAACTTGTGCTTATTATCAGACCTTAGCGGCTTGGCCACTCCGGCTTGTCTCCGTCGCCGCCGCAAGCCACACAAGACGGCATGACATCATCCCCGCCGACAGACGACGCCTTGGATCTGCGTCCCGAGCTTCTGGACGACAGGCTGCCGATCCCCCTCTATCATCAGGTTCGGCTGCTGCTGGCCGAGCGCATCCGGCGCGGCGTGTTTCAGCCCGGCTCCCTGTTGCCCGGCGAGCATCAGATCGCAGAATTGCTGGGCGCGTCGCGCATTACGATCAAGCGCGCCATGAATGAACTGGCCGATGCGGGCCTGGTCACGCGCCATCGGGGCCGCGGCACGGTGGTGGCGCCGCAGGTCGAACTGCCCGTGGTGACAGGGTCCTTCTCTACCCTGATGGATTCGCTCAAGACCATGGGGCACGAAACCCAGGTCGAGTTGCTGGAAAGCCGGTCCGTCGCAGCCGATAGCGACGTCGCGCACGCGCTGGCGGTCATCCCCGGCGCCCCTGTGCGGCGCATCACCCGCCTGCGTCGGTTGGGCGAGACGCCGTTTTCCTATCTTGTGTCGTGGTTGCCGGAGTTCGTCGCCAGCGGATGTGACGACGCCGCCTTCGCTGAACAGTCCATGCTGGACCTGCTGGAGCGAGCCGGGGCGACGCCGCATGAGGCTGAACTGTGGATCTCGTCAGTCGGAGCCGACACCGCTGCGGCCTCGGCGCTTCAGGTGGCGATCGGGTCGCCCCTGCTCCGGATCGAGCGGATCATGCGACGGGCCGACGGCGAACCGGTTCAGTATATTCACGCCCATTATCACGCCGACCGCTTCCGCTATCACCTGCTCAGCCGCCGCGAAGAAGGAAACTGGCAGGACGGGGCCTGATTTCCGCTGCGCCGCATCAGGACCGGCTGGCGCCCGCCGCAGGACGGTCTATAGTTGTCCTATCTTTATACCATTAGGGACGGACCGACCTTGAGCGACCTTGTCTTCGAACCGACCATGATCTGCGAGAACAAGACGGCGCGCGAGTTGTTCGAGGCGGTCAAGGCCAATCCCGCCCGCGCCCGTTTCGGCTTCGGCGAGAAACTGGCCGTCGTGAACGTCGACTTCCAGCAGTCCTACCCCCGCCCCGACCTGTTTCCGAAGACGGCCTATGTGACCCATCCCGACCAGATCGGCTTCACCAACCGCATCTCGGCCGCCGCGCGCGCCAAGGGGATGCCGGTGATCTGGAGCCATGTGGCCTACAAGGCCGACGCCGGGGACGCGGGCGTCTGGGGCACGCGCACCGATACGCCCGACAGCCTGCAGAACATCAAATACGGGTCCGAACGCCACGCCCTCGATCCGCGTTGCCAGATCGATGAGGCTGTGGACCTGATCTACACCAAGCGGATGCCCTCGGCCTTCTTCGAGACGCCGCTGAACTCCTACCTGCGCTGGCACAAGGTGGATACGGTCCTGGTGACGGGGGGCTCGACCTCGGGCTGCGTGCGCGCCACGGCGGTGGACAGCCTGTCGTACGGCTTCCGCACCATCGTCGCCGAAGAGTGCGTGGCGGACAAGCACGAGAGCTACCACTACGCCAATCTGACCGACCTTCAGCTGAAATACGCCGACGTGGTGTCGGCGCAGGAGGTGCTGGACTGGCTGGCCGCGCGCTGAGCCGACAGCAGCCTGAAGAACCGAAGGGCGGCGGACCGAAATCCGCCGCCCTTCTTTTTACGCTTTTACGCTTCCCGGCCGAAGGTTGGGGGCAACGACCGAGCTTGGAGCCGGGACGACGGCGGCCTCAGCCGCGCGCCGCCTCGACAATCTCTGAGACGCCGGCGGTCCATACGGCGTCGTCCTGCGCCAGACCGTCCAGCACGCGGCGGACAGACTTCATCCGGAACGGCAGGCCGCTGACGTAAGGGGTCAGGGTGAAGCCGACGACCTGGCCGCCGAAACGGTCGGCCTCGGCCTTGTGCAGGCGGATCGCCTCCAGCACCTGATCGGCCCATTCGTCCTCGGTCTGAAGGCGCACGGTCAGCAGGGTGCGGTCATCCAGTTCATTCGACAAAGGCGCCGCCCAGACCACGCCCTTTTCGGTCTGCATCGGCACGGGAACCGTGTCCTGCTCCCAGTCCAGACAGATGTCGAAACCCGCCTCGGCGATCAGGTCCAGCGTCTGGAACGACTGCTGCCGCGCCGGGCTCATCCAGGCGCGCGGCTTCAGTCCCGCCCTGTCGAAGGCGTCGCGCGTGCGGCCGATCCATTCCGCTTCGACGCCTTGCTCAAGCCCGCTCCAGTGGATGCAGTCCGCCTCCCAGCCATAGGCGGCGATCTCGTGCCCATCGGCGAGGATGGCCTCGACCAGCGGCCGCGCGCGTTCCAGCAGGACCGCATTGATCGGAAACACCGCCTTCAGCCCTCTCGCCTTCAGCGCGTCCAGAATGCGGAACACCCCGACCCGATTGCCGTAGTCGCGGGTCGTGAAGTGGCGCAGATCCGGATAGGTCGTCTGCATGGCGCCGGGATGCTTGAACGGCTTGCCCTGCGGGTTCAGGCGATGGAACTCCAGCGGGACCACGATCATGGCGGCGGCCGTCTTGCCGTCCGGCCAGGCCATATTCGGCCGCTCGGTCGCGGGACGCCACGGATACAGCGTCTGATCCATGCCGTAGGAGCGGTGCGGATAGGTCAGATAGTCCTCAGGCAGCGCCATGGCCGAACCCCTTTCCTCCGGTCGCGCAGCCTCTTGCCGCGATATCGGCCTGCGTCTGGTCCCAGCAGTGGTCGCGATAGTAGCCGGCGATCTCGGCGCCGGTGGCGAACCACACGTCGTCGGCGTGGCCCATCACGTGTTTCAGCGCCTCTTCGAACGGGCCGATGCGGTGCGGCTGGCTGACCAGATAGGCGTGCAGGGGAATGCACATGACCGTGCCGCTCTGCTCGCCCTCTTCCAGCAGTTGGTCGAAGTGCCGCTTCAGGATGTCGGTATAGCGCGCCGGGCTCATCCCCAGTGCGCCGTAGGTGATGACGTCGTTCACCTCCAGCGAATAGGGCAGCGAAATCAGCTTGCCCGACGCCGTCTTCACCGGCTGCGGCTGGTCGTCCTGGAACAGGTCGCAGGTGTACCAGAAGTCGTTCTCGGCGATCAGATCCATCGTCCGTTCGGTGTGCGTCAGAGCCGGGGCCAGATAGCCGCGGATGCGCTGGCCGCTAGCCTTTTCAACCGTCCGGATGGCGTCTTCGATGATGGCGCGCTCCTGCGCCTCGTCCATGCCGTAGGAATAGCGGGTGTTGTAGATACCGTGCGAAAAGAACTCCCAGTTCCGCTCGACGCAGGCCTCGATGATCTCGGGATGGTGGTCGCACAGGGCGACGTTCAGCGACACCGAGCCGCGCAGGCCGTATTTGTCCAGCAGTTCCATCAGCCGCCAGTGGCCGACCCGGTTGCCCCAGTCGCGCTGGGAATAGGCGACGACATCGGGCGCAGGCTTGGGCCAGCCGGCGCGGCCGGGGTTCTTCGCGGGGTCGAACTCATAGAACTCGATGTTCGGCGCGACCCAGAAGGCCAGTTTCTTGCCGCCGGGCCAGACGATCTTGGGCCGGTCCCGATAGGGCCAGTAGTCGTAGAGGTTGGGGTCCGCGACCGTCATGCCTTCTCCTCTTCCTGCGCTTCGTATCGCTGTCCCAGCGCCATCATCTCATCCAGGCCGATGCGGGCGTTGACCCCCATCAGGTCCGTCATGTGCTGGCGATGAGCCGCCGTGCCGCCGTCGCGCTTCAGCACCGACAGGAAGGCTTCGACGGCCGGAATGACGGCGCGCACCATCGCGCCCGGCGCGATCACCAGACGATAGCCCAGCGCCGACAGGCTGTCGGCCGAACTCAGCGGCGTGTCTCCGCCCTCGACCATATTGGCCAGCAGGGGCACGCGGGCGGCGAAGCGTTCGGCCACCGCCCCCATCTGCTCCAGATCGCGCGGTGCCTCGACGAACAGGACGTCGGCCCCGGCCTCAAGGAACAGTTCGGCGCGATCCATCGCCGCCTCAAAGCCTTCGACCGCGATGGCGTCGGTGCGGGCGATGATCAGGGTGTCGTCGTCGTGGCGCGCATCGACGGCGGCGCGGACTTTGCCCGCCATCTCCTGCGCCGAAATCACGCCCTTGCCGCGCAGATGGCCGCATCGCTTGGGGAAGGTCTGGTCCTCGATCTGGATCGCGCGGGCGCCCGCGCGCTCGAACAGCCGCACCGTCCGGCCCATGTTCAGGGCGTTGCCGAAGCCGGTATCGGCGTCGACGATCAGAGGAATGTCGATCCGCTCGGTGATGCGCGCCGCCACGTCAACGACGTGATCCAGACTGACCAGGCCGATATCGGGCCGCCCCAGCTGGGTATAGGCGACCGAGGCGCCCGACAGATAGGCCGCCTCGAAGCCCGCCTGCTGGATCAGCAGGCCGGACAGGGCGTCATAACAGCCCGGCGCCAGCAGGGCGGGCGACTGCTTGAGCCGACGACGCAGGTTCAGACGCCCGCTCATGCGGCGCCCGCCAGCTTCTTCTTCAGGTGCGGCATCAGCCCCCCGTCATCCATCATGGCCATAAGGTGCGGCGGCAGGGGCGTGAAATCATAGCCCCGCCCCGTCGTCAGATTCGTCAGACGCCCGGCCGCCAGATCGACCTCCAGCCGGTCGCCTGCGGAAATCTCGCTCGCCTGCTCAAGGGTGATGCACGGCACACCCAGATTGATCGCATTGCGCCAGAAGATGCGGGCGAAGGAGCGCGCGATCACGGCGCGCACGCCCAGCAGGCTCAACGACACCGCCGCCTGCTCGCGCGACGAGCCGATGCCGAAGCTGCGACCGCCGACGACGAAGTCGCCCTTGGCCACCGTGCGGGCGAAGTCAGGATCGACAGCGGCCAGACAATGCTGCGCCAGTTCCTCGGGCGGCAGCTTCATCAGCGTGCCCGGCGCCATGACGTCGGTGTCGATATTGTCGCCGAAGACGAAGGCCCGACCGCTCATGCCGTCTCTCCCAGGAACTGACGCGGATCAGCAATGCGGCCCTCGACGGCGGCGGCGGCCACGGAATAGGGCGAGCCGAGATAGACCTGCGCCTCCTTGGATCCCATGCGCCCCTTGAAGTTGCGGTTGGTCGAAGAGATGCAGACCTCACCGTCGGCCAGCACCCCGGCGCCATAGCCAGCACAGGCGCCGCAGCCGGACGGCAGCAGGACCGCGCCCGCCTCCATCAGCGTCTGCAAGGTGCCGTCCTGCGTCGCTGTCGTCGTGGTTTTCTGGGACGCCGGAGCGATCAGCAGGCGGGTGTCCGGCGACACCTTGCGGCCCTTCAACACGGCGGCGGCCATGCGCAGGTCTTCGATCTTGGCCCCGACGCAGGCGCCGATATAGCACTGATCCACCTTGATCCCGGCGTGTTCGGTCACGTCCTGAGTGCGTGACGGATCATGCGGCGCGGCGATCTGAGGCTGAAGCGTCGCCGCATCGAAGCGGTGAACGGCGGCGTAGACAGCATCGCGGTCCGACGCCAGCGCCAGGGCCGCCGCCTCATCCTCGACCGGACGCCCGGCCGCGCGCAGATAGGCAAACGTCGTCCGGTCCGGCGCCACGACCCCGGCTTCGCAGCCCAGTTCGGCGGCCATGTTGCACAGGACCATGCGTTCGGCCATCGACAGGCCCTCGACCGTGTCGCCGCCGTATTCAATGGCCTTGAAGGCGTTGTCCATGCCCAGTTCGCGGCACAGGAACAGCATGATGTCCTTGGCCGCAACGCCCGCGCCGAACCGGCCCGACCACTCGACGCGGATCGTCTCGGGCACGGCCAGCCAGGTTTCGCCGGTGGCGACGATGGCGGCCATGTCGGTGGCGCCATAGCCTGCTGCATAGGCGCCGAAGGCCCCCGCTGTCGGCGAGTGACTGTCGCCCCCCGCCACGAAGGCGCCCGGCCGGATCAGGCCATGCTCGGGCAGGACCAGGTGGCAGATGCCCACCATGTCGAAGAAGGCGCCGACCTGATGTTCGGCCGCAAACTCTCGCGCCAGCTTCAGGATACGGGCGGATTCAGCGTCAACCGCCGGGACATAGTGGTCCGAGACGATGGCGACCTTCTGCGGATCCCACAGGCCCACGCCCAGTTCACGCAGCATCGGCGCCCAGCGGCGCGGCCCCGAACTGTCGTGTGCAAAGGCCAGATCGACCTGAGCCGTCACCAGCTGGCCGGGCGCAACCCGGTCCACGCCGGCCGCCCGGGCGATGATCTTTTCAACGAGGGTGGAGCCCCGGCCCATGCCTTCTCCCGATGATGCGCCGCACAAGGGCATTGCTGGATCAAATGATATAGTTTTATATCATCTAAACGCGCAGCCTTGGCAAGCGCATTCCCGCATCTTCCAGTCCGTCAGGAACGCCCATCATGTCGAACCCCGCCGCATCTTCCGCCCCAAAACCCTCGGGCCAGACGTTCCGCTGGGATGATCCGTTCGACCTGACGGGGC
>KB291730.1:97571-103790 GCA_000318405.1 Brevundimonas diminuta 470-4 | reverse complement strand
CTCCGGCCGAGGGCGAGGCCCCGGCCGCTGAAGGCGCCGCCGCGACCGAAGCCGGTTCGGCTCCGGCTGACGCCCCGGCCGCCGACGCGCCTGCGACCCAGGCGACGAACCCGGCGCCGCAAGCCTAAAGGCTGACGGACAGCAGACGACGGAAAGGCGGCCTTCGGGCCGCCTTTCTTCGTTTGGGGATCAGGTTGAGGGTTCAGACCCGGCGGAAAATCGCGGAGGCGAAGCCGTCGGCGGTCAGTCGCGCCTCGACCTCGGCGAAGGTCTCGATCACCACGCCTCCGCGCGCGCCGGTTGCATGAATGATGCGCCCGGCGTCGACCATCAGAGCCGAATGGCCCGTCCAGTCACCCTCGGCCGAGGACAGCCAGATCGCCAGATCGCCGCGCTGGGCGTCGTTTCGAGCCACAGCTCGGCCCAACTCGGCCTGATCGGCCGCCCGACGCGGACCGGGCAGGCCGCAGGCCAGCAACGCCTGCTGCACCAGACCGGAACAATCAGTCGAGACGGAAGATCGGGCGCCCAGAGCGTGAGGACGCCCCAACAGGCGCTCGGCCACGGCGACCAGATCGCGCTCGAAGGCGCCGATCATTTCGAGATCAGTGTCGGCGAGCCCCTGCGCGTCTTCGCCGATCAGGGCGTTGAGCGGCAGGTTTGCGGAAACCGAGGCCACGCGGCGGCTCGCCAAAGGCGCGCCGGGGGCCAGAGCGTCCAGCGACACCCAGCCCACGACGCCGTCGCGCCGGGCGCGGCCCCACGCGCGGTCCTCGCGACGCTCCAACACGTCGAAGGCCTCGCCGAACAGCAGCTGGTCGATGCGCTGGCCGTCGTCGGCGACGATATCGGCGAGCGGCAGGCGGCAATGGGTGGGATCGGTCCGGCGATAGGCCTCAGCCCGCATCAGCCCTTCCAGCGCCTGTTCGGCCAGCACCACACGGTCCCCGTCCCGCAGGATCAGGGGCGCGCCAGGCGGCAGAAGGGCCAGAACATCGGTCAAGCGGCGGTCTCTGGACGGCTCGGACAAATCGAACCGTCGACCCTAGGCGCCGATCCCAAAGGGGGCGTTAACAGCCTTGGCTATTTGACGAATTTGTCGCTGAGGTAGCGGAAGCAGGCGCGGATGGCCTGGGCTTCGCCGCCTTCCGGCCAGCCCGGCCGGGCGCGCGGATTCCAGGCGAAGACGTCCATGTGCGCCCAGCTTCCCGTCGCCGGCGCGAACTTCTGCAGGAACAGGGCCGCCGTCACCGATCCGGCCTGCGCCCAGGCGGCGGAATCGTTGCGCACATCGGCGATCTCGCTGTCCAGCGAGGCGCGATAGCCCGCCCACAAAGGCATCCGCCACAGGGGGTCGCCGACGGACCGGCCGGCGTTCAGCACGCCCTCGGCCAGGGCGTCGTCGTCGGTGTAGAGCGGCGGCAGCTCGGGTCCCAGCGCAATGCGCGCCGCGCCGGTCAGGGTGGCGAAGTCCAGCGTCAGGTCTGGCTCATGCTCCCCCGCCCGCGTCAGCACGTCGGCCAGGATCAGCCGCCCTTCGGCGTCGGTGTTGCCGATCTCGATGGTCAGGCCCTTGCGGCTATTCAGAATGTCGCCCGGCCGGAAGGCGTCGGCCGAGACCGCGTTCTCGACCGCCGCGACCAGCACGACCAGCCGCACCGGCAGACCGGCCTGCATGATCAGACGGCCCAGCGCCAGGGCGTGGGCGGCGCCGCCCATGTCCTTCTTCATGTTGCGCATCCCGGCGGCGGGCTTCAGGTCCAGGCCGCCGGTGTCGAACACCACCCCCTTGCCGACAAGAGCCACCAGCGGTCGGTCCGCCTTGTCCAGATTCCAGCCGATCTCCAGTACGCGCGGGGCGCGATGCGGGGCGGCGGCGCGGCCGACAGCGTGGACGGCCGGATAATTCTCCTCCAGCAGGGCGTCGCCGGTGGTGACGGTCAGACCCGCGCCCGCGCCCTCGGCGATCTCGCGCGCGATGGTTTCGAGCTGCAGCGGCCCCATGTCGGCGGCGGGGGTGTCGACCATTTCGCGGGTCAGGGCGCAGGCGGCGGCGATGTACAGCGTCGCCGTCAGGTCGAGGCCGTCCGGCGCGACCAGACGGGCGCGGCCGCGCTCGGGCCGGACCTTGTAACGGTCGAACAGATAGCCGCCCAGCGCGAAGGTTAGAGCGGCCTGATGCGCCGCCTCGCCCTCGACGCCCTCCAGCCGCCAGTCGCCGGCGGGAAGGCGCGTCGGCAGGCCGCGCGCGGTCATGGGGTCGAACGCCTCGCCCGCGCCGAACAGGGCCTGCTCCGGCGCGCCGTCGGCCCCGGGGACCACCAGCAGCTGGCCCGCCTTGCCGGTGAAGCCGTTGGCCTCGGCCCAGGCGGCGATGCGTCCCTCCAGCGCCGCGCCCGCCTTGACGATGCGGACCGGGCGCGCAGTCTCAGAAGCGGCGATCAACAGTTCGGACTGAGGGGACATGGGCGACCTTTCCGACGTTTAACGCCGATTAACCAAACCTTGACCCGTCGGCGCGACCATAAGGGCAGAACCGCCACGGACCCCTTCCATGTCGCGCAACGCCGCCCTCGCCGCAACTGTCAGCCTGACGCTTATGGCCCTCGCCGCCCCGGCCCTGAGCCAGACCGCGCCTGCGACCCGAGCGCCCGCCGACGCCGCGACGCGCGCGGGCTATGACCGGGCCGACGCCCTCAGCCGTTCGGTCTTCTGGACCAATGAGCAGCAGCTCAACCCGATGGACCCCGTCGCTGGGGTCAAGCTGTCGCAGGCCCTGCGCGAACTGGGCCAGTTCGACCGCGCCGCCGAGACAGCGCAAGGGGTGCTGGTCGTCCAGCCCGCCAATATCGAGGCCATGCTGGAGGTCGGGCGCGCCCACATCGCGCGCGGTCAGGCCTTCTACGGCATCGCCGCGCTGGAACAGGCCAAGGCGGCGGCGCCGCGCGACTGGCGCCCGCTGTCGCTGCTGGGCGTGGCCTATCAGCAGGTGCGCCGCCCCGACGACGCCCGCGCCGCGTGGAACGAGGCCCTGCGCCTGTCGCCCGACAATGCCGACGTCCTGACCAACGCCGCCATCGCCCGCATCGGCGAGGGGGATGCGCCCTCGGCCGAGATCCTGCTGCGTCGCGCGGCGGCCCAGCCGGGCGCCGGACTGCAGGTGCGTCAGAACCTGGCGCTGGCGCTGGGCCTGCAGGGCAAGACCGCCGAGGCCGAAGCCATCCTGCGCCGCGACCTGCCGCCCGAGGCCGCCGACCAAAACCTGCGCTGGCTGGCCGCGCGCATGCAGCCGGGGCAGGCGCCCTCCCCCGCCCTCACTGAGGCGTCGTCGACGGCGCGCACATGGTCGTCGCTGCAGGGCGGATGACCCTTCTCTAAAGCCGCCGCAGCGCCTATCTTCATCCCGTGATCGACGACCTCTACAGCGCGCGCATCCTGTCGCTGGCGGCCAACCTGCCGCACAGCGGGCGTCTGCCTGCGCCCGAAGGTTCGGCCGAGCGGGTCGCCAAGCTGTGCGGGTCGAAGGCCATCGTCGACGTGGTGCTGGACGCCGATGGCCGCGTCAGCGGCTTCGCCCAGACGGTGAAGGCCTGCGCCCTGGGCCAGGCGGCGGCGGGCGTGGTCGGGGAGAACGTCCTCGGCGCCTCGGTTCAGGAGATCGAGGCCGCGCGCGACGCCATGTCGGCCATGCTGAAGTCGGGCGGCGACGGTCCCGAGGGCCGCTTCGAAGCCCTGCGCGTCCTGAAGCAGGTCGCCGACTATCCCGCCCGCCACGCCTCGACCATGGTGGCGCTGGAGGCGACGCTGGACGCCGTGAAACAGGCGTTGGCGAAACACCACAGCGATACGCGAACTCGTCTCGCCGGCGCGGCCTGAACGGCGCGTCGGTTGATCCCCCTGCCGTGACGGGGGATAAGCGCGACGAACCCGCAACAGAGCCCCCGGCGAAGGGACAGATGTCTCTCTACGAACGCAGCGTCCGCGCGGCCCATCGGGGCTATAAGCTGACGCTGTCCCCCCTGATCGGCCAGCAGTGCCGGTTCATGCCGACCTGTTCGGATTACGGGCGCGACGCCCTGATCCAGCACGGTCCGGTGCGGGGGGGATGGCTCACCGTGCGGCGCCTCTGTAAATGCCATCCCTTCGGCGGTTCGGGCTATGATCCCGTTCCGCCCGCCAAGACCGAAAAAGAACGACCGTCATGATCGAACTGAAATTCCCCGACGGCGCCGTGCGTCAGTATCCGGCCGGCTCGACGGGCCGCGACGTGGCCGCCGCCATCTCGCCCTCTTTGGCCAAGAAGGCGGCCCTGGTCGTCTGGAACGGCGAGCAGCGCGACCTGGACCGCGTCATCGACGGCAACGGCGACTTCCGCCTGCTGATGCGCGACGATCCCGAGGCGCTGGAGACCATCCGTCACGACGCCGCCCACGTGCTGGCGCAGGCGGTGCAGGAGCTGTTCCCGGGCACGCAGGTGACGATCGGCCCGGCCATCGAAGACGGCTTCTATTACGATTTCGCCCGCGACGAGCCCTTCTCTACCGACGACTTTCCGAAGATCGAGAAGAAAATGGCCGAGATCATCGACCGGGGCGCCCCGCTGGAGCGTCAGGTCTGGGATCGCGACACGGCGATCGCCCACTTCGAGAGCGTCGGCGAGACCTATAAGGCCGAACTGATCCGCGACCTGCCCGAGACGGAAACGATCACCGTCTACAAACAGGGCGAATGGGCCGACCTGTGCCGCGGGCCGCACTTCCCGACGACCAAGTTCGTGGGCAAGGCCTTCAAGCTGACCAAGCTGGCGGGCGCCTATTGGCGCGGCGATTCCAACCGCGCCCAACTTCAGCGCATCTACGGCACGGCGTGGGCGACCAAGGAGGATCTGGACGCCTATCTGCTGCGCATCGAAGAGGCCGAGAAGCGCGACCACCGCAAGCTGGGCCGCTCCATGGAGCTCTTCCACATGCAGGAAGAGGGTCGCGGCATGGTCTTCTGGCACCCCAAGGGCTGGGTGCTGTGGCGCGTGCTGGAGGCCTATATGCGCCGCCGTCTGGACGCCGCCGGATACGTCGAGGTCAAGACGCCGCAGGTGCTGGACCGGAAGTTCTGGGAAGCCTCGGGCCACTGGGACAAGTACCGCGCCAACATGTTCGTGTGCGAGACGGTCGAGGGCGAGACGCTCAGCCTCAAGCCGATGAACTGCCCCGGCCACGTGCAGATCTTCGATCAGGGCCAGCGGTCGTATCGCGAACTGCCGCTGCGCATGGCCGAGTTCGGCGCCTGTCACCGCTATGAGCCCTCGGGCTCGCTGCACGGCCTGATGCGGGTGCGCGGCTTTACGCAGGACGACGCCCACATCTTCTGCCGCGAGGACCAGATCGTCGAGGAGACGGCCGAGTTCATCAAGCTGGCCTATTCGGTCCACGCCGACCTCGGCATGGAGACCAAATACATCAGCCTGGGCACCCGCCCCGAGCTGCGCGCCGGCACCGAGGAATTCTGGGACAAGGCCGAGGCCCAGATGCGGGAGGCCGCCCGCGCCGCCGGAACCGAACCGGTCGTCACCGAGGGCGACGGCGCCTTCTACGCGCCCAAGCTGGACTTCATCGTCAAGGACGCCATCGGCCGCGAATGGACCTGCGGCACGATCCAGCTGGACTATGTGCTGCCCGAGCGTCTGGACGCCACCTACATCGCCGAGGACGGCCAGAAGCACCGCCCGGTCATGCTGCACCGCGCGATCCTGGGCTCTTTCGAGCGGTTCATCGGCATCATGATCGAGAACTACGCCGGGGCCTTCCCGCTGTGGCTGGCGCCGACGCAGGCCGTGGTGGCGACCATCACCTCGGACGCCGACGGTTACGCCGAAGAAGTTCTGGCCAAGTTCCGCGCGGCGGGTCTGCGCACCGAGATCGATCTGCGCAACGAGAAGATCAATTACAAGATCCGCGAGCACTCGGTCGCCAAGGTGCCCGCCATCGCCGTGGTCGGCCGCAAGGAGGCGGAGGAAGGCAAGGTCGCCATCCGTCGCTTCGGCTCACAGGCCCAGACCATCGTCACGGTCGAGGAAGCCATCGCCATACTGACGGACGAGGCCCTGGCGCCGGATCTGAAGCGCATCCGCGACGGCCAGGCCTGACCTTGCTTTCTCCTCCCCACTTTGTGGGGAGGTGGCGCGGCGCCGCAAGGCGACGTGACGGAGGGGCTGCCGCGCTG
>KB291730.1:88929-97551 GCA_000318405.1 Brevundimonas diminuta 470-4 | reverse complement strand
CCTCCACCACTTCGTGGTCCCCCTCCCCATGAAATGGGGAGGAAAAGGCGCCATAAGCCTGTCATGGCCACCACCCTCTACATCGACGCCGACGCCTGCCCCGTGAAGGAGGAGGTGTACCGCGTGGCCCGCCGCTGCGGCCTGAAGGTCTTCGTGGTGTCCAACGCCTGGATCAACACGCCGCGCGAGCCGCTGATCGAACAGGTGGTCGTCGACGCTGGGCCGGATGTGGCCGACGACTGGATCGCCGAGCGCGCCCAGCGCGGCGACATCGTCATCACCGCCGACATTCCGCTGGCCGACCGGGTGCTGAAATCAGGCGCACAGGCGCTGAAGTCGAACGGCCAGCCGTTCACGGCGGACTCCATCGGCTCGGCCCTGGCCGGGCGGATGATCGGCGAACATCTGCGCTCCATGGGCGTGCCGACCAGCGGGCCGCCGCCCTTCTCGACCGCCGACCGCTCGCGCTTCCTGCAGGCGCTGGACGCCGCCGTGGTGCGGGCGCGCAGAGAGGCGTCATGAGCCGCATTCCCGAAGACGAGCTGGAGTTCCGCTTCTTCCGGGCGGGCGGACCGGGCGGGCAGAACGTCAACAAGGTCTCGACCGCCGTGCAGATGCGGTTCGACGTCAAGAACTCGCCCAGCCTGACCGAGCCGGTGAAGGCGCGGCTGATGAAGCTGGCGGGCAGCCGCCTGACGCTGGACGGGGTGATCGTCATCAGCGCCGTGCGCTTCCGCACGCAGGAGCGCAACAAGGCCGACGCCATCGAACGATTGGAGACCATGGTCGCCGAGGCCTCGATCAAGCCGGTCTACCGCGTGCCCACACGCCCGACGCGGGCGTCCAAGGAACGGCGACTTCAGGCCAAGTCCAGCCGCGCCTCGATCAAGAGCGGACGCGGCAAGCCGTCGCTGGATTGAAGGCGCCGCCCGTCAGTCCTGCGCCGGACGGAACAGCAGGGCGGCGATCAGATCGTCCTCGTTGAAGCCGATGATCCAGTCGGTGGCCTGTTTGTCGAACACGACGCGGAAGACGTCGGCGCCGTTCTGTTGATCCAGATGCGAAATGGACTTCAGCGGGCCGAATTGCTGGATCAGGGGCGCCACCGCGCCGGACTGGGCGCGGATCTGCTCGGCCAGATCGGGGGTGAACACCGTATAGTCGATCTGACCGGCCTGCATGGCGGCGATGACGGCGCGCAGGGCCTCTTCTGAACGGGCGATATCAGGCGCGGTCGCCGTGGTCGCAGGCGCGGGCGGCGCCGCTTGCGGGCGAGCCGAAGCGGCGCTGTCCCCGAAGGCTTCCGGCAGGGTCGCCGCCGCCGCGCCTGAGCCTGTCGTAGCGCCTGTCGCGGGCCGGGCGGGCGCCTGTTGCGCCAGGGCGGGGACGGCCAGCAGGGTCGCGCCCATCAGGGCGGCGGGCAGAGAAAGGGTCTTCATGCGCAGGCTCCGAAGAAACGTCAGGCGACGATCATCGGCCAAAGCGTCAGCACCAAGGCGGCGACCGACGCACAGACGGCGACGGTGACGGCGGCGACCACCCAGGGCCGCGTTCCGGCCTTGTCGATCACCAACGTCTGAGACTGCGGCGGGTTCTGCACCAGACGCGACAGGGCCTTCAGCGTGGCGACGGCTTCCTCCATCGCCTCCTTGGCCTGATTGGCGGGCCCCAGCTCGCGCCGGATCCAGCGCTCGACCACCGGCTTGGCGGCCTCCCACAGGTCGTGATCGGGATTGAGGCGGCGCGCCACCCCCTCGACCGAGACCATGGTCTTCTGCAGCAGCACCAGTTCAGGCCGCATATGCATGTCGAACAGGGCGGTGATTTCGAACAGCTGGCCCAGCAGGCGGCCCATCGACACCTGACTGGCCTGTCGACCGATGACGGGCTCGCCGACGGCGCGCAGGGCCTGGGCGAAGGTGTCGACCGAATGATGCGGCGGCACGTAACCTGCCTCGAAGTGAACGCGGCTGATGCGCTCATAGTCGCGGCTGATGAAACCCCACAGGATTTCGGCCAGATAGCGGCGCTCGGCCGGACCCAGCCGCCCGACGATGCCGAAGTCGATGGCCGTCAGTTGCGCGGGCGCATCGGCGAACAGATTGCCCTCGTGCAGGTCGGCGTGGAAGACGCCGTGATCCAGCGCCTGCACCAGGAAGGCCCGCACGACCTTGTCGGCCAGCGCATCCTTGTCGAGGCCCGGCAGCTCGACCAGCGCCGGGTCCGTCATCGGCAGGCCGGACGCCCATTCCAGCGTCAGCACCCGCTTGCCCACCCCGTCCCAGACGACGGCGGGCGCGGACATATAGCCGTCCTTGGCCATGACCTCGGCCAGTTCGGAGGCGGCCGCCGCCTCCAGCCGCATGTCCAGTTCCAGCTGCAGCGACTGGGCGATGATCTCGACGAAGGCGCGCGGCTCCAGCCGACGGGCGGGCTCGACGAAGCGGTCGACCAGCTTGGCGCCCAGACGCATGGCGTCCAGTCCCTGGGCCACGCGGCGCTCGACGCCGGGACGCAGCACCTTGACCGCCCCCTTGCGCCCGTCGGCCAGCCAGGCCGGGTGCGCCTGAGCCAGCGACGCGGCGCCCATCGGTTCGCTCAGATCGATGAACAGGCTGTCGGCCGGACGGCCCAGCGACCGCTCGATCTCGCGCCTGGCCTCTTCCAGCGGGAAGGGCGGCAGCTTGTCCTTCAGCCGCCCCAGATCCTGAGCGAACTGCAGGCCGAAGATGTCGGCGCGGGTGGCCAGCACCTGGCCCAGCTTGATGGCGACGGGGCCGAGATGTTCGAAGGCCTGGCCGACGCGCTGGCCAGGCCGCCCGGCGCGGTGTTTGCGGCTGGCGAAAAGCTGGACCAGGCGGGCGAACGGACGGCCCCAGGCGGGCAGCAGGGGGTTGGCTTCGCGCGGAATCAGGGCGTCGTGGCGCGCCAGCACCCAGCCCCAGCGCACCATGCGAAAGGCCGCGCCCACCGGATGGCGGACCGGCTGGGCCTTGGGCGTGGGCGGCGGGGCGTTGAAGGTCAGCCGGCTCAGATCGCCCACCCGTGGTGGATGGCGGCGATGCCGCCCGACAGATTGGTGACGCTGACGCGGCTGAAGCCCGCCTCCTCGATCATCCGCTTGAAGGTCTGCTGATCGGGGAAGCGGCGGATGCTCTCGACCAGATACTGGTAGGAATCACGATCCTTGGCGACCAGTTGGCCGATGCGCGGAATGGCGTGGAAGGACCAGGCGTCATAGGCCTTTATCAGCGCGCCGGTCGTAGGACGCGAGAACTCCAGACAGATGAAGCGCCCGCCCGGCTTCAGCGCGCGGCGCGCCTCGCGCAGGGCCTGCGGGATATCGGCCACATTGCGGATGCCGAAGCTGATCGAATAGGCGTCGATCGAGGCGTCGGGCAGCGGCAGGTGCATGGCGTCGCCGACGCCCCAGGCCATCTCCGGCTCCCCGCCCTTGGCCACGCCGTTCAGGATCATCTCGGCGTTGTAGTCCATGACGATGACGGTGGCGTCCTCTCCGCCGCGTCGCTCCTGCGCCGCGCGGGCCATCTTCGAATAGCGGCGGGCCATGTCGCCGGTGCCCCCGGCCATGTCCAGCACCACCTCTCCCGGCCGGACGTTCAGCTTGGCCGCCGTGGCGTCCTTCCAGATGCGGTGGACGCCCGCGCTCATCAGGTCGTTCATCAGGTCGTAGTTGGAGGCGACGGAGTTGAACACGCCGCGCACCATCTGCACCTTTTCCTTGGCGTCCACGTCGCGGAAGCCGAAGGAGGAGGTCTTGCCGGAAGCGTGGGAGGAGGGATCGGCCTGAGTCATGATGCGGGTGTAACGCCTCCCGCCGCCGCCGTCATCCGGGGAAGCGTCGCATCTGACGCAGGTTGACGGCTTGTCGCGCCTCAGGGGCCGCGATACGCCTGAACAAAATCCAAGGAGACGCCCATGACCGCCGCCCTCGACGTGACCGAAGTCTTGGCGAGCCTGCCCGACTGGCGCCGCGCCGACGATCCGCGCCCGGCCATCGCGCGCACCCTGCGCTTCGCCGATTTCAACGCCGCCTTCGGCTTCATGACCCGCGTCGCCCTGCTGGCCGACAAGGTCGACCATCATCCGGAGTGGTCGAACGTCTACAACCGCGTCGAGGTGCTGCTGACCACCCATGACGCGGACGGCGTGACCGAGCGCGACGTGGCGATGGCCCGCTTCATCGACGAAGCGGTCAAGGGTCTGGTGGAATGACGGGCGGCCGCGTCGCAGGCAAGGCGGCCCTGATTACCGGCGCCGCAGGGGGGCTGGGCCAGGCGATGGCCCGAATGCTGGTCCGCGAGGGCGCCAAGGTCGCGCTCAGCGATCTGGACCTAAACGGCGCGCGGGCGCTGGCCGAGGCGATAAACGTCGACCACCCCGGCATGGCCTTCGCCTATGAGCACGACGTCACGCGCGAGGACGACTGGGTCCGCGTGGTCGACGCGGCGGTGCAGGACATGGGCGGGCTGTCTATCCTGGTGAACAACGCCGGGATCGGCGGCCAACTGTTGTGGGCCGAGCAGGACACGCTGGAGAACTGGCGCAAGGTTCAGGCGATCAACCTGGAGTCCGTCATGCTGGGCTGCAAGCACGCCATGGCGCCCCTGCGGGCCTCGGGCGCAGGGTCGATCGTCAACATCTCTTCGATCGCGGGACTGGCGGCCGCGCCGGGGATGGGCGCCTATAACGCCACCAAGGCCGCGGTCTGGCTCTACACCAAGACGGTGGCGCTGGAATGCGCCAAGGCGGGCTGGAACGTGCGCGCCAACTCGGTGCACCCGGTCTTCATCAAGACGCCGATCCTTGATCCCTTCGTCGCCATGGCAGGCGGCGACGAGGCCAACGCGCATGAAAAGCTGGCGCGCGGCATTCCGCTGAAGCGCATCGGCGAGCCGGACGATGTGGCGTACTGCGTGCTGTATCTGGCCTCTGACGAGTCCAAGTTCGTGACCGGCGCCGAGTTCAAGATCGACGGCGGACTGACGGCGCAATAGGCGCCCGCGCTTATAGTCCGCTCATCCCGGCGGACGCCGGGACCCAGTTCTTTGGCTTCAAGCTGGACATTGGAAACCGCTGTGCGCGGGGTTCTCACTGGGTCCCGGCGTCCGCCGGGATGAGCGGAAATCAGGTGCGAAAAGAAAAGGGCGCCGCGGCCTCCCGCAGCGCCCTTCCGTCTTCAGGCCTTGAAGCCTTTAGTTGCCGTAGGCGGGCGGCATGGCCCCTTCGCCGCCGGTGCGGTAACGGTCGCGCAGCAGCAGGTTGCGCGCCTGCAGCGGCTGCTCCACCCCGTCGATCAGCACGGCCGAGGGCTGGCTCAGCGGCTCCAGCGGATCGCCGGACCAGACCACGACGTCGCCTGCCGCCCCGGCCTTCAGTTCGCCGAACTGGCCGTCGAAGCCGAAGATGCGCGCCGGGTTGACCGTGATCGCCTGAATGGCCGCCGCGAACGGCAGGCCGTGCGAAACGGCGTTGCCCGCATTGTAGCGGAGATCGCGGGCGCGGTGAGCCGAGCCCTCATTGCCCTTCATGGCGATGACCACGCCGGCCGCATTCAGCGCCGCCGCGTTCTGCATCCGCGCCGCCCGCATCTCGAAGTTCGAGGGCAGGTTGGTGATCGGGTGCAGCAGGACCGGGACGTTGGCCGCCGCGATCTCATTGGCCACCAGCCAGCCTTCGGCGGCGCCGTCGAGGATGACCCTGACGCCTTCCTCGCGCGACAGGCGCAGCACCTGCTGGATGTCGGCGGCCCGGTTGACGGTGACGATCAGCGGCATCCGCCCCTCGGCCACCGGGATCAGGGCCTCCAGGTCGGCGCGCGACAGCGACAGGGCGCGCATGGCGGCCCGGTCGTAGGCCGCCTTGTTGCGGGCATAGGCGCGCACCTCGGCGAGAGTCTCCTTGAACAGGACGAACTCGGCCCCGCGCGCGCCGCCCGCGACCGCTGCGCCCGCCTCGCCGAAGGGGGCGGTCATGGCGACCTTGGACTTCACCAGGATGTCGGCGCCGCCCAGCTTGATGACCGCCGCCTGACCCGCGAACAGGCCCGGCGTCTGATAGCCGCCGTCGCCGGCGCCGGCGAAATCGGAGTCGTCATGGCTGTGGCCCGCCCGCGACCCGGCGTGACGCGGGGTGACGACGGCGCGAGTGACGCCGCCCAGACGCGCCACCGGCAGGGTGAAGGACCAGGGGTCCAGCCCATAGGACAGGTCGAAGGCCGCGGTCAGGGTGTTGGCGCTGTTCGACAGGTCGTTGGAGCCGCGCACCGAGCCGACCTCGGTGCCGCCCAGACCGGAATCCACAGCGACGAAGCCGGGGGTCACGACCTTGCCGCGCGCGTCGATGACGCGCAGGCCCGCCGGGGCCGCGCCGGTTCCGACCGAAACGACCTTGCCGTTGCGGATGACGACGGTGCCGTTCTCGATCACCGAGGTTCCGGTCAGCACCTGGCCGCCGGTGATGGCGACGTCCTGGGCCAGGGCGGGGCCAGCGAGGGCGAGGGCCGCAACAGCCCCTGCAAGCAGAGTTTGGATACGCATGGTTTAGCGAGCTCCCTGGGCGACGCCGGCGGCGGCCTGGCCGAAGCCCGGCTGACCCAGTTCGAAATCGGACACGGGCTGGAAGGCGGGGTTCAGGCGATCGAACGCCAGGCCGCCGTCGATGAAGACCTGATCGGCGCGGGCGTAGATCGAGAAGGGATCGGCGCTCCAGATCACCACGTCGGCGCGTTTGCCGTGCTCCAGCGAGCCGGTCTCCTTGTCGATGCCGATCGACCGGGCCGCGTTCAGGGTAATCCAGCTGATGGCGTGCTCTTCCGAGATGTTCATCCCGGCGCGACGGCCGGCCGACAGGGCGGCGGCGGCTTCCTGATTCAGGCGCTGGATCAGCATGTCGTCGTCCGAGTGGATGACGGCGCACGAGCCCTGCGGCGCGTCGGTCAGGGCGGCGTTCTCCTCGATGCCGTCCAGGGCCTCCATCTTGAAGCCCCACCAGCCGGTCCACATGGCGGCGCAGACGCCCTCACGGGCCAGCAGCGGCGCGATCTTGTAGGCCTCGACCGCGTGGTGGAAGGTGGTGACCTTGTAGCCGAACTCCTTAGCCACATCGAGCATCACGGCCATTTCGTCGGCGCGATAGCAGTGGTTCTGGACCAGGATCGAGCCGTCCAGCACGCCCGCCAGGGTCTCAAGCTGCAGGTTGCGGGTCGGGGGCGTTCCCTGGCCGTCCTCGCGCCACTTGTCCCACTTGGCCTTGTAGTCGCGCGCGGCGATGAAGCCCGCGCGATAGCCGGCGACATTGCCCATGCCGGTCGCGGGCGACTGGTTGCGCGAGCCATAGACGCGCGACGGGTTCTCGCCGCAGGCCATCTTCAGGCCGTAGGGGGCGTTGGGGAACTTCATCCCCTGCATGGTAACCGAGGGGACGTTGCGCAGGGTCACGCCGCGGCCCCCGAACAGGTTGGCCGAGCCGGGCAGGATCTGCACCGTCGTCACGCCGCCCGCGCGGGCGGTGTTGAAACCGGGGTCCTGCGGCCAGATCGAGTGCTCGGACCAGACCTGGGCGGTGTTCGGGTTGGTGGCCTCGTTGCCGTCGCTCATCCCCTGCACGCCCGGCGAGGGATAGACGCCCAGGTGGCTGTGAATGTCGATGATGCCCGGCGTGACGAAGCGGCCGCGCGCGTCCACCACCTGGTGACCCGCCGGGACCGGGGTGTCCGCCCCGCCGACAGCGGCGATGCGGCCGTCGGTGACGACGACGACGCCGCCCTCGATCTTCTGGCCCGCGCCCGTCAGCACGGTGGCGCCGACGATGGCCATGTTCTGGCGCGGCAGACCGCGATAGGTCGAGGGATAGGGGTCCTGATTGGCCCAGCCGTCCAGACCCGGCGCCATCGTCCGGTCCTTCGAGGACGACGAAGCGGACGCGGTCTGCGTGTTGGGAGCGGCTTCGCCGGTCGTGGCGCAGGCCGAAAGGCTGAGCGCGCCGAGCGCGCAGGTGAGAACAGCGAGGCTTGGACCCCGCAGGCGACTGAACAACATGGGCGAGCCCCCTCGCGCCCGCAAACGGCGGGCAGATACAATTGGCTATACAATCGCCAGTTTCCGTCAGGGTAAAGCTCTAAATCCCCTGCTCGCGTCAAAGTCAGCGTGGAACATCAGCCGCCCGGCAGCCGCGTCCGCACGTCGGCGTCGTCCAGCCCCGCCACCTCGATCATCTTCAGCCGGGACTGGCCGCCGCGCGCCAGGGTTACGTCGCGCTTGGGCACGCCCAGCGCCTTGGCCAGAAAGGCGGTCAGGGCGGCGTTGGCCTCGCCCTCCACCGGCTGGGCGCGCACGCGGACCTTCAGCACCGGGCGACCGTCCGGGTCGACGTCCCAGCCGTCGATGCGGTCAGCCGAGGCGCGCGGAGTCAGTTTGACGGGAATGCGGGCGGTCATGGGACGTGTTTGGCCCATTCAAGCCAGAGCGCCAAGCTAACCTAACCGCTCATCCCGGCGGACGCCGGGATCCAGTGCTTTGGCTTCAGGCGCCGCGCAGGAAGCCTGCGGATATCTCCACCGTGAAGCGCGTAGCTCTTACTGGGTCCCGGCGTCCGCCGGGA
>KB291730.1:86641-88909 GCA_000318405.1 Brevundimonas diminuta 470-4 | reverse complement strand
GGGGCGGCGGCCTCGGCGACGGCGCGCGGCGCCTTGCCCGACTTGGCGGCCTTGGCAGGTCGTGCGGCGCGGGCCTCGGCGCCCTTCTGGGCGGCCCAGCCTGCGGTGTCGGTGAAGTCGCGCAGGCGCAGGCCCACGGTATAGGCCAGACTCCACAGCGCCAGCGCCAGGAACAGCAGGCCCAGGATGATGCGCGCGCCGGGGACCTTCAGCGCCCCCAGTCCGTTGGCGGTCAGGCCGGTGACGGCGTCGCCCCATAGTCCGCCCATGCCCGCCGCCAGCGGCCATTTCGCGGGCGCCGCCGGGGCCGACAGGGCGGCCGACAGCAGCAGCACGCCCGCGACGGCGCAGAAAATCTTGAACGGCGTCGGCTGCAACCGGTGCTGCAGGGCGTCGCCGATCGCCACCGCCAGCCCGAAGGCGATCAGCAGCAGTACGGCGGGCCACGCGGCCAGCCCCAGCGACTGCATGATCAGATCGGCGAAGGTCGCGCCCGCGCCGCCCAGCCAGTTGGTCGGCGCCTGGGCCGAGACGGCGTTCCAGCTGGGATCGGCCGGGTTCCACGAGATCAGGGCCACCAGCAGCAGGGCGGCCAGCATGGCCTGCAGCACCCCCCTGAAGCGCACGGCGAAGGGCGCCGCCCAGACGATGCGGGCGGTGCTCCAGACGCGTTGACCAAGCGCGAGGGCGGCGGACATGAAGGCGGACCTCCGAAGACGAGACTCCGACCCCTTGTGCCGTCCAGAAGGTTAAAGCGGCATTTACCAGCTTGGCCTTTGCAGGCCGCGATGAGCCCTTATGTCCCATAGAGCAGGCGGGCTTGTGGTGGCGTGACGCGCGATAGAGGCCTAGAACGAGATCATGAGCGGATCGGACGACTACGACATCATCATCGCCGGCGCCGGGCTGGTCGGGGCGACCTTTGCGCTGGCGGCGGCGCAGGGGGGCCTGCGCCCCGTCATGGTGGACCCTCAGCCCTTTGACGCCCAGATGGCGCCGACCTTCGACGGGCGGGCGACGGCCGTCTCCTACGCCAACTTCCGCATGTTGAAGGCTCTGGGTCTGGGCGAGGCGCTGGAGCCGCACGCCTGCCGCATGGACCGCATTCTGGTGACGGACGGCCGCCGCCCCGGCGCCGCCAGCCGCAAGCCCTCGGCCTCCTATATCCGCTTCGACGCCGACGAGATCGGCGACCGCAACGGCGGCGAACCGCTGGGCTATATGGCCGAGAACCGCCGTCTGCGCTCTGCCCTGGCCGAGCTGGTGAACGCTCAGGGGCTGGAGGTCCGCGCTCCCGCCGCCGTGGCCGATGTCGCCGTGGGGCCGGGCCGGGCGACGGTGACGCTGAAGGACGGCTCGACCCTGTCGGCGCCGCTCGTGATCGGGGCCGAGGGCCGCAACTCGACCGTGCGCCGGGCGGCGGGCATCGACGTCTTCGGCTGGACGTATCAGCAGAGCGGCGTGGTCTGCACCGTCCGCATGGAAAAGCCGCACGGCAACGTCGCCCATGAGTATTTCCTGCCCGACGGCCCCTTCGCCATCCTGCCGCTGACGGAGAACCGGGCCAATCTGGTCTGGACCGAGAGCACCCGCCGGGGCGAGGCCCTGCGCTCGGCCTCGGACGAGGCCTTCCACGCCCATTTGACGCGCCGGTTTGGCGACTTTCTGGGCGGGCTGACGATCGAGGGACCGCGCTTCGTCTATCCCCTGTCGCTGCAACTGGCCGAGCGCCTGACCGCGCCGCGCATGGCCATCATCGGCGACGCCGCCCACGGGGTGCACCCGGTTGCGGGGCAGGGGCTGAACATGGGGCTGAAGGACGTCGCCGCCCTGTCCGAGGTGCTGGCCGAAGCCGCGCGCATCGGCGAGGACATCGGCTCGGAACTGGTGCTGGAGCGTTACGCCCGCTGGCGCCGGTTCGACACGGCGGCGCTGGCGGCGGGCTTCGACGGCTTCGTGCGCCTGTTCTCTAACGACATAGCCCCGGTGCGCCTGGCCCGCGATCTGGGCATGGCGGCGGTCAACCGCGTCGCCCCCCTGCGCCGCGCCTTCATGCATGAGGCGGGCGGGGCGACGGGGGACCTGCCCCGGCTTCTTCGAGGAGAAGCGCTTTAAGAAAGCGCCTTATCGCTCGCCGCGCGGCGGCTCGCTGCTGAGGGTTTCTCCTCCCCATGAAATGGGGAGGGGGATCGGACGCGATAGCGGCCGAGACGGAGGGCCGCTTGGTTCCGCCGTCTTGGCCCCTCCACCACTTCGTGGTCCCCCTCC
>KB291730.1:80090-86621 GCA_000318405.1 Brevundimonas diminuta 470-4 | reverse complement strand
GTCCCCCTCCCCATTGCATGGGGAGGAAAGTTGAGACTCAGTCCAGCGGGCGGGCGTCCTCGGCCAGCATGATCGGCACGCCGTCGCGGATGGGGAAGGCCAGTTTGGCGCCCGCCGAGACCAGTTCGTTGCGCTCGCGGTCATAGGTCAGGCGGCCGCGCGTGACCGGGCAGACCAGCACCTCAAGCAGGCGGGGGTCGACCGAGACGGGGGTGTTGAAGGCGTCGCTCATAATTTAGGTGCCTTATCGCTCGCGCCGCGGGCGCTTGCTGCTTGAGGGCGCCGGGCGCCCCATTCTGTTGGCCGCGTGTTTATCGCGTCGAGCTTGCTGCGACTACTGCATCGCGGGACCCGGTTCGTCGTCGTCGGGGGCGATGGCTTCGATGCGGAGCAGGGCGGTCAGGGCGGCTTCGCGGTCGGTCAGGGTCAGGGCTTCCAGCAGGGCCTGTTTCTCAGGTGGATCAAAGGGCAGGCCCATCGCCAGGCTGTTGACCAGGGCCTCCTGCGGCGCGGCGCGGGCGGTGTCCCAGTCGATGTCCAGACCGCGCCCGGACAGATAGGGCGCCAGAGCCGACAGGAAGGGGTCGCGATCGAAGGCCTCGTCGGGATCGGGCGCGCGCAGGTCGGCTTCATAGGGCAGGAAGTCGGCGCGCACCTGACGATAGGGGGTGCGCACCTGCATCTCGGTCGCCACGACGAAACGGCACACCCCGGTCAGGGTGATCAGATAGCGCCCGTCCGAGGTCTCGGCGAAGCTGGTGATCCGCCCGGCGCAGCCGACGCGGGTCAGGGGCGGGTTCACCCCGGCGGGGCCGACCGGCTGGATCAGGCCGATCATCCGGTCGCCCGCCATGGCGTCGTCCACCATGTTCAGATAGCGCGGCTCGAACACGTTCAGCGGCAGCTGGCCCCGCGCCAGAAGGATGGACCCCGGCAAGGGAAAGACCGGGATCACCTGGGGAAGTTCGCTGGCCTTGACGTAGCCCTGAGCCATGATCGCGCCGTTACGAGAACAGGATGGAGGACAGGCGCCGTCGTCCGTCGCGGGCGACTTCGCTGTTGGGGCCGGCGGCCTCGAATACGGTCAGCAACTGCTTGCGGGCGGCCTGTTCGTTCCACTCGCGGTCAGCCTGAACGATGGTCAGAAGGTGGTCGACCGCCCCCTTCAGGTCGCCCGCCGAAGCCAGCGCCTGAGCCAGGTCGAAGCGGGCCTCGTGATCGTTCTTGTCGGCGGCCAGCCGGGCTTCGAGTTCGGCGCTTGCGCCGGACGGCGCGGCCGAGGCCAGCGACAGCTGGGCGCGCACGGCCTGAACTGTCGGCTCGGTCGAGTCGGCCGGGGCCATGGCGATGGTCTGGGCCGCCTGTTCGGCGTCGCCCTCGGCCAGGTAGACGCGGGCCATGCCGGCGATGGCCTTCTGGTTGTCGGGCTCCATCGTCAGGACGTGGGCGAAGGCCTGGGCGGCGCCGCCCAGATCATGGAGGGTCAGCGATTCCTCGCCCAGCGACAGCAGCTGTTCGACGTCGGTGTTGACGCCCTCGCCGCCGGTCAGCTTGTCGATGAAAGCCTTGATCTGGCTGTCAGGCACGGCGCCCTGGAAGCCGTCGACCGGCTGGCCGTTGACGAAGGCGTAGACGGTGGGAATCGACTGCACGCGCAGCTGGCCCGCATAGGCCGGGTTGGCGTCGACGTCGATCTTGACCATCTTCACCGCCCCCTTGGCGGCGCGCACGGCCTTCTCCAGCGCCGGGCCCAGCGTCCGGCACGGGCCGCACCAGGTCGCCCAGAAATCGACGATGACCGGCTGATGTTTCGAGGCCTCGACCACGTCCTGCATGAAGGAGGCGTCCGTGCCGTCCTTGATCAGGTCGGGCGGCGTGGTCAGGGACGGGTCGGCGAAGGTCATGATCGGGTCCGCGTAGGAGTCGAAGGAAGATAACGGATCAGATGGCGTCGGGATGCGTGCGCATCAAGCCGCAAGCGCGCCTTGCCGCATGGGAAGGCGGTCGAAGCGGAAAAAGAGAGTCCAATTCGTCTGAATCGTCTGAAATCTCCCAGGTGAGAAGGGGCAGTCTAACACAGCGGCCGAGGGGGGATGGCTGATTGCGCTGCATCCTTCTCCCCGTGTGGGAGAAGGAAGAGGAGAGGGCGAAGGGACTACAGCCCATCCATTCGCAGCCAGCGGGCGTCGCCCAGCCAGGCGGCCTTCAGCGCCTGATCGGCGGCGGCGGCTTCGGCGGCGTGGCCCTGTGCGGCTTCGGCGCGGGCCAGGCCGTACAGCGCCCAGCCGTTGTTCGGGGTCTGGGCCAGGGCCAGGCGGAAGGCCTCGGCGGCCTGATCCGGGCGGCCGGCCTGATACAGGGCGGCGCCCAGCGACTGAAGCACCGGATAGTACCAGTAGGCCGGTTCCGTATAGGGCAGGGCGGCTTCCAGATCGGCGGCGCGGCGATAGTGGCCGGCCGCCTCGGCCGGACGGCCGCGCGCCATCGCCATACGCCCGCGCGCCACGGCCTCGGCCAGGGTCAGCAGTTCGGGCGCCGGGACGCCCTGTTCCACCATGTCGGCGAAGGCGTCGGAGGACCGCAGGGCGGCCAACTGCGCCAGTTCGTCCTCGAACCGTCTCTGATCGCGTAGCCGGGCGTAGGCGACGGCGCGGGCGTAGTGGCGCATGGCGACGGCGTAGGGCAGGCGGGCGTCGGCCTCAGGCGCGGCCAGGATGGCGCGCGGCTCGGCGAACTGGGCCAGCGCCTGATAGGAGGCCGCGTCGATCAACTGCACCCAGGCGATGCGGGCCGAGGTGTCGGGGTTCAGCACCGCGCGCAGGCGCCGCGCCTCGCTCAGGGCCGTGTCCATGTCTCCGGCCATCTGGGCCGAGGCGACGATGAAATGGATGTTGTGCGGATAATAGCCGTAGCGGACCAGGCTCTCGTCGCCCGTGTCGCGGATGAAGGCCTCGTCCGCTCGCGCCGCCGCGACGTTCAGGCGGATGGAGTCGGCGTAACGGCCGCGCCGGACGTAGATGTGGCCGGGCATATGCACCAGATGGCCAGCGCTGGCGGGCCGGGAGGCGGCGAGGCGGTCGGCCGCCGCCTCGGCGCGGGCGGGGTCGGCGGCCTCCATCAGGTGGATGTAGAGGTGGGCGGCCTGCGGGTGGTCGGGCGCGCGCGCCAGCACCGTTTCGATCAGGCGGATCGCGTCCCCGATGCGGCCGACAGGGGTGCGCTGGTCGGCCGCCCAATAGTCCCACGGCGTGGTGTCCATTGCCGCCTCGGCGGCCAGGACGGCGATGTCGTCATCGGTCGGAAAGCGGGCGGCGACCGCCAGCATGGCATCGGCGTATGCGGCGTCGAGCGCGGCGCGATCGGCCGCCGGATCCTCCGAATAGCGCAGGGCCAGCGCCTCGATCAGCGCCTGTTCGCGCGGCGAGGCCCGGTCGCTCAGGGCCAGGGCGCGCGCCATCGCCGTCAGCGCCGCCGCTCGGTCGCGCTCGTCCATCGGGGCGTTGATGTTGGGGCCCAGCGCCATCGCCTCGCCCCACCAGCAGGCGGCGCAATCGGGGTCGCGTGTCTGCGCCTCGCGAAACGAGCGCACGGCCCCGGCGTGGTTGAAGCCGTAGGATAGGGTCAGTCCCTGGCTGAAATAGGCTTGTGCCTCGGCGTCGTCGGTGGTCGCCCTGAACGGCGAGGCGGTCAGGTCGGGATAGAGGGGGATGGGCCGCATCTGGCTGGCGGGCGCGGCGACGGCCGAGGCGACCAGCAGGCTGCGGGCCAGGGCGCCGCCGGTCGCCGCGCCGCAGACGCCGAACAGGCGGTCGGGACGCAGCGCGGCCGTGGTCTCGGACGAGGGCAGGGCGGTCATGGGCCCCGCCAGAACCAGACCGGCGCCGCCCACGGCGAAAGCTTTCCACAACACACTCATGCACCGTCCCCTTCAGGGTCTGAGGCGATGAACGTCCGCCGCGCAACGGCGCGGATGCAGTCGAGAACGCTGATATATATCTTGTCGCCGAGCTTAAACAGAGCGATTCGAGGAAACGAAGCTTTCCCTTTCCTGGCTTGGGACGCTGATCAAGGCCCGAAGGGCGGGGCTGGTCCCATATTCATGAGAGCATGGGTCACGATTATGAGGGCGATGGAGCCGGTTCGCAGCCAAATGCTTCCCAATACCAGGCCGCCCAGAACTTGGAGGAGCAGTTGGGGGGCATAAACCTGGACGGCGTGCTGCAGCAAGGGCCAGTCTCCAAGAGCTACGGGCTGGATCAGGGCGAGCGGCGCGTGACCAAGTCCGAACACGACGCCCGACAGGAAGACGGCATGAAACCGCGATCGGGTAAGGTCCAGCATGGCCGTCAGAAGCAAGACGCGGAACACGACTTCTTCGGCCGTTGCGGCGGCAAGCAGAATAGGGGCTCGAAAGGCCTGGTCGCCCGCCGAAAGGATATCGGAAGCTGACGGGGTATTTAAGAATTTCAGGTAGATGAGCCCAAAAGCCAAGCTGATGGCCGCCATGCTCACCGAGGATAGCGTGAGCTTGGACGCATGCGTCAGTCGTTCGGGCCATCTAACAAGGCCGAAGGCGAGGAAGACCGCAGGAATAAGCGTCCAGCAGAGAAGGGCGACCACGGCTGAGGTCTCATTGGCGCGGCCCAGGAGTTCAAGCAGCCAGCTCGCAGCCAAGTGCATCGCCAGCGCGACGCCGATCATGGCGGCGACGCGACCGACCTGATCCGGCGGGGCGCCTGTGCTCCAGTAGGTCGTCGAGCCTGCCGTCGCGAAACGCAGGCCGATGAAAAGCAGGCCAAAGACAAGGGCCAGGAGCAGGGCGAAGGCGAAGTAGATCGTGCCTGCGAATTCGGGATCGACGACTCCCGGCAAGGACACCATGACCCAATAGGCGAGCGCCCCCAGCGCCAGGGTGGAGAACTGCGACAGCCTGCGCGCGGTCATCATCGTGCCCGTGGAGAAAAAGCCAGGGACGCCCATGCCTCCGGCTACAATCTTGCGTAACAAGAATCTTTGATCGATGCCAGGTCCGGATAAGGGCGCGGTCTAGGCTCAATCCAGGGCGCTGAAGTCCACCACAATCGGGGCGCGGTCCAGCAGCGCCAGCACCTGACGGAAGCTGTCCTGGCTCAGGGCGGTGGTGGCGGTGTTGGTCAGGGGGTGGAAGTTGACGATGTCGGCCTCCCACAGGCGCTGGTCCAGCACGAAGGTCACGCGGCGGTCCGTGTCGTTGATGAGGCCCAGCGCCGTGACCGAGCCGGGACGGACGCCCAGCGTTTCCCACAGCAGGGTCTCATTGCCGAAGGACAGGCGGTCCGAGCCCATGGCGCGGTGCGCCCGCTTCAGGTCGATGACCGTGTCCTGAGCGGCCGATATCAGCCACAACCGGCCCTTCTTGTCCTTGAGGAACAGGTTCTTGGTGTGGACGCCGGGCAGGGCGGCCTTCAGCTCCAGTCCTTCCTCGACGCGAAAGACGGCGGGGTGGTCGTGGGTGGTCTGCGCGATCCCGTGCTCGGCCATCCAGTCCAGCAGGCGGGGGCGGTCATAAGCGGGATCGGGGGCAGGCGAAGTCGGGGTTTGCGCGGCGAGGTCGGTGTTGGCGGTCATCTCGGTCTTGTCGGGCGGGCAGCGAGGGCGATAGGGGAGGGGGGCGACCCTCAGGGTCGTCACTTCATTCGTCAAGCTTGGGGAGCCGCGTCTTGGAACTGGAATGCTATCCGATGAATGCGCGTCCGTGCGACCTGGTGCCGGGCCGCCAGTCGCGCAACTGGATGGACGCCTTCGCCAGTCGGCACCCCTACCGCTGTCTGCCGCTGACGATGGCCAATACCACGGGCTGGGAGATCCTGTGCCCGTTCGGCTTCACCGCCGAGTGGAACGGCGGGCCGTCGCAGAACGACATCACCATCACGCCCGACCGGCCGCAGCCGGAGCTGGACCACTTCGTCAGCTCGCACTTCTCGCGCGGGGTGCTGACCATGCACCCGCAGTATCTGTTCCGCACGCCGCCGGGCTGGGGCCTGATCGCGCAAGGGTCCCCCAATCACGTCAAGGACGGCATCCAGCCGCTGAGCGGCCTGATCGAGACGGACTGGCTGCCGTTCCCCTTCACCATGAACTGGATCTTCACCCGGCCGGGCCGGATCAAGTTCGAGAAGGGCGAGCCCTTCTGCTTCATCCTGCCGGTCGAGCACCGCAAGGTGGAGCAGTTCGAGCCGGTGATCCGCTCGCTGGAGTCCAACCCCGGCATGAAGGGGCAGTTCGACGCCTGGAACCGGTCGCGGACGGATTTCAACACCCGCCTGGCCTCGGGCGATCCGGACGCGGCCAAGGAGGCGTGGCAGCGCTTCTACTTCAAGGGCGAGGTGCCCGAGGCCCTGGGCACGGCGCCGGCGACCCACGCGAACAAGCGCCGCCTGAAGAATCCGCGCGTGGGGTGAGGCGCGGGCTTTTCCTCCCCATGAAATGGGGAGGTGTCGCGGCGGCGAAGCCGACGTGACGGAGGGGCGGCTGGGGGCCGCTGTCGTCAGC
>KB291730.1:61131-80070 GCA_000318405.1 Brevundimonas diminuta 470-4 | reverse complement strand
CCGCTACGCGGTCCCCCTCCCCATTTCATGGGGAGGAAAAGAAAGGCCCGCCTCCGTCGCCGGAAGCGGGCGTTATCGTTTCAGGGCCTCTCGCCGCTCAAGCAGCGAGCGACCGCGTCGCGAGCGTTAGCGGCGCCCTCTTAAGACCCAGGCCGGATCACGCGCGGACCGAGGTTGTTGATGACCTCGCGGGCGTCGAAGGCGTTCATGTCGCCGGCGGGCTTGGGACCGCGGCCCATGACGATTTCGGCCGTGGCCTCATAGCGGTCGACCTGGCGGATGTCGCGGTCCCGGCCCCAGTAGGGATCCCAGGTGCTCCAGTAGCCGCGCTGGTAGAAGCGCCAGGACGGACCCCAGTAGGGGCCGTAGCGGTCATAGTAGAAGGGGTCCGGCGTCGTGTAGAAGCGCGTGTCGCGGTCGGTGGCGCGGGTGACGGTGGCGAACCAGTCATAGCCGTTTTCGACCGTCAGTTCGGCCGAGCGCAGCAGCAGCGACATCTCGACCTGATCACGCGAGGTGACGGAGTTGCCCGAGAAGCTGACGGCGTAGCGGTTGGCCTCAAGGCGCTGCTCGGCGTAGCCGCCGCGCTGGCCGTTCACGCCGGCGGGTTGATAAGGGGTGGCCGTGGCGCATGCGCTGAGGGCGAGCGCGCCCGCCAGGGCGATCAGCACCGGGGTCTTGCGAAGCTTGATCATGGAAAACTCTCCTTGAGCGTTCAGTGAACGCCCTTCGGTCTGAACGACGGGTGAACGGCCAAGTTCCAGATGACGCTTCACAGACGCGAGACGATCAGGACGGCGGCCAGCAGTAGAAGGCATCCGACGACTATGCCGAACCCCTTGCGGAAACGCGGCGCGGTCATCTGTCGCGCCAGCGCCGCCCCACCCAGGCCGTAGCCGCACATCGACAGGCCGTCCATGCCGACGGTGGTCACGGCGAACAGGGCCAGCTGAGGCGCCAGCGGCCGGTTGATGTCCAGAAAGGGCGGCAGGACGGCGGTGAAGAACAGGATGGCCTTGGGATTGGCGATCTGGACCATGAAGCCGTCGATCAGGGCGCTGCGTCCGCGCTTGACCTTGATGTGCGATGGCTCGGCGGCGGTGGCGAAGGCGCCGCGCAGCGCCTTCAGGCCCAGCCAGGCGACATAGAGGGCGCCCAGGACGGCGATGACGCGGAAGACCTGGGGGAAGGCCATCACCAGGGCGCCCAGGCCCAGGGCGGCGGCGCCGAACCAGACCAGGGTCGCCGAGTTCATGCCCACGACAGCGGTCAGGGCGGCGGCCTTGCCCTTCTCCATGCCGGTGGCGACGGCGAAGATGTTGGCGGGGCCGGGCGTCACCGCCATCACGGCCATGACGCCGACAAAAGCCAGATACAGATGCGGATCGACAGGAAGCGCGGCCATGACGCCCTTTCGAGCGCGCCGGGCGCTGCGTCAAGCCGTCGCGGTCATCGGATCAGGTTTCAGAGGGAATCGGCGGGACCGGCGGCGCAGGCGGGACAGCCAGGGCGGCTTCGACTTCGTCCATCGCATCCAGGGCCTGATCCATGCCGTACTGGGCGATCAGACCATAGGTGACCATGTGGTCGGGGTCGGCCTGGGCCCAGGCGCCGTTGGTCGACACGCGCTCGATCATCGGCGCGATCCCGGCGGTCGCATCGCGTACAATGGCCTCGATGTCGATTTCGGCCAGCGCGGCCTGGGCGATCTGTCCGGCCTGAAGCGTCGCCTCGGCGGTGAAGTCGGCGACGTGCGGCTGATAGTCCGACCACAGGTCGGCGATGCGCAGGCCCTTCTGGGTTTCGCTCAGGCTGTCGTCGGCCTGGATGCGTTCCGCTCTTGCGCCGAACTCTTCCATCTTCTGCTCGAAGACGGCGGCGGCGGACTCAAGGCGCAGTTCGGCGGAGGTCTTCTGCGTCTCGGCCACGGCGGTCGAAACCGGCAGCAGGGCCAGGGCTGCGGCCAGAGACAGGGGGGCGAGAGACAGGGCGCGAACCATGACGGGCTCCTTCAGCGGACACCGGCAGGGTCCGCCGAAGGGCGCGCGCGCTCAAGTGAAATCGCGGTAAGGCGCCGGGGAGGCGCCCCCCCTCCCGTCTGGTCAGTCGTCGGCGTCGGGGGCGGCCGGGGCGGTCACGGCCTGGGCCACGGCCTGACGGATCTGGGCCGGAATGGCGCGGATCTGAGCCGGGGCGGCTTCGGCGGCGGCGAGGATCTGGTCCTTGTTCTCGGCGTTCTCGGGCTTCTCGGCGAAGGTGCGGAAGAAGGCGGTCAGATCGTCGGCGAAGGCGTTGAAGGTCGGCTCATAGCGCGTGATGATGGCGTCGGCGCGCGTCTGCTTGGCGGCGGGGTCCAGAGCCGGGTCCTCGATCACGGCGTCCAGTTCGGCCTTCATGCGCTCAGCCTCAGCGTTGAAAGCTTCGCCCTTGGCCTCGAAGGCGGCTTCCTCGGGCGAGGGGGCGGGCTGGGCGGCGGGCGCGGCGGGGGCGGCGTCCTGAGCGGCGACGACGGCGGGGGCGGCGCAGACGGCCAGAGCCGCAGCGGCGGCGGCGAGGGTCAGGCGGGACATGTCGGGGGGCTCCGGCAGGCGACGGGCGCGGCGCCCGTCAGACTAAGAACTCGCCGGCCGGGAGCGACCGGAGATGGCTCCCACGGTGAGGGCGCCGTCGACGAAGCGCAAGCGTGACCTTGTATGAAAGCGCATTCGGGCATGAAAGCGCGCGAGCGCGGCCCGTCGGGCCTCTTGAACCTATGCCCGACAGGGCGCATCTGCGGGGCATGTTCATCCAGACCGAAGCCACCCCCAATCCGAACGCCCTGAAGTTCCTGCCCGGTCGCGACGTCGCGGGCGAACAGTCGCTGGAATACCGCACCATCGACGAGGCGGCGGCCTCGCCCCTGGCCGAGGCCCTTTTCGAGTTGGAAGGGGTCGAAGGCGTCTTCTTCGGCGCCGACTATGTTTCGGTCACGCGCGCGGCGGACGGACCGGACTGGACGGCGATGAAGGCGCCGATCCTGTCGGTGGTGATGGATCACTTCGTCTCGGGCGCGCCGCTGGTGCGGGCCGGGGCGGAAGCGGCGTCGGATGACGGAACGGCCGACAGCGAGATCGTGGCCGAGATCAAGGGGTTGCTGGACACCCGAATCCGTCCGGCCGTGGCCCAGGACGGCGGCGACATCCTGTTCGACCACTTTGACGAAGAGACGGGGGTGCTGCGCCTGCGGATGCGCGGCGCCTGCGCCGGCTGCCCGTCCTCCTCGGCGACGCTGAAGGCCGGGGTCGAGCAGATGATGCGCCACTATGTTCCCGAAGTGACCAGCGTCGAACAGGTCATCTGACGCCTTCGCCGATCTGTTTCACATGAAACGCTCGCGCTCGGCGGGCCGGCGGGGCATGATGGCGCGATGGCAGGTTCAGGCGAGACATCTGAAGCGCGGGTTTTGGGCGAGGCGCTGGCGGCGCTGCGGCGCGACTGCGGGCTGAGCCAGGCCGAAGCCGGCGCCCGGATCGGCATGACCGGCCAGGGCTGGGGCCTCTATGAGGCGGGCAAGCGTCCCGGTCTGTTTCGTCCCGATGTTCAGCGGCGTCTGACCGGCGCCCTGGACGCGACGCCCGAGGCGCTGGTGCTGCGATCGCAGGACGATCCAGCCGCGCCCGAGGGGCTGCACCGCCCCAACTCCCCTGCTGGAATCGCCGCGCCGCAAGGGCTTTCGGCGCGCGGCCGCGTCTTCGAGGACGCCCCCGCTCAGGCCCGGCGTCTGCGGCTTGAGACCGATGAACTGGCGCCCTGGGCCTCGGCGGGCACCGTGTTGGAATATGTTCTGGGGCGCTGGCCGCGTCGGGGGCAGGGCTGCGTCATCCAACTGGATGACGGGATGCGGAAGGTTCGCCTCTATGACCGGGCCGATGATGCGGAAGTGGTGGTTCTCGGCGCGGGCGCTCTGGATCAGTCGGAACGGATCGCGCGCTCGCGCATCCAGTCAATGTCGGCGGTCACCAGCCGTCTTGACGATGATTGAAACAAAATAGTTGCAACGAAGGCCTGGCCATGAAACTCTCTGGTTGATATCGGAGGGGTCATGTCGCGTCGCAGTCATCATATCGATCAGGCCGTCGGCCTGCGGCTCGCCGCGCGCCGGTCGGCCCTGGGCTGGTCGCAGTCGGTTCTCGGACGGGAACTGGGCGTCAGCTTCCAGCAGGTTCAGAAATATGAAACCGGGGCCAATCGCGTCTCTGCTTCCCGCCTGCATCAGGCGGCCGTGGCCATGGGGTGTTCGGTGGCCGATTTCTTTCCGGCCCGCGCCAGCGTCGAGGGGGAGGACCCTGCGCTGCACCCCGTGCTGATCAGCGCAGAGGGGCGAGGCCTGGCCGAAGCGTTCGCTCGTATCCCCGATGTCGCCGCGCGACGGGCCTTGACCCGCGTAGCCCAGGCGATGGCGGCGGCCTGACGGGCGTCAGACGCTGTGCGGTCGCATCGGCGCCGGTTTGGCGTTAGGGACAGGATCATGAAGGTCATGGTCATTGATACGGCGCTGGGCGCCTGCGTCGCCGGGGTGTTCGCGGACGATGGGGCGAGCGGCGCGGTGCGCGCTCTGGGCCTGCGCCGGGAGCTGATGACCAAGGGCCATCAGGAGCGGTTGGGCGGATTGGCGCGCGATGCGGCGGCCGAGGCGGGCGGTTTCGACGGCGTGGACCGGATCGGGGTGACGGTGGGGCCGGGCTCCTTCACCGGCTTGCGGGTCGGACTGGCCTTCGCCCTGGGGTTGGGCGCGGCGCTGGGACGGCCGGTGGTCGGGGTCTCGACGCTGGACGCTTTGGCGGCTTCGGTTCCGGCTGAGGGTCTGGTCGCGGCCGTGATCGACGCCCGCCGGGGCCAGGTCTACGGACGGCTGTTCCGCGACGGCGCGCCTCTGGGCGAGGCCGAGGCCTGGCCGCTGGAGACGGCGCGCGACCGCATTCTGGCCGAGGCCGGCCTGGGGAGCGCCGTTCTGGGGGGCGTCCTTCTGGTCGGCAGCGGGGCGGCGCTTCTGGCCGAGACCTTCCCCGAATTGGCGGGCGCCCAGATTGAGCCGCTGGCTGCGCCGAACCCCGAGGCGCTGGCGCGCCTGACGATGGCCGTCGATCCGGCGACCTCGCCGCCGTCGCCCCTGTATCTTCGCGCGCCGGACGCCACCCCGCCCAGCCGACTGCCGGGCCAGCCGCGCCAGCCCGCCGCATGAGCGAGGCGATCTTTTCGCCGGTCGATCCCGCCGCTCTGGCCGCCCTTCACGCCGAGGCGTTCGAGACGCCGTGGGACGCAGCGGCGCTGGCCGAGCTTCTGGCTTCGCCGGGCGTGTTCGCGGTGG
The DNA here is from genome assembly GCA_000318405.1 of Brevundimonas diminuta 470-4. Classification (GTDB taxonomy): domain Bacteria; phylum Pseudomonadota; class Alphaproteobacteria; order Caulobacterales; family Caulobacteraceae; genus Brevundimonas; species Brevundimonas diminuta_B. The sequence continues at coordinate 74,723 of KB291730.1, read as the reverse complement.
CGCAGGAGGACGGCTTCATCCTGATCCGCGTCGTGGTCGATGAGGCGGAGATCCTGACGCTGGCGGTGCGGCCGACGGCGCGGCGGGCGGGGCTGGGCGGGCGTCTGGTCGAGGCGGCCGTGGTGCGCGCCGCCGCCCTGGGGGCCGAACGGATGTTCCTGGAGGTGGCGGAAGGCAACGCCGCCGCACGCGCGCTGTACGCCCGAAGCGGCTTCGTCGAGATGGGTCGCCGTAGCGGCTATTATTCGCACACGGACGGTCGCCGCGAGGACGCGCTGACGCTTGTCCTGAACTTCTCTGGATAGCTTCCATAAGGCGACGGACCATCCTATCTTCGCCGCCATGGACCGGATCGAAAAACTCTGCGCCGAGCGCGGCATGCGCATGACTGAGCAACGTCGGGTGATCGCCCGCGTCCTGTCGAACGCCGAAGACCACCCCGATGTGGAGGAACTGTACCGCCGCGCCTCGGCGATCGACCCGCACATCTCCATCGCCACCGTCTATCGCACCGTGCGCCTGTTCGAAGAGGCGGGCGTGGTCGAGAAGCACGACTTCGGCGACGGCCGCAGCCGTTATGAAGAGGCCGGCGAGGATCACCACGACCACCTGATCGACACCAAGACGGGCGAGGTCATCGAATTCTTCGACGCCGAGATCGAACGGCTGAAGACCGAGATCGCGCGCAAGCTGGGCTATGAGCTGGTCGGCCACAAGCTGGAGCTGTACGGCCACGTCATCCCCGGCGCCGAGCCGGTCGAACGCGAGGGCCTGATCTACAAGCGCCGCCCGCGCGACGAGGTTGAAGACTGATCCCGCCTGAGCCTGACCGGGGTCCCCGCTTGCCGTCGCCGGTTTGGGCGATCATAAGCCGGGCATGACCGATACGCTCGAAACGCCCGTCCTGGAGGATGGCGGCGCGCCGGAAGGCGGGGCCGCGCCCAAGCGCCTGTTCATCAAGACCTACGGGTGCCAGATGAACGTCTATGACTCCGAACGCATGGCCGATGTGCTGCGGCCGCTGGGCTATGCGCCGACAGACACGCCGGAAGGCGCCGACTTCGTCATCCTGAACACCTGCCACATCCGCGAGAAGGCGGCCGAGAAGGTCTATTCCGAACTCGGCAAGCTGCGGCAGATGAAGGATGAGAAGGCGGCGGCGGGGCAGGGCGGCATGACCATCGCCGTGGCCGGCTGCGTCGCCCAGGCCGAGGGCGAGGAGATCATGAAGCGCCAGCCGGCGGTCGATCTGGTCGTCGGACCGCAGGCCTATCACCAGCTGCCGGAGCTGCTGACCCGCACGGCGCGGGCGCGCGGCGAGCGCATCGGCGCCGACTTCGCCCCCAATGAAAAGTTCGACGCCCTGCCCGCCATGCGCGGGACCGAGGGCGTCACCGCCTTCCTGACGGTGCAGGAAGGCTGCGACAAGTTCTGCACCTTCTGCGTCGTGCCCTATACGCGCGGCGCCGAATGGTCGCGGCCGGTCGGGGCGGTGCTGAACGAGGCCTGGGCGCTGGCCGACCGGGGCGTGCGCGAGGTCACACTGCTGGGTCAGAACGTCAACGCCTATGACGGCGAGGGACCGGACGGAAAGCCCTTTACGCTGGCGAAGCTGGCCTACGCCCTGGCGGCTATCCCCGGCATCGAGCGCATCCGCTATACCACCAGCCACCCGAACGACATGTCGGACGACCTGATCGCGGCGCATGGCGATCTGGACGCCCTGATGCCCTATCTGCACCTGCCGGTTCAGTCGGGTTCGGACCGGATTCTGCGGCTGATGAACCGCAAGCACGGGCGTCAGAAGTATTTCGACCTGATCGACCGCATCCGCGAGGCCCGGCCGGACATGGCGCTGTCAGGCGACTTCATCGTCGGCTTCCCCGGCGAGACGGACCGCGATTTCGAGGACACGATGGATCTGGTGCGGCGGGTGAACTACGCCAGCGCCTTCTCCTTCATGTATTCGCCGCGCCCCGGCACCCCCGCCGCGACGATGGCGGCCCAGGTGCCGGACGCGGTGTCCAAGGCACGGCTGCACGCCCTTCAGGACCTGCTGACCGAACAGCAGGTCGCCTTCAATCAGTCGCTGGCCGGGCGCGTCCTGACGGTGCTGTTCGAAAAGAAGGGCCGCCACGGCGCCCAGGCCATCGGTCGCTCGCCCTATCTGCAATCGGTTCACGTCGAGGACGCGGATCACCTGATCGGCCGGAGCGTTCCGGTCGAGATCATCAGCGGCCAGCAGAACAGCCTGACCGGCCGCCTGATCCAGACCAACTGACGGATATCTCTCAACGCATGCGGCGCGAGCGGCGTTAGGGATGCTCACAATCCCCCTCAAGCAGCCTCGCACCGCGTGCGAGGCGATAGGGGACCCAACAAGGAGACCGCATGGCGCGAGAGTCCGAGTTCCTGTCCCTCAGCGATGCGGCCCTGCGCGCCGTCATCGGGCCGCAGAGCCGCCACCTGGCCCTGATCGAGGACGCCTTCAAGGTGCTGGTCGAGACGCCGGGCGGCGGGGTGTCGATCAACGGCTCCACGCGGGATCGCGCGCAGGCGCGCCGGGTGATCGAGGCCCTGTCCAACCGGGCTGAGGCTGGGGCCGAGATCACCGAGGCGGACGTGCGCACCGCGCTCGGCGCCGCCGTCACCCAGCCGCGTCCCGAACCGGCAGGCCGCAGCGTCGGGCGCAGCGTGCCGGAAGGCGCCGCCCTGCCGGTCGGCCGTCGCGGCGCCATCGCGCCCAAGACAGCGTCTCAGGCGCGCTATCTGGAGATGCTGGGCCGGTGCGAGCTGACCTTCGGCGTCGGCCCGGCGGGCACGGGCAAGACCTTTCTGGCGGCGGCCTACGGCGCCTCCCTGCTCAAACGGGGGCAGGTGGATCGGCTGGTCATCACCCGCCCGGCGGTCGAAGCGGGCGAGAAGCTGGGCTTCCTGCCGGGCGACCTGAACGAGAAGGTCGACCCCTATCTGGCGCCGATCTGGGAGTCGCTGAACGATATCCTGGGCGTCGACGACGTGCGCCGCCGCCGCGAGAAGGGCGAGATCGAGGCCGCCCCCATCGCCTTCATGCGCGGCCGGACCCTCAGCCACGCCTTCATCATCGTCGATGAGGCGCAGAACACCTCGCGGATGCAGATGAAGATGGTGCTGACCCGTCTGGGCGAGGGCGCCCGCATGGTGGTGACGGGCGACCCGTCGCAGGTCGACCTGCTGAACCCGCGCGATTCCGGTCTGGCTCACGCCTTGCGCATCCTGAAGGACGTCGAAGGCGTCGGCGTGCAGCAGTTCAAGTCCGAGGACGTGGTGCGCCACGCGATGGTCGAGCGCATCGTGCGCGCCTATGACAGCGACGCGGCGCGCAGCCGCCCCTTCCCCGACCTTGAGGACGACGCCTGATGATCGAGGTCGAGATCGACAGCGAGGGCTGGACGCAGGCCCTGCCTGAGGCGGCGGCCGTGGTCGAACGCGCCGCAACGGCGGCCCTCGGAACGATTGAGGGCGATGTCGTGGTGCTGCTGGCCGACGACGCGGCGGTGCAGGATCTGAACGCGCGTTTCCGCGACAAGGACCGGCCGACGAACGTGCTGTCCTTCCCGGCCGCCGAGAGCGCCTTTCCGCATCTGGGCGACGTGGTGCTGGGCTACGCCTATTGCGCGGCCGAGGCGCAGGCGCAGGGCAAGACGCTGTCGGATCACCTGAGCCATCTGGTCGTCCACGGCGTGCTTCACCTGCTGGGCCGCGACCACGAGGACGACGCCGAGGCCGAGGAGATGGAGGCCGAGGAGCGCGAAATCCTGGCCGAGCTGGGCGTCGCCGACCCCTATGCTGCGGAGAATGGCGCGGTCGAGCATGAGGGCGCTGCGTGAACGGGGCGCTGGGCGCCCGCTTCGAGGGCCTGCTGAACCATCGCTGGGGCCGGATCGGTCTGGCGCTGTCGGCCGGGGCGGGCGCCGCCCTGGTCCATCCGCCGTTCGGATTCCTGCCGGGCCTGCTGGGCTATCCGCTGCTGCTGCTGCTGGCGGATCGAGCATCAGGAATGAAGGGCGGCTTCTGGGTCGGCTGGCTGGCGGGGTTCGCCTATTTCTTTATCGGCTGCTGGTGGGTGGCCGAAGCCTTTCTGGTCAATCCGGCCCAGGCGTGGATGGCGCCGTTTGCGGCCAGTCTGCTGCCGGCGGGCATGGGGCTGTTCTGGGGGCTGGCGATGCTGGCCTATCGCTGGCTAAGGCCCGAAGGCGCGCGGCGGGTCCTGCTGTTCGCCGCCCTGTTCGCCCTGCTGGAGTGGACGCGGGGCCATGTGCTGACCGGCTTTCCGTGGAACCCGGCGGGCGCGGGCTGGGCGGCCGGATCGGCCATGTCGCAGTTCGCCTCGGTCGCCGGGGTCTATGGGCTGGGGCTGGTCACGGTGGCGGCGGTCAGCGCCTTTGCGCCGCTGATGGACGCCGGTCCGCGACGCGCGCGCCTGATCGCGGCGGGGCTGGGCGTGCTGACGCTGGGCGGCCTGTTCGCCTTTGGGGCCGCGCGTCTGTCCTCGGCGCAGGTGGTGGAGACGCCCACTCTGGTGCGGCTGGTTCAGGCCGATATTCCGCAGGACTATAAGTGGAGCCCCGAAGCCTATCAGGCCATTCTGGGGCGCTATCTGGAACTGACCTCGCGCCCGGCCGAGGCCTTGCCCGACGTGGTGATCTGGCCCGAGGGCGCCCTGCCCACCACGGCCAACGACCTGTTCTCCTCGCCGGACGCCCAGGCGGTGGCGGCGGCCCTGCAGACGGGGCAGACCCTGCTGGCGGGGCTGAGCCGGGCGGAAGCGGACCCGAGCGCTGAAACCGGCGCCCGCTATTACAACAGCCTGTTCGCCCTGCATGACGAAGGGGCGGCTGGCTTACGCATCGGCCCGATCTACGACAAGCACCGGCTGGTGCCGTTCGGCGAATATCTGCCGCTGGGCGATCTGATGAGCAAGATCGGCGTGCGCAGTCTGGTGCATGTGCCGGCCGATTTCAGCGCCGGGCCGGCGCCCGCGCCGATCAGCCTGGCCAACGCGCCGAGCGTGCAGCCGTTGATCTGTTACGAGGCCCTGTATCCCGGCTTTACCCCGGCGACGGCGGCGACGCGCCCGGCGTGGATCGTCAACGTCTCCAATGACGCCTGGTTCGGCAAGACTTCGGGGCCGCGCCAGCATCTGAACCTGGCCTCCTATCGGGCGCTGGAGACGGGCCTGCCGGTGGCGCGGGCGACGCCCACGGGTGTGTCGGCCATGATTGACCCGTGGGGCCGGATCGTCGAGGGGCGGCGGCTGGATCCCGGTCAGGCGGGGATCATCGACGTGCGACTGCCGCAACCCGCGCCGCCGACCCTCTATGGTCGGTGGGGCGATCTGGGGTTCGCCATCCTGATGGTGATCATGCTGACGGCGGGCAGACGGCGCGCTGGAAATGGCGATCCAGGCCGTTAAGCATGATAGGATGCGCGATCCCAGCGGCGCCCCTGTGACGCGAAAACGCATGACAGGCCCGGGAGCGCGCGGCATGGGAATACCAGTGCAACCGGGAAGGGGCTGGAGATGATCAGGGGTTCGGGGACAGAGGGTCCTCATCTGGTGGACCGGCACGTCGGGCGGCGCGTGTGCGAGAAACGCATCGCCTTGGGCTATAATCAGACCGATCTTGGCCAGGCGCTGGGCGTCACCTTCCAGCAGGTGCAGAAGTATGAAAAGGGCGCCAACCGCATCTCGGCGTCCAAGCTGTGGGACATCGCCCGCTTCTTCCGCGTGGACATCGGTTATTTCTTCGAGGGGCTAACCGCCTCGGCCCAGCCGGGCATGGCCGAGGGCGAGGCCGAGCCCTTCGTGCATGACTATCCCGCTACGCGTCAGACGATCGAGATTGGGCGTCTGGCGCCGCGCCTGTCGTCGCGTCAGCAGAAGCTGGTGGTCGACCTGATGCGCGAGCTGGTCGAAGAGGGCTCCGAGGCCGACTGAGCGTCTCGGGGGAGAGACGGACAAGAAAAAAGGCGCGGGAGCGATCCGCGCCTTTTCCTTATCAGATCAGTACCAGCGATCAGGCGCGCAGCGCCGTCTCCGAGGCGATGATCCGGCTGGCGGCGTGGACCACGGCGCCGATGCGCAGGGCGGCCTGGATCTGGACGTTCGGCGTGCCATGCTTGCGCAGTTCGCCTTCGTGAGCGTCCATGCAGGCGCCGCAGCCGTTGATGGCCGACACGGCGGTGGACCACAGCTCGAAGTCCAGCTTTTCGACGCCGGGGTTGGCGATGACGTTCATCCGCAGCTTGGCCGGCAGGGTGGTGTATTCCTGATTTTTCATCAGGTGCAGCGACCGATAGTAGATGTTGTTCATGCCCATGATGGCGGCGGCGGCCTTGGCGGCGTTCATGGCTTCGGGCGACAGGACCGTCGCGGCCTGGGCCTCGATCAGCTTGACCACGGGGCCGACGCCGATGGCGTGAGCCGAGGCCAGGAAGCAGCCCCACTTCTGCTGGTCGTTCAGCACCGTCTCATTGGCGAGCGAGGACAGGTTCAGCGAGATGTCCTTGCCATAGGCCGGGATCAGGTCGCGAAGGGCGTCGATGGACATTTTCGTGTTCCTTTCAGGAAGCGGCTATCGCGCGCGACGCGGTCGCTTGCTGCTTGAGCCGCAATGGCGTGAAGGGCGCTCAAGCAGTCCGGACGATAGCGCTCCAAATGCGCTCAAGCAGTCCGAAGGACGATAGCGCCCAAAACTAACAAAGACGGCGACAGTCGCCCGCCGCCGCCTCTGTCGAGGGGCGGCCCGGACCCTACTCACGCGGTCCGGGCCTGGTCGTTTTCGACCTTTGGGCCAGTCTTTAGGCGGCCAGGGTGTCGCCGCCGACCGGACGGTTGCAGGCGCACAGTTCGTCGGTCTGCAGGGCGTCGACGACGCGCAGGGTGTCTTCCGGCGAACGGCCGACGTTCAGGTTGGTGACGTAGACGTGCTGGACGACGTTGTGCGGGTCGACGACGAAGGTCGCGCGCAGGGCCACGCCTTCTTCTTCGTCCAGCACGCCCAGGGCGCGGGCCAGCTTGCCGCCGTTGTCGGCGAACTGCCAGATCGGCAGCTTGTTCAGGTCGGCGTGGTCGCGGCGCCAGGCCAGCTTGGTGAACTCATTGTCGGTCGAACCGCCCAGAACCACGGTGTCGCGGTCCTCGAAGTCCTTGCCCAGCTTGGCGAAGGCGGCGATTTCGGTCGGGCAGACGAAGGTGAAGTCCTTCGGGTAGAAGAAGATGACCTTCCACTTGCCCTCGAAGCTGTCCTGCGTGAGCGGCTCGAACGCCGAGGCGCCGTTTTCCTCGTGGCTGTTGAAGCCGGGCTTCACACCGATGATTTTGAAATCAGGCAGTTTTTGACCGACGCCGAGCATCGCGCTTCTCCTAAAGCAGAATAATGGGCCGCCGGACCGGCGTGCAGCGCGATCCGTCGAAGCCATCAGATGGGCCCTGGGGTGCGTTAAGTCAAATCGATCATTTTGCTTCCATAGATAGATTTGTCTTATATCTTGGCGCCGACAACCGTCCCGCCCTTGAGATACGAAGACCATGTCTATCCTGCCGACGCTGCGTCAGCTCCAGTACCTCAAACTCCTGGCCGAGCACGGCTCGTTCAGCCGCGCGGCCGAGGCCGCCCACGTCAGCCAGCCCGCCCTGTCCTCGGGGGTGCAGGAGCTGGAGCGGGTGCTGGGCGCCCCTGTGGTCGAACGCACGCGCGGGGCGGTGATCCTGACCGCCGTCGGCGCCGAGGCCGTGCGCCGGGCCGAAGACGTGCTGGCCCGCACCGAGGATCTGGTCGAGGCCGCCCAGAACGCCGGCAAGCCCCTGTCGGGCCGTTTCCGGCTGGGGATCATCCCGACCGTCGCGCCCTTTCTGCTGCCGCGCACCCTGCCGGGGCTGAAGGCCCAGTATCCGGGCCTGCGCCTGTTCATCCGCGAAGACCTGACGCCGCGCCTGATCGCCGGGCTGAAGGCGGGCCAGCTGGACGCCGCCGTGATCGCCCTGCCTTACGACGCGCCGGGGATCGACCACGCCCATATCGGCGACGACGAGATTCTGGCCGCCGCCCCGGTCGGCCATGCGCTGGCGGGCGCCGGGCCGATCCCGGAGGGAATGCTGAAGGCCGACGACCTGATCCTGCTGGAGGACGGGCACTGCCTGCGCGATCAGGCCCTGGCGGCGGTCAATATAGAGGCGCCGCGCGGCGAGGACGTCTTCGCCGCCACCTCCCTGCATACGCTGGTGCAGATGGTGTCCTCAGGGCTGGGCGTCAGCTTCCTGCCGCAGATGGCGGTGAAGGCGGGGTTGGCGGACAGTCCGGGCGTCGTCGTGCGCCCCATTTCCGAAGACGCCCCCCGCCGCGAGATCGTCGTCGCCTGGCGCGCCGGCTCCAGCCGCGCCGCCGAGGCGCGCCTGCTGGCCGAGGCGCTGAAACTGGATTGACGCGTCGCCTTTGACCATTCCGCCGTCATCCTCGGGCTTGACCCGAGGATCGAGCAGAGCTGAGAGCTCGAGCTGAACACGCCGGCTATTTTTCGGGCGGTGGATCGCCGCGCGCATCGACGTATCGAGGCTGGTCCTTAAGCTCCTCCGTGCTCTCGTAGTAGTTGCAGGTCGTGACAACCATGATGATGCCGACGAGCAGCAAGACGACGAGAGGCAGCGCCTGCCACAGGTTGCGATCATTCGATTTCATCATTTGACCTCGGTCGGACGACGCCAACAGGACGATAGCCTAAGAATAGCCTTGGTGTTTCGCGGCAAATGAAAAAGGCCGGCGGATCGCTCCGCCGGCCTTCTCATTTCAAGCGACTGCTTGAGACCTCTTACTTCTCGTCGCCGCGCGCCAGGTTGCGCAGGACGTAGGGCATGACGCCGCCGGCCTTGAAGTAGTCCAGCTCGGTCTGGTTATCGATGCGGCAGCGGACCGGGAAGCGGGCCATCTTACCGTCCGACGGTCGGAACAGCTCGACCCACAGGTCCTGACGCGGCTTCAGCTTGCCGACGTTGGCGTCGGTCAGGCCGCGGATGGTGACGATCTCTTCTCCCGTCAGGCCCAGCTTCTGCCAGCCGTCTTCCTTGAACTGCAGCGGGACGACGCCCATGCCGACCAGGTTCGAACGGTGGATGCGCTCATAGCTTTCGGCGATGACGGCGCGGACGCCCAGCAGGCGGGTGCCCTTGGCCGCCCAGTCGCGCGACGAGCCGGTGCCGTATTCCTTGCCGGCGAAGACGACCAGCGGACGACCTTCCGACTGATAGCGCATGGCCGCATCGTAGATCGACATCGTGTCTTCCGAGGGGAAGTGCTTGGTGACGCCGCCCTCGATGTCGGGGGTGATGCGGTTGCGGATGCGGATGTTGGCGAAGGTGCCACGCATCATGACTTCGTGGTTGCCGCGGCGGGCGCCGTAGCTGTTGAAGTCCAGGGCGTCGACGCCGTGGTTGGTCAGGTACTGACCGGCCGGCGAGGCCTTCTTGATCGAACCGGCCGGAGAGATGTGGTCGGTGGTGATCGAGTCGCCGAAGATGCCCAGGATGCGCGCCTCGACGATGTCGCTGACCGGGGCCGGCTCCATCGACAGGCCCTCGAAGTAGGGCGGGTTCTGGACGTAGGTGGACGTGTCCTCCCACTCATAGGTCTGGCCGCCGGTGACCTTGATGGCCTGCCAGTGCTCGTCGCCCTTGAAGACGTCGGCGTAGCGCTTGGCGAACATCTTGGGCGTGACGGACTTGCGCTGGATGTCGGCGACTTCCTGTGCGGTCGGCCACACGTCCTTCAGGAAGACGTCGTTGCCCTTCTTGTCCTTGCCGATCGGCTCCTTGGTGATGTCGATGCGCATCGAACCGGCGATGGCGTAGGCCACGACCAGCGGCGGCGAGGCCAGGTAGTTGGCCTGGACGTCCGGGTTCACGCGGCCTTCGAAGTTGCGGTTGCCGGACAGCACCGAGGTGGCGACCAGGGCGTTGTCGTTGATCGCCTTGGACACGGCCGGGTCCAGCGGACCGGAGTTGCCGATGCAGGTGGTGCAGCCGTAGCCGACCAGGTTGAAGCCCAGGGCGTCCAGGTCCTTTTGCAGACCGGCGTCGGACAGGTAGTCGGTGACGACCTGCGAACCGGGGGCCAGCGAGGTCTTGACCCACGGCTTGGCCTTCAGGCCCAGGGCATTCGCCTTGCGCGCCACCAGACCGGCGGCGATCAGCACCGACGGGTTGGAAGTGTTGGTGCAGGAGGTGATGGCGGCGATGACGACGTCGCCGTCGCCCAGGTCGAACTTCTCACCCTCGACGGCGACGCGGGCGGCGTCGGTCGGGCGCGAGAAGACCTCGCTGAGGGCGGTCTCGAAGGCCGGGGCGGCGGTGGTCAGCTCGACGCGGTCCTGCGGGCGCTTGGGACCGGCCAGCGACGGCACGACCGTCGAGATGTCCAGCTCCAGCACGTCGGTGAAGATCGGGTCTTCCGAGGTTTCGTCGATCCACAGGCCTTGCGCCTTGGCGTAGGCTTCGACCAGGGCGACGCGCGCCTTTTCGCGGCCGGTGGCCGTCAGATAGTCGATGGTGGCCTGCGACACGGGGAAGAAGCCGCAGGTGGCGCCGTATTCCGGGGCCATGTTGGCGATGGTGGCCTGGTCTTCGATGGTCATGCCGGCGATGGCGGGACCGAAGAATTCCACGAACTTGCCGACCACGCCCTTCTTGCGCAGCATCTGGGTGACGGTCAGCACCAGGTCGGTGGCCGTGGCGCCTTCCGGCAGCTTGCCGGTCAGCTTGAAGCCGACGACTTCGGGAATCAGCATCGGGATCGGCTGGCCCAGCATGGCGGCCTCGGCCTCGATGCCGCCGACGCCCCAGCCCAGAACGGCCAGGCCGTTGATCATGGTGGTGTGGCTGTCGGTGCCGACGACGGTGTCGGGATAGGCGACGGTCTTGCGGCCTTCATCGGCGGTCCAGACGGTCTGGGCCAGGTGCTCCAGGTTGACCTGGTGGCAGATGCCGGTGCCGGGCGGGACGACGCGGAAGTTGTTGAAGGCCGACGAGCCCCAGCGCAGGAAGTTGTAGCGCTCGATGTTGCGCTCATACTCGCGCTCGACGTTCTGGCCGAAAGCCTTGGAGTCGCCGAAGTGGTCGACCATGACCGAGTGGTCGATGACCAGATCGACCGGAACCAGCGGGTTGATCTTCTTGGCGTCGGCGCCGAGCTTGTCCATCGCGTCGCGCATGGCGGCCAGGTCGACGACGGCCGGAACGCCGGTGAAGTCCTGCATCAGCACGCGGGCCGGACGGAAGGCGATCTCGTGCTCGACGGCGCCCTTGTTCTCGATCCAGGCGGCGACGGCCTTCAGGTCGTCCTCGGTGACGGAGACGCCGTCTTCGTTGCGCAGCAGGTTCTCCAGCAGCACCTTCATCGAGCGCGGCAGGCGGGAAATCCCGGCCAGACCGGCTTCCTCGGCGGCGGGAAGGCTGTAATAGGCGTATTTCTTGCGCCCGACCGCGAGGTCCTGGCGGGTTTTGAGGCTGTCGATCGACGGCATGGAGATGAGTCCTCTGACAAACGCCGCCCGACAATTCGGTTGCGCCTTCGCGCGCTGGACGTCGGGGCGCACAGGTCCCCGGCGCGCGCGGCGAAGGCCTGCTGCGGCGCTTGCGCATATAGTCCCGCGCGCGTGGGCCGTCCATGTATCCACACCCCTGACGTGGACATTGAGAGAGACTCGCAAGTGCTGACCCGGCTCGACATCAAGGCCCTGAGCCTGTCGCGCGGCGAGCGGCGGCTGTTCGACGGCCTCAGCTTTTCTCTGTCGGCGGGGGAGGCGGCGGCCCTGACGGGGGCCAATGGGGCGGGCAAGACCAGCCTGCTGCGCGCCGTGGCGGGCTTCATCCGGCCCGATGCGGGGGCGATCGTTTTTCATGGCGCCGACGGCGAGATGGAGGCCGAGACGGCGCGGCGTTCGGCGCTGCATCTGCTGGGCCACCACGAGGGTTTGAAGCCTCAGCGCACCGCGCGGCAGGAGTTGGGCTTCCAGGTCGAATGGCTGGGCGGGTCGGCCGAAGCGATGGACGCCGCCGTCGCCCGGCTGAAGCTGGCGCCCCTGCTGGATCTGGAGACGCGCAAGCTGTCGGCGGGGCAGAGGCGGCGGCTGTCGCTGGCGCGTCTGGTCGCGGCCCCGCGCGCCCTGTGGCTGCTGGACGAGCCGCTGGCGCCGCTGGACGAGGTCTGGCGCGGCGTCGCCGCCGAGCTGATGGCCGAACATCTGGCGGGCGGGGGCATGATCCTGGCCGCCGTGCATGATCCGCTGCCGGTTGCGGCGAGGTCTTTGGATTTGGGGGGCGTGCGATGAAGGCCGCCCGCGCCCTGTTCGCGCGCGAGCTGTCGCTGGCCTGGGGCGGCGGCGGCGGGCCTCTGCTGGCCTGCGGCTTCCTGTTGTGTCTGACCGCCATCCTGCCGCTGGCGGCGGGGGGCGATCCGCGTGTTCTGGCCCCGGCCGCGTCGGGGGCCAGCTGGATGGCGCTGGCGCTGGCGTCCCTGCTGTCGCTGGAGCGGCTGTTCGAGCGCGATCTGGAAGACGGGGCGCTGGACCTTCTGGCGACCGGCCCTCTGCCACTGGAGGCGGTGGTCGGAATCAAGGCGCTGGCCCAGTGGCTGGCCACGGGGCTGCCGCTGGCGGTCGCGGCGCCGGTGGCGGCCCTGGCGCTGGGCCAGCCGTCGGAACTGATCGGCCTGACGGGCGCCTCAGCGGCGCTGGGCGGGTTGGGCTTCGCCTTTACCGGCGCGCTGGGCGCGGCCCTGGCGCTGGGCGCGCGACGCGGCGGCCTGCTGATCGCGGTGGTGGTGCTGCCGCTGTTCATCCCGCCGGTGGTGTTCGGGGCGGGCGCCCTGACCCGCGCCGCCAGCGGCCAGAGCCCGGCCTCGGCGCTGGCCCTGCTGGGCGCCTATGTCCTGTTCGCCCTGGTGATCGCGCCCCTCGCAGGGGCGGCGGCGGTTCGCAACGCGCAGGGCTGATCCGCCCTTTCCGCTCATCCCGGCGGACGCCGGGACCCAGTGCTTTGGCCTCATTCTGGGGGCCTGGATTTAGCCGATCTTCGAACGATGAGCAGGGGGTTCTTACTGGGCCCCGGCGTCCGCCGGGGTGAGCGGAACCTTGAAGAATTCAGCGCCCCTTCAGCGTCACATACAGCGCCCCGTCGCCGCCGTGGCGGCGGTGGGCGGGGGCGAAGCCGGAGACGACGCCGCGCAGGTGCGGCCCGGTCAGCCATTCATGCACCGAGGCGCGGATGATCCCGCCGCCGCGCCGCCCCTGGCCGGTGATCACCAGAACCGAGCGCAGGCCGCGCATCTGGCAGCCGATCAGGAAGCCGCGCAGCTGATCTTCGGCCTCGAAGCGACCGAAGCCGTGCAGGTCGATGCGCGCCTCGATGGGATCGCGTTCGCGGGTCAGGCGTCGTTTGCGGCCGGGCTCAAGCTCTTCCGGGGCAGGCTGGGCGCGCGGAGCGATCGGCGGACGCGCGGCCTCGGACGCGCGCGGCAACGACGCCGGGGTCGTCGAGCGCCCGGCGGACGCGGGGGTCA
>KB291730.1:0-61111 GCA_000318405.1 Brevundimonas diminuta 470-4 | reverse complement strand
GGTCCCGGCGTCCGCCGGGATGAGCGGATATAGAAGGCGGATAAGAAAACGCGCCGGACGATCCCTCGCCGGCGCGCTTCAATGCTCAGCGTGACGCCCGCCCCTAGCCTAGGGCGGCCATCAGTTCCGGCACGGCCGTCTTGTAGTCGGCGACCCAGCCGTAGTCAGCGACCTGGAAGATCGGGGCGTCGGCGTCTTTGTTGATGGCGACGATCACCTTGGAGTCCTTCATCCCGGCCAGGTGCTGGATGGCGCCCGAGATGCCGATGGCGATGTACAGGCCCGGCGCCACGACCTTGCCGGTCTGGCCGACCTGATAGTCGTTGGGGGCGTAGCCCGCATCGACCGCCGCGCGCGAGGCGCCGACGGCGGCGCCCAGCTTGTCGGCTAGCGGGTCCATGATGGCGACGAACTCTTCGGCCGAACCCAGGGCGCGACCGCCCGAAACGACGATCTTGGCGGCGCCCAGTTCAGGACGATCCGACTTGACCATTTCTTCGGAGACGAAGGCGGTCTTGGGCGCTTCACCGGCGGCGACGCTCTCGACCGAGGCCGAACCGCCTTCGGCGGCGGCGGCGAAGGCCGTCGGGCGCACGGTGATGACCTTCTTGGCGTCGGCCGACTGAACCGTCTCCAGCGCATTGCCCGCATAGATCGGGCGCACGAAGGTGTCGGCCGAGACGACCTCGACGATGTCCGAAATCGGCGCCGTATCCAGCTTGGCGGCGATGCGCGGGGCGAAGTTCTTGCCGTCGGTGTTGGCCGGGGTCAGGATGGCGTCGTAGGCGCCGGCCAGCGGCAGGACCGTGGCCTCGACGGCCTCGGCCAGACCGTGGGCGACGGCGTCGCCTTCGGCCAGCAGCACCTTGCGCACGCCCGAAATCTTGGCGGCGGCGTCAGCCACGCCTTGCGCGCCCTTGCCCAGCACCAGAACGTCGACGTCCGACGACAGCGCCAGGGCGGCCGTCACGGTCTTGTGGGTGGTGTCGCGAACGGCCGAGCCGTCGTGGTCGGCGATGACGAGAACGGCCATTACAGAACCCCTGCGTCTTTGAGCTTGGAAACCAGTTCGGCCGCATCGGCGACCTTGACGCCCGCCGAACGCTTCGGCGGCTCCGTCACCTTCAGCACCTTGAGGCGATCCGCCGTATCGACGCCGTAGTCGGCGACCGCCTTCATGGCGATCTCCTTCTTCTTGGCCTTCATGATGTTCGGCAGCGACGCATAGCGCGGCGTGTTCAGGCGCAGGTCGACCGACACCACGGCCGGCAGCTCGGCCGAGACGGTCTGCAGACCGCCGTCGACTTCACGCGTGACGACAGCCTTGCCGCCTTCGATCGCCAGCTTGCCGGCGAAAGTGGCCTGCGGCCAGTCCAGCAGGGCGGCCAGCATCTGACCGACCGCATTGTTGTCGCCGTCGATCGACTGCTTGCCCAGCAACACCAGGTCCGGCTTCTCCTCGTCCACCACGGCCTTCAGCACCTTGGCGACGGCCAGCGGCTCCAGGTCCGTGTCCGACTGCACCAGGACGCCGCGATCCGCGCCCATGGCCAGGGCGGTGCGGATGGTTTCCTGAGCCTGGGTCACGCCGATGGAGACGACGACGATCTCGGTCGCCGTGCCTGCGGCATGGTGTTCCTTGCCTTCCTTCAGGCGCACGGCCTCTTCGACGGCGATTTCGTCGAAGGGGTTCATGCTCATTTTGACGTTGGCGAGGTCGACGCCGGTCTGGTCCGCTTTCACGCGAGCCTTGACGTTGGAATCGATCACCCGTTTCACCGGGACGAGTACCTTCATGAGACTATCCGCTTGGTCACCGAAATATCGGCCGAGGGATTGGACCGATGAAACGGGCGTGTCAACGTAACGCTACGTGAAGTGCGGTCGTGTCGCGGACGCATTTTTGATCTATTGAGACCGGCATGAAACGCTTCCTGACGATCCGTCGCCTCAGCTTTATCTTCTTCAGCCTGTTTGCGGTGACGCTGGCGGGGGTGTTCATCCTGCAGCGTTTCTGGGTCGATCCGGGCGATCGCTGTACGGCCAAGGGCTATTGGTACGACATGGAGACGCGCATCTGCGCCCAGCCCGTCTACATTCCCGACATCACCAAACGGCCCGAAGGCATGACGCGCGCCGAGGCCTCGGCCGAGGCCAACCGCGACCTGGTCAAGCTGGAAGACCAGATCGCCGCCGACAAACGCGCCCGCGCCGCCGCCACCGAAGCCGAGCGCGAGCGGGTCAAGGCGCTTCAGGGGCGCTAAGCCCCCTGCTTTTCAGACTGTGCTCAGCCTCAGCGCGTCGCGCCGGGACGCCACAGCACGTCGCCCGCGCCATTGGCGTTGGCGCGGCGGGCGGCGACGAACAGATGGTCCGACAGGCGGTTCAGATAGCGGACCGCGTCCGGATTCACCGTCTCGCCGCTTTCCACCAGCCGTACGGCGTCGCGCTCGGCCCGGCGGCATACCGTGCGCGCCAGATGCAGGTGCGCCGACAGCGGCGAACCGCCTGACAGGATGAAGCTGTCCAGCGGCTTGAGACTTTCATTCATCCAGTCGATTTCGCTTTCCAGACGCTCGACCTGAGAGGCGATGATGCGCAGGGCCTCCCATTTCGGCGCGGGATCCAGCGGCGTGGCCAGATCCGCGCCCAGGTCGAACAGCTCGTTCTGGATGCGGCCCAGCATGGCGTCGATACGGTCGTTCTGGCCGCTGTTCAGGCGCGCCAGGCCGATGACGGCGTTCAGTTCGTCCACCGCGCCATAGGCCTCGACCCGCAGGTCGGTCTTGGACACCGGCGCGCCTGACGCCAGCCGGGTCTGACCGGCGTCGCCGGTGCGGGTGTAGATCTTGTTCAGCGTCACCATGGCGCGCCCTCCCCTTTAATTGAACCTGCGGCCGATCAGCCCGCGTGCGTGCGCTTCAGCCACATGCCGACCATCAGCAGCAGCACCGCCACCGCCTGCAGGGCCACACGCCAGCGCATCAGCGTGTTGGACCGAGCGCCTGCGCCCTCGCCCCCCCGCTGCATGTTGTACAGGCCCAGGCCCAGGGTGATCGCGACAGCGGCCACGGCGATCAGGATCAGGATGTCGATGATGTCCATGACCGCCTCTTTAGGCCCCAGCGCATTTGCGCGCCAGTCGTGTCGGAAGCACGGCGCAAATGCGACCTATTCGCACACCCCCATTGCCAAGAAAGTTCGGACGCTGTTGAGAAGCGTTCTCATTTTTTAAAGGGCCTAAAGCCCGCCTGTCCGAAAGTCGGAGTTCTCACTTGTCCAGCCTCCTGCCCCCCATGTCCGCCGCCCTGCTTTTGGCAGTTCCGGGCGCCGCCATGGCGCAATCCCAGACCGCCGGCTCCGCGATTACCGAGGTGGACGAGGTCGAGGTGATCGGACGTCGGGCAGGCGAGCCCACCGGACCGCAGTTCACGGCCCCCCTCAAGGATACGCCCAAGAGCGTGACCGTCATCAGCCGTGAACTGATCGAGCAACGCGGCGCCGCATCGCTGGCCGACGTGCTGCGCACGACGCCGGGGATTTCGCTGGGTTCGGGCGAAGGCGGCACGCCGGTCGGCGATCGCCCCTTCATTCGCGGTTATGAAGCCAGCACCGACATCTTCATCGACGGCGTTCGCGATCTGGGCCGCTTCGCGCATGAAGCGTTCAACATCGAACAGGTTGAGATCATCAAGGGCCCCGGCTCCGCCTACAGCGGCCGAGGCTCTACCGGCGGCAGCATCAACATGGTCAGCAAGCGCCCGCGCGCCGAGAACTTCATCTCCGGCTCGGTCGGCGCCGGGACCGATCAGTACATGCGCTCGACCCTCGACCTGAACCGGATGCTGACGGATAAATTCGCCGTGCGTCTGAACCTGATGAGCCATCAGGCGGACACTCCGGGCCGCGACCACGTCAACTCCGACCGCTATGGCTTGGCGCCGTCGCTGGCCTATCGTCTCGCCGAAAGCACCAGCATCCACCTCGGCTACTATATGCTGCGCGCCAACGACGTGCCCGATCTGGGCCATCCCTTCGCGATCGACGGCAGCGGACAGCCGGCCAAGGTGCGTCGCGACAACTTCTACGGCGTGAAGGGGCGCGACGCTCGCCGCAACAACGCCGATATCGGCACCCTGACGCTTGAGCACGAATTCTCGAACGGGTTCCAGTTCACCAACGTCAGCCGCCTGGCGGAATCGACCAGCCAGTACATCATGTCGCGTCCGACGATCCACGCCGCCTCGGGGCAGGTGAACCGCGATGTCCGCACCGGCAATCGTCGCAGCGAAACCAGGGCCAACCAGTCGGCTCTGCGTGGCGGCTTCGATCTGGCGGGCACGCGCAACCAGTTCGTGGCCGGCCTGGACTTCTCTGAAGAGAAGCTGCTGACCGGCGCGATCCCGGCCGCCGCCCTGTTCGCCGTCGGGCGCACCGATCTGCAGAACCCTGACGCCAACAATCCGGTCTACCGCGGCCCCACGCTCAAGGACTTCAGCGACGATTACAACGATCTGAGCAATCGGACCCGCACCCAGGCCGTTTACGTCTTCAACACGACCGACTTCAACGACAAGTGGTCCCTGAATCTGGGCCTGCGCTACGATGACTATGACGTCACGGACGGAACCGTGGCCAACCGCTCGAAATTCTGGAACTACCAGGCGGGTCTCGTCTACAAGCCGCGCTCCAACGGCAGCATCTATCTGTCGTACGGCACCTCATCCAATCCCTCCGGAGAGACGGCAGGCCAGTCCGGCGGCGCCGACGGCTCGGCGGGCGGCGGCCTGGGCGGCTCGCGTCCGAACCTGGACCCGGAAGAAAACCGCAGCTTCGAACTGGGCACGAAGTGGGAGGTGTTCAACAACCGCCTGTCGCTGACCGGGGCGATCTTCGAGACCGAAAAGACCAACCAGCGCGCCACCGACCCGGTCACGGGCGAGGTCGCCCTCATCGGCAACAACCGCACGCGCGGTGTTGAACTGGGCTTCTCCGGCAATGTGACGGACGCCTGGGCGGTCTACGGCGGCTACACCTACCTCGATCCGAAAATGCTGGACGACGGCGCAGGCTCCAACGACGGCAAGCGCCTGAAGTTCATCGCCCAGAACAGCTTCAGCATCTGGAGCACCTATACGATCCAGAAATTCACCGTGGGCGGCGGCGCCACCTATATGTCGGATCGCTGGATGAACGACGCCAACACCCTGGGGGTCCCGGCCTACTGGCGCTACGATCTCATGGGGTCCTATGAGATCGACCAGAACGTCAATGTGCGCATCAATATCCAGAACCTGACGGATGAGACGATCTACGAAGGCTCGCACGTCGGCCTCTTCGCCAACGTCGGCCCCGGCCGCTCCGGCTTCGTGTCGCTGAACTTCAACTTCTAAGGCGGTTCGCTGGAAACCTCGTCCTTTTGCGAGGGCGAGGTTTTCCATTAGCGCGCTCCTGCGAATATGAGGGGGCGCAGACCTGCCCCCTACGCCTCACGCCGCACGGAGACCCGGCCATGTTGGTGCACATCCCGAATGTCCTGAACCGCGAGCAGGTCCAGCAGTTTCGCACCCTGATGGACGCCGCCGACTGGACGGACGGCAACCAGACCTCCGGCGCGCAGTCCGCTCTGGCGAAGAACAACCCCCAGCTTCCCGAGGGATCGCCGCTCGCCAAACAATTGGGCGCCGTCATCCTGGATGCGCTCGGCGCCTCGCCGCAGTTCGTCTCGGCGGCCCTGCCGCTCAAGGTCTTTCCGCCGCTGTTCAACCGCTACCAGGGCGAGCAGTCGTTCGGCCTCCACATCGACAACTCCATCCGCATTCTGCGCGGAAGCGATTTCCGCATCCGCAGCGACCTGTCCTCGACGCTTTTCCTGTCGGACCCGGACGAATACGAGGGCGGCGAGCTGGTCATTCAGGACACCTTCGGCGAACAGCGGGTCAAGCTGCCCGCCGGCGACCTGATCCTTTATCCGGCATCCAGCGAGCACCTTGTGACGCCGGTGACCCGAGGCGTCCGCGTGGCGTCCTTCTTCTGGACCCAGAGCATGGTGCGTGACGAGGCGGCGCGTCGCACCCTCTATGACCTGGACACGGCCATCCAGGCCCTTGTGCCGGTCATCGGCAACGACGATCCCCAGGTCATCAAGCTGACCGGCGTCTATCACAATCTGCTGCGTCGCTGGGCCGAGTGCTGAGCGCTTCTCCTTTCCTCCCCGACTGACCGGGCCGCCTCCTGCTGGAAGCGGCCCTTTTTTTCGCGCTCCAAACTAAGCCGTTGGTCACCTTTGGCGGGCACGATGTCGCCATGACCGACCGCGCCATCCGCAATCTTGAACACCTGCGTCGCACCGCCTCGACGGCGCGGGTGCTGAACCTGCTCAAGGTCTATGACGAACACGGCGACACCGAGGACTGGGCCGAGCGGCCGATGTTCCGCACGCCGGCGCTGAACCGCGCCCTGATCATCAAGCACCGCCTGCGCCGCAATGAGACCGACGCCTTTCCGGGCCGTCGCCAGGTGGCGACCAAGATCGTGGTGCCGATCGACAGCACCGACCTGAAGACCGGCGGCCGCTTCATCTTCGTCAATCAGATCGGCTTCGAACGCGCCATGCACGAAGCCTTCGGCGTCGACGCCGATCATCCGGACCTCAAGCCCCTGCGGCTGATGGACCGGCTGCCGTCGCTGGACCCCTTCCTGCTGCGCGAGCAGCTTCGGCGGGGCAGCGTGGATGCGGCGGCCTGTTATTTCGCCCTCAGCGAGGCCGACCTGGAGCGGATGCTGGAGTTCGTCCAGAGCGAGATCGAGCCTCTCGTCACCCTCAGCGTCGGCGACGGCGTGGTCGCCGCAGGCTCAACCGCGCGGATGGCGGCCAAGATCCTGTCCAACGCGCCCGGCGACCGGCTGGAGGCCCTGCGCCTGACGCTGAAGCTGGAGCCCGAGCAGTATCAGGAGGGCGTCTTCTGCTGGAAGGGCTTCCTCTATTACAAATGGGCGCTCAGCAGCCTGATGGCCGATATCGTCAACGTCGCCGACGAGGTGGTGACGGTGCAGGCCGTCGGCCCCAGCGACCGGGCCGCCGCCGAATACATTCAGCGCGGACGCGGCGTCCTGCGCGCGCGGATCATGAAGACCTGCGACGAGGTCAGCCGCACGCTGCGCTATTACGACGACGCCTATGCGGCCCTGACGCGCGAGGGCAATCCGACAGCGTTCCGGGATTTCCTGCTGGAGGCGCCGACCCTGTTCACCCGGCTGGGCGACCAGTTGGGGGCGGTGCAGCACATCGTCAGCTTCTGGCGTTTCCGGTTCAATCCCAAGGCGCCGCCGGTCGGGGTGGACGAACTGATCGACATCTTCATGGACTTCGAGACCGGCCTGATGGGGCGCGGGCCGGACGAGTTCGATCCGCGCGATATCGCCGCGTGACAAACAAAACCCCGCGCTGTCGTCAGCGCGGGGTTCTGTTTTCAGACCTGAAGCCGGTCCTTAGTAGCGATAGTGTTCCGGCTTGAACGGGCCTTCGACCGGCACATTGATATAGTCGGCCTGGTCCTGATTCAGCGTCGTCAGCTTGGCGCCCAGCTTGGCCAGGTGCAGGAAGGCGACCTTTTCGTCCAGATGCTTGGGCAGGGTGTAGACCTTGTTGTCGTAGGCCTTGGCGTTGGTCCACAGCTCGATCTGGGCCAGCGTCTGGTTGGTGAAGGACGCAGACATCACGAACGACGGGTGGCCCGTGGCGTTGCCCAGGTTCACGAGGCGGCCTTCCGACAGCAGGATGATCTTCTTGCCATCCGGGAACTCGACGTGGTGGACCTGATCCTTGATCTTGTCCCACTTGAAGTTCTTCAGGCCCGCGACCTGAATCTCAGAGTCGAAGTGGCCGATGTTGCAGACGATGGCGTTGTTGCGCATGGCGCGCATGTGCTCGACGCGGATGACGTCCTTGTTGCCCGTGGTGGTGACGAAGATGTCGGCCTTGTCGGCGACGTCTTCGAGCGTCTGGACCTCATAGCCTTCCATCGCCGCCTGCAGGGCGCAGATCGGGTCGATTTCGGTGACGATCACGCGGGCGCCGCCGTTACGGAGCGAAGCGGCCGAGCCCTTGCCCACGTCGCCGTAGCCGCAGACCACCGCCACCTTGCCCGACAGCATGACGTCGGTGCCGCGACGGATGGCGTCGACCAGCGATTCACGGCAGCCGTACAGGTTGTCGAACTTGGATTTGGTGACGCTGTCGTTGACGTTGATGGCGGGGAAGGGCAGTTCGCCGCGCTCGGCCATCTGATACAGGCGGTGCACGCCCGTGGTCGTCTCTTCCGACACGCCGCCGATGGCGTCGCGGATGGCCGAATAGAAGCCCGGCTTCTCCTTCAGATAGCGCTTCATGACCGAGAAGAGCGCTTCCTCTTCCTCGTTCTGCGGGTTGTCCAGGACGGAGGCGTCCTTCTCGGCCTTCGGACCCAGCACGCACAGCAGAGTGGCGTCGCCGCCGTCGTCGAGGATCAGGTTCGGATAGCCGCCGTCAGCCCATTCGAAGATCTTGTGGGCGTATTCCCAGTACTCGACCAGGTTCTCGCCCTTGAAGGCGAAGACCGGCGTGCCCGACGCGGCGATGGCGGCGGCGGCGTGGTCCTGGGTCGAGAAGATGTTGCACGAGGCCCAGCGCACCTCGGCGCCCAGGGCTTCCAGCGTCTGGATCAGCACGGCCGTCTGAATGGTCATGTGCAGGGAGCCGGCGATGCGGGCGCCCTTCAGCGGCTGGGACGCGCCATATTCGTCGCGCAGCGCCATCAGGCCCGGCATCTCGGTTTCGGCGATGGCGATTTCCTTGTTGCCGAAATCGGCCAGGGAGATGTCGCGGACGATGTAGTCGGTCATGCTGAAATGTCTTTCGGCCACTATCGGGGGATCGCCGTCGCTATAGCGCGGCCCGACGGCGGGAGCAATCAAGACATAAGGATGTCTTTATATGACATCCCCCGCCCGCGCGCCGTTAAGGAAATCTACGCAATCGAAGCGTAACGGGAAGAATACCCACTTTCGTACAAGGGTTATAGGGCTCTCCCCCGCCCTGCGTTCAAACGAGTACTGCGCCATGGCTTCTCACGAAATCGACCGTCGCATGAATTTCATGGGTCTGGGTCGGCCGACGGCAGGGTACAGCGCCATATCCCCCCTGCTGCGTCAGGCCGTGCCTGTGGCCCTGGCCGCCTTCTACGACAAGGTGCGCGCCGAGCCGGAGACGCATCGTTTCTTCCAGAACGAGGGCCATATCAGCGCCGCCAGCAACGCCCAGCAGCGCCACTGGGACGCCATCATCGACGGCCGGGCCGACGACGACTACGCCGCCTCGGTCCGCACCATCGGCCGGGTTCACGCCCGCATCGGTCTGGAGCCGCGCTGGTACATCGGCGGTTACAGCGTCATCCTGGCGCATCTGACCCGCGCCGTCGTCGAGCGCCCCAAGAAGCTGTTCGCCAACCGCCGCGCGCACGACCGCGTCACCGCCGAGGCCCTGGCCGAGCTGAACCAGCGAGTCCTGCTGGACATGGACCTGGCCATCTCCATCTACCTTGACGCCCTGCAGGAAGAACGCGATCGCGTTCAGGCCGAACAGGCCGCCGCCGAGGCCCGTCAGGCCGAGGTCGTCCGCGCCCTGGGCGCCGCCCTGCACAGCCTGGCGGACAACGACCTGTCGGTGACGCTGCCGGACGTCTTCCCCGAGGAATACCGCTCTTTGCAGAACGACTTCCATGCCGCGACGCGCGCCCTGCGCACCGCGGTCCGCGCGGTGGCGGACAGCGTCGAGAGCCTGAGCGCCGGGTCCAGCCAGCTGGCCATCGCCTCGGAAGATCTGGCCACCCGCACCGAGCGTCAGGCCGCCAACCTTGAACGCACCGTCAACGAGGCCGACGCCATCGCCCGTCAGGTCGCCTCGACCGCCGACGGCGCGCGCCAGACCGCCGAGGCCCTGGCCGCCGCCCGCACCGAGGTCGAGGACACGGTCCAGGTGGTCGGCGACGCCGTTTCGGCCATCCACGCCATCGCCGAATCCTCGACCGGCATCGCCAGCTTCACCAGCCTGATCGACGAGATCGCCTTCCAGACCAATCTTCTGGCCCTGAACGCCGGGGTCGAGGCCGCGCGCGCCGGCGACGCCGGACGCGGCTTCGCCGTGGTGGCCCAGGAAGTGCGCGCCCTGGCCCAGCGCTCGTCCGAGGCGTCCGGCGAGATCCGCGCGCTGATCGCAACCTCCTCGGCCCAGGTGGCGCGCGGCGTCGATCTGGTCGAGCGCACCGGCGCTGCGCTGGAGCGCATCGGCGCCAAGGTCACGGCCGTCGACGGCCTGGCGGGCGGCATCGCCGGCTCGGCGCAGGAACAGTCCGACGGCCTGGCCCGCGTCCGTCGCGCCATGGGCGAGATGGACGACATCACCCAGCAGAACGCCGCCATGACCGAAGAGGCCACCGCCGCCGCCCGCCAGCTGGCCAACGAGGCCGTCAGCCTGAACCAGCAGGTCGGCCGCTTCCGCCTCGACCGGCCGGTCGCCGGCGCGGCGGGGCCGCGTCTGGTCGCCTGACCGGCGGCTCGAGCAACAGCGTGCGGCCAAGACAGGCTTGGCGGATCGGCCGCAAGTCGTTTAAGCCGTCGCCCCATGGCTGACGACGCTTCGATCCGACCCGCCCGCGATCTCTCGATCCCCCGTCACGACTGGACGCTGGAGGAGGTCGAAGCCCTGTTCGCCCGCCCCTTCATGGAGTTGGTGTTCGAAGCTGCGACCGTGCACCGCCGCACCTTCGACCCGAGCGAGGTGCAGAAATCCCAGCTGCTGTCGGTCAAAACCGGCGGCTGCGCCGAAAACTGCGGCTACTGCTCCCAATCGGCCAGCTTCAAGACCGGGCTGAAGGCCGAAAAGCTGATGGAGCCGACCGCCGTCATCGCCGAGGCCATGGCGGCCAAGGCTGGCGGGGCCAGCCGCTTCTGCATGGGCGCCGCCTGGCGCGAACTGAAGGACCGCGACACGCCCAAGCTGGCGGCCATGATCTCGGGCGTGAAGGCGCTGGGTCTGGAGACCTGCGCCACCCTGGGGATGCTGAACGCCGATCAGGCGAAACAGCTGAAGGACGCGGGCCTCGACTACTACAACCACAACCTCGACACCGGGCCTGAGTATTACGCCGAGGTGGTGACCACCCGCTCCTATCAGGACCGGCTTGAGACGCTGCAGCACGTTCGCGACGCGGGCATGAACACCTGCTGCGGCGGCATCGTCGGCATGGGCGAGAAGCGCCGCGACCGCGCCGGCCTGCTGCATGCGCTGGCCACCCTGCCCGTCCACCCCGACAGCCTGCCGGTCAACGCCCTGGTCCCCGTCGGCGGCACGCCGCTGGGCGAGCGGGTGCTGAAGGAAGGCGAGATCGACCCGATCGAGTTCGTCCGCACCGTCGCCGTCGCCCGTCTGGTCTGCCCCAAGTCGATGGTCCGCCTGTCGGCCGGTCGCGAAGGCATGACGCCGGAAATGCAGGCCCTGTGCTTCCTGGCCGGCGCCAACTCCATCTTCGTCGGCGGCAAGCTGCTGACCACGCCGAACCCGGAGGAGGACGACGACGCCAGGCTGTTCGCCCTGCTGGACCTGAAGCCCATGCCCGCAAAGGGTTGCGACGCCCATTGATCCGGGTCCGCCCGACGTGTGAGGCGGACATCGGCCGTCTGGACGCTGTGGAGCGGTCGGCGGCGACGCTGTTCTGCACCCTGCCTGATCTGGCCTGGACCGCCGACGACCGCACCGCCGGACCGGACGTTCACCGCACGGCCGTCGCGCAGAGCCTGTCCTGGGTCGCGATCGATGCGGCCGACCAGCCGATCGGTTTCCTAATCGCCGCCGAGACGGACGCGGACCTGCATATCCTTGAGCTGTCCGTCGCTGCTGAACATCAGGGGCGCGGCGCTGGGCGGGCGCTGATGGCGGCCGTGCGACAGGAAGCCAAGGTCCGCGCCAAACAGGCCGTGGCCCTGACCACCTTCAGCACCGTTCCGTGGAATGCGCCCTTCTATGCGCGCTTGGGCTATGCGGCGCTGACGTTTGCAGAAACGCCCGCCTATCTGCGCGAGATTCTGGCCGCAGAGGCCGCCCACGGCCTGAACGACCGCGTCGCCATGAAGCTGACGCTTTAGCCCTGCCGTGCGAGCCAGCCACGCACCAGCCTGAGGTGCAGAGCGTGAGCGCCGATCCAGGCCAGCCCCATGACGATCAGGACGCCGAAGTAACGCCGCGCGTCCGCGTTCTCCAGCGGCCCCAACAGGCTCGCCATCGCCGTAGGGAGCAAGGTCAAGGCCGCGAGAACAGGCGTGAAGCTCAAGGCGACGTCACGAGGCGCACGCCATATGGGCCGCCCGTCAAAGCCCCACTGCATCGGCAGCCGCATCTCGCGCGTCAGGCCTCTCGCAGCGCGCCAGGACATGGCCGCCAGCACGGCCAAGAAAGCGCAAGCCAGGAACAAGGCGAACATCGTCATATCGACAGACGACCTAATCAAGCCAAGGGCCCGGTCTGGCTACTTGCTCATCCAGGGACGAGCGGCGCCGCTCTTGATGCGAGCCGCCTGTTCGCGCTGGAAGCGTCCGCCGCGCGGCGGCTTGGGCCGAGCGTCGATCGCCGCCTTCTTGAGCCGCAAAGCCCTCTGAACGGGCGTCTCGCCGGGAACGGCGTCGGTTGCGGCGGCGGGCGCGTGATCGTCGTCAGTGCTCATGCCCGACCTGTAGCACGGCAGCGCGTTCATGGCCGAGATTTTGCGCCTTCTTCAGGGCTGGCGTCGCGCAGTCAATTCGCCTCGCGTCATCACTTCGGCGACCGCTTCAGCTTGTGCCGACACCGAGCGCCTCTGCGCGCGAGGCGCATATAGCGCCGCAAGATAGGATCTGTCCCATTCGGTCAGTCCCTCAGCAAAGCCCCCGGAGAACAGGTTCAGGACCGTATCAAACCCTGTCGTGTCGGCGCTGGCGTCGATCTGCGCCAAGCTGACCATCGAGACGTAATCCGCAAGCTGGGTGGTATTAACGGAACCGATCTCGTTCATATCAATGATCACGATCACTTTAAACAGCGCCTCCACCACGGCCGTGTTCAAACGGGTAGCACCACCTCTCCGTGTAATTATCGGCGCCGCACCAAGCGGGCAATCAGTGCTATTGCAGTCAAACATAAGCGCTAACGCTAGGTCTACCGTCGCTCCCGCCTGATCACCCGGCGCCCTGACCGCGCGCTGTCCCGTGTCCGGATCGGTCGGAACGCTCAATGACCACCAGCGCACAGGTCGGTCGTCCGACAGGAAGGCGCGGAACGCCGCACGGCCCGCATCCCAGCCTGTCACATTCTGGCGGAAGAGTTTGGGGTTCGCCTGGTTCAGGCCCTGCGCCGTCGCCCGGCCGTCTTCGGCGAAGACCACGACGAGATTACTCTCGCAGCCGGGCTCGCCAGTTTGAAGTCCTAGCTCAGCGGCATTTTGACTGACGCGATCGATGATCGCCTGGGCAGCCTCCCGCCCTAGGTTGACTACGCCAGGACAGATAGAGCTCCGCCATTGCGCTAGGGAGCGTCCGGGAGACGGCGCCGCCACCCGACCGACGAAGTCACGCACAGCCTCAGGCGTCGCCCGGCCCTGCACAGCGACGTCAGGCAGGACCGTGACATCAGACTGAACCTGCGCGGCGGCGGTCGAACTCAGTGCCGACAAAGCCAGCACGGCCCATAAGGCGCCCATACAGAATTTGCGCACGACCAAGGCCTCCTGCCAACAAGAACGACGATACTCTAATTGAAATCACGTCGTTAGAGTAGAGAAAGAAAGCCATGCTTGCTGCCCCCCTACCGCCCCGGTCGCCGGGTCATCGCCGAAGCGGGCGCCAGTTGCAGGCCACGCGCCTCAAGTCCAGCCGTCCAGCGGGCGGCGGCTTCGACGGTGACGGGGTAGGAGAAGCCGGTTCCCAGCGCTGCGCCGTTGGTCTTGGCGGCGGCCTCGAGGGCGGTGAACTGGCGCAGTATGGCGGCGGGGCTCTGTTCCTCGTCGATGACGCGGTCGGCGCTGGCGCGGGCGAAGGCGCCCGGGCGACGACGCATCGAGCCGTCGTCGAGGAAGGCGAGGCCGCGCTGGCGCAGGTGGGTCATCAGGGCGTTCACGCCCTCGTCAGAGGTCGCGAAACGGTCGCCCAGATAGTTGGTCACGCCGAAATAGCCGGTGGCGCGCGCCAGCAGCCAGTCCAGCTTGACCGCCACGTCGTCGGCGCCGCCGCTGGACAGAAGCGTATAGGGGCCGGGGTCGTTGTCGGGATAGCCGGTCGGCTCCATGGGCAGCTCGATCATCACCTCATGGCCGTGGGCGCGGGCCAGGTCGATCCAGGTCTGAAGACCTTCGGCGTAGGGCACGAAGGACAGGGTGACCTCGGCGGGCAGGCGTTCGATCGCCGCGCGGGTGGTGGCGGTGTTCAGGCCGAGACCGCCGACGACGAGGGCCACCATCGGCTTGCCGTTCGAGCGGAAGGGCCGAGCGTAGGCCTGGGCCGGGACGCGGCCGTCGGCGGCGATGCGCGGCAACGGGCCGTTCGGGCCGGGCTGGAATAGGCCCGCGATCGGCGCCTTGGGCAGGGGGTTGGACGGCGCGCGCACCGGGGCGCTGAAGCCCTGGCCCGAGGCCACGCTGGCGCCGTCCGGCAGGGTGATGAGAGCCTCGCCCATCATTCCCGCGCCTTCCTCGCCCATCAGGGCGGGATCGATGGGGCCGAGGTCCTGATAGATGTCCAGACCGCTGAAGCCGAAGGCCTCGGCGCCGGTCGGCGCGACGTCGGCGGCGCTGGGGCGTTCCAGCACGGCGCTGGCCGTCGGCGCGCCTGCGCGAGGGTCGCCCAGGACGGCGACGAACAGGGCGGCCGCGCCGATGACGAAGGCGCCGGCCGCGCCCGCCGCGACGGGCGGCTTCTTCAGAGCGTTCAGGACCGGGTCCATGGCGACGCGCGACCGGGGCTCCGGCGGCGAGCCTGCGGCGGCGGCGAGGGCGGACTGGCGCTTGGCGAACATGGTCAGGGCGACGGCTCGGGCTTACAGGCGCCGCACACGCGCGGCGCCCCTCAGCCTCAGTTAACCCCTGCGCCGGTTAAGAAAGCCTAACGGCGCATTCACCACGTTCGAGCGCCGCGCCGGATGCGGCGATCAGTCCTTCTTGGGTTCATTGCCCGGCGTGATGTCCGGCGCGCGTTGCGGCGCGGCCGGTTCCGTGGGCGTAACCGTGACCTTGGGCGTGTCGGCCTCGGCCGTCTCCACCTTGTCCTGCCCCGGCTCGGTGATGACAATGCCCTGCGGCGCGGCGGCCAGCTTGCTCAGGTCGCCGCCGGCGCGCAGCACGTCCAGCGCCCGCTCCAGCTGATAGTCCTTGTCCTTGGCGTAGTCGGCGCCCGGCGCCTCGCGCGGGGTATGCGGCCCCTTGCGTTCGGCCCCGATGGAGGAATCCAGCGCCGTCGAATAGGCCGCCTCGGAATAGATGAAGCTGGAGCGCGAAACGATGCGCGCCTCGGCCTCGGAGCGGGCGACTTCCAGGTCGGGCTCGATGCCGATCTTCTGGATCGAGCGGCCCGACGGCGTGTAGTAGCGCGCCGTGGTGATCGACAGGGCGCCGTCGCGCCCGCCGCGCAGCGGGATCACCGTCTGCACCGACCCCTTGCCGAAGCTGGTCAGGCCGACGACCGTCGCCCGCTCCTGATCCTTCAGGGCGCCCGCCACGATTTCCGACGCCGAGGCCGAGCCGTAGTTGATCAGCACCACGACAGGCAGACCGCCGGTCAGGTCGCCCGGCTTGGCGGCGTAGCGTTCGATGTCCTCGGGCTTGCGGCCGCGCTGGCTGACGATCTCGCCGCGCTCCAGGAAGGCGTCCGACACGTCGATGGCCGCCGTCAGCAGGCCGCCGCCGTTGTTGCGCAGGTCCAGCACATAACCCTTCAGGCCCGGCTTCTCGCGCTTCAGCCGCTCGATGGTCTCGGTCAGTTCGCGGCCGGTGTTCTCGTTAAAGGTCGAGATGCGCAGATAGCCGAAGTCGCCTTCCAGACGGCCGGTGACGGATTCGACCTTGATCACTTCACGCGTCAGCACGACCTCGCGCGGCTCCTCGCCATCGCGCAGGAAGGTGATGGTGACGCTGGTGCCGGTGGCGCCGCGCAGCTTGTCCGAGACCTCGGAGACGCTGAGCCCCGCCGCGTTCTGGCCGTTGACGGCGCTGATGACGTCGCCCGCCTGAACCCCCGCACGGCCCGCCGGGCTGTCGTCCATCGGCGAGATGACCTTCACCAGCCCGCCTTCGGAGGTGATCGTCAGGCCGACGCCGGAATACTCGCCCGAGGTCCGTTCGCGCAGATCGCCGAACGCCTTGGCGGGCATGTAGTTGGAGTGCGGGTCCAGCGCCGTCATCATCCCCTGAAGCGCGGCCTCGATCAGCTTCTTATTGTCGACAGGGACGACATAGGCCTGCTCGACGATGCCCAGTACGTCGCCGAACAGCTCCAGCATCCGGAAGGTCTCGTTGCGCGGAGTCTGGCTGGCGACGGCCGCCGCCGATCCGCCCAGCGCCAGGGCGGCGGCGCCCACGAGAAGCAGTTTACGCATTCGGTCTCTTTCCATCGGATCCGCTTTCGGCTCCGGTCGTCCAGGGCGGCGCGAGCGCCGCAAGGGCGCGCGCGACAGTTACGTCGATACAATCAGCGTCCGCGCCGATTTGAAAGGGATTTCGCGCGGTTGATCCCTACTGCAGCCACGGCGCCGGATCGATGGGCCGTTCCTGACGGCGCAGTTCGAAATAGGCTTCGCCGTCCTCGCCGGTGCGGCCCAGGGTCTGGCCGTCGGCCACGCGCTGGCCGGTCTCGACTTCCAGACGGTCAAGCCCCGCGATCACGGCGCGCCAGCCGGGGCCCAGGTCCAGGATCACCACCTCGCCCCACTCCTTGAGCGGCCCGGCATAGGCGACACGGCCCGCCGCAGGGGCGCCGACCGCTTCATGGCTGGAGCGCCAGCTCCAACCGGCCGAGCGCCCGCCGAAGCGTTGCGACGGCGTCCCCGCGATAGGGGGCGTCAGGCGGCTGCGGCCTGCTGGCAGGCGGGCGGCGGGCGCCTCTGCGGGCGCTTCAGCAACCTGCGGCGTCTGCCCGCCCAGTTCGCGGATGCGGGCTTCCAGCGCCTTGGTCGCGCGCTCGGCCCGCGCGGCCTCGGCCCTCAGGACGGAGCGCAGGGCGGTCTTGCGCGCCGTCAGACCCTCGATTTCGGCGCGCCGGTCGTTCTGGGCGCTCTCGACGGTGAACAGGCGCTCGCTGGACAGGGCGGCGAGACGGCGGATGCGGCCGATCTCGGCCTGCCGCTCGACCAGGGTCTCGGCGCGTTTCTGCAGGTCGGGCGTGATGGCGCGAATCAGGATGGAGGCGCGCACCGTGTCCACCGCCTGATTGGCCGGGATCAGCAGGGGCGGGGGCGGCTTGCGGCTCATCATCTGCAGGGCGGACAGCAGCCGACCCTGAGCCGCACGTTCGCGCGACAGGGCGGCGACCAAAGCGGCCTCGCGCTCGGCCAGTTCCTTCAGCCGGGCGCGCTGGGCCTCCAACTGCACGTCGTCCTCGGCCTCGGCGCGGCGCAGCTCGCGCAGCTGGCGGTCCAGGTCGACGATCTCCTCGGCGGCGGCGGCGGCCTCGGCGCGCAGACGGCGGGCGCGGGCGGTCTCGTCGCGATACTCGGCCTGAAGCCGGGTCAGTTCGGCGGTCGGCTGGGCCGCGCGCTGGCTGGCCGCCGGCCCGGCCAGGGCCAGCAGCAGGCTGGAAGAGGTCAGAAGAAGAACGGCCCCGCGTCGCATCAGTCGCGATGATAGGGCGAACCGGCCAGGATGGTCACGGCCCGATAGATCTGCTCGGCCAGCATGGCGCGGGCCAGGGCGTGAGGCCAGGTCTGCGGCCCGAAGGCCAGGGTCGAGCGGGCGGCGCGGCGCACGCTTTCATCCAGTCCGTCTGCCCCGCCGATGACGAAGACCAGACGCCGCTCGCCCTGATCGCGCAGGGCGGCCACATGGTCGGCGAAGGCGCGCGAGGAATAGGTCCGCCCCCGTTCGTCGCAGGCGATCAGATGCGCGCCCTCGGCGGCGGCGAGCAGCAGTTCAGCCTCCGGCGCCTTGCCGGGCTTCTTCGGCTCAAGGTCGATAAGTTCGAGGGGGCCCAGACCCAGCGCCCGTCCTGACAGGGTGGCGCGCCGGGCGTAGTCGTCGGCCAGAGCCGCCTCGGGACCGCGGCCCGGCTTGCCGATGGCCGCGATCGCCAGCTTCATGAGGTCAGCCCGTCTTCAGAAAAAGATCAGCCGCGGACGGGGCCGCCGCGGTGGGCGCTATCGACCGCCCAGATCTTCTCGATGTTGTAGAAGGTGCGCACTTCCGGGCGGAACAGGTGGACGATGACGTCGCCTGCATCCAACAGCACCCAGTCGCAGTGCGGCAGGCCCTCGACCTTGATCTTGCCCAGCCCTTGCTCCTTGAACAGGCGCAGCAGGTGGTCGGCGACGGCGCCGACGTGGCGATGCGAACGGCCCGACGCGACGATCATGGCGTCGGTCATGGGGCTCTTGCCGCGCAGGTCGATCAGGACGATGTCCTGAGCCTTGTCGTCGTCGAGTTTGGCGAGAATGGCCTGTTCCAGCTCGGTCGCGCCGACCGGCAGAGGCTGGCGCCCATCGCTGCCGGACTCGTCGCTACTGGGGCCGTCCTCGGCCTGACCGTCTTCGGAATGGACGGAATCCATCAGGTCCATTTCGTGCGCCGAATTCGAAACGGCGTCTTGCGCATCGTGCGCGGTCGAGGGGGTCAGCGGAGGGCTCCAAGGCGATTTACTAAAAGCCCAGTATAGCACGCCCGGCGCGAAAGGTCACCCGGCTGGCGGCGACTCTTCGCCCCGCGCGGTTCGCGCAGCCCGGATCGCGGTCGAGGAGCGATGATTCAGCGGGGCCGACAGATAGGTCCAGGCGGGCGCCTCAAGACTGGGCAGCAGCTCGGCCTGGGCCATCGGCACGCGATAGCGGGCGAAACGCGCGGCGGCGGGCGCCGTGCGGCTGTCCAGCAGGCTGCCGGGCCGGGCGATCACCGCCACGGGCATCAGGCGCATGATGTCGGTCCAACCGCGCCAGCGATGGAAGTCCGCCAGATTGTCAGAGCCCATCAGCCAGACGAACTGCACCCCCGGATGGCGCGCGACGATGGCGCGCAGGGTGTCGACGGTCCAGCGCGTGCCCGCCCGCGTCTCGAAATCCGATACGATCATCGCCGGGCCGACCGTCGCGGCCGCCGCCCGCGCCGAGGCCATCCGCTCGGCCAGGGGAGCGGTCTCATGGGCGGATTTCAGCGGGTTCTGGGGCGAGACCAGCCAGACCACCCGGTCCAGACCCAGTCTCTGCATGGCGGTGGCCGCCACATGGGCGTGGCCGTCGTGGGCCGGATTGAACGAGCCGCCGAACAGGCCGACCTTCATCCCCGGCGCCAGGTCCAGCCCGTCGCGCAGGGCGCCTCGGCGAAGACCGGAGCCTTTCGGCGCAGGACCGGCGTGGAAGAAGGACAAGGGCGTCGTCTCTTGCGGCGGCGGCGAACAGATGAGCGCGGCCGGGACGCCTTATGCTCACTTGCGCCCTAACACGGTCGAACGCGCCTGTCTCGCTCCGCGAACGGACTGAGCGACGCAAGGGCGATTTGGCCTCGCCCTAGAATTCCTTCCAGCTCGATCCCGGATCGCGCTCGCCCGGCTGGGCCAGCTGCTGGCCCCAGGTCAGCATCATGAAGGCCTTGTGGCTGCGGATCTTGTACTGGCCGATCATCGGGGTGACGGCGCCCAGCGGCATGCCGGTGCGGGCGTCGTAGAGGAAGCCGGAAAACTCGGCCACGCCCATGCGGTCGCGGTTGGAATAGACCGACAGCTCCGGCAGGGAGACGACGTTCAGGCTCTCATTGATCGGCACCCGCATGTCGGGAATCCCGACCACGCGGCGCAGTTGGTCCAGCGACAGGGCCCCGGCGCGCACCTCGAAGATGGCGTCGGCCTCGCCGCGCTCGCGCACGATGGCGTAACCCGCTTCCGACAGGGCGGCGCGGATGGCGCTGAGCGCGTAGCGGGCGTTTTCAGCCTGGAAATAGGTCTCGTCGACGAAGACGCGCGCGCCCTGCGGGATCGGCAGGGTCAACCCCTCGACCGCACGGTCGGCCGCCCGGTTGACCAGCAGCATGTCGGTGGCCGTCCGCGCCGGATTGGTCTCGGTCACCATGGCGCACGCGCCTAGACTCAAGACCGCCAGCCCGAGGATCAGCCGCGCCGAAACGCTCACCAGGCGCCCACGTTCGGCATGGAGGCCCACGGCTCGGCCGGAGCCAGACGCTCGCCCGCCTGCAGCAGTTCGATCGAAATGCCGTCCGGCGAACGGACGAAGGCCATATGCCCGTCGCGCGGCGGGCGGTTGATGACGACGCCGCCATCCATCAGCCGCTGGCAGGCGGCGTAGATGTCATCGACCTGAAAGGCCAGGTGGCCGAAGTTCCGGCCGCCGTCGTAATCCTGATCGTCCCAGTTGTAGGTCAGTTCGACCTCGGGCGACTTCTCGGCCTCGGCGCGGGCCTTGTCGGCCGGCGCGGCCAGATAGACCAGGGTGAAGCGCCCGGCCTCATAGTCGGCGCGGCGCGTCTCTTCCAGACCCAGCAGGTCGCGGTAGAAACGCATCGAGGCGTCCAGATCCTTCACCCGGACCATCGTGTGCAGATAACGCATGGCGCGATCGGCCTCAGTGCGCCTCGGGCGGACGGGCCGCCGGGTCCAGGTACTCGCTCTCGGGGTGCGGATGGTCCGACAGCACAAAGCGACGGTCGCAGTAGCCGCACTCGATCGAGTTATCCTCGCCCATGTCCATGTAGACGAGCGGGTGGCCCAGGGCCCCGCCGCCGCCGTCGCAGGCGACGCGCTTGGTCGAGACCACGATCTCTTCGGGGGGAGGAATGACGGCTTCGAGATGGCGGGGAGGCATGATCCGGTCCGGTCTGGAAAGGCTTTGCGCCGTTCCTAGGCGGACCGGACCGTCAGGTCAAACGTCCGACGCGGCGGGCTTGCGGCCCATCACCTTGTCGAACAGCGCCTTGCGCTTCTTGAACAGGGTCAGGCCCAGGCAGCCCGCGCCGACCCATAGGCCGATCTCGCCGATGACAGCGGCCACGGCGGCGATGATCGCCGCCTGCGTCATCGGCAGATAGTCCAGCTTGCCCGCCAGCAGGGCCAGGGCGAACCCCGCATAGCCGACGGCGCAGAAGCCCATCGCGATGAAGCCGATCAGGCGGGTGCGGGTCATACGCTTATGCGGAACGATTGCGGTGGTCATGGCGCGTCCTCATCCAAGGGAAGTTGTCTTTATGACAAGCAAGCTAGACACCCCCGCACGCGCCGTCAAGCAACTTTTACATATCGTCTCGCAGACTTGTCTTCGCATCGCAACGACGCCTTGGCGAACAGCGCTGCGCCCCCTACCTATGCGGTCCGCTCACCCCTGCCCGAGTTGAAGTCCGCGCCATGACCAAAGCCCCCGCCCTGCCCGTCAACGCCATCGAGGTCAGGGGGCTGAAGAAGACCTACAAGGGCTCGCGCAAGTCGCCGCCGAAGACCGCCCTGCGCGGGGTCGATCTGACGGTTCCGCGCGGCTCGATGTTCGGGCTGCTGGGGCCGAACGGCGCGGGCAAGTCGACCCTGATCAACATCATCGCCGGGGTGGTGAACAAGTCCGAGGGCACGGTCCGCATCTGGGACCGCGACATCGACCATGAGGCGCGCGACGCTCGATCCGCGCTGGGCGTGGTGCCGCAGGAAATCGTCGCCGACGTCTTCTTCACCCCGCGCGAGGCGCTGGAGGTCCAGGCGGGCTTCTACGGCGTGCCCGCCAACGAGCGCCGCTCGGATGAGCTGCTGGCGGCGCTGGGCCTGTCGGACAAGGCCAACGCCTATGTTCGCGCCCTGTCCGGCGGCATGAAGCGACGCCTGATGGTGGCCAAGGCCCTGGTGCACAATCCGCCGGTCCTGATTCTGGACGAACCGACAGCGGGCGTGGATGTCGAACTGCGCCGTCAGCTGTGGGAGTACGTCCGCAAGATCAATGAGGAAGGGGTGACGGTGATCCTGACCACCCACTACCTCGAAGAAGCGCAGGAGCTGTGCGACACCATCGCCATCATCAACCGGGGCGAGGTCGTGGCCTGCGAGCCGACCGAACAACTCTTGAAGCGGCTGGACACCCGCAACGTCGTGGTGACGCCCGAGACGGCGCCCGAGGCCCTGCCCGCGCTGAACGGTTTCGCCGTCGCCCCGCGCGCCAACGGCGCCTTCGTCGTCACCTATCGGACGGGCGAATCCAGCGTCGAGCAGGTGCTGGCGGCCGTCCGCGCGGCGGGCGTGACCATCAAGGACATCGCCACCGAGGACCCGGATCTGGAAGACGTCTTCCTGGCCATGACCTACGGCGACGCCAGCCGCCCGGATCCGACGCAGGACTGAAGGCGCCGCAGGGCGACAGCCCCCTGGAGAACGCCTCAGGCCACCATCACCGTGCCCAGCAGCAGCTTCGCCCCCGGCCGGCCCAGGATCGCGTCCGTCGCGTGCTGCAAGGCGACGACCAGCCATTCGACATTGGGCGGCGCGTCCGGCAGCAGCCGCTCGGCCGCAATGCGGACCACCTCATTATAGGCGGCGCTGAGACGCGGCTGGGACAGACGCGCCCGCTCCATCAGGGCGCCGTCAGCGATATCGAGCCCCGTCTCGACGGTCATCACTCCACGCCGCCCATCGCGGCGCAGCACGGTGGCGGTGGCGGTCGGCAGCGACAGATAGCCCCCCTTGCCGCCCCCGCCCTTCTCTGGCGACGCGTGCGCGGCTCCCGCCAGGGCCAGGCTGCTCAAAGTCAGGCCGCTCAAAGTCAGGCCGATCAGATGACGTCTGTCCATCACGCCACCCTAGCCGCGCCGCCTTTCCCGGACGTTGACGCCTAGCTCCGGCGGCGACGGGGGCGTATGCGAAGAGCATGAACGCCGTCGATCTGTCCCTCTACCGCCCCAACGTCGGGGTCGTCCTGTTCAATCCGGCCGGCCAGGTCTGGTTCGGCCGCCGCGCGGGCACGCCCGAGCCGTGGAACTGGCAGTTCCCCCAAGGCGGCGTCGATGATGGCGAAGACCTCGAATCCGCCGCCCGCCGCGAACTGCACGAGGAGACAGGCGTGCGCTCCATCGCCCTTCTGGGCCGCACGAGCGAGTGGATTCCCTATGACTTTCCGCACGAGCCGCAGGGCAGGAAAAGTTGGAGCGGCTGGAAGGGTCAGCGCCAGCAATGGTTCGCCTTCCGCCTGACCGGGACTTACGACGAGATCGACCTGAACGCCCACGGCGAACCGGAATTCGACGCCTGGCGCTGGGGCCGTCTGGAAGAGGCGCCCGGCCTGATCGTGCCGTTCAAACGCCCGGTCTATGAGCAGGTGGTGCGCGCATTCGGGGAATGGGCGGTCTGAGGCCCGACGCCTTCCTTCGCCCGTCAGTCTGCGCACGAAAAAGGCCCCCCGCCGAGGCGAGGGGGCCTTTGATCGTTTTAGCTGTGCGAACCTTAGTTCGCGGTCAGCTCCGAAGCCTCTTCGGCCAGGATGGTCAGGCCTTCGCCGTTGACGTCGGCGAAACCGCCCTTGACCTCGAAGCGGCGGCGCTGGGCGCCGTCATAGACCGTCACCACGCCTTCGCGCAGGGTGGTCATGAAGGGCGCGTGGCCCGGCAGGACGCCGAAGTCGCCCTCGACGCCCGGCGCATCGACCTGATCGACCGAACCGGCGAAGACTTCGCGTTCCGGGGCGACGAGGGAGAAGTTCAGCTTACCGGCCATGGCTTAGGCTTCCGCGGCCATCTTGGCGGCCTTCTCGACGGCCTCTTCGATGGCGCCGACCATGTAGAAGGCGGCTTCCGGCAGGTGGTCGTATTCGCCGTCGCAGATGGCCTTGAACGAGCGGATGGTGTCGGCCAGTTCGACGAACTTGCCCGGCGAACCGGTGAACTGTTCGGCCACGAAGAAGGGCTGTGACAGGAAGCGGCTGATCTTACGGGCGCGCGACACGACCAGCTTGTCGTCTTCCGACAGCTCGTCCATGCCCAGGATGGCGATGATGTCCTTCAGCGCCTTGTACTGCTGCAGGATTTCCTGAACGCGGCGGGCGACCGTGTAGTGCTCTTCGCCGATGACCAGCGGGTCCATGATCCGCGAGGTGGAGTCCAGCGGGTCCACGGCCGGGAAGATGGCCTGGGCGGCGATGTCGCGGTTCAGAACCGTGGTCGCGTCCAGGTGGGCGAACGAGGCGGCGGGCGCCGGGTCGGTCAGGTCGTCGGCCGGGACGTAGATGGCCTGGATCGAGGTGATCGAGCCCTTCTTGGTCGAGGTGATGCGCTCCTGCAGGTTGCCCATCTCGGTGGCCAGCGTCGGCTGATAGCCCACGGCCGAGGGGATGCGGCCCAGCAGAGCCGACATTTCCGAACCGGCTTGCGTGAAGCGGAAGATGTTGTCGATGAA
This sequence comes from Brevundimonas diminuta 470-4, assembly GCA_000318405.1. Taxonomy (GTDB): domain Bacteria; phylum Pseudomonadota; class Alphaproteobacteria; order Caulobacterales; family Caulobacteraceae; genus Brevundimonas; species Brevundimonas diminuta_B. Next base: position 36,487 of record KB291730.1, on the reverse strand, counting down.
CAGCAGGACGTCCTTGCCCTCTTCATCGCGGAAGTATTCGGCCTGGGCCAGACCGGTCAGGGCGACGCGGGCGCGGGCGCCGGGGGGCTCGTTCATCTGGCCGTAGACCAGGGCGCACTTGGAGCCTTCGCCGCCGCCGGCGACGTTCACGTTCGACTCGATCATCTCGTGATACAGGTCGTTGCCTTCGCGGGTGCGTTCGCCCACGCCGGCCAGAACCGAATAACCGCCGTAAGCCTTGGCGATGTTGTTGATCAGTTCCTGCATGGTGACGGTCTTGCCGACGCCGGCGCCGCCGAACAGGCCGGTCTTGCCGCCCTTGGTGTAGGGGCAGATCAGGTCGATGACCTTAATGCCCGTGACCAGGATTTCCGACGAGGTCGACTGCTCTTCGAACGAAGGCGCCTCGCGGTGGATCGGGCGGAACTCGGTGGTCTTGATCGGACCGGCTTCGTCGATCGGCTGGCCGACGACGTTCATGATGCGGCCCAGCGTGCCCGGGCCGACCGGAGCCATGATCGACTTGCCGGTGTCGACGACGGCCTGGCCGCGCGTCAGACCTTCGGTCGTGTCCATGGCGATGGTGCGGACCATGTTCTCACCCAGGTGCTGGGCGACTTCCAGAACCAGGGTGAAGGGCTCGCCCGTCTTCTGGTCGACGTTCTGGGTTTCCAGAGCGTTCAGGATGCCCGGCAGGTGGCCGTCGAACTCAACGTCGACGACGGCGCCGATGACCTGGGCGATCTTGCCCTGGCCCGCGACGGCGGCGGGAGCGACGGCCGGAGCGGCCTTCTTGGCGGCCGGCTTCTTGGCGGCGGGTTTCTTGGGGGCGGTGGTGTCGGTCATCGGTGCTTGTCCGTGTCGAATGTCAGCTGTGTCGGGATCAGAGCGCTTCAGCGCCGGCGATGATCTCGATCAGCTCGGTGGTGATCTGAGCCTGGCGGGAACGGTTGTACTGCAGCGTCAGGGCGCTGATGAGGTCGCCCGCATTGCGCGTGGCGTTGTCCATCGCGGCCATCTGGGCGCCGAAGAAGCCGGCCTGGTTCTCCAGCAGGGCGGCCAGGATCTGCGTCGTCAGGTTGCGCGGCAGCAGGGTCTCGAGGATGTCCTCTTCCGACGGCTCGTACTCATAGAGCGCGCCGGCGTCGGCCGAGGCGTCGGCGTCGACTTCGGCCGGAGCCAGCTGACGCGACGACGGAACCTGAGAGATCACCGATTTGAACTGGCTGTAGAAGAGGGTGACCTTGTCGGCCTCGTCCGCCTCGAACTTCTGCGCCAGCAGTTCGGCGATCGGCTGGGCCGAGTGCAGGCCCACCGTCTTGTGCTCGCTCAGCTCGAAGGTCTTGACGACCTTGTCGCCGAACAGGCGGGTCAGCTGGTCGCGCGACTTGCGGCCGACGGCGACGATCTCGACCGTCTTGCCGTTGGCGATCAGGCTGTTGATGTGGTCCCGCGCGGCGCGGATGACGTTGGTCGAGAAACCGCCCGCCAGACCCTTGTCGGCCGTGGCGACGACGACCAGGTGCTTCTGGTCGGCGCCGGTTCCGGTCATCAGGCGCGGGCCGTCGTCGCCGACGCCCGCCGCCAGGTTGGCGATGACCGAGGCCATCCGCGACGCATAGGGGCGGGCGTTCTCCGCCTGCTCCTGAGCGCGCTTCAGCTTGGCCGCGGCGACCATCTGCATGGCTTTCGTGATCTTCTGCGTCGCTTTGACGCTTCCGATCCGATCGCGCATTTCCTTGAGGCTAGCCATCCGGCTCTGCTCTTCCTTTGACTACAGGGCCGAACGATCAGGCGAAGGTCTTGGCGAAGGCCGCCAGGATGTCCTTCAGCTCGGCTTCCAGCTCGGGCGTCAGGGCCTTCTTGGTGCGGATGCCTTCCAGCAGCGAGGCGTGGTTGGCGTGAACGCGGGCCAGCAGTTCGCTCTCGAAGCGGCCGACGTCCGAAACGGCGATGCCGTCCAGATAGCCGCGCGTGCCGGCGTAGATCGACACGACCTGCTCTTCGACCGCCAGCGGCGAGTACTGCGGCTGCTTCAGCAGCTCGGTCAGGCGAGCGCCGCGGGCCAGCAGGCGCTGGGTCGAGACGTCCAGGTCCGAGCCGAACTTCGCGAAGGCGGCCATCTCGCGATACTGGGCCAGCTCGCCCTTAATCGAACCGGCGACCTGCTTCATGGCCTTGATCTGGGCCGAGGAGCCCACGCGCGACACCGAGATGCCGACGTTCACGGCCGGACGGATGCCCTGATAGAACAGGTCCGATTCCAGGAAGATCTGGCCGTCGGTGATCGAGATCACGTTGGTCGGGATGTAGGCCGACACGTCGTTGGCCTGGGTTTCGATGATCGGCAGAGCGGTCAGCGAGCCCGAGCCGTAGTCCTCGTTCAGCTTGGCCGAACGCTCCAGCAGGCGGCTGTGCAGGTAGAAGACGTCGCCCGGATAGGCTTCACGGCCCGGCGGACGGCGCAGCAGCAGGGACATCTGGCGATAGGCCACGGCCTGCTTGGACAGGTCGTCATAGATGATCAGGCCGTGCATGCCGTTGTCGCGGAAATACTCGCCCATGGCGGTGCCGGCGAACGGGGCCAGGAACTGCAGCGGGGCCGGTTCCGACGCCGTGGCGGCCACGACGATGGTGTATTCCAGCGCGCCCGACTCTTCGAGGGTCTTGACGATCTGGGCCACGGTCGAACGCTTCTGGCCGATGGCGACGTAGATGCAGTACAGCTTGGCGGACTCGTCGTCCGACTTGTTGACCGTCTTCTGGTTCAGGATGGTGTCGATGGCGACGGCGGTCTTGCCGACCTGACGGTCGCCGATGATCAGTTCGCGCTGGCCGCGGCCGACCGGGATCAGGGTGTCGATGGCCTTCATGCCCGTCTGCATCGGCTCGTGAACCGACTTGCGCGGGATGATGCCGGGGGCCTTCACGTCGACGCGGCGACGCTCGGTGAACTGGATCGGGCCCTTGCCGTCGATCGGCTCGCCCAGCGGATTGACGACGCGGCCCAGCATGCCCTTGCCGACCGGCACGTCCACGATTTCGCCCAGGCGGCGCACGTCGTCGCCCTCGGCGATGTCGGCGTCCGCGCCGAAGATCACGGCGCCGACGTTGTCGTGCTCGAGGTTCAGGGCCATGCCCTTCACGCCGGCCTTGGTGAACTCGACCATTTCACCGGCCTGGACGTTGTCCAGACCGTGGATGCGCGCAATGCCGTCGCCGACCGACAGCACCTGGCCGACGTCGGAAACGTCGGCTTCCACGCCGAAGTTGGCGATCTGCGACTTGAGGATGGCCGAGATTTCGGCGGCGCGGATATCCATGATGGGCTCTTTCGGCTTTCGTCTTCGGTGCGGGCCCGCTGGCCCGGCTTGATCTGGATTTCGGGGCTTAGGCGCGCTTCAGCGCAAAGGTCATCTGGTCGAGCTTGGTCTTCAGCGAGGCGTCGAACAGCTTCGAGCCCACCTTGACCTTGAGGCCGCCCAGGATCGACGGATCGGCGCGGGCGGTCAGTTCGGGGTCGCGGCCCAGGGCGGCGCGCAGCTCGCTCTGGATCTTCTTGGTCTGGGCGGCGCTCAGAGCCACGGCCGAGATCACCTCGGCGGCCACGACGCCGGTCTTCTTGGCGTACAGCGCCTCGAAGGCGGCGATCACGCCCGGCAGGTCGGACGCACGACCGTTCTGGCCCAGCAGACCCAGGAAGTTGCGCGTCGTCGCATTGAACTTGGCCTTGTCGGCGATGGCCGCCAGACCCTTGGCCTGATCGTCCGATGCGATCAGCGGCGAGGTCGCCAGTCGGCGCAGGTCGGCGCTGTCGATCCAGGCCGCCTTGAGCGAGGCCAGATCGGCGCGCACGGCGTCCAGCGCCCCCGTCTCATCCGCCAGGTCGAACAGCGCCTGTGCATACCGTCCGCCGACTTCCGTCGTCCTGAAATCGTCCGCCACTTATATTGGTCCGCGTCTGAAGCGATTGTCGCAAGACCGGCCGCAGTCGCCTGCGCCAGCCAAGGGCCTGATATGCTTTAAGAAAGCACGCTGGGGACGCATCTTTCGATACGCCCTTCGCTAAAGCCGCGCGGCTGATACCATGCAAGGCGGAAAGCCGCAACCAAGGGGCGCGGAACGATAACGCCGCACCCGCGCTCTCTTTGGTCGAAGATGACCGGTCAAGCTGGAGCCCCCAACCGAGCCTGCGACGATGACAACGCTTCCGATCGCTTGATGCGTGCTCACGCTCCCGTTACCGGAAAAGTCTTAACCTCCATCAGGAACCCCGATGCTTGAGAGCATAACCCCGCTGTTGACCGATCCTGCCGCCTGGGCGGCCCTTGTGACCCTGGTGGTCATGGAGGTGGTGCTGGGGATCGACAACCTGATCTTCATTTCGATCCTGTCGAACAAGCTGCCGCCCGAGCACCGCCAGCGCACCAGGCGCATAGGCATCGGCCTGGCCCTGATCATGCGCCTGGGCCTGCTGGCCACCATCGGCTGGATCGTCGGCCTGACCCAGCCTGTGTTCGACCTGGGCTTCCACGGCGAGACCTTCGACACCGCCTTTTCATGGCGCGATCTGATCCTGATCGCCGGCGGCCTGTTCCTGCTGTGGAAAGCCACCAAGGAGATCCACCACGCCGTCGACACCACCCCGTCGAACGCCATGCTGGAGAAGGACAAGAAGGACGTCGTCATCAACAACGTCGGCGCCGCCATCTTCCAGATCATCATTCTGGACCTGGTCTTCTCGGTCGACAGCATCCTGACGGCCGTGGGCATGACCGAGCACGTGCCGATCATGATGGTGGCCGTCATCGCCGCCGTGACCGTCATGCTGCTGGCGGCCGATCCTCTGGCCGACTTCATCGACAAGAACCCGACCGTGGTCATGCTGGCCCTGGGCTTCCTGCTGATGATCGGAGCCGTGCTGATCGCCGACGGTTTCGGCGTCCATGTGCCCAAGGGCTACATCTACGCCGCCATGGCCTTCTCGGCTCTGGTCGAGGGTCTGAACATGTGGTCGCGCAACGCCCAGATCAGAAAGGCCCAGGCCGAGGAGGCCGCACGGGCCGCCCTCAACAAGGCCGAAACCGCCGAGCCCGGCGTCTAAGCGTGCGTATCGGGCCGGCCCTGGCGATGCTTCTGCTGGCGCTTCCCGCGTCGGCGGCGGCGCAGGCGCCGGGATCGGCCCCCTCTTCTCCTTCGGCCCAGCCCGCGCCCGCCCAGGTTCCGGTCTACGGCTATGAGGTGGTGCGGACGTTTCCTCACGATCCGACCGCCTTCACGCAGGGGCTGGTCATCCGCGACGGCGTGCTGATCGAGAGCACCGGCCGCGACCCGTCCAGCGTGCGCCGCGTGCGGCTGGAAGACGGCGTCGTGCTGCAGAAGCACGAACTCGACCCGGACTATTTCGGCGAGGGCCTGACCGAGAAGGACGGCCGCGTCTTTTCCCTGTCCTGGATCAACGGCGTCGGCTTCATCTGGAATGCGGACGATCTGAAACCCCTCTCCCGCTTCGCCTATGCGGGCGAAGGCTGGGGTCTGACGCACGACGGTACGCGGCTGATCCTGTCGGATGGATCGGCGACCCTGCGCTTTCTCGACTTCGACACCCAGGCCGAGACGGGGCGTATCGCCGTCACCCTGAACGGCCGCCCGCTGCGCAAGCTCAACGAACTGGAATGGATCGACGGCGAGGTCTGGGCGAACGTCTGGCAGACCGACTACATCGTCCGCATCGACCCGGCGTCCGGCCAGGTGGTCGGCGTCATCGACCTGACCGGTCTTTTGCCGAGGGATCAGGTCAAGGACCCGCTCGACGACGTGCTGAACGGCATCGCCTGGGACGCCGAAAACCGCCGCCTGTTCGTCACGGGCAAGAACTGGCCCAGCCTGTTCGAGATCAGGCTGACCGGGCCGAGGTAGGGCGGCCCTCGCCCCCTACACCTCGCCCTTTCCAAGGTCGCGCAGGCGGATGGACCGATCTTCGGGTCAAGCCCGAGGATGACGGCAGATGTGGCAGAGCCCGCGCTCAAGCAGCGAGCCGCCGCGCGGCGAGCGATAGCGCCCCTTAAAAAGAGCGCCCTACAAAAAGCTATAGGGATCCACGTCCACGGTCAGCCGCACCGAGGCCGGGACCTTCACTCGCGCCAGCCAGGCGCGCAGGAAGGCCTGCAGATTCACGTCGCGGTCGGCCCGCACCAGCAGCCGCTTGCGCCGCCGCCCGCGCACCAGGGCCAGCGGCGCGTCGGCGGGGCCGTAGACCTCCAGCCGTTCGGCGTTGGGGATGGCCTCGGCCAGGTCGCGGGCGACCTTCTCGACCGCCATGGCGTTCTCGCTGGACAGGATCAGCGCCGCCAGACGACCGTGCGGCGGCAGGGAGGCGGCCTCGCGCTCGGCCATCTCGGCCTCGACGAAGGCGTCACGGTCGCCCGCCGCCAAGGCCTGCAGCACCGGATGCTCGGGCGTCCAGGTCTGCAGCAGGGCGCGGCCCGGCTTGTCCGCCCGCCCCGCCCGGCCCGTGGCCTGAGCCAGCAGCTGATAGGTCCGCTCGGCCGCGCGCAGGTCGCCGCCGCGAAGCCCTAAGTCCGCATCCACCACCCCCACCAGCGTCAGGCGCGGGAAGTTGTGGCCTTTCGCCGCAGCCTGGGTCGCGACCAGGATGTCGATCTCGCCGTCGGCCATGGATTGTATCAGGGCGCGGGCCGACTTGCCGTCCGGCACGGTGTCCGAGCTGAAGACGGCGGTGCGCGCCTGAGGGAAGAGCTGGCGCACCTCCTCCTCGACCCGCTCGACGCCCGGCCCGACCGGAACCAGAGAGTCCTCGGCCCCGCATGACGGGCAGGCCTTGGGCTTGGGCATGGAGAAGCCGGTCAAATGGCAGACCAGCCGCCCGGTGTAGCGATGCTCGACCAGCCAGGAATCCGTGTCCGGCGCCGTCAGCCGGTGCCCGCAGGCGCGGCACAGCACCACCGGGGCATAGCCACGGCGGTTCAGGAACAGCAGGCTCTGTTCGCCCCTCGCCAGCGTCTCGCCGATGGCTTCGCGCAAGGGCTGCGACAGCCAGGTCTGCGGGTCCGGCGGGCATTCGCGCAGATCGATCAGGCCGATCTCGGGCAGCACCGCCGCCCCGTGCCGCGCCGCCAGCTTCAGCCAGCGATAGCGGCCTTGATAGGCGTTCCACAGCGTCTCCAGCGACGGGGTGGCCGAGGCCAGCACCACCGTCGCCCCCTCGATCCGCGCCCGCGCCACGGCCAGGTCGCGGCCGTGATAGACCAGCCCCTCTTCCTGCTTGAACGAGCCGTCGTGCTCCTCGTCCACCACGATCAGGCGCAGGTTGGCGTAGGGCAGGAACAGGGCCGAGCGCGCGCCGACCACGATGTTGCAGCGCCCGGCGACCACCGCCTCCCACGCCTGACGCCGACGCGGCGGAGCGACGCCGGAATGCCATTCGGCCGGGGCGACGCCGAAGCGGGCGGTGATGCGCTCGATCACCGCCTGGGTCAGGGCGATCTCGGGCAGCAGGATCAGCACCTGCGCCGTCGGTTCGGCCCGCAGCGCCCGCGCCGCCGCCTCCAGATAGGCCTCGGTCTTGCCCGAGCCCGTCACCCCGTCCAGCAGGAAGGGCGCAAAGCCGCCCGCCGCCACCGCGTCCGCAATAGCCGCCGCCGAAGCCGCCTGATCCGGGTTCAGCGTCGCGGGCGCATGGTCGGGATCGGGCGGGTCGAAGGCGGCGACCGCCTCGACCTCAAACGCCTCCAGCACCCCTTCGTCGAGCAGTCCCTTGACCACGCCGGACGAGACGCCCGCCGCCCGCGCCAGATCGGGGCCGGGCATGGCCCGCGCGCCGAGCGCCTCCAGCACAGCCGTGCGCGCCGCGGTCGGACGAGCGGGACTGCGCCCCTCGACACGCCGCACCCGCCGCTCAGGTCGGGGCCGGGGCGCGCGCAGGCCCTTCAGCGCCGTCGCCGCCATTTCGCCGGGCGGGCTCAGCGTCCAGCGCGCCGCCCATTCGACGAAGTCCAGCGTCCGTTCCGGCAGACGCGGATCGTCCAGCACCTGCTCGACCGCCTTGAGCTTGCGATTGGAGCCGGTCGTCTCGAACACCTCGGTCACCACGCCTCGGATCAGGCGCGGCCCCAGCGGCACAGCGACCTGATCGCCGCGCGCGACCGACAGCGCCTCTGGAACTTCGTAGTCGAAGGCTTCCGGCACCGGCAGGGGGATGAGGACGGAGGCGACCTTCACGCGGCTTCTCCTCCCCATGAAATGGGGAGGTGGCGCGGCGCACAGCGCCGTGACGGAGGGGCTGCATCCAACCGAGCAGGCCCCTCCACCGCTTCGCGGTCCCCCTCCCCATGGAATGGGGAGGGGGAGAATGAGAGTCGCCCTTCGCGTTGGTCAGGGTTAGAACTCTTCCCCATGAAACTCTTTCTCGACACCGCCGACGTCGCCGTCATCAAGGACCTGCTGCCCACCGGGATGGTGGACGGCGTCACCACCAATCCTAGCCTGATCGCCAAGTCGGGTCGCAACATCGCCGAGGTCATCGCCGAAATCTGCGCCCTGGTCGAGGGGCCGATCTCGGCCGAGGCCGTGGCCACCGATTTCGAGACCATGGTCAAGGAGGGCGACAAGCTGGCCTCCATCGCTCCCAATGTCGTGGTCAAGCTGCCGCTGACGTGGGACGGGCTGCGCGCCACCCGCGCCTTCGCCGACAAGGGGATCAAGACCAACGTCACCCTGTGCTTCTCGGCGGCCCAGGCCATGCTGGCGGCCAAGGCGGGCGCGACCTTCATCTCGCCCTTCGTCGGCCGTCTGGACGATGTCGGCGCGGATGGCGTGGGCCTGCTGGAAGACATCCGCACCCTGTACGACATCCACGATTTCAGCACGGAAATCCTGGCCGCCTCGGTGCGCAATGCTGACCATGTGACCGCCGCTGCGCTGGCCGGCGCCGACGCCTCGACCATTCCGGCCGACGTTTTCAAGGCCTTGGTCAAGCACCCGTTAACCGACAAGGGGTTGGATGCGTTTCTGGCGGACTGGGGCAAGACCGGTCAGTCCATTTTGTAGTTTCTGACCCGATGAGAGGTCCCGCTTGAGCACTTCCCTGGACCTCTCCACCGACCCGGCGGCCAATCCTTCCCTATCTGGCCTGCACTGGCCGCAGGTGCGCGCCTGGCTGGAAGATCACGCCGAACACCTGCTGGACGACCGGGCCCTGCTGGAAGAGCTGGGCCTGACCGCCACCGGCCGCAACGTCGTCGACTTCGGCCGCGCCGCCCTGGCGCGGCTGGAGGCCGTGGCCCAGCGCGAGGCGGGCGCGCGCAAGCTGATCGAAGAGATCGCCCGCGCCAACTTCGCCGCCCAGACCCAGACCCACGTCGCCGCCCTGGACCTGATGGAGGCCCGCACCCACGCCGAACTGGCGCGCCATCTGGACGCCGTGGCGCAGGGCCGCTTCGGCCTGGCGGGCGCCGCCGTGGCGATCGAGAAGCCGGGCGCCGTCCCCTTCGGCTGGAAGGCGCTGGAGCCGGGCCGCGTCGACGCCCTGCTGGGCGAGGACGGCCTGCACTGGCTCGGCCCCAACTTCACCGGCCTTGGCCTGTTCGGGCCGGCCGAGGGCGAAGTCGCCTCGGTCGCCCTGGTGCGGATGAGCCTGAACGCCCCCGGCGACGAAGCGCCGCGAGCGGCTCTGTGCGCCTTCGGCTCGGGCGAGGACGACGGCTTCACCCCCGCCATGGGCTGCGAACTGGTGGCCTTCGTCGCCCGCGTCGTCGAACGCATGGCCGAGCGATGGCCGCTGGAAGCCTGACCGCGCAGGACGCTCTGGCCGCCTGGCTGGAGCATCTGGCCCACGAACGTCGCCTGTCGCCGCGCACGCTGGAGGCCTATGGCCACATCGGGCGGCTGTATCTGGCCTTTCTGGAGCGCCATCGCGGCGGGCCGCAGAGAGCGGCCGATCTCGGCTCCATCACGGCGGCGGAAGTCCGCGCCCATCTGGCCGAGCGCCGCAGCGGGGATCGTCCGCTGAACGCCCGCTCGCTCAGCCAGACACTGGCCGCCATCCGGGGCTTTCACGCCTTCCTCGACCGGCGCCTGGGCGTGGCCACGCCGCAGCTGGCCCTGGTGCGCGGCCCAAAGGTCAAGCCCTCCCTGCCCCGCCCGGTCAGCGAGGATCAAGCCAAGGGACTGCTGCACGAACCCGAGGCCGATCCCGACATGGAGCCGTGGGAGGCCGCGCGCGACCGCGCCGTCCTGACCCTGCTCTACGGCTGCGGCCTGCGGATTTCAGAGGCCCTGTCGCTGAAGCGGTCGGACGCCCCGCTCCCCGACAGCCTTCGCATCACCGGCAAGGGCGACAAGACGCGGATGGTCCCCGTCCTGCCCCAGGTGCGCGAGGCGACGGACGCCTATCTGGCGCAACAGCCCTTCGTCATCGACGCCGATCAGGCCCTGTTCCGCGCCCGCCGCGGCGGTCCCTTGAGCGCCCGCCATGTGCAGGCGACGGTGCAGCGGCTGCGCGGGCGGCTGGGCCTGCCCGCCTCGGCCACGCCCCATGCGCTGAGGCACAGCTTCGCCACCCATCTGCTGGGCGCCGGAGCCGACCTGCGCTCAATTCAGGAGCTGCTCGGCCACGCCAGCCTGTCGACGACGCAGAAATACACCCAGGTCGACGCCGCCCGCCTGCTGGCGGCCTATTCGCAGGCCCACCCGCGCGGCTGAAGCCAGCGCATCAGACGGCCTTGACCGCCCCGCCGTCGATGCGAATCAGCGAGCCGGTCACATAGCCCGCCAGCGGACTGGCCAGAAAAGCGGCGACGGCGCCGAACTCTTCGGTCGTGCCGATGCGTCCAGCCGGGATGGTCTGGACCGATTCCGCACGGGCCTGGGCAGGCTCCACGCCGGTGGCGGCGGCGCGGGCGGCGTCCAGACGCTCGATGCGCGGGGTGTCGATCCGGCCCGGCAGCAGGGTGTTGACCGTCACCCCGTTGGCCGCGACCTCGCCCGCCAGCGTCTTGGCCCAGGCCGCCACCGAGGCGCGCAGGGTGTTGGACACGCCCAGCGTCCCGATCGGCTCTATCACGCTGGTCGAGGCGACGTTCAGCACCCGCCCCCAGCCCATCGACCGCATTCCCGGCATCACCCGATCGGTCAGGCGGAAAACCGACAGCACCATGGCCTCGAACTGCTCGCGCCACAGCGCCGGGTCCAGCCCCGCCACGCCCGACGGCGGCGGCCCGCCGGTGTTGTTCAGCAGAATCTGGATAGGGCCGCCCAGACCCGCCTCGGCGACGTCCACCGCCTTCAGCAGGGCGTCGTGATCGGCCAGATCGGCGGGTGCGATGACCGCCCGGCCCGGCCCCATGGCGTTCAACTCATCGGCCACGGCCTGCAGCTTTTCCGCATCGCGCGAAAGCAGGGCCACATGTGCGCCCTCCGCCACAAGGGCCGTCGCCACCGCCCGCCCCAGGCCGCTGGAGCCGCCGCAGACAAGAGCGCGCTTGCCGGTGAGTTGAAGGTCCATGCTCTTGATCCCTGTCAGTAGAAAAGCGTGACAGGGACATGGTTACGCCTGGCGTGGATTGCGAGGGCGAGCGTCTACTTCAGCACCTCATCCGAGCTGACCAGCCGCACATCGTGCATCTGGTTCAGATAGGCCTCATAGTAGCCCTTGTGCGAAGCCCCGACGATGGTCAGCATCCGCGTGCCCGGATAGCGTCCCAGCACATCGCGCATATTGGCGACCATGCGCAGGTTGCGGGTCTCCCAATAGCCGAGATAGCGGCGCCCGAACGCCTCGGGCGACGGCTCCACATGGGTCGCGCCGAAGTCGGAACGATAGGCCGCTTCGGCTTCAGCCGGATCATTGTAAGCCCGATACATCGCCAACAGGCCGCCTGGACGCTGCAGACCCGCGCCCAGCGCCGCTGAGGCTTCCTTTCGGGCCTTTGAATTCGGGTTGTCCCAAGATCCCATGATGGCCTGGCGATAGGTCTCCTGCTCGTCTGGTCGAATGTCGGAAGAAGCCGTGTGGTCATCAACGGCCCACAACCTCTCCAGGCCCAGACGCGCCGCCAGAGCCGCGGCGATCAGCTCTGTCTCATTGCGACGCGCCATCCGACGGTTCAGTTCGGCAACCAACTCCTCCGTCAGCCCGTCCTGGGCCAACCGCTCGCTTTCAGGCAGACGCAGCCACTGGACCACGGCGGACGGCGCTTCTCCGGCGGCCAGAAAAAGTAGGGCGAGCTGTCGCCTCTGCGCGGACGAAGGCATCTCCGGCCAGACCGCCAGGACGCGCTCGACTTCGACATTGGCAGCCGGAACATCCAGTGCAGCGGCTTCACCGGCCTTGGCCGGATCGTAGCAATAGCTCCTAATCGTCGAGGCATAGCGTGTCGGCTGGCGTTTCATAGCATCGCACTGCAGACCGGAAAGGTTCTCGACCGCAATCGCCGTCGGTCGCCAAGTCGCCAACCGATCAAGCAAGGGCTCCAACTGCTCGGGCCGGAAGCTGTCCGGCAGGGCGGACAGGTGCGGCGAGCCCAGCACCAGAACCTCATTGAACGCGCCTGCCGGAGGGCCTTTCAACTGATCAGGGTGAAAGCTGGGCCGATAGTCCTGCGCCGAGGCGACAGAGCCGATCACCGCACAGGCCGCCGCCGCCAATCCAATCGCCAAACGCATCGCTTCACCCTCGTTCCCGCCGTTTCGGCGGTGAAACTGAAGACGCCCGCCGAGGCCAGCAAGTTAAGTTTCGGCAACAAAAAACGGCGCGCCCCATGCAGGACGCGCCGTTCTGATTTCAGCCTAAAGCCGGAAAGGCTTACGCCTGCATCGTCCAGCCTTCGACGCCCATGGCGGCCTGACGGAAGGCTTCCGAGCGGGTCGGGTGCGGGTGGCAGGTGCGGGCCACGTCTTCAGAGGCGCCGCCGAAGGCCATGGTCATGCAGGCTTCGCCGATCAGCTCGCCGGCCTGAGGGCCGTAGATGTGGACGCCCAGAACCTTGTCGGTCGCGGCGTCGGCCAGAACCTTCACGAAGCCCTCGGTCTCATGGTTGATCTTGGCGCGGCTGTTGGCGGCGAAGGGGAACTTTCCTTTCTTGTAGGAAACGCCCGCGGCCTTCAGCGCCTCTTCGGTCTTGCCGACCCAGGCCACTTCCGGGCCGGTGTAGATGACCGACGGCACCAGGTCGTAGTCGACGTGGCCCGGCTTGCCCGCGATCAGCTCGATCACGGCCACGGCGTCTTCCTCGGCCTTGTGGGCCAGCATCGGGCCGTGCGTCACGTCACCGATGACCCAGACGCCCGGCGCCGAGGTCTTGAAGTGGTCGTTGGCGATGAAGCCGCGCGCGTCCGGCGTGACGCCGACCGTCTCCAGCCCCAGACCAGCGGTGTAGGGACGGCGGCCAATGGCGACCAGCACCACGTCGCCCTTCAGGGTTTCGGCCTCGCCGCCCTTGGCCGGTTCGAGGGTCAGTTCAACGCCGTCCTTGGACGTCTTGGCGCCGGTGACCTTCGTGCCCATGCGGAAGGTCATGCCCTGCTTGGTCAGGCCGCGCTGGAAGGCGGTGGCGACTTCGCCGTCCATGCCTGCGCCGACCTTGTCGAGGAACTCCACGACCGTGACCTGGGCGCCCAGGCGCCGCCAGACCGAGCCGAGCTCAAGGCCGATGACGCCCGCGCCGATGACGATCAGATGCTTGGGCACCTTGGGCAGGAACAGGGCGCCGGTGCTGTCGATGACCTTGCCGTCCTCGAAATCGACCCCCGGCAGCGGGGTCGGCTCGGAGCCGGTGGCGATGACGATGTTCTTGGTTTCCAGCGTGGACCTGGCGCCGCCCTCGGCTTCGACCTCGACCTTGCCCTGGCCGGAGATGCGGCCGAAGCCCTTCACCACATCGACCTTGTTCTTCTTCATCAGGAACTCGATGCCCTTGGTCAGGGCCTCGACGCTGTCGTCCTTGGCCTTGTGCATCTGGGCCAGGTTCAGCTTGGGCTTCACCTCGATGCCGATCCCGGCGAATTCGACGTTGGCGGCCTCATACAGTTCCGAGGCGTGCAGCAGGGCCTTCGACGGCATGCAGCCGACGTTCAGGCAGGTGCCGCCCAGCGTGGCGCGCTTTTCGACCAGGGCGGTCTTCAGACCCAGTTGTCCGGCGCGGATGGCGGCGTTGTAGCCGCCCGGCCCGCCCCCGATGATCACCACGTCGTAGGTCTGGGAAGCGGCGTCGGCCATGAGGTCCTCTGACTTGTTCGGGCGCCGGGCAGGCGCTGAAAAAAGAAGCGGCGCGGACACTAGCGCCGGCCCCGGCGGGGTCAACCGCCACGGTCCATATAGGCCCTGATCCCGGCGGGGGCCATGCCGAGAGAAGCAAAAGGCCGGGCGTCGCCGCCCGGCCTTCCAACTCAGCCGCTGGCTTTCAGCGCTCGGGGCCGATCAGTATTTGAAGCGCACGCCCATGAAGACGTTGTAGCCGAACTTCTCATACTCATAGGTCCGCTCGCGCGAGCCGTAGTAGCGGACGCCCGCCGTGTCGGTCAGGTTCTTGGCCTCGCCGAACACCTCGACCCCGTTGCCGAAGTCATAGGAGGCGGTGAAGTCCAGCTGGCCGCGCCCCTCGACCCACAGGTCCAGGCCAGGGTTCTCCGCATTGATCTCCTCCAGATAGTCGCCGCGGTGGGTGTAGGACACCCGCGCGCTGAGGCCGCTGCGCTCATAGAAGAGCGCCAGGTTGTAGGTGGCGTCCGACTGGCCCGGCAGGGTGAAGCGGTCGCGCCCGCCATAGGTGCGGCTGGTTTTGATCTCGGCGTCCGTCAGGGTGTAGTTGGCGAAGACGCCGAAGCCCGACGCCCAGCCCGGCAGGAAGTCGAAGGTCTGCTGCCAGTTGAACTCAATGCCCATCAGGTGACCGTCCGGCGCGTTCAGGGCCTCCGTGATGGTCGCCACGCCCGACGGCGACGGCGCATAGGGCGCGCCGTCGGTCACCAGGGTGAAGCGGTAGTTCGACAGATCCTTGTAGAAGGCGTTGGCCGACACCACGCCCAGCGGCCGCAGATAATATTCCAGCCCGGCGTCGATGTTGTTCGACAGGGTCGGTTTCAGGTCGGGATTGCCGCGCGACACCGTGGTGCGGCCGCTGTCGGTGGTGTCCAGAACACGCGGCACGATGTCCTTGTAGTCCGGCCGCGAGATCGCCCGCGTCACGGCGAAGCGTCCGACCAACTGATCGCTGAAGCTGTGGCGCAGCGTCAGATTGGGGAAGAAGTCGGTCTGATCCCGATCGACCGTGACCTTCACCGGGTCGCCTGACGCCGGGACGTTGAGCGCCGAGCCCTCGAAGTCCGTCTTCTCGACGCGCAGGCCGACCAGCACATTGGTGGCGCCGACATCGAAGCGCGCCTGGCCATAGGCGGCCAGCACGTCTTCATTGGCGGTGTAGTCGGCCGTGATCGACTGCGGGACGCGGCGCACGCCGGCCGCCGGATCAGGGTTGGTCGACGCCGCGCGGATGCGCTCGAAATAGTCCGCGACCTGACCGTGATCCAGCTTGTAGCCGAGGCGGTAGTCATAGTTCTGCGACTCGCGGCCCGACAGCAGCGGCCCCATGTCGCCGGGGCTGACAGAGGCGTTGCGGTCGCGGAAACGCTCCTCGTCGGCCGCCACGTCGCGGGTGCTGTATTTGGCGCCGAACTTCAGCGTGACCTCGCGGCCGCCGATGACGGCGGGCAGCTCATAGTTGGTCTTGAACGCCACATCTTCCTGCGTCGTCGCGTTCGAGCGGAAGGTGTTCTCGCGGAAGCTGTAGTTCGCGGGGTTCAGATAATAGCCGTTCGGATCGGCGAAGGCCGAATAGGTCGGCTGATAGTGGTCGCTGGTGTCATAGCCCAGCGTCTGCGACCCCGAGCGGAAGACCAGTTCGTCACGGTGCGGATAGGTCTGCTCGCTCCTGGCCCACGACAGGGCCGCATCCCACACGGCGCCGTTGCCGAAGGTGCGCTCGACGCCGGTGTTCAGGGTGGTGATCTGGTTGTTCTGCGTGCGGTGACGCAGCGCCTTGTAGATGCGCGCGCCGGTGAAGGTCGCCGAATGATCGGTCGCGCCCGCCTGGATCTTCCCGTCCGAATAGCCGAACCGCAGGGTGTCGCGGTATTCGTCGTCCTCGAACTCGGCGTACGACCCCCGCACCCAGGCGCGCAGATTGTCGCCGGGGCGCCATTCCAGGGCGCCGGTCAGGGCCTGGCGCGTGCGCTTGGTCTCATAGTCCTTGAACAGTGTCTCTTCGATCAGATAACGGCCGGAATCCTCGTCATAGACCCAGGCGTTCTCCACGTTGTCGGGGCGACGGTTGGTCTCCGAATAGCTGAGCGACAACAGGGCGCCGAAAGTCTGGTCCGGGCCGAAGACGTTGGAGATCGTCGCGCCCGCGCGCGTGTCCGAGCCGCCGTAGTCGTTATAGCTGCCGCCCGCATAGCCGCTGACCGCCAGACGACGCTTGTCGAAGGGGGAGCGGGTCTTGATCTCGACCGCCCCGGCGATGGAGTCGGCGTCCTGAGACGGGGTCAGGGTCTTGGACACCTCGACGCTCGACACGATGTCGCTGGGCAGGGTGTCCAGATCGACGGCGCGGGTCGTCGGGCTGACCGCCGGAATGGCGACCCCGTCGACGGACACGGCCGTAAAGGAGGACGGCGCCCCGCGCACGTTGATATAGCGGCCTTCGCCCTGGTCGCGCTGAATGGCGACGCCCTGCACCCGCTGCAGCGATTCCGCCACGTTGGGATCGGGATAGCGGCCGATGGCGTCGGCCGACAGGACGTTGACCGTGCCGTCGGCGTTCTTCTGCTGGTTCAGCGAGCGGGCCACGCCGTCGGTGATGACGCCGTTGACGACGACATCGGCCACGGCCACCGCATCGCTCGAACCCATCATGACGGTGACGGAGGTCAAACGGCCTGGCGCGGCGGCGACCGTTTGCGTCGCGGTCGGCAGGCCGATGTAGCGCGCCTCCAGCGTCACCTGACCGGAAACCCCGCCCAGGTTGAACTCGCCCTGGCTGTTGCTGACCGCGCGACGGCCGCTGGCGCGATCGATGATCTCGACACCCGGCAAGGGGGAGCCGTCGGCGCTGACCACGCGCCCGACCAGACCGTCGCCCGCCACAGCCGCCACGGCGGCCGGAGCGGCGTCGGCATCAGCAGCCACGTCAGCGGCCTGGGCGGCCACGGCGAAAATAAGCGGCAGGCTCGCCGCGCTGAGAAGAAGTCCGAGCTTCATGTGCTTGTCCCCGACGCCCGGCGCCGCATCTGGCGCTCCGGTTCTGGCGGGGATGGCTAATGCGCAGCGGCGACGCGGCAGCGACGGTTTGACGAAAAGGAATCTGCACGCGGAACACGGAACCGCGACAGTTGGTCCCGGTCCGGACCATTCGCCAGAGATGACAGACGCGCAAAAGGAAACGGGGCCCGACCTTGCGGCCGGACCCCGTTTTCCCTTTCGACTGGAGCGGGCGAGGCGATTCGAACGCCCGACCCTCACCTTGGCAAGGTGATGCTCTACCCCTGAGCTACGCCCGCACTCCGTTGGGAGCGATGTGCTGCTCCCCGTCGAGGAAGGGGCGTATAGCGGACCGACTTCGGATCGCGCAAGCCCCTTTTTCGATTTTCGTCCAATCCGTCGATATTTTTCGAATAGCCCTGAAACTTCACACGAAAACGGCCCCCGAAGCGCCCGCAAGGACGCCCGGAGGCCGCTTCAAAACAGAGCCGTCCGCCCCTTATGCGCGCCCAGCCCGCTCAAGCAGCGAGCCGCCGCGCGGCGAGCGTTAGCGGCCTTCAGCCCCTCGCTTTAGCGAGGGGCGAGACGAATAGCCCCGTCCAGACGGATGCACTCGCCGTTGATGTAGGTGTTCTCGGCGAGGTGCAGGGCGAGGGCGGCGTAGTCAGCCGGCGTGCCCAGGCGCTTGGGGAAGGGGATCATGGCGGCCAGGGCGTCCTGCACCTTCTGGTCCATGCCCGCCATCATCGGCGTCCACATGATGCCCGGCAGGATGGTGTTGACCCGCACGCCCTCGTTCATCAGATCGCGCGCGATCGGCAGGGTCATGGCGTAGACGCCGCCCTTGGACGCCGAATAGGCCGCCTGGCCGATCTGGCCGTCCTGCGCCGCGACCGAGGCGGTGTTGACGATCAGGCCGCGCTCGCCGTCTTCCATCGGTTCCAGCGTGACCATGCCCGCCGCCGACTGCGACAGGACGCGGAAGGTGCCGAACAGGTTGATTGTAACGGTGCGCTCGAACTGGGCCATGTCGTGGGCGCGGATCTCGCCGGTGTCGCGCTTGCGGCTGACGGTCTTCTGGCCGGTGGCGATGCCGGCGCAGTTGACGGTCAGGCGCTCCTGACCGTGGGCGGCGCGGGCCTTGGCGAAGCCTGCGGCGACGCTCTCGTCCGAGGTCACGTCGACCTTGCAGAAGACGCCGCCGATCTCCTGGGCGATGACTTCGCCGCGCTCTTCGTTCAGGTCGAACAGGGCGACCTTGACGCCCTTGGCCGCCAGGGCGCGCGCCGTGCCTTCGCCGAGGCCCGAAGCCCCGCCCGTCACCACCGCCGCGATCGAAGCGTCGAGTTTCATGGAAGTCGTCCCTATATTCGATTGAACCGAGTGCTCGTGCGAGGATTTAGCGGCCATGACCGCAAAGACCAACGGAATGTCGCCCGAAGACGCCATCAATCCCGACAGGGCGCTGCTGCCTGCCGTGCAGAAGGTGAACGAGATGCGCGTACGCAAGGGATTCTGGCCCAAGATGCGGCGCACCGCCGCCCGCATTCCCTTCGCCCAGCAGGCGGTCGCCGCCTGGTACGCGGCGCAGGACCCCAAGACCCCGCTGGCGGCCAAGGGGCTGATCCTGGGAGCGCTGGCCTATTTCGTCATGCCGGTGGACGCCATTCCCGACGTCTTCGTCGGCATCGGCTTCACCGACGACGCGGCGGTGATCGCCGCCGTGCTGGCCACCCTGGGCGCCCACCTGAAACCGCGCCATCACGATCAGGCGGCGCAGGCGCTGAAACGGCTGCGCGAGGATGAGGAATAGATCCTTCTCCCCTTGGGTCGATCAATCTTCGACCTTCACCACGATCTTGCCGACAGCCGTGCGGTCGCTGAGCGCCTGAATGGCCTCATGGGCGCGTTCCAGGGGGAAGGTGCGGCTGACGCGCGGCTTGATCTTTCCGTCGGCGTAGAGCTGCATCAGCTCGGCCATGTTGGCGGCGTGGGCCTTGGGATCGCGGGCGACGGCGGCGCCCCAGAAGACGCCGATGACCGACACCGACTTCAGCAGCGTCAGGTTCAGCGGCAGGGACGGAATCCCCGCCGGGAAACCCACCACCAGATAGCGGCCGTTCCAGTCCATCGCCCGCAGCGCCGGCTCGGCGTAGTCGCCGCCGACGCCGTCGAAGACCACATCGGCGCCGTCGCGGCCGGTCGACAGCTTGAACTCGCCCGACAGCGCCTTCTGGGCCGCCTTGTCCATCGGACCGGAGGGGTAGATCAGGCCGTTGTCGGCGCCCAGCTCCAGCGCGAACTCCACCTTGTCGTTGGTCGAGGCGGCGGCGACCACGCGCGCGCCCATCGCCTTGCCCAGCTCGACGGCGGCGGCGCCGACGCCGCCCGCCGCGCCCAGCACCAGCAGGGTCTCGCCGGGCTGCAGCTGCGCCCGGTCCTTCAGGGCGTAGTAGCTGGTGCCGTAGGTCATGATGAAGGCGGCGGCGGTCTCATAGTCCATGCCGTCGGGAATGGGGATCAGGGTCTCGGCCCCGACCTTCAGCCGCTCGACCATGCCGCCCCAGCCGGGCACGGCGACGACGCGGTCGCCCCGGAAGACGCCCTTCACCCCCTCGCCGACCGCATCGACCACGCCCGCGACTTCGGCCCCCGGCGCGAAGGGACGTTCGGGCCTGAACTGGTATTTGTCGGCGATGATCAGGGCGTCGGGATAGTTGACGCCCACCGCCTTGACCTCGATCACCACCTCGCCCGGTCCGGGCGTGGGGTCCATGACCTCCTCGACGACGAGCGTTTCCGGGCCGCCGGGGGCCTTGGACAGGACTGCGCGCATAGGAACTCTTTTCCGCTATCCCCTGCCGGCCATGGCGCCGACACGCCAGCGACGCTAATCAGCCTGGGGCCCGATGCAAAGAGGCCGAATGGGTTCTGAGGAGACGATCATGGCGAAACCCGCCCTCATCCTTCACGGCGGCGCCGGCGCCCGGCGCGAGCGCAACTACGACGCCGAGGTCGTGCACATGCGCGGGGTCGTGGAAGCGATGAAGGCGCGGCTGGACGCCGGGGCTTCGGCGCTGGACGTGGCGGTCGAGGCGGTGGTCATGCTGGAGGATTCCGGTCTCTATGTCGCCGGGCGCGGCGCCTCGCCCAATCTGGCGGGCGAATATGAGCTGGACGCCAGCCTCATGGACGGCGCGACCGGCAAGGCCGGGGCCGTGGCCGCCCTGCAGGGATTCCGCAACCCGGTCGTCGCCGCCCGCGCGGTGATGGACCGCACGCCCCACGTCATGCTGGCCGGAAACGGCGCCGCCCGTTTCGCCGCCGAACAGGGGCTGGCGCGCGTGGAGAAGCCCGCCGCCTGGTTCACCGGCGCAGGCAAGGGCGAGGACAACCACCCGCCCGGCGTGCTGAGCCACGGCACCGTCGGCTGCTGCGTGCTGGACAGCCAGGGCCGCCTGGCCGCCGCCACCTCGACGGCGGGCGTGTTCGGCAAGATGCCGGGCCGTGTCGGCGACACCCCCATTCCCGCCGCCGGAACCTGGGCCGACGAACACGCCGCCGTCTCCTGCACGGGCCAGGGCGAGTATTTCATCCGCGTCGCCGCCGCCGCGCGCACCGCCTTCGGCGTCGCCGCCGGCCAGTCGCTGGCCGAGGCGTCTCAGAGCGTGGTCGACCGCATCGGCGCCCTGGGCGGGGACGGCGGCCTGATCGCCCTGGACCGGGAGGGGAATATCGCGGCCCCCTACAACAGCCAGGGCATGAAGCGCGCCTGGCTGGCGACCGACGGCGCGATCGGGGTCGAGGTGTTCGGGCGATAAACGCCCTGCCTCCGCCCATCTGCAACAGAAGCTGACGTCTCGCCCTGGCTATCGGCGCAGACGATAGGCGCCTCCTTGGGAACCATAAGCTTTGCCGGGCGCTTGGCCCCCATGCTGACGACCAAGATGAACCCGCGCGTCTTCTGGGGAGCCAGCGCCATCGCGGGAGGGCTTCTGCTACTCGCCCTGATGGCGCCCGCCACATCCGACCTTCTGTTCGGGCGCGCCCAGGCCTGGGTCATCGACACCTTCGGCTGGTTCTACGTGGCCTCGGTGGCGGGCTTCCTGCTGTTTGTGACGGTGCTGGCGGTCGGGCCGACCGGACGGCTGAAGCTGGGGCCGGACGATGCCGAACCAGACTTCCCCTACGTCTCCTGGCTGGCGATGCTGTTCGCGGCGGGCATGGGCATCGGCCTGATGTATTTCGCTGTCGCCGAGCCGGTTCAGCATTACATCGCCCCGCCCGAAGCCGAGCCTGGCACCTTCCTCGCCGCGCGCGAAGCCATGGTCATCACCTATACCCACTGGGGCGTGCACGCCTGGGCCATCTACGCCGTGGTGGGTCTCAGCCTGGCCTATTTCGCGCACCGCAAGGGCCTGCCCCTGACCATGCGGTCCAGCCTCTATCCGCTGTTGGGCAAGCGGGTGAACGGCTGGCTGGGCGACGTCGTCGACATCTTCGCCATCTGCGGCACCCTGTTCGGCATCGCCACCTCTCTGGGGCTGGGCGTGGCCCAGATGAACTCAGGTCTGAACTATGTGTTCGGCCTTCCCAGCAGCGTCGTCATGCAGGTCGCCCTGATCGCCGTCGTCATGGGGGTCGCCACCCTGTCGGTGCTGTCGGGCGTGGACAAGGGCGTGCGGCGCCTGTCCGAACTGAATCTGGTGCTGGCCATCTGCCTGATGCTGTTCGTGCTGATCGCGGGGCCGACGCTGTTCCTGCTGCGGGCCTATGTGCAGAATTTCGGCCTGTATCTGGATCATTTCTTCGTTCGCACCTTCACCCTCTACGCCTATGAGCCGCGGGCGTGGATGGCGGACTGGACGCTGTTCTACTGGGCCTGGTGGATCGCCTGGTCGCCGTTCGTGGGCATGTTCATCGCCCGGATCTCGCGCGGGCGCTCCGTGCGCGAGTTCCTGATCGGCGTGCTGTTGGTGCCGTCGGGCTTCACCTTCCTGTGGATGACGGTCTTCGGCAACACGGCCATGAGCTTCGACATGGCTCAGGCGGCGGGCGCCATCTCAAACGCGGTGCAGACGGACCTGTCGACCGCCCTGTTCAGGTTCCTGGAATACCTGCCGGGGACAGCCGTCACCTCGACCCTGGCCATCGCCCTGGTGGCGGTCTTCTTCGTCACCTCAGCGGATTCAGGATCGCTGGTCATCGACACCCTGGCGTCGGGCGGGGCCGAAGACACCCCGCGCTGGCAGCGCATCTACTGGTGCGTGCTGCAGGGTCTGGCCGCGGCCCTGCTGCTGCTGGCGGGGGGTCTGGGCGCCCTGCAGGCGGCGACGCTGGTGGCGGCCCTGCCGTTCGCGATCATCATGATCCTGGCCTGTTTCGGCCTGGCCCGTCAGATGGGCGCCGACCTGAGAGGCGAGGCCGTCGAGACCGAGGCGGCGCCCTTACGCGAACAGCTCAAGCGCATCCTGGCGCCCGCCAGCCGCCGCGACATCGAGCGCCAGATCGCCCGCCACGGCGCCCCGGCGCTGGAAGAAGTGCGCGCCGCCGTGGCCGCTGAGGGACTGGAAAACAGCGAGGTCCATGCGGACGAGAACGGCGTCTGGCTGCGGGTCGAGCACGCCAACGGACGGGACTTCCTGTATCGACTGGGCGCCCGGTCGCGGCCCCGACCGGCCCTGACCGCGCTGGAGGCGCCCGAAAGCCGCCGCGCCCTGGAATGGCGGCTCAGCGCCGTGACCGGCGACGGCACGCGCCCGCGCGACGTGACCGGCTTCACCCGCGCCCAGATCGTGGCGGACGTGCTGGAGCACCTGCAAAGGTGGCGACTGGCGGCATAAGGCGGCTTGGCCCGGCGGACCGGCGGCGTTAGCGTCGCCGTCCAGTCTTCAGGAGCGTCCTTGATGTCCATCCGCCTGTCGCGCCGCGCGGCGCTGATCTCGTCCGCCGTCGCCGCCACGGGCGCGGCCCTGCCCTCGACCGGCTGGGCCCAGACCAGCGCCGATACGCGCTCGGACGAGGAAATCGCCGCCGCCGCCGACGCCTGGGTGCAGCGCTGCATGGCCGCCTGGCCGGAACAGCCCGCCGTGTCGCTGGCCCTCGTCCGCGACGGCAGGACGGTGCTGGCCAAGGGTTATGGCGTGCGCCGTCAGGGCAAGGCCGAACCCGCCGACGAACACACCCTGTTCGCCATCGCGTCGAACTCCAAGAACGTCACCGCTGCCTGCCTGGCCATTCTGGTCGACGAGGGCAAGGTGAAGTGGGACGAGCCGATCCGCACCTATCTGCCGGGCTTCACCCTGTCCGACCCGTTGGTGAGCCAGCAGATCACCGTGCGAGACACCCTGAGCCACCGCGCCGGTTTCGGCCTGGGCGCAGGCGACCTGCTGTTCTGGCCCA
The DNA here is from genome assembly GCA_000318405.1 of Brevundimonas diminuta 470-4. GTDB lineage: Bacteria > Pseudomonadota > Alphaproteobacteria > Caulobacterales > Caulobacteraceae > Brevundimonas > Brevundimonas diminuta_B. Next base: position 12,810 of record KB291730.1, on the reverse strand, counting down.
ACAGCGACCGGACGCGCGAACAGGTTCTGGCCCAGGCCGCCTTCGTGCCGATCAAGGACGGCTTCCGCGAGGGCTATAACTACTGCAACCTGATGTTCGTGGTCGCGGGCGCCGTGATCGAAAAGGCATCGGGCCTGTCGTGGGAGGACTTCGTCCAGACCCGCATTTTCGACAAGGTCGGCATGAGCGAGAGCGTGCCGCTGGCCCGCCTGGCCGATCCGGCGAAGTCCGCCCTGCCCCACGGCCGCGTCGGGCCGCCCCTGCGCTATCAGGGGCCGATGACCCAGATCGCGGATTCCATCGTCGAGGTGTGGAACTGGGATTCGGCGGCGGCGGCGGGCGGCATCTGCGCCAGCGCCCACGACTGGGCCAAATGGATCGCCGTGCGTCTGAACGACGGCAAGCTGGCCGACGGCTCGCGCCTGTTCTCCGAAGCCGCCGCGCGCGAGATGTACAAGCCCAACATCGTGGTCTCTTCGTCCAACGGACCGACGGCGGCCCTGCCCAACCGGGCCGTGGCCTCGACCTACGCCATGGGTCTACAGGTGCAGGACTATCGCGGCGAGCGGCTGGCGACCCACGGCGGCGGCTCGCCCGGCGGCATCTCGGCCACGGTGCTGATCCCTGGCCGCAAGATCGGCTTTTCCGTCTTCACCAACGCCGAGGAAAGCTTCCTCTTGCGCGCCCTGCGCTCGGGCCTGTCCGATATCGCCATGAACAAGGTCGACATCGACTGGATCGCCGATTCCAAACGCATCGAGGCCGAGGGGATCGAGAAGTCGCTGAAGGCCGCCGTCGAGATCGACGCCAAACAGGCGGCGGGCGCGGCCCCGTCCCTGCCGCTGGAAGCCTATGCAGGAACCTGGCGCGATCCCTGGTACGGCGACATCGTCATCGAGCCGAAGACCGAGGGGCGCGGCCGCAACCGCAAGTCCGGCCTATGGCTGCGCTTCACCCACACACCCGCGTTGCAGGGCTGGCTGGAGCCCTATGACGGCGAGACCTTCCGCACCCGCTTCCCCGACAAGCGGGAGGAAGACGCCTTCGTGACGTTCAACGTCGCCACGGCCAAGCCCGCGACCGCCACGGTCAAGGGCGTCTCGCCGGATATCGACTTCAGCTACGACTATCAGGACCTGCGGCTGACGCGGGTGTGAGGAAAGCAAAAGGGGCGGCCTCGACAGGCCGCCCCTTCTTCATTCATCGCAGGATCAGCGCGCCGGCGGGCGCTGACCGGCTTCCAGGATCGGCATGCCCGCCTCGGTCGGGATGTAGATAGTCTGGCGGCCGTCCTTGCCCGCCGTTTCCTGCAGCATGTTGATGTAGGACCAGCGCAGATAGGCCTCAGGGCCGCCCAGAGCCTCGGACATGATGCGGTTGGCCTCATTGGCGCCCTTGGCTCGCTCGATCTCGGCGGCGGCGGTCAGCTTGGCCGAATCCAGGGCGGCCTGGGCCTCCAGCACGCGGATGCGGCGGTTCTGCACCGCCTCTTCATAGGCCGCGCGCCCGGCCATCTGCTTGGAATAGACGTTGTAGGTCGGAAAGCCGATCAGCACGATCGCCAGGACGGCGACGAGGCCGACGATGGATCCGAGGGTGAGGCCGACGCCGCGCATGGGCTTGTCCTGAAGCTAAGCAAAAGAGACGCGCAAGGTGGCGGCGAGAGCCGCCTGCGGTCAAGCATGATGACGACGCCGATCAGCGTCGGCGCGCCGGCGTTGCGGCAGGGGCCGGAACCAGCTCCAGAATGTCGAGATTGGACTCATTGGCCGGCCAGGGCGTCACCAGCCGCCAGCGGCTTTCGCCGATCCGCTCCAGCACCGAGACCATGTCCCGTTCAGGCCGCTGGCCATAGGCGCGGGCGGTCGGTTCCGACGCCAGGGCCATCGAGCCGAGGAAGACCATTTCACGATCATTCTCAGGGAACAGCAGGCCCGCCTGGCGTTGCGATCCGCTGAGCTTGGTCAGCTTCAGCCCCAGGGCGGTGTTCTCGATGCGGCAGGCGAACCAGCCGTAGACGACATAACCCAGACCGCCGTCGCCGCCCTGAGAGCCCAGTTTGACCGTGCGGCAGCGATAGGCGCCCTCGGGCGGCGTCACCCCTGCCCGCGTCGCGGCGGGGTCGATCAGATCGCCCAGCGACGCCAGGTCGCCCGAGCCCGTCTGACGCCTGGACTGCTCCAGCGCCAGCGACCAGGCGGCGGCCCGGCGTTGATAGCGGTCCCGGTCGGCGGCGGTGATGACGCCGCGCCAGTCCGCCAGAACCGTCCCCGTCGGCGCGTCAGGCGCAGCCGGGACGGAAGGCGGCGGAGGAGGCGGAGGGGGCGGCGGGAGCGGCGGCGTCGTGGCGCACGCGGCGAGCGCAGCCGACAGCGACAGCGTGATCAAGCCGGTGCGGACATGGGCTGGCCGGCAGAAACGGATCGGCGAGCGCTGCATAACGGGTTTCCCTTACGAACGGGATCGAAAGCCCCATGCCTCTAGGAAGCCGTCGCGGCCCTCCGCGTCAACCCTGAGCCGCGACTTATGACGCGGCGCGCATCGCGGTCGGTCCGCCGAGGGCGCGCGTCAACGCCTGCGCCAACGCCGTCACCGAGACCGGGCGGTGCAGCACCTCGGCCACGCCCCCGACCCCCGAAACCTCGCGATCCGAACTGACGCCCAACACGGGGGTGGAGCGCATCGCCGGGTCCGTCCGCAGGTCCGCCAGGAAGGCCGCGCCGCCGTCCGTCGCCAGATCCAGATCCAGCACCACGGCGTCCGGCCGCAGGTCGCGCGCCATCGCCGCCCCCTTGGCCGCACAGTCCGCGACATGAAGCTGCAAGCCGCCGAAATCCTGCACCAGGCGTCGCATCAGGGCGACGACGGCCTTGTCCCTGGCGACATACAGGATCACGCCGTGCGGCAGCCGCGACAGCTCCGGCAACAGACGACCCGCATTCGGAGCCGCCTCCGTCGAAGCCGCATCGGCGGCGGGCAGGCTGATGATGAAGGCGGCGCCTCGCCCTTCGGCGCTGACGCCTTCGAGACGCCCCTGCATGGCCTGCAACTGAGCCCTGGCGGCGGCCAGTCCGGGCCAGGATGAGCGGGCGCCCTCCTCGCTGACGGCGGCGATGGCGTGGGCGGCGAGCGGCTGGAACAGGGTTTCAAGCTGAGCCGACGACAGGCCGGGACCGCCGTCGCGAACCGTCACCTGGACCTCGCCGCCCAGACGGCGCGCCTGGATCGCCACCGCGCCGCCGGGGTCGCTGCGGCGCACCGCACCCGCGATCACATCGGCGAAGACGCGCATCAGGCGTTCGGGATCCGCCATCGCGGTCAGTCCGGCCTGCGGCTCCGGCAGGGCCACCGAAACCTTGGCCGCCTCTGCATCCTGCAGCAGGGGCGCACACGCGCGGTGCGCCAGCAACAGGGGATCGACGCGTTGAAGCCGGCCCATCGCCGGCCGTTCGGCCTCGGCCAGGGCGCTCATGCCCTCCACCAGCGTCAGCAGGCGCGTCGCCGCTTCGCCGATGCGTTCGGCCGCCTGCCGCTGGCGATGGCTGAGCGGGTCGCCCCCTGCGTTCAGCCGCAACAGGTCCGAAAAGCCCAGCACGCTCTCCAGCGGCGTGCGCATCTGGCGGCTGACGACACGGATCAGATCGGCGTGTCGACGACGGCTCTGAAAGGCGTCTTCCTCGGCGCGCAGGCGCGCCGCATCGGACTGCGTTAGAGCGGCCTCGAGCTCGGCGACGCGGCGACGGGCGCCTTCCACCTGCGCGTCATGCAGACGCTGGACCGCGCCGATGCGTCGATGCGCTCGAAAAGACAGCCGGATTCCGGCGACGCCTGTCGCCAGACAGAGAGCGAATACAAAGACGAGTAATTCCATCAGCCTTCCTCCCATAGCGGGAGGATGACGACGAAAAGTTGTATTTGTCTGTAGGCGCAACCCTTACGGGTTAAGCGGGTCTCAGCCTTCTTCGTCCGGGACGACCGCATCGGCCTTGCGGCGGGTGCGACGCTTGGGCGCGGGGGCCGGTTCATCCTCGGCGGAAGCCGCTTCTTCGCCCGTGATCGGCCGCGTCAGAAAGCCCGGCAGGGCGGCGGCGTCATCGGTCGGTTGGGCCGCATCGTCCTCGGCCGCCGCACGCGCACGTCGCGGCGCGCGAGGCCCGCGGGGCGTACGCTCGACCGGCGCCTCTTCAACCACGGCAGGCGCTGCGGCGCTCTCTGCCGGCTGGTCCTCGCCCGCAGCAGAATCTTCGCCAGAGGCTGCGGCGTCGCCTTCGCCTTCATTGTTCTCAAAGCGGCGGTTGCGTTCCTCACGCCGGCGCTCCCAGCGCTCCCGGCGCGTTTCGCGGCGGCCGCCCTCGCGGCCTTCGCCGTCAGCCCCGTTGTCTGATCCTTCGCGGTCACGGTCGCGGTCGCGGTTGGCTTCGCGCTCGGCTCGCTCGGCCTGGCGGCGCGCTTCGTCTTCCAGACGGCGCTCCTCGGCCTGTTGAGCGGCGATGATCGCAGCGGCCTGAGCGCCCGATTCGTCTTCGAAGTCGATGTCGAACCCCTGGCCCGCCAGTTCGCGCTGGGCGATCTCGCTGACCGGGCGCTGCGGCTGAAGCGCGCGCAGGACGCGGAAATAGTGTTCGGCGTGCTGGGTGTAGTTCTCGGCCAGGACGCGGTCGCCGGCGGCCGCGGCGTCGCGCGCCAGCTGCATGTAGCGTTCGTAGACGGTCTGGGCGTTGCCCCGGACCTTGATGTTCTCAGGACCTTGCGAGTCCCACGAACGGTTCGGATTGGTGGCGTTGGCGTTATTGCCGCCGCCGGGCTTACGGTTGCGTCCGCGTTGACGCTTCATGCCCTTGAAATCTCTCATCGGAGCTTACCGTGCTGGTGCGGGCCGCCGTCGAAGAAGACGGGCGGGACCCTGTTCGTCGTTCCGTTCGTTCGGGGCCTATCCCCGGTGCGAGCTGTTCGGAAAACCGTGCGTCCCCCGTGGTCCGCCGCGTCCGTCTGAGGGGCGCGACCGTCACTGGACCAGACGCGCTTAAGCGAGCAAACCTGCCCGAAAAGGATGCGTTTGGATGGGAACAACACGGACTTAGCGCGAGGCGCGCCGCTTTCCAAGGGTTTTATTGCAGCGGCGCTTCGACCTCGGGGATGGGGCCGACGCGCGGGTCAGGGCCGTTGGTCACGACGCGGTCGCGGTCCGCCAGGTCCTTGACCACCTTGACGTCGGCGAAGCCCGCCGCCTCGAACAGGGCCTTGACCGCCTGGCCCTGATCCCAGCCGATCTCGACGGCGAAGACGCCTTCGGGACGCAGGATGCGGGCGATCTCGGGCGCCAGGTCGCGATAGGGCTGCAGGCCGTCCGGGCCGCCGTCCAGCGCCAGATGCGGGTCGTGCTCGCGCACCTCGGGATCCAGACCGGCGATGTCGCCGCTGGGGATATAGGGCGGGTTGGACACCACCAGATCGAAGCTGTCGTCCGCAAACCCCGCCGCCCAGTCCGTGCGCATGAAGGTGCAGCGGTTGTTCAGGTCCAGATTGGCCGCGTTCTCGCGCGCCACGGCGATGGCCTCGGTCGAGATGTCGGTGCCGACGCCGCGCGCGCCGCGGCGCTCGGCCAGGGCGGCTAGCAGGATGGCGCCCGAGCCCGTGCCCAGGTCGGCCATCTCGAAGGTCGAGTTCGGCGGAAATGCGCGCACGATGACGTCCACCACCGTCTCGGTGTCCGGACGCGGGCTGAGCACGTCGGGGGTGACGTTCAGCATGATCTTCCAGAAGCCCTTGCGGCCCAGGATGCGCGACACCGGCTCGCGGCGCAGGCGGCGGTCGACCATGGCGTCCAGCGCACGGGTTTGCTCTTCGCTGAGGACGCGATAGGGATCGTTCAGGATGTCGACGCGCCCCGCCCCGGTCGCCGCCTCGAGCAGCAGGCGGGCGTCGATGGAGGGGCTGTCGATGCCGGCGGCCTTCAGGCGGGCCTGCGCGCCCTTCCAGGCGCTCAGCAGGGTCGATTGGGTGTTCTGATCGGACATTTCCGGTGATTGGGGTCTGCGGCGCGTGATTTCAAGACGGAACAGCATGGCAGCGTAGCCGTTGAGGGGCGAATGGGGATGAACCACCTGCTCAAATCGAACCGCCGCCGTTCCGCGCGGCGCCCGTCACGTCCCGCTGCGAAGGGCGCGGGCGGACTGTTGCGCTATCTGGCGGCTGCGGCCGGCGGACTGGCGACCGGCGCGACCGCAGCCCACCTGCTTTACACGCAGGGCCACCGCTTCGGTCTTGAGTTGCGGGCGCCGCGCCCGGAAATCCTGCCCCCGCCCGATCCAACGCCCGAGGACTATGACGCCAAGGAGCCGGGACGCGGGCGTCTGGCCCAGCGGCCGTCGCAGATTCCACACAAGGGCTGGATCGATATCCTGTGGCGCACGGTCATGGGCTATTTCGGCGACCGGGTCGGCTTTGTCGCCGGGGGCGTGACCTTCTTCATGCTGCTGGCCCTGTTCCCGACGCTGGGCGCCTTCGTCACCATCTACGGCCTGTTCGCCGATCCAGCCGACGCCTGGAGGCAGCTCAGCTTCCTCTATGAGGTGCTGCCCGCCAATGTGGCCCAGTTCCTGGGCGCGGAGATGACCCGGCTGGCGGGCAATTCGACCGGCCAGCTGACCTTCACCCTGGTCTGGACCCTGCTGCTGACGCTGTGGGCGGCCAACGGGGGCGTCAAGACGCTCTTCTACGGATTGAACCTCGCCTATCATGAGGTCGAGCGGCGCAACATCGTGGTCTACAACCTGATGTGCATGGCCTTCACCGTCTCGGCGATGGCGGCTGTTCTGCTGAGCTCGGCCCTGGTGGTCGGCGTGCCGGTGGTGCTGGCGGTGTTCGGGCTTCAGGACGAATGGGCCTATCTGGCGCCGCTACGCTGGCCCCTGCTGTTCTTCGGCTATGTGGGAGCGCTGGCCCTGATCTATCGACTTGGGCCGAGCCGGGCGCGGGCCCGGTGGCGCTGGCTGACGCCGGGCGCCCTGTTCGCCGCGATCATGAGCCTGCTGGTCTCCTTCCTGTTCAGCTGGTTCCTGACGAACTTCGTGCGCACCGATTCCTACGGCCCGCTGGCGGCGGCCATGGGCTTCCTGCTGTGGACCTGGTTCTCGGTGCAGGTGATCCTGATGGGCGCACGTCTGAACGCAGAGATCGAACATCAGACGGCGCAGGACACCACCATCGGCGCGCCGAGGCCCATCGGCGAGCGAGGGGCGGTGATGGCCGATTCCATCGGCGCCCGGCGCGGCAACCCCGCCGCCCTGACCTATACGCTGAAATACGCCGAGAGCCTGGGCGACCGGGTGCTGAAGCGGGGCGCCCGCAAGAAACGGCGCTGAAGCCGACGCCTAAGCGAACTCGGCTTCCAGATCGGCCAGGCGAGCCGCCTGGTCCTCGGCGATCAGGGCGTTGAGCATCGGGTCGAGATCGCCCTCCAGGATCTGCGGCAGGCTGTGCAGGGTCAGGCCGATGCGGTGATCGGTCACGCGTCCCTGCGGGAAATTGTAGGTGCGGATGCGCTCGGACCGGTCGCCCGAGCCGACCTGGGACTTGCGCGCGTCGGAACGGGCTGCGTCCTTGGCCTGACGCTGCATGTCATAAAGGCGGATGCGCAGGTTCTTCATCGCCTTGTCGCGGTTCACGTGCTGCGACTTCTCCGACGAGGTGGCGACGATGCCGGTGGGCAGGTGGGTGATGCGCACCGCCGAGTCGGTCTTGTTGACGTGCTGGCCGCCCGAGCCGGACGCGCGGAAGGTGTCGATGCGGATGTCCTTGTCGAGAATCTCGATCTCGACGTCCTCGACCTCTGGCAGGACGGCGACGGTCGCCGCCGAGGTGTGAATGCGACCGCCCGCCTCGGTCGTCGGCACGCGCTGGACGCGGTGGACGCCGCTTTCGAACTTCAGACGGCCGAACACGCCCTCGCCGCTGACGGTGGCGATGATTTCCTTGAAGCCGCCCGCGTCGCCCTCGGTCGCGCTGTCGATCTCGACCCGCCAGCCGCGGGTGGAGGCGTAGCGCGAATACATGCGGAACAGGTCGCCCGCGAACAGGGCGGCTTCGTCGCCGCCGGTGCCGGCGCGCACTTCCAGCACGGCCGACGCGTTTTCATCAGCGTCGCGTGGCGCGAGCAACAGAGCCACCTCGCGCTCCAGCTCCGGGAGGCGTGCGGTCAGGGCGTCCAGTTCATCCGCGGCCAGGGCGGCCATTTCCGGGTCGGCGGCCATGGCCTTCAGGTCCTCGACCTCGGCGCGGGCGCGCGCCAGGGCCTGAACCGCATCGGCCACCGGCTTGAGCTCGGCGTGCTCCTTCGACAGGCGCACGATCTCGGCGCCGTCCGTGGCGGCGCCCATCCGGGCCTCCACCTGATGGAAGCGGTCGAGCACCTGATCGAGCCGGGCCTGGGGCAGTCGCAACGGCGTGTCCTTGCAGAGAAAAAGCGAGGGCGGAGCCTTACCCGCGCCGCCGCGCCGTGTCGATAAAAACGCCTCTACACGCGCTCATGGAGCGATTGTGAACAGCCGTCACAAGCCCGTCAGCCCGGTTTCTTCGCACCTGCAAACACCCTAGCTCCACCTTGGATTTATCGGGCTGAAACGAAGATTGGAGACAGGGCATGACACATCAGAAGCCTCCTGAAGGGCTGTCGAGGGGCATCACGCCGGACGCCGATGTCGCGCGCCTGTGCGCGCTCTATGACGGGCTGCTGACGCCGGACGGCCCTTCCATAAGCCCCGCCGCCGAACAGGAATTGAAGGCCCTGGCGAAGATCTTCGATCTGGACGCCGAGCGGCCCGCCGCCGAACTGTGGCCCCATGTCCGCGCAGTCCTGGTGCGGCAGGCGCCGCCGGAAACGACGGCGTCCTCCGCCCCGGTCGAACCCCGAACCGTCCTGTTGGTCGAAGACGACGCCGACGCGGCAGCCGACCTGACGGAGGCGCTGGACGCGGCCGGACATCGCGTGGTCGGCCCCTTCCACAGCGCCGAAGCGGCCGAGGCGGCGACCGCCCTGCACGCCATCGACCTGGCCCTGCTGGACATCAATCTGTCGGGCGAGGCGACGGGCGTCGACCTGGCGCGCAAGCTGAAATCGCGCTGGGGCATGCCGGTCATCTTCCTGTCGGGCGACGTCACCGCGGCGGCCCAGAACGCCGAGTTGGCCGCCGCCATGGTGATCAAACCCTACAGCGGGCGCGACGTGCTGGACGCCATCGCCCGGCTGGAAGGCGCCTGACGCCCGAAAGGGCGCCTTCGCGCAGGCCATTGCCAGACCGGCCGCGACCTGCGCCAGATGGTCCGTAATCCCCGGCTGAGGCGCTGAATGGAAACCTTCTTCCTGTTTCTGCTGGTCGGCGTCCTGGCCCAGGCGGTCGATGGGGCGCTTGGCATGGCCTATGGCGTCATCTCGTCATCCGTCCTTCTGGCGCTGGGGGTGCCCCCGGCCACGGCGTCGGCCAGCGTTCACGCCGCCGAAGTCTTCACCACCGCCGCCTCGGCGGGCAGCCACGCCTGGCACAAGAACGTCGAATGGCGGCTGATGGCGCCGCTGGCCGTCGCCGGGGTGATCGGCGGAGTGCTGGGCGCCTATGTGCTGACCGGGCTGGAAGCGGCCGTGATCAAGCCCTTCATCGTCGCCTATCTGGCCCTGATCGGAGTATGGATTCTGTGGCGGGCCGGGCACGATATCCCGCACCGCCGCCTGCCCGCCTGGATCACCGGGCCGCTGGGACTGGTCGGCGGCTTTCTGGACGCGATCGGCGGCGGAGGATGGGGGCCGACCGTTTCCTCGACCCTGGTCGGCGCCGGGCATGAACCGCGCAAGGCCATCGGCACGGTCAACACGGCCGAGTTCTTTCTGACCGTCGCCGTCTCGGCCACCTTCGTCTGGGCCCTGATCACCGGCCATTGGGAAGAGGCGGGCGCCCTGCGCAATCACGCCGCCGCCGTGGGCGGGCTGGTCGTCGGCGGACTGATCGCCGCCCCCTTCGCCGGCCTGATCGTCAAGAAGGTGCCGCGCAAGGTGCTGGCCTATGCGGTCGGCGGGTTGCTGGTCCTGCTGGCGGCCTACCAGGGCTACCACCTGCTGACCTAACGTCGATCATTGACAGCGGCTCGCGCGGCTGGCCGACTGCCCTTTCGACAGGTCGGGGGCGGCGAATGCGCATAGGGATGGTCAGCGTCGTGGTTGCAGGGCTGCTGTCAGGCTGCGCCTCCACCCACCTCATTGCGCCGCAGATCGAACCGGCCGACCGCCCCGCCCTGGGCGCTGTCGCCGAAATCGAACTGGGCGAGGCAGCAGTCGCGACAGGACAGCGCCGCAGCCTGCCGGGCCTGTCGCTGGCCAATGAGCTGAGCTGGGGCGACGGGGTGCTGCGAAAACGCTTCACCGTCGCGCCCGGTCGGCTGGCCGCCCGCCAGAACGACGCGCGCCACATCTATTATTTTTCCGATCGAATGACGGCCCGCGATCCGCTGTTCGGAACGGCGCCCTACGCCTCGGGCGGGCTGTGCCGCGCCAAGGACGGCTCAGGCCCGGTGCGCGGCTTCATCACGCCGGGCCAGTGCGTCCTGACCTGGAACGCGACGCCCGAGGTCCGCGACATCCGTATCGAGGAAGCCGACGAGGGAGCGCGACGACGCGAGTTGATCTACCACGGCCGCGCCGAAGGCAGACTACGTTTCCTCTATCGCGAGACGAGCAGCGACGGCGCGTCCCAGACCCAGACCATCGACTACGACCTGAGCCAGAGCGCGGTGATCGGCTTTCGCGGCGCCCGGCTGGAAGTTCTGGAGGCGGACAACACCCGTCTGCGTTACCGCCTTCTGGCCCCCTTCGACGCGGAAAACTGAGCCTCAGACCGGATAGGTGTCGATGAAGCTGGGGCGCGTCTCCAGCGCCGCCTGCAGGGCGACCAGGTTCGGACGCCCGGTCTTCCAGTCATAGTCCGGGTGGCGGAAGCCGATCCAGGTGACGGCGACGCCCGCCGTCAACACGCCCATGTCCAGCGCCCCGGCGTCCGGCGCGGCGGCCTCCAGCGCATCCAGGGCGCGGCCCATGTTGACGGTCCAGCGCTCGATCCAGGACGCGGAGCGCTCGCTCTCGGGCCGGCGTTTCTCCAGCACCAGTTTGACGCCCATCTCCAGCGTCGCATTGCCCATCGTCTCCAGCCGCTTGACCCGCAGACGCTCTGCGCCTTCCGGCGGCAGCAGGCGCGGTCCGGCGCCGATCATGTCCAGATACTCGGCGATCACCGGGCTGTCGTTCAGCGGCAGGCCGTCCTCGGCGATCAGGGTCGGGACCTGCACCACCGGATTGGTCGACAGCAGCTCCGGCGCATTGCCGTAGGGATCGACGACGATCTCCTCGATGCGGTCGGCCAGACCCTTCTCACGGGCGACGATGCGCACCTTGCGCGCGAAGGGCGAAGGGGTGGTGATGTAGAGCTTCATGACTACTCGGCGGCGTTGAGGGCGGCGGGCGCCGCGCGGGCGGCGTCCAGTTCGGCCGCCTTGGCTTCGACCTGGGCGACGATCTCGTCGATCATGCCGTCGTTGGCCTGTTTGTGGGCGATCTTGCCGTTCAGATAGACCATGCCCGCCCCCTTGCCGCCGCCGGTGAAACCGACGTCGGTGTAAAGCGCCTCGCCCGGCCCATTGACGACGCAGCCGATGATCGACAGCGACATGGCCGTCGAGATGTGCGCCAGCCGTTCTTCCAGGATCCCCACCGTCTCGATGACGTTGAAGCCCTGACGCGCGCAGGACGGGCAGGCGATGATGTTCACGCCCCGATGGCGCAGGCCCAGCGACTTCAGGATGTCGAAGCCGACCTTGATCTCCTCGACCGGATCGGCGGCCAGCGACACGCGGATGGTGTCGCCGATGCCCGACCAAAGCATGTTCCCCATGCCGATGGCGGACTTGATGGTGCCGGTGCGAAGCGGCCCCGCCTCGGTCACGCCCAGATGCAGGGGGCAGTCGATGGCGTCAGCCAGCTGCTGATAGGCGGCGACCGTCAGGAAGGGGTCGGACGCCTTCACCGAGATCTTGAACTCGTGGAAATCCAGGTCCTGCAAGATGCGGGCGTGGTTCAGCGCGCTTTCCACCATCGCGTCGGGACAGGGCTCGCCGTATTTTTCCAGCAGCTCCTTCTCCAGCGACCCGGCGTTGACGCCGATGCGCATGGAGCAGCCGTGGTCGCGGGCGGCCTGAACGACCTCCCTGACCCGCTCGATCGAGCCGATGTTGCCGGGGTTGATGCGCAGGCAGGCTGCGCCCGCCTGAGCAGCCTCGATCCCCCGGCGGTAGTGGAAATGGATGTCGGCCACCAGCGGCACGCGGGCTTCGCGCGCAATGGTGCTGAAGGCCGCTGTCGACTCTTCGTCCGGGCAGGAGACGCGGACGATGTCAGCCCCGGCCTCTTCCAGCTGGCGGATCTGTTCCAGCGTCGCCGCCGCGTCGGCGGTCGGCGTATTGGTCATCGACTGGACGCTGATCGGCGCGCCCCCGCCGACGGGAACGGAGCCGACCATGATCTGGCGGCTCTTGCGGCGCTCGATGTGGCGCCAGGGGCGGACGTGGCCGAGTTCGGAACTGTGGTCGCTCATGACGCCGTACACATAGGACAGGAAGGACGGCAAAACCACGACAGACGACGAAAGATCGTCGTCGCGGCCAAAGGCTCAGATCAGGCGGCGGGCGGCTGGGCGCCCGGCGCGGCGGCAGGCTGATACGGCTGCGGTCCCGACGCAGACGCAGCGGCGGCGGCCGCAGCGGCCTGGGCGG
>KB291729.1:236689-237659 GCA_000318405.1 Brevundimonas diminuta 470-4 | reverse complement strand
GGACGCCTGCTCCACCCGCACGTCGGCAGAACCGGGCGTATCGCGCAGGGCGTTGGCCACCTGGTCCGCCGTCTTCTGAAGCTGGGCGAAGTCGTCACCGTAGACCATGACCGCCAGATCGGTGCGGACGCCTGAGATCAGTTCGTTGAAGCGCAGTTCGATCGGCTGGCTGAACTCGAAGGCGTTGCCCAACTGGGCCGAAGCAGCCTTGTCGATGCGGGCGATCAGCTCTTCCTTCGGCAGGCGCGGATCGGGCCATTCCTTGCGTTTCTTCAGCACAATGACGGCGTCGGAGATGTTGGGCGGCATGGGGTCCACCGCCGCCTCAGCCGTGCCGGTGCGCGAGAAGACGGTCTTCACCTCGGGCTGGGCCTTGATGGTCCGTTCCAGCGCCATCTGCATGGCGAGGGACTGCTCCAGCGAGGCCGAGGGCACGCGCAGCGCCTGCATGGCGATGTCGCCTTCGTCCAGCGTGGGGATGAACTCGCGCCCCAGCAGGGTGAAGGCCAGGGCGCCGATCAGCAGGGCGCCGAAGGCCGAGGCCAATACGGTCTTCGGATGCGCAACGGCGGCGCGGATGGCCGGTTCGATCCAGCGGCGCGCGTGGCGCAGCAGGAAGGTCTCATGCTCTTCCGCCTCGCCGTTCTCATCGACGTGGACGGTCTTGGGCTCTTTCACGAGCAGGGCGGCCATGGCCGGGACGAAGGTGAAGGAGAAGATGAAGGCGCCGACCAGGGCCAGCATGACCGTCGCGCCCATAGGGATGAAGGTCTTGCCCTCAACCCCTTCCAGCATCAGCAGGGGGGTGAAGACCAGAAGGATAATAAGCTGGCCGAAGGCGGCGGGCTTGACCATCTGTCGCGCGGCGGATGCGGCGACGCCAAGGCGTTCGTTGCGGGTCAGGGTCCGGCCCAGATCGGCGCGCTTCTGGCCCAGCCGTAGCAGGGTGTTCTCGACCACCACCACGGCG
>KB291729.1:221228-236669 GCA_000318405.1 Brevundimonas diminuta 470-4 | reverse complement strand
CTCGACGGTCTGGGCCAGGGCGTCGGTGCGGACGGTCAGCGCCTCGCCCGCGCGCTGGATGTAGCCCGCGCCCGCCTGAGTGTTGGCGCGGTCCAGCGCCTGAACAAGATCGTTCAGGCTGAGGCCATAGGCGGCCAGTCGCGCCGGGTCGGGGCGGACGGCGTATTCCTTCACATAGCCGCCGTTGACGTCGACGCCCGCCAGACCGGGCGCCGTTCGCATCCGGGGCGCAATGATCCAGTCCTGAACCGTGCGCAGATAGGTGGCCCGCGCCTGCGGCGTGTCCAGCCGCTCGCCTTCAGGCGTCAGATAGGCGCCGTCGGGTTGCCAGCCGGGGCGGCCCGCCCGCGCCGTCTTGGCGTCGAAAGGCTTCAGGTCGACCGTCCACATCAGGACTTCGCCCAGGCCGGTGGTGATGGGCGACAGGGCCGGTTCGACGCCCTCGGGCAGGTTCTCGCGCGCCTGCGCCATCCGCTCGGCCACCTGCTGACGGGCGAAATAGATGTCGGTGGCGTCGCTGAAGATGACCGTCACCTGACTGAAACCGTTGCGGGTCAGGGAGCGGGTGCTCTGTATCCCCGGAATGCCCGCCATCGCCGTTTCCAGCGGGTATGTGACCTGACGCTCCATCTGCTCGGGGGCCAGGGCCGGGGCCACGGTGTTGATCTGCACCTGCCGGTTGGTGATGTCAGGCACGGCGTCGATCGGCAGCTTGGTCAGCTGGAACAGCCCCCACGCCGCGACCAGCGTCGTGGCCAGGACGATGAACCAGCGGAAGCGGACGGACGCTTCGATGATCGCTTTGAACATGATCGCCCTCCCTTAGTGGCCGTGCTCGGCTTCGCCCTTGGCCAGTTCGGCCTTGAGCAGGAAGGCGTTGGCCGCCGCGACCTTTTCGGTCCCGGTCAGGCCGCGCAGGATTTCGGTGGCGCCCCCGGCCTGACGGCCGGCCAGCACGGGCTGGGCGCGGAAGCCTTGGCCAGTCTGAACGAAGACCACCGTGGCGCCGTCGACCGTCTGCACCGCCTCGGACGGTACGGTCAGGGCGCCGCCGGACTGGCCTTGTGTGACCACAGCGCCGGTGACGGGCGAACCGGCGGGCGGCAGGCGGCCGCCTTCGGGCCGGGCGCGGATCACGGTCGCCCCGCTGTCCTGCAACCCGGCGTCGGCCGCGACGCCGGTGACGAGGGCGTCGAACTCGCCCTGCGGTCCCGTGACGCGCACATGCGAGCCGAGGCGGACGTGGGCCGCCAGTTGCGGCGGGGCGTTGAAGACCAGCTCGACCCGCGCCGGATTGGTCACTTCCGCCACCACCGCGCCTTGCGCGACGAAGCCGCCGGGGCCGACCTGAACATTGGTCACGACGCCGGAGATGGGGCTTACCACGCTCATTCGGCCCGAGGCGTTGGGCGAGCCCGCCGCCGCCGCTCGCGCCCGCGCGGCGCGGGCCATGGCGTCTGCACTGGCGGCCTGGGCCTGCGAGGCCTCAACCTCCTGACGGGCGACGACGCCCTGATCGGCCAGGTTGCGGTTGCGCTGGTGGGCCTGACGCGCGGCGGTCGCGGCGGCCGAGGCCGCGTCGATCTCGGCGCGCAGCGCAGCGCCGTCGCCGCTGATCAGGCTGACCAGCGGCTGGCCTGCGCGGACCGTCTGGCCCGGCGCGCCCAGCACCCGCTCGACCGTGCCGCCGACCACGGCGCCGACAGCGGCGCGCGCGTCCACCATGGCCTCGACCCGGCCGGACAGGCGGGTCTCGCCGCCCCCGCCACGCGAGACGGCGACAACGGAAACGCCCGCCGCCTGAAGCCGTTCGGCGGTCAGTTCGATCACGCCCTCGGGCGTTTCGGCGGCTTCGGCTGTGGTTTCGTTTGTGGCCCCGCCTTCCGTGACGGCTGCGGCGGCGCTGGGCGCCTCAGACCGGACAAGAGACAGCGTCAGCCCGCCGATCCCCAGCATGAGGACAGCGGCGACGCCGACCAGCAGGGCTTCTTTTTTCGACAAGTTGGTGCGCATCAGCGGCTTCCTTCAAAGGGGAGGCGGCCTTCCAGGCGCGCCAGATCGATCTCGGCGCGGACGCGCGCCATGCGGGCGTCGACGGCTGCGGATCGGGCGTTGATCAAGGCCGCACGTCCGGCGCGCAGCTCCAGTTGCGAGATGCGTCCCGCCTCGGCGCCGATGCGCGACAGGCGATAGGCTTCCTCGGCCGAGGTAACGCCCGCATCGGCGGCCGCCACCCGGCTGGCGGACGACGCCAGACGCGCCGCCGCGGCGGCCCGGTCGGCTCCGGCGTCCTGACGCGCCTGCATGACGCGCGCCTCGGCGGCCCGGTGCTCGGCGCGCGCCGCGTCGATGTTGCCGCGGTTCCGGTCGAACAGCGGCAAGGGCAGGCTGAGGCCGAAGGTCAGGGCCGTCTGGTCCTCGGGGCCGAAACGGGTCACGCCGACGCTGGCGGCGACATCGGGGCGGCCGTTGATGCGCTCGACGTCGATGCGGCGCTCGGCCGCCGTCGCCTCGGCCTCGGCCACGCGCACGGCGGGCGCTTCGCGGTCGGAGAGGGACGAGCGCGTCGCCGATGCATCCAGCAGTCCGGCCTCGATCGAGGTGACGGGCGTCGGCAGCATGGCGACGGCGCTCAGTCGGGCGAAGGCGGCGTCGCGCTCGGCTTTGGCCTCGTCGAAGGCGGCGCGGGCGGCGGCGACCTCGCTCTCGGCCTGTATGCCGCGCAGAAGAGGCTCTCGCCCTTCCTCGACCAGGGCCAGCGCTGCGCGGGCGTCGGCCACGGACAGGCTCAGCGCCTCTTCGGCCAGGGCCGCGCGACGCTGGGCGGCTTCGGCTTCGGCATAGGTCAGGGCCAGCCGACCGGCCGTCTCGATCAGGGCCAGGTCGCGCCTTAAAGACGCCGCGCCCGCATCGGCGCGGGCGGCGTTCACCCTGGCCGGACGTCGACCCCACAACTCGAGGTCCTGACTGAAGGACAGGCTGAAATCGCCGCCTCCAAAGCCGCTATAAGGGCCGGATCCGGCGACGTTTTCGGCGCTCAGCTCCAGACTGGGGTTGGGGCGGACGCGGGCCTGGCGGACACGCGCCTCGGCGGCGTCGACAAGGGCGGCGGCTTCTGCGGAAGCGGGCGTCTGGTCGAGGCGAGCGACAAGCTCGGCATAGGACGGAGCCGGGTCCGCCCACGACGGGGCGGCCGACGCCGCGCCCAGCACGACGAGCGCGCAGCCGATCGCGAGGCGCGATCGACGACGATGCAGCGATAACATGTTTGATTTCCAGAATTACTGAACAGGAGCGCGCACGACGGCGCGGATCTCTGCTCAGGCTCTGGGAGGGCGCTTCAGGCCTCCGGGCGCGCAGGACGCCAGACGATCGTTCAACGGGCGGCCATGTTCGACATGGGGCGGCGGGCCGATGAGAACGAAATCGCGCGAGGGATGCCGTTCGCCGGCGGTGTGATGGCAATGACCGTGGGCGCACAGGCCAGGTTCGCCTGAGCCGCCATGATCCCCGGCCGCCGGATCCTGGTCGATCACTTGATGGGCGGCCAGCGGTTCGGGACCGCAGGCGGCGGCGTCGGCGATGGGCGCAATGGCGAACGCCGCGACGACCAGAGTCAGCGCGGCCAACAGTCTTGCCAATGTCGTCATCGACCAAGCCATTGCGGGTTTAGGTAGGGGCGGCCGAAATCGAAAGCAATCTGTTATAAGGTTCGGGTTGTCGCGCCATGATCGCCAGTCATCAGGCGCATTGTCACGCCGCGCCGATTGACGTCTTTTGCCTGTATGCGTCTTTGATCTGTGCGTGGCGGAAGCAGGCGGTCTGGTGATCGTTCACCATGCCGACCGCCTGCATGAAGGCGTAGACGATGACGGGGCCGCAGAACTTGAAACCGCGCGCCTTCAAGGCCTTGGCCATGGCGACGCTTTCTGGCGTCTGGGGCGGGGCGTCGCGGAAATCTCGCCACTGATTCACCAGCGGCCGGCCGCCGACGAAGGACCACAGCCAGGCTGAAAAGTCTTCGCCGCTGTCGCGCATGTCCAGCCAGATGCGGGCGCCGTTGATGGCGGCGTCGATCTTGGCGCCGGAGCGGATGATGCGTGGGTCGGCCAGCAGGCGCGCGCGGTCGGCCTCGCCATAGCGGGCGACGACCTCGGGATCGAACCCGTCGAAGGCCTCGCGCATCCCTTCGCGCTTTCTCAGGATGGTGATCCAGGCCAGCCCGGCCTGAAAGCCGTCCAGCACCAGCTTCTCCCACAGGGCGCGAGGGTCGTATTCGGGCACGCCCCATTCGGCGTCATGATAGGCGATGTAGAGCGGGTCCGTCGTCCCGCACCAGCCGCAGCGGCCTTCAGCCTTTTCGGATTCGGTCATGGCGCGATGTTGCTGGAATGTTCTTGAGGCGCAAGCGAAAAGGCCCGACGTTTCCGCCGGGCCTTCATGGGATGTTGCAGGGCGTTTTACAGCCGCTCGACTGTGAAGCCCTTCGCGGTCAGCATGTCGATGACGCTGTCCTGATCCATCAGGTGGGCGGCGCCGACGGCGACGAAGGCCGTGCCGGAGCCATGCATCATCGTCTCGATCTGGTTGGTCCAGTCGGCGTTGCGAACGACCAGGGCGGCGCGGTGGATGTCTTCGTGAATGTCGCGGGTGTTGACGCGGTTCAGGCGGCCCGTCTCGGCGGCGTCGCCCTTCAGCCAGGCGGCGACGGCCTCATCCAGATTGGCGACGATGCCGTCTGCGTTGCGGACATAGTTGTTCAGATAGGCGACCTGAGCCTCTTCGCTCATGCCCGCGATCAGGCGCACCTGAATGTCGGCGGTTTCAAAGCCGTGCAGCGCCTTGCCCTGCGCCCTGGCGCGATCCATCAGCGTCTTGTCGACGCCCGCCTCGGACCGATAGCCCGCGTTGGTCGGACCCGACATGGAGATCATGAAGGCCGCCAGCCACGGACGATAGGCGTCCAGCGCCGCGCCTGACGCGCCATTGGCCTGGGCAACCTTGTCGAAAGCGGCGAACTCCGCCGCCGACAGGACCGACGACAGGGGGCGGGACGGGTCGACGCCATGCTGTTGGATCACCGGCATGACCACCGCCTGATCGTCCTGATCGGCGATCTCGACCCAGATGTCGGAGGCGCTGGCGAAGGCGGCGTCAACCTTGTCCGAGCCCCAGGCCGTGCCGGGGCGCAGCACATGGACGGTGCCGAACAGATAGACGGTGGAGTCCGCATCCCTGACCACCCACAGCGGCGGGCCGGCGCCCTCGGCGCGGGGGATGGACGCGGCGGCCGCAGCGGGCGGGGCCTGTTCAGCGTGGGCGACGCCGGGCGCGGCGGCGAGGGCGGCGGAGGCGGCCAGGGCGGCCAGCAGTCCGGCGGCGAAGCGCGAGACACAGTTGGCCGATTGGCCCATGCGGTGTGCGAGGGTCATTGCAAAGTCCTTGGATTTTAGGGGTTTGGTCTAAATGGCGACCGGATCAGGCGATGAAGATGGCTTCGATCGGCTGGCCGAAGAGGCGGGAAATGCGGAAGGCGAGGGGCAGGGAAGGGTCATAGCGGCCCTTCTCCAGCGCCTGGATGGTCTGGCGCGAGACGCCCAGGCGCTCGGCCAGATCGGCCTGGGTCCAGTCGCGCTCGGCGCGGAAGACCTTCAGGCGATTGATGAAGGCGCTGGTCATCGACGGGTGATCCACCAGCCGCACCAGGCGACGCCATAACCGACGGCCTGGGCGGCGAAGGCCGCGGCGACGCCCAGGGCGATCAGGGCTGCATCGGTGTGCGGCACGGCGGCGGGCAGCAGGTTTACGCCTGCGAGGGCGGCGATGACGACGGCCGCGCCGCCGACGATGAAGCCCAGATTGCCGCCCCACCACCAGGCCCACTTGTGGGCTTCCCTGGCGGCCTCATCCAGGGCGCGCCACCAATAAAGGGTGTGCAGGGCCAGGAAGACGGCCAGTCCGGCGGCCAGGACGACAACGCCGATCGACGGTGCGCGGCCCCAGGCGTCAGGCCAGAACGGCGTGGCGGCGGTGGCGCTGACCCCGACCACGGTCAGGGCGCACAGAACGACGGTCAGGTCGTCCATCTTCTTCTTGTTACGAGCGGCGGCTTCGCCTGCGGTGGTGATCTGGATATTCATGACAAGCTCCCCTGTCGTGTTGACAAGTGAGCTTTACCAACGGGGCCGCATTTACGTCAAGCGACTTTTACATCACGACAAGCAGATTTTCCGTCCTTCCGGATTTGTCCTTATAGATCAATCATCCAGCCGGGCTTCTCGACCCGCACGGGGCGCCCGTCGACGGTCAGGTCGCCGTCCATGCGGTCCAGCCGCATCAGGGCGATGGCGCGCCCCTCGGCGCCGGTCATGACCTCGCCCGCCCGCAGGTCGCCGTTCAGCACCTCAGCGCCGCGTTGGGGGGCGGGGCCGTCGAAGGTGATGGCCATCATGCGGTTCTTGATCGTGCCGCGCCGCTTCATCCGCGAGGTCGTCTCCTGACCAATGAAGCAACCCTTGTGGAAGTCGATGCCATTCAGCAGGTCGAAGTCCGCCTCGATCGGATAGGTCTTGTCCTGCAGCGTGTCGGCCGTGGGATCGGGCACGCCCAGAGCCAGGCGGTGCGCCTGCCAGTCGGCCTCGGTCGCGTCGGTCTCGCTCTGATCGCCCCAGCGGCGGCCGCCCAGCGCGGGCAGGCGGGGATCATCGACAAAGCCGTCGGGCCTGTCGGCGCCCCAAGCGACGAAGACGGCGTCGGGAATGGGCATGACATCCACTCTGGAGCGCAGCCTGTACATCGACAGGCGCTGGACCAGGGCGTCGCGCCGGTCGGCCGCCACGTCCAGAATGACGCCATCCTCCTCGCCCCAGATGAACAGGTCGAACATCAGCCGTCCCGGCGGCGACAGCAGGGCGCCGAAGCGCAGTTCGCCGGGCTGCAGCGTCTCCACGTTCTGGGTCAGCAGATTGTGCAGGAAGGGGCGGGCGTCGGGGCCGCTGATGCGGATCAGGGCGCGACTGTCGAGGCGGGCGATGGGCATAAGGCCTAGATAGGCGGCCCCGGTCGCTTCCTCCAGTGCGTCGGCCGCTTCGGCTGGCCCGCCGGACGAAACATCCTCTCACGGATTGTTGCTTCTCCAGCCTCGCCTTCGCAGGTGCAGCGCGCTAGTGAAGGCGTCCGTAAGGCGGGACTCACAACAGGCCCCGCACACACTTCTACATATGCGGGGCTGGGACCCGCAGTCAGACCACGGTTCAGGAACTGCGAAATGACCAAGTGGGTGTACGGCTTTGGCGGCGGATCCGCTGACGGCGACGCTTCGATGAAGAATCTTCTCGGCGGCAAGGGGGCGAACCTGGCCGAGATGTCGTCTCTCGGCCTGCCGGTGCCGCCGGGCTTCACCATCACCACCGAGGTCTGCACCTGGTATTACGCCAATGAAGAGACCTATCCGACCGACCTGACCGATCAGGTCAAGGCCGCCCTGGCCCACGTTGAGGGCGTGGTGGGCAAGACTTTCGGCGACGCCGCCAACCCCCTGCTGGTCTCGGTGCGCTCGGGCGCCCGCGCCTCCATGCCGGGCATGATGGACACCGTCCTGAATCTGGGGCTGAACGACGAGACGGTCGAGGGCCTGGCCAAACTGTCCGGCGACCGCCGCTTCGCCTTCGATTCCTACCGCCGCTTCATCACCATGTATTCCAACGTGGTTCTGGGGCTGGGCCACGACTATTTCGAAGAGGTGCTGGACGACCACAAGGATCGTCTGGGCGTCTCGGTCGACACCGAACTGACCGCCGAAAACTGGGAAAAGGTGGTTGCGGACTACAAGGCCCTGGTCGAGCGTGAGCTGGGCAAGCCCTTCCCGCAGGACCCGCAGGCCCAGCTGTGGGGCGCCGTCGGCGCCGTGTTCGAGAGCTGGATGAACGACCGGGCGAAATTCTATCGCCGCATGCACGACATCCCCGAAAGCTGGGGCACGGCCGTCAACGTCCAGTCGATGGTGTTCGGCAACATGGGCGAGACCTCGGCCACCGGCGTCGCCTTCACCCGCAATCCCTCGACCGGCGAGAACAAGCTGTATGGCGAGTTCCTGATCAACGCCCAGGGCGAGGACGTCGTCGCGGGCATCCGCACGCCGCAGTCCCTGACCAAGGCGGGCCGCGAGGAGATGGGCGAAACGGCTCCCTCGATGGAAGAGGCGATGCCGCAGGTCTTCGCCCAGTTCGTCGACGTGGTGGGGCGGCTGGAAAGCCACTACCGCGACATGCAGGACATCGAGTTCACGGTCGAGCAGGGCCGTCTGTGGATGCTGCAGACCCGCAACGGCAAGCGCACGGCCAAGTCGGCGCTGAAGATCGCCGTGGACCTGGCCTCCGAAGGCGTCATCTCTCAGGACGAGGCCGTCAGCCGCGTCGAGCCGGCCGCGCTGGACCAGCTTCTTCACCCGACACTGGACCCCAAGGCGGCGCGCACCGTGGTTGCGGCGGGCCTGCCCGCCTCGCCGGGCGCGGCGACCGGCAAGATCGTCTTCGACGCTGATGAAGCCGAACGTCTGGGCCAGAACGGCGACGCCGTCATCCTGGTTCGCGACGAAACTTCGCCGGAAGACATCCACGGTATGCACGCGGCGCGCGGCATCGTCACGGCGCGCGGCGGCATGACCAGCCACGCGGCCGTTGTGGCGCGCGGCATGGGGCGCCCCTGTGTCTCGGGCGCGGGCGAGATCGCCATCAATGAGAAGGCCGGAACCTTCACCGCGCGCGGCCGCACCTTTAAGGCGGGCGAGGTCATCACCATCGACGGCGGCAAGGGCGAGGTGCTGGACGGCGCCGTGGCCATGATCGAGCCGGAACTGACGGGCGATTTCCAGACCCTGATGGGCTGGGCCGACGGCATCCGCCGCCTGAAGGTCCGCGCCAACGCCGAGACCCCGCTGGACGCCAAGACCGCGCGTGGTTTCGGCGCCGAAGGCATCGGCCTGTCGCGCACCGAGCACATGTTCTTCGACGACGCCCGCATCGCCGCCGTGCGCGAGATGATCCTGGCCGATGACGAGGCGGGCCGCCGCGTGGCTCTGGCCAAGATCGCCCCGTTCCAGAAGGCCGACTTCGTCGAGCTGTTCACCATCATGAGCGGCCTGCCGGTGACGGTGCGGCTGCTCGACCCGCCGCTGCACGAGTTCATTCCGCACACCGACGCCGACATCGACGCCCTGGCCGCCACGCAAGGTCTGGACGCGGCCAAGCTGAAGCGGCGCGCCCGCGAGCTGCACGAAACCAACCCGATGCTGGGCCATCGCGGCTGCCGTCTGGGCGTGGCCTATCCGGAAATCTACGAGATGCAGGTCCGCGCCATCCTTGAGGCGGCGCTGCAGGTCAAGGCGTCCACCGGCGTCGCCCCGATCCCGGAGATCATGCACCCGCTGGTCGCCCTGGGTCTGGAGATGAAGTATCTGCGCGAACTGACCGACCGCACGGCCAAGGCCGTCTTTGCGGATGCTGGCGATAGCGTCGAGTATCTGGTCGGCACCATGGTCGAACTGCCGCGCGCGGCCCTGCGCGCCGCCGATCTGGCCGAGCACGCCGAGTTCTTCAGTTTCGGCACCAACGACCTGACACAGACGACCTTCGGCATCAGCCGCGACGATTCCGGCCACTTCCTGCAGGCCTATCTGGACAAGGGCATCTTCGAGAACGACCCCTTCGTCCGTCTGGACCAGAACGGCGTGGGCGACCTGATCCGCATCGCCGAGGAGCGGGGTCGCGCGGTCAAGCCGGGCATGAAGATGGGCATCTGCGGCGAGCACGGCGGCGACCCGTCGTCCATCGCCTTCTGTGAAGAGGTCGGGCTGGATTACGTCTCCTGTTCGCCCTACCGCGTGCCGATCGCGCGTCTCGCGGCGGCGCAGGCGGCGCTGGCCGCGCGCTCGGGCGTGGAGCGCGAAAAGGACCGTTAAGGCCGGCGCTCAAAATCGATAAGGAAAGGGCGATCCGAAAGGGTCGCCTTTTTCTTGTCTTATAATAGTCGCTCTTGAAGGAACGTCGTGTGTGCTTCCGATTGCACAGTCATCGACTTCTTCGTGAAGCATAAGGAACGCCTGCGGGCGTGCGAGCTTTGTTTCTCCGCAAGGTGGTCAGGCCGGTCCTGCTCATCGCCATAAGGAGTGATTGAAGCTCATGCGTAATGTTATTATCGCCGCCGCCGCGCTGTCTGTATTCGCCCTGCCGGCTGCGGCCCAGGTCGTGCAGCCGGGCGGCCCTACCTATTACGGCACGCTCGGCTATTCGCAACTGGACCATTCAGATGGGAACCTGGGCGCCGTGACCGGCCGT
This sequence comes from Brevundimonas diminuta 470-4, assembly GCA_000318405.1. Taxonomy (GTDB): domain Bacteria; phylum Pseudomonadota; class Alphaproteobacteria; order Caulobacterales; family Caulobacteraceae; genus Brevundimonas; species Brevundimonas diminuta_B. The sequence continues at coordinate 226,335 of KB291729.1, read as the reverse complement.
CTGGGCGCCAAGTTCAACCCTTATTTCGGCGTTGAGGGCGAGGGCTCGATCGGGGTGAAGGACGACGACTTCACCGTCGCCGGCGTCAAGGGCAAGCTCAAGCACGACTATGATCTGGCCGCCTATGCGGTCGGGACGCTGCCGCTCAGCCCCAACCTCGAGCTGTTCGCGCGGGGCGGGTACGGCACGACGCGCATCAAGACCGAACTGGCCGGCTTCGAGGGCAAGGCCGACGGCGAAAGCTGGAATTACGGCGTCGGCGCCAACTACTACTTCGACGCCCAGAACGGCCTGCGCGGTGATTGGACCCGCCGCGACTTCACCGACGATGGCGGCGAGGTGGACGTCTATTCGGTCAACTACGTCCGTCGCTTCTAAGCCGACTTAAGCGAACGGATCGGGCGCGCTTCTCGGCGGAGCGCGCCCTTTCTTTTTGAGACACGGATGTAACACCGTATGTGTCCTTGGTGCATCATCTGGCTATGTCTTTGATGTCCGACATGGAACTATAGCTCACGACTACCCATTTATCCCCGTGTTGGATGGGGCATGTGATCACAGAAGTCACATCATCTAAGGAGTATGAAATAATGCGTAACGTTCTTCTCGCCGCCGCCGCTATGTCTGTTCTTGCCGTTCCGGCGTTTGCTCAATCAAATCCTGAGCCGCGCGGTTATGGATCGCTGGGTTACACGCATATGGAAGGCGACGCGGCCCAGACCGGCGCCGTCAGCGGCCGCCTGGGCGTCGACCTGAACCGCTACCTCGCCGTCGAGACGGAAGTCGGGGTCGGGGTCAAGAATAAGGACATCACCGTCGCCGGCGTCGATGGCCAGATCAAGCATGAGTGGGACGCCGCCGGTTATGTCGTCGGCAAATACCCGATCGGCGACAAGCTGGAGCTGTTCGCGCGCGGCGGTTACGGCCACACCGAGCTGAAGCAGGAACTGGCCGGCGCCGAGACCAAGGTCGGCGGCGACAGCTGGAACTATGGCGTCGGCGCCAACTACTACCTGGACGGCGTCAACGGCATTCGGGCTGACTGGACCCGTCGTGACTTCCGCGACGACCGCGGCGAGGCTGACGCCTATTCGGTCAGCTACATCCGTCGCTTCTAAGCGCGGATAGTCTGAAATGACGAAGGCCCGCTCCAATCGGAGCGGGCCTTTTTCGTTGGCTGAATCCTATGGCGTCAGGCGACGTCGGGCGCCAGGGCCCAGCGCAGGGACCCTTCGCCGAAGGGGCGGATGAAGAAGTCGCGATAGCGTTCGAACACCTCGATGATCTTCAGCTTGAGGTCCTGCGTCACCGACTCGCCGCGTTGGCGCTTCAACGCCGCGACACAGTTGATGACGATATCCTGATGAGCGGAGCCGCCCATGCGTTGCAACACCGTGGCCACGTCGTGCGCCAGCGGATCACTGAGTTTTTCAGCCCAAGGCAAAGCTGTCTGAGTCATTCGGGCATCGTCCCCCCTGTTTCTCGACGCGTAACGGTTTGCAAAATTTTCCGAACAGTGCAAGCGCCGCCGGAAATAATGATTCCCGAACGGCTGAATCAGGGGCGCTTTCGCACAAAAACCGTGCCTGCCGAATAACCTGCGCCGAAGCTGCAGATCAGACCGGTATCGCCCGGCGCGAAGCCGTCGTGGTGCAGATGGAAGGCGATGATCGACCCGGCCGAGGAGGTGTTGGCGTAGTCGTCCAGGATGATGACGTTCTCGCCGGGCTCGGGCTCGCGGCCCAGAACCTTCCTGCCGATCAGGGTGTTCATGTTGATGTTGGCCTGGTGCAGCCACAGGCGCTTCAGCCCATGCGGGTCCAGGCTCAGTTCGGCGGCGTGGTCCAGGATCATCTCCGACACCATAGGCACCACTTCCTTGAACACCTTGCGGCCCTGCTGAACGAACATCTTGTCGCTCAGGCCGTCGGACGAGACGGGCTCATGCCCGTCGGTCGGCAGGGCGGCGCGGTTCAGAAAGCCGAAGTTGTTGCGGATGTTGTTCGAGAAGCTGGTCTGCAGCTTCGTGCCGACAATGTCCCAGCCGCCCGGCCCGGCCTGATCCTCGGCCTCGATGATGACGGCGGTGGCGACGTCGCCGAAGATGAAGTGGCTGTCGCGGTCCTTGAAGTTCAGGTGCGCCGAGCAGATTTCCGGGTTCACCATCAGCACGGCCCTGACCGAGCCCGAGGCCACGAAGTCGGCCGCCGTCTTGATGCCGAAGGTGGCCGAGCTGCACGCCACGTTCATGTCAAAGGCGAAGCCCTCGATGCCCAGCGCCTGCTGCACCTCAATGGCCATGGCGGGGTAGGGGCGCTGCATGTTCGACGCGGCGCAGATGACGGCGCCGATCTCGCTGACCGGCTTGCCCCAGGCCCTGATGGCGTCCTGCGCCGCCTTCACCGCCATTTCGGCCAGGATCGACAGTTCGTCGTCCCCGCGCGCGGGCAGGTGGGGCAGCATCCGCTCGGGGTCGATGATCCCCGACTTGTCCATGACGTAGCGGGCCTTGATGCCCGAGGCCTTTTCGATGAAGGCTTCGGACGAGGGCGTCTTGGCCTCCAGTTCGCCGGCGGCGATGGCCTCGGCGTTGGCGGCGTTCCAGCCTTCGGCCCAGGCGTTGTAGGCGCCGACCAGCTCCTCGTTCGAGATCGACTGTTCCGGGGTGAACAGGCCGGTGGCGGAGATGACGGCTTTTTTCACTGTATGGTTCCCTGACGCTCGGCGCGCGGCGCCTCGCTGCATGAGGGAACATGGAGTCCCCGGCGCTCGACAAGCCTTATGTCGGCGCCTCGCGGCGAAGTTCGGGCGCCTCGCGGGCCGGACTCAGTCCGTTGCGATGACGAACCTCCTCAATAAGCCGGGGGAAGGCTGCGGTCGAGACTGGCCTTTATGCCGCGCCACCAGCGATTGATGCGTCCGCGCGGCGGGGCGGGCAGGGGATGGTCGCGCGCGGCGATCAGGGCCTCGACCAGATCCTCGGCCTCGCATGGCCAGCCGCCCGGCGTGACATAGACCGGGTAGCCGATCAGGGCGGCGTGGATGACGCTTTGCAGACTGGCGCGGCGGGTGCGGCGCTCAAACGTCAGGCGGTCGTCGGTCAGGCCCCATCCGGCATAAAAGGGGCGGCCATAGACGCTGACCGGCTTGCCCCGCATCAGGGCCTCGAACCCGGTCAACGACGTCAGGGTCGCCAGCCGGTCGCAGGCGTTCAGGCAGTCGATGATGTCGAGGTCGTCCGCGGAGGCGTCGACCTCCTCCATGGCCGCATGGTCCAGCAGGCCGGGGCGGTTGCCCGCCGTCACGTCCGGGTGGTTGCGATAGATCAGGAAGGCGTCGGGATGATCCGCCCGCGCCGCCTTCACCAGACCCGAGTTAGTGCGGATGTCGGGGCCGCAGCCCATCAGGATCGAGCGATCGTTCTCGACCTGACCGACGACCAGCAGGATCGGCCTGTCCTTCGGCCAGGACGTCGGGACGCCCGCGCCCTTCAGATTGTATTTCGACAGGCCCGCCTCGACCACGCGGGCGCGAAGGGCCTTCGCGCGCGCGGCCTGATCCGGCGAGGGCTCGCCGGCTTCGATCAGGCTCTCCAGACGGCTGGGCCGGGTCGGGTCGTAATAGACGCCCTGATCGTCCAGCGCGACCGACAGGGCGCCGAAGAAGTCGGACCCCAGCCCGCGCGAACGGATGAAGCCGTCTTCCATCCGCACGACCGGCCCTTCGAAGGCGTCGGCGGCGGCGCGGATCTGCGGCGTCTCCTTGCCGGCCCACCAGATCAGCTTGCCGCCCGTCGTCCGCGCATGGGCGACGGCGGCGGATGAGCGCCAGAAATAGCGGACGCGGCCCTTGGGCGAGTTCAGCAGGCGGCGCACCGGCGGCCGCTTGGCCGGGGCGAAGCCGACGGCCGCCCAGTCGCCCGCCAGCCGGTCGGCCCGGTCGCGCAGGGCGATCAGCCGCTCCAGCGCCTGTTCCGCCTCGCACCGCTGGCCGGTGACGGGATCGACATAGCGGGTGTAGGCGATCAGGGCCGCCGCGGCGATCTGCTCCAGATCGCGCGCCGCGGCGCGCCGCCCGGTCTGCACCGCGTCCGTCGTCAGCCCCCAGCCCGAATAGAAGGGCGCACCGAAACAGCGTACCGGCAGACCGCGCAACAGGGCCTCGAACCCCAGCGCCGAGGTCACGACATAGACCGCATCCACCGCCGCTAGCAGTTCGGCGGCCCGCACGTCGGTGTCGATCAGGGTGACGCCGTCGAGTCGATCCGCCGGGATGCAGCCCCGCTTGCGCCCTGCGGCCACGGCGGGGTGGCGCTTGACGATCAACTGGGCGTCCGGCTCGTCCCGTCGCGCCGTCGCCAGCATCTCCGAGAAGCTGGCCTCGGTCGCCAGTCCATAGCCGATGGAGGCGTCGCCGAAGGTCTGGTCCACGATCAGCACCCGGCGGCCGGGTTGCAGCAGGGCGGCGTCCAGCGGCCCGCCCATATTGGTCTTGGACACGCCCGAGGCGACGATGCGGTCGATCAGCGCCCGCGCGCGTGTCTTCACAGCGGCGTCGCACCAGTCGGGGGCGGTCTGGATCAGCTCTTCCAGCCGACTGGGCCGGGTGGCGTCGTAATAGACGCCCAGATCATCGACGATCAGGCTGAGGCTGGTCGCCCCGCTCTCGCCGATGCCGACCGAGCGCAGGAAGCCGTCTTCCAGCGCGACATAGGGTTTGCCGTGCTTCGCCGCCCAGCGTCGGCCCGCCTCCGCCGTGGGCTTCATGCCCCAGCCGAGGACGGCCTCGATCGACGATCCGGGCAGGGCGGACAGCGTGTAATCGGGCAGGAAGGCGGACAGGAACGGGACCTTCAGCACCCCCGGCGCACAGACCCAGGCGCGGGTTTTCGAGGGGGGCGGAAGCGGTGCTGTCATGGGGTCGTGTCTACGGTCTGCCGTCAGAAGGCGCCACCCCGCACTTCCTTCTCCCCTTGTGGGAGAAGGTGGCTCGCGCAGCGAGACGGATGAGGGGTGTCAGCGCGCCCTATCCGAAATGCGCTCTACGCGAAGCTCCCAACCCTCCACCATCGCGCCGACACCCCTCATCCGAGCGCCTTCGGCGCCCA
>KB291729.1:141130-221208 GCA_000318405.1 Brevundimonas diminuta 470-4 | reverse complement strand
CCACCTTCTCCCACAAGGGGAGAAGGAAATTAGAGGTCAGCCAGAAGCGTTTCGGCGGCGTGCAGATGCAGCCGCTCCACCATCTCGCCTTCGACGCGGATGACGCCCAGCCCGGCGGCTTCGGGCGCGGCGAAGGCGGCGACAACCTTGCGCGCCCAGTTGATTTCGTCAGGCGAAGGGCCGAATGCCGCGTTGGCCTCGTCGATCTGTGAAGGGTGGATCAGGCTCTTGCCATCGAAGCCATACAGCCGCCCTTGCGCGCACTCGGCGGCGAAGCCGGCCTCGTCCTTGATGCGGTTGAACACGCCGTCGATGATGCTCAGTCCGTTGGCGCGGGCGTGGGCGACGATTGCCGCCAGCCACGGCTTCAGCGGTTCGCGGTCGGGCGCGGGGCCGGTCTTCAGGTCCTTGGCCAGATCGTTGATGCCCAGCATCAGGCCGCTCAAGGCCCCGTCCGCCTCGGCGATCTCGCCAAGGCCTACCAGCGCGCGCGGCGTCTCGATCATGGCCCACAGTTCAGCGCCTGGACGCAGCGCCGCCGACAGGGCGTGAACCATGGCCGCGCTCTCGACCTTGGGCGCGACGATCAGCTCGACAGGGGTGTCACGCAACGCCTTCAGGTCGTCGGCGCCCCAGGGCGTGTCCAGGCCGTTGATCCTCACGCCGAGGCGCGGGCCGAAGCCGCCCTCATGCGCCGCCGCGACGGCGGCTGCGCGGGCCTCAAGCTTCATCTCGGGCGCGACGGCGTCCTCCAGATCCAGCACAGCAACGTCGCAGGGCAGGGTGCGGGCCTTCTCGACCGCTCGCGCATTCGAGGCGGGCAGGTAGAGGACGCTGCGTGCGCGCATCAGACCTTGCCCATGACGGGGATCAGAGCGCCCGTCACCGCCCGCGCCTCGGGCGAGGCCAGGAACAGGATGACGGCGGCTAGATCGGCGGGCGCGACCCATTTCGACGGATCGGCGTCCGGCATATCGGCGCGGTTGGCCGCCGTGTCGATGATGGAGGGCAGGACGGCGTTGACCGTCACTGAGGTCGACTTCAGCTCCTCGGCCAGGGCCTCGGTCAGGCGGTGGACCCCGGCCTTCGACGCGGCGTAGGCGCCCATGCCGTGCCCGGCCTTGATCGCGCCATTGGCGCCGACGTTGACGATGCGGCCCTCAGGCGAAGCCTTCAGATGGGGCAGGGCGGCGCGGCTGGCGTTCAGCGTCGTCTTGACGTTGAGCGCGTGCATCCGGTCCCACTCCTCGCCGTCGCCCTCGACCGGGGTCCAGACGAAGCCGCCGGCGATGTTCAGCAGGGCGTCCAGACGGCCGTAACGGGCGACGACGGCGTCGATGGCGCTCTTCGCCTGCGCGGGGTCGGTCAGATCGACGCCGCCGACCTCCAGCACGCCTTCGGGGGCGGCGTGGCCGCTGGCGTGGTCGATGACGGCGACGGTCCAGCCTGCGGCCAGCGCGGCCTCGACCACGGCTCGGCCCAGGGCGCCGTGCCCGCCGGTGATTGCTGCAACCCGTTCGCCCATCGTCTTGCTCCTGAAAGATTCGGCGCGGACCATAGCGGGGCGCGAGCGCGGATCAATCGCCCCACAGCCGCGCGGCGCCGCGCACGCCAGAGGAATCGCCCCACTTCGCCGGGACTATGCGCCCCTCCCAGTGATCGCAGAAAGCGTGCCGCGCCACGATGTCGGGCAGACGATCGTAAAGCTCGCCCACGTTCGACATGCCCCCACCCAGCACGAAAACCGCCGGGTCGGCCAGATTGACGACCATCGCCAGCGCATGTCCCAGCCGGTCGATGTAGCGGTCCAGCGCCGCAGCGGCCTGTACATCACCCTCGCGGGCGGCGTCCGCGATGGCCTGGGCCGTCCACGCCCGGCCGGTCGCGGCTTCATGATCGCGCTGGAAGCCCGTGCCGGAAATCAATGTCTCCAGACAGCCGTTCAGGCCGCACCAGCAGGCGGGGCCGGGCGCTTCCTCCGCCGACGGCCAGGGCAGGGAGATGTGGCCGATCTCGGCGGCGACGCCGTGCGCGCCCTCGACCAGCCTGCCGTCAATGACCAGCCCGCCGCCGCAGCCGGTGCCCAGGATGACGCCGAACAGGCTGGCGGCGCCCGCGCCCGCGCCGTCGGCGGCCTCGGACAGGGCCAGGCAGTTGGCGTCGTTGGCCAGCCGCACCGGGCGGCCCAGTGCGGCCTCCAGATCGTCGCCGAAGCGGCGGCCGTTCAGATAGGTGGAGTTGGCGTTGCGGATCAGGCCGGTGCGCGGAGAGGGCGATCCGGGAATGGCCAGGCCGACCGATTGCGCCGGGCCGACTTCGGCCTCTACCCGCGCGACCAGATCGGCGACGAGGCGAAGGGCGGCGTCATAGGTTCCGGGGTTCGGTTCGCGGATGCGCGCCGCGAAGGCGCCGGACGGATCCAGCGCCGCCGCCTCGATCTTGGTGCCGCCGAAGTCGACGCCGATCCGCATCAGTCGCCGAACACCTTGGCCATCAGTCGTTCCAGCGCCGTGGCATCCACGGTGTCGAAGGCGGCCTTTTCGGTCGCGTCCACGTCCAGCACGGCGATCAGGTCGCCCGCCGCATCCAGCACCGGAACCACGATCTCGCTGGCCGAGCGGCTGTCGCAGGCGATGTGGCCGGGGAAGGCGTGGACGTCCTCGACCACCTGGGTCTGGCGCGTCTTCGCCGCCGCGCCGCAGACGCCGCGCCCGAAGGGAATGCGCAGGCAGCCCAGCGTGCCCTGATAGGGACCGACCACCAGTTCATCGCCCTTGGCCGCATCCACGACGTAGAAGCCGGTCCAGAAAAAGACGGGGAAGGCGTCGGCCAGCATCGACGCCACGGTCGCCATGCGCGCCGTCAGGTTGGGCTCGCCGTCCAGCACGGCCAGAATCTCGGCCTCGACCTCGGCGTAGCGTTCGGCCTTGTCGGCGGGGCGGTCGTCACGGGCGACGTAGGACATGAAGCGGGCTCAGCGAAATCGGGACAGATGGCGCCAACATAGTGCTTTGCCTCGGCTTCGAAAGGGAGACGAGGCGTCAGTCCTCCGGCGGGCCGTCGGGTTCGCCGTCCTGATCCTTGTCCGCCGCACGCCGGGGGCCGGTGATGGCGCGATCCAGGCCGGTCAGAAGAACCGCCAGCAGCAGGACGCCGAGGAAGAAAAGGCCAAGGTTCATGCTTCAGGGAACGGCGCTGCGCTGACCGAGGTTCCGCTGACCGCAGCGGAGCGGGGAACGGCGGGGCGCACAGCGTCAGCCTTCGCCCGCTGAATCAGCGCAGCGGCTGACCGGAGCGAATACGGGCGATCACGGCCTCGAGCTGGGCCTGGGGCATTCCGCCGGGGATGAGGTTGCCATTGATGACGAAGGCGGGCGTGCCGTTGAGGGCGAGGGCGGCCGCCTCTCGGCTGTTGAGCAGCAGGACGGCGTCGATTTCCTCGCGATGGGCGGCCAGGTCGCGGTCCAGCTGCTCCATGTCGACGCCGGCTGCGGTGGCCAGCTGGCGCGCCTTCTGATTGGTCTGGATGCGATCCGGCGCGCTCATGAAGGCGTTGTGCACCGCGTGATATTTGTCCTGATAGCCGGCGGCCAGGGCGATGCGCGCCAGGTTCTCGGACACGGCGCCGAAGATGGGCCATTCCTTGTACAGCACCCGCACCTTCGGATCGGCTTCCATCAGGCCGTTGAGCTCCGGGATCATCATTTTGCAGTAGGGGCAGTTGTAATCCATGAAGCCGATGATGGTGATGTCGGCCTGTTCGGCGCCGATGAAGGGCGTCGCCGGATTCTTCAGAAGGTCGCTAAACCCGACCTCTGCGACCATGGGCATGTCCTGCGCGGCGTCGGCCGGACCGCAGGCCGCCAGGCTCATCGTTGCGGCCAGCATCAGGGCGAGCGCGGGCTTGTTCATGATCAGACTTCTCCGGGTAGCGTGACGGCCATCTACGGCCATGATCTCGTCGAGGCGCGCGCCTCAAAGGTGTGGGTTTCGTCCATGCCCGGTCTTAAGTCAGGCTTAAGACGCAGACGGGTCGGGGATTTTCCGTTTCAGTCCAGCCGCGCGATTTCGGCCGCGATGCGCTCCGGTCCGATCTCGCCCAGATGGGCCTTGGCCAGCCGCCCGTCGCTTCCAAGGAAGAAGGTGATGGGCAGGCCGACCGTGCCGTAGTGACGCGGCAGGTCCATGTGCGGATCAAGCAGGACGTGCTCCAGCGTCAGATCCTCGCGCGCCAGATAGGTCCGGACGGTCGCTTCGCCCTCGCCCTGATTGACGAACAGGAAGCGCACGTCGGGATTGGCCTTCTGGGCGGCGGCCAGGGCGGGCATCTCGCGGCGGCAGGGCGGGCACCAGCTGGCCCAGACGTTGATCACGGTCGGACGATCTGACGGCGCGGCCAGGTCAAGCGGGGCGCCGTCCAGCTGCGCCAGGGTGATTTCGGCGGGGGGCAGCGGCTCGGTCGCGGACTCCAGCTGATGCGCTGCGACCCAGGCCAGGGCGCTGACGGCGACGGGGGCCAGGGCCCAGGCGCGCTCTCTGGCGGTTTTGAGCAGCGCCACGCTCGCCAGCGCGACCACGGGGATGACCCAGAGCCAGGAGAACCCGCCCTGCCAGACGGCGACGGCGCGCAAGGGGTCGGCCTGAAAGTGCGGCCAGTTGGCGGCGACATAGGCCAGGCGCGCGACCAGGACGCCGCCGAACACGACGGCGGTGCTCCACGCATTGAAGCGGATGCTCACCCGGCTGGCCAGGAGGCCCGAGCCGATGACGAAGACGAAGATGCCGATGATGATGGAAAGTCGCTCCCCGGACAGGACGAGGGGGCCAAGCTCAAGCGCGTTCATCGGGCGGCCTGCGCGCTGTCGAGCGAGGCCAGAACCTTGCTCACGGTGGTCTTGCCGACCAGGCGGGTGGACGCGGGCTCCTGTGATGCAGGGGACAGGAAGATCAGCGTCGGCGGGCCGACCACGCCGTAGGTCTCCATCAGCTGGCGGGTTTCCGGCGTGTTGCTCGTCACATCGACCTTGATCAGGTCGGCGTTCTGCAGGGCCGCGACGACCTGGCCGTCGGCGAAGACCTCCCGGTCCATCTGCCGACAGATAACGCACCAGTCGGCGGTGAAGTAGATCATGGCCGGGCGTGAGCGGGCGGCTGCATCGTTGATGGCGCGCTCCAGCCCGACGGGGTCGACGACCACGGCGGCGGGGACAGGCGCCGCGCCCGATCCGGCGACGCCGGGCGCCGAGCGGGACGCGAGCGGGGCCAGCGGGCGCCAGGGATCGGCAGCGCCCATGCCGAGACCGATCAGAAGCATGACCCCCCAGGCGGCGACGGCCAGTCCGGCGGCGCGGGCAAGGCCGGCCGGACGGCTGGCCGCGGGGCCGCTGAACAGGCCTAGGGCGGCGGCGACGGCCAGAGCCAGCATCGCGCCCAGCGCCAGCACGACGGTCGGCGGCAGAATACGGCTGGCCAGCCACCAGGCCATGCCCAGGAAGATGAAGCCGAACAGGGTCTTGACCCGATCCATCCACGCTCCGGCCTTGGGCAGGAAGCGGGCCCCGGCCGTGCCGAAGACGATCAGCGGCACGCCCTTGCCCAGCCCCAGGGCGAACAGCGCCGCTGCGCCAAGGCCGACGTCGCCGGTCTGGGCGATGTAGAGCAGGGCGCCCGCCAGCGGCGCGGTCACGCAGGGGCCGACGATCAGGGCCGAGGCGAAGCCCAGCCCGGCGGCCGAGCCGACGGAGCGCCGCCCCGTGCCCTCGTCGCGCGAAAGGCGGCTGGTCCAGGCGGACGGCAGTTGCAGCTCAAAGCCGCCGAACATGGAGGCGGCCAGCACCAGGAAGATGATCGACAGGGCGCCGACGGCCCACACTGACTGAAGCGCCATCTGCAGGTTCTGACCCGACCAGGCGGCGGCGACGCCCAGCAGGCCGAAGGCCGTGGCCAGTCCCAGGACATAGGCCGTGGAAAGCACCAGCCCGCGCCGGGTCCCGCGTCCATCGACGCCCCGTCCGATCACACCGGCCAGGATCGGATACATGGGGAAGACGCAAGGGGTGAAGGCCAGCAGCACGCCGAAACCGAAGAAGGCCAGCAGGACCCAGGCGAACCCTCCCTGATCGGCCAGCCGGTCGACGAAGCCTGCGTTCTGGTCCAGTCGAACGGCGGGGGCGGGCGACGAAGCTGCCGCAGCGTCCGTGGCGCCGACGGCTTCAGATTCAGCCAGGACTTCAGGCTCAGGCGTCGATTGAGGCTCAGGCGCTGACAGGGTTTCAGATGCTGACAGGCTTTCAGGCGCGGGGGCCTTCAGGGTCGGCGCGGCGGCGGCCGGTTCGGCACGGGGCAGGGCCGGAACCGCGATGGTCCGCGTGGTCGGCGGATAGCAGATCGAATCTTCCTTGCACCCCTGATAGGTGAGGTTGATCGAGACCGGCGACCCGGCGCGCTCCAGCGTCGCCGCAGACAGGCGCGCCTGACCCGACGTGCGCCAGATGTCCACGACGCCGAAGCCGGGGTCGTCCTTCTTCTCGCCGGGCTGCAACTGCAGGCTGAGGCTGTCCTCGGCGCCTGGCGCGGCGGCGACGGTGTGGTCGCGATACAGGTAATGCCCCGGCGCGATGGTCCAGCGGAAAGTCAGGTCGCCGTTGGTCTCGCGCGCGACCTTGAGCGTGAAGGCCTGGTCCGGAGACAGGAAGGCCTGGTCCAGCGCCGGGAAGGATTGCGCGCGGCCGACGGCGGGGGCGGCCAGCAGCAGGGCGAACAGGATCGCCAGAAGGCGCCAGGAAATGATCTTCATGCTTCCGGGGTCGGCGTAAGAGCTTAAGTCAGGCTTAAGCCGGGCGGCGGAAGGCATAAGGCATGAGACTGCTCATAGTGGAAGATGACCCGGTGCTTTCGGACGGCCTTCAGGTCGGCCTGACGGCGTGCGGCTGGACGGTCGAGGCCATGACCCGCATCGAGGACGCCCTGGCCGCCCTTGAAAGCTCGGCGTTCGACGCCGTCGTCCTGGACCTCAATCTGCCCGATGGCGACGGCCTTCAGGTCCTGCGTTTCGTGCGGGAGCGCGACATGGACGTCGGGGTGGTCATTCTGTCGGCGCGCGACGAAAGCCGGGACCGGATCGGCGGTCTGGACGCAGGCGCCGACGACTATGTGGGCAAGCCGTTTGATCTGGACGAACTGGCGGCCCGGCTGCGGGCGGTGCGGCGTCGGCTGCTGGGGCGATCGCGCCCGGCCCTGACGCACAAGGACGTTACGCTGGACCCGAAGGCGCGGCTGGCCTGGCGCGGCGAACAGGATCTGCCGCTGTCGCGTCGAGAGTTCGCCATCCTGGAGGCCCTGATGGAGCGGCCCTCGGCCGTGCAATCGCGCAACCAGCTGGAGGAGCGTCTCTATGGCTGGCAGGAGGAGATCGGCTCCAACGCGGTCGAGGTTCACGTTCACCATCTGCGGGCCAAGCTGGGTTCCGCCTTCATCCGCACGGTGCGCGGCGTGGGATACACCCTGCAATGACCTCCATCCGGATCAGGCTGTTCGCCATTCTGGCGGTCGTGACCGCCCTGGTGTGGGGCGCGGCGGTGGTCTGGGTGGAGATCCACACCCGCCATGAGGTTCAGCGCGTGCTGGACCGGCGCCTGATGGAATCGGCGCGCATGGTCTCCTCCCTGATGCGTACGGGCGAGATGGAGACGGTGGTGAATCCGGCTCTTCCGGGGCCTGTTCCTGCCTATGAGCGGCAGCTGTCGTGTCAGATATGGACGGTGAACGGCGAACTCATCGCGCGTTCCCAGAACGCTCCGTCCGAGAGTCTGGCGCCGGACGAGGACGGTTTCTCAGAGCGGGTGATCGAAGGCGAGCGGTGGCGGGTCTACACTGTGCATATGCCGGACGACGGCTATCGCGTGATGGTCGGAGACAGTCTGACGATCCGCGAGCACCTGGTCAGCAGCGTCGTCACAGGCCTGATCGGTCCGGCGGTTCTGGGGCTGGCTGCACTGGGCGTGCTGATCTGGTGGTCGGTAGGAGCCGGGTTGAGGCCTGTCCGTCAGATGACCCGCATCCTGACCGAACGGGACGCCGACGACCTGTCGCCCATCGGCGTGGCGCCGGGCGGGTCTGATCTTCAGCCCTTTGTGCAGTCTCTGGACGCCCTGATGGACAGGGTGCGCGCGGCCCGGTTGCGGGAAACGGAGTTTACGGCCGCCGCCGCGCACGAACTGCGCACGCCGCTGGCGGGGCTGCGCATTCAGGCCCAGATCGCCGCCGCCACGGACGATGCGCAGGCGCGTCGGCATGCGCTGGAGCAGATACAGGTCTCGGTCGACCGAACCGCGCGTCTGGTCACCGGGCTGCTCGCCCTTGCGCGCGAGGACGTGACCGCCATTGATGATCGCCAAAAGCGATGGACGGGTCTCGCTGCTCACTTCGAGGCCCTTGGGGCGGAGCCGCGACTTCAGTTGCCGGAGGCTGAGATCGAGGTCTTCGCCGATCCTGATCGCTTCAGCCTTGTGGCGGACAATCTGCTGGCCAATGCCCGGCAGTTCGCCCGCAACCGCATCAGCCTTTCGATACAGGGCGAGGGACCGTTCGCCGTCATCGCCGTCGACGATGACGGGCCGGGCGTCTCCACCGCCGATCTGGAACGGCTAGGACAGAGATTCTTCCGGCCGTCGGGCAGCCCCGGCGGCGGCAGCGGCCTGGGGCTGTCGATCGTGGTCTCAGCCGTGAAGGCGCATGGAGGCGCCGTCCGGTTCGCGCCGTCTGCGCGGGGCGGCCTGCGGGTGGAGTTGCACGGGTTCGCCCTAAGGCGGCGCCGGTCAGAGAGCGTATCCGACGATAGCTGAACGAATACGGCCGCCCTGTTCAGCGAACAGGGCGGCAGGTTCGTTCTAGGTGACCTTCTTCGCCACCGTGAAGCCGAGCACCAGGAAGATCGCGAAGATGATCAGCGCCAGAACAGCCAGGAATTTGGCGATGCCCGCTGCGGCGCCCGCAATCCCGCCGAAGCCGAGCAGGCCGGCGACAACGGCGATGATGGCGAAGATGATGGCCCATTTAATCATGTCGTTCTCCTTCGTACCCAGGCCCAACGACAGGCGTGGCTGACGGTTCCGCGCGCCTTTGCCGTTCGGCGGAAAGGGTCGGAGCATCGAGCCAGCAGACGGCTGAGGCCGACGTCAAAAGCGCCCTGCGGGGGAAATCTTCAGATACATTATTCGATCGAAGGGCTGGGCTGGCTTGCGCTTGCAGGCGTTCAGTGTTCTGAACGCGGCAGTTCAAGCGGTCGGAGGGGGAAGCCGATGTTACGCAAGGTTCTGCTGGCGAGCGTCGCCGGTCTGGTGATGCTGGGGGCTTCGGCTCAGGCGTCGACACAGGCGACGGGGCAGTCCGCGCCCGCGACGGCGGCGGCCACGGCCGCCTGGCAGGACGGCCTGTTCGGCGTGCGGCTGGACCGCGAGAAGGGCCGGGTTCTGGCGCGTCTGTCGCCCCCGGACGCGGAGGGCGTGATCGGCCGATACCTGTATCAGCCGGGGCTGTCGGCGGGACTGGGCATGGATAACGCCGGGCTGGACCGATCTGGCCTGGGCCAGACTCAGATCGTGGCCTTCCACAAGGTCGGCGGCCGGGTCTTCGCCCGGTTCGAGAATCACCGCTTCCGCGCCTTTGACGCCAGCGACGACGAACAGAGGGCGGTCGCCGCCTCCTTCGCTCCCTCGACCGTGTGGGCGACGGATGTGATCGAGACAGGCGCCGACGGCTCGGTCGTCGTCGATCTGTCCGGCTTCCTGACGCGCGACGCGGTCAATATCGCCGGGCGGCTGAAGCGGGCCAACCTCGGTTCGTTCAAGGCGGCGCAGGACCTGGGGCACCTGGCGCTGGATCAGACCCTGGTCTTCCCCGACAACGTCGAACTTCAGACGATCCAGACCTTCACCAGCGACGAGCCGGGCGGCGAGCTGTCGCGCATCGCGCCGGATTCGCGCGCCGTCACCCTGACGGTCCAGCACTCCTTCATCCGCCTGCCGGACGACGGTTTCCAGACCGTGCCGCACGATCCGCGCGGCGGCAGCATCAGCCAGGCGATGGCGGTGGATTTCGCCGCGCCTCTGGATCAGCCGGTGATGAAGCGGATGGCGCGCCGCTTCCGGCTGGAGAAGACCGATCCCTCGGCCGCCCGTTCGCCGGTCAAGAAGCCGATCGTCTTCTACGTCGACCGCGCCGCGCCCGTGGCCATTCGCGAAGCCCTGATCGAGGGCGGCGCCTGGTGGGCGCAGGCCTTTGAAGAGGCGGGATATCAGAACGCCTTCCGGGTCGAGGTGCTGCCTGAAGGGGCGCATCCGATGGACGCCCGCTACAGCATCATCGCCTGGGTCCACCGCGAGACGCGCGGCTGGTCGACCGGCAGCACGGTCAGCGATCCGCGCACCGGCGAGATCGTGCGCGGCGTGGTGCAACTGGGCTCGCTGCGCGACCGTCAGGACAAGATGATCATCGAGGGGCTGGTCGGCGCCGCCCGCGCCGGGACAGGGGCCGAGGACGACCCCGACCGTCTGGCCTATCACCGCCTGCGTCACCTGTCGGCGCATGAGATCGGCCACTCGATCGGCCTGGCACACAACTTCGCCGCCTCGACCTATGAAGGGCGGGCCTCGGTCATGGACTATCCCGCGCCCTGGGTGATCGCCGACGGCGACCGGCTGGACTTCAGCCAGGCCTATACGACCGGCGTCGGCGCCTGGGACCGCTACGCCATCGACTGGCTGTATGGCGATACGCCGGGTCAGGATCCGCAGGCGCGGCGTCTGGCCCTGGCGGCAGAGGCGCAAGGAAAGGGCTATCGCTTCGTCGGCGACAGCGACACCCGCCCGCTGGGCAGCCTTCAGCCTTACGGCGCCATGTGGGACAATGGCGAAGACCCGGTGGCTGAGTTCGCCAACACCATGGCGGTGCGCCGCATCGCCCTGTCGCGTTTCGGCCTGGGCAATCTGCCGGCCGGGGCCCCGGCGGCGGACCTGCGCCGGGTCATCGTGCCGATCTATCTGTATCACCGCTATCAGACCACGGCGGTCGGGCGACAGATCGGCGGCGTCGACTACAGCTACGCCGTCAGCGGGGCCGGGCATGAGCGGGCCGAGGTCGTGCCAGCCGACAAGCAGCGCGCGGCTCTGGAGGCCCTGATGCAGGCGCTGTCTCCGGCCGAACTGGATCTCAGAGACGACCTGATCGACCTGCTTTCCTCGGCCCAGTCCGGCAATCCGGATCGCCAGACCCAGATCGAACTGTTCGAGGGCAAGACCGACGCCGTGTTCGACCCGTCCTCGGCGGCGGCGGCGGCGACCGAGGTGGTGTTCGAGACCCTGCTGGCGCCCGAGCGGCTGAATCGTCTGATCGAACAGCAGCGCCGCGATCCGGGCCAGCTGGGTCTGGTCGAGACGCTGGATCGGGTGGTGCAGGCCGTCGGCCCGGGCGCCGTCCTCAACCCGCGTCAGGCCGAGTTGCGCCGCGTGGCCCGCGCTCGTTACGCCGCCCATCTGTCGGCCCTGATGCAGGGCAAGGACCTGTCTTCGACCGCTCAGGGCGTGGTGCGCGACAGCGCCCGCCGCTTCGGCGAACAGTTGAAACGCTGCCGTGGCGATCGGCTGGAGACGGCGCAGTGCGCCTATCTGGCCGAAGCCCTGACTGGACCGGTCGAGGGGCTGAAGGCGCTCAGCGCGACCTTGCCGGTCGCTCAGCCGGTTCCGCCGGGCGCGCCGATCGGCGGCGGCGAGTGGCATTGACGCTGGCGCAGGCTTCGGCCGACGCCCGTGCTGGTAAGAATAGGAACAGTATCATGAGAACCCTGCTGCTGACGGCCTGCGCCGTTTCGTCTCTTCTGGTCGCGTCGGTCCCGACTGGGGCGTTCGCCGCCGAGGCGTCTCCGTCCGTCGCGCAGATGCAGCAGGCCGGGGCGCGGCTGAAGGCGCTCTATGAGGCGGAAACCGAGGCCGGCATGGCCCGCACCGGCCGGGTCAAAGGCGCCGACGGCGAATACGGCCCGGCGGACCGGCTGGCGGACGTCAGCCCGGCCGCCCAGCAGCAGCGTCTGGCCTATGTGCGCGGACTGTTGCAGCAACTGGACGGCATTTCGCTGGACGAGCTGTCGGCCGAGGACCGCATCAACGCCGCCGTCTTTCGCACCAATCTGGAGCATGCCCTGATCGACGGTCAGGCCCGCCAATGGGAGATGCCGTTCAACAGCGACAGCTCCTTCTGGACCTATCTGGATCAGGCCCGCAGCCTGCGCACCGCCGAGGACTACAGCGCCTTTATCTCGCGGATGCGCGACATCCCGCGCTATTTCGATCAGCAGAAGGCCAATATGCGCGACGGCCTGGCGCGCGGTTTCAGCGTGCCGCGCGTGACGCTGGAAGGCCGCGAAGCCTCCATCACCAACTTCATCACCGACACGGCCGAGGCCAACGCCTTCTATGCCGCCTTCCGCCAGATGCCCTCGACCGTTTCGGCGTCCGACCAGGCGCGTCTGCGCGCCGAGGCCGCGACCGTCATCAATGAGGCGGTGATCCCGGCCTATCGGTCGCTGCTGGACTTCTATCTGAACGAATACCAGCCGCGGGCCCGCACCACCTTGGCGGCGCGCGACATGCCCGACGGCGTCGCCTTCTACGAATCCCAGGTCCGCAAATACACGACGCTGGATCTGAGCGGCGAAGAGATCCACCAGATCGGCCTGTCCGAAGTCGCCCGCATCCAGGCCGAGATGCGCCAGACGATGGCCGACGCGGGCTTCACCGGCTCGTTCGACGAGTTCCTGCATTTCCTGCGCACCGACCCGCAGTTCTACGCCAAGACGCCGGACGAACTGATGATGGTGTCGGCCTGGGTTGCGGTGCGGGCCGATGGCGAGATCGGCAAGCTGATCGGCAAGCTGCCGCGCCGTCGCTACACCATCATTCAGGTGCCTGAGGCGCTGGCCCCGTTCTACACGGCGGGGCGCGGCGGGCTGGAATCCTGTCAGATGAACACCCACAACCTGCCCAGCCGGCCTCTGTACAATATCCCGGCCCTGACCCTGCATGAGTGCGCGCCGGGCCACAGCTTCCAGATGGCGTTGGCCGAGGAACAGGACGCAGGCCCGACCTTCCGCCGCCACACCTACTTCTCAGGCTATGGCGAGGGCTGGGGCCTCTATACGGAATGGCTGGGCGTCGAGATGGGCATCTATCGCACGCCCTATGAGAATTTCGGCCGCCTCAGCTATGAGATGTGGCGCGCGGCGCGTCTGGTGATCGACACCGGCGTGCACCTGAAGGGCTGGTCGCGCGAACAGGCCATCGACTATCTGGCGGGGCACACCGCCCTGTCGCGCCACGAGGTCGAGACCGAGGTGGATCGTTACATCAGCTGGCCCGGCCAGGCCCTGTCCTACAAGCTGGGCGAGCTGACCATCCGCCGTCTGCGCGGCGAGGCCGAGGCCGCCCTGGGCGAGCGTTTCGATCCGCGCCCGTTCCACGACGAAATCCTGGCTCTGGGCTCGGTGCCGCTGAACACGCTGGAAGAGCATATGCGCGCCTTCATCGCGCGCGGCGGCAAGCCCGCTGAGACGGCCAAGGCGGTCGCCGCTCAGTAGATACGGGCGACAGACGAGAGAAGGCGAGGGCGCGTCAGGGCTTGGACGCGCCCTTGCTTTTTTGGTCGATCAGGACGGCCTGCTGCCATCGGCTGGGCGCCTTGTCGGTGCGATGGATGCAGCCCGCCCAGCAGCAGGGACGGCGCTTGCCCTCCCGCAGTTCCTCTACGGTGCGCCCGATCCGTCGCTGGCGCGTCGCCGATTGTTTGGCGTCATCAACCCAGCATATGAACTCATTGCGGCCCAGCGGCGTCAGGTTTCGCCACAGGTCGAAAATCTCCGCGTCCGCCTTCAGGGCGTCCTGAAGATCCGCAGCCGCCTGATGCACGGCTCCGTGCGGAAAGCCGTCTGACATGGGGCCTCCTGGGTTCGGCTGATCTGTCAGCATCCTCAGAATATAAGAGGCAAACCGATCCCGGCGACAATATTCGGCGTCAGACCTCGTGGGCCTTGAGGCGGGTCGCAGGCCAGAGGGCGGCGATCAGGATCAGGCCGGCCGATACGGCGTAAGGCGCGCCGTGCGCGGCCTGATAGGCCAGGGTTCCCGCCAGCGGTCCCAGCACGGCGCCGAGCCCCTGCGCCGCGCCCACGGCCCCGGCGGCGGCGCCTTGCTCATGGGCCTCGACCGCATTGGCGGCCAGCGCCGATTGCGAGGGATAGACCCAGCCCATGCCTGCCGCGATGACGCCATAGGCGACCCACAGTTGCACCGGCGTGGCGGCGAAGGCGGCGCCGACGAAGCCGACGGCGGCGATGCTCCCGCCGATGCGGATGAAGCGCGAGGGCGTCCAGTTCAACCGGCGCAGCACCATCTGGGCCGAGAACAGCACCACGCCGACCACGGCCAGGGCGATTCCCGCCGTGCGCGCCGCCTCATTGGGCGACAGGCCGAAACGGTCCAGCGCCAGGAAGCCGACCACCACCTGGCAGACGACGACGCCGCACATGGCGGCGAAGGCGGTGACGACGGCGCGGCGGATGCGCGCGTCCGACAGCTTCAGCGCCGACTTCCTGCGGGTCTCATGCGGCGCGTCGGCGGGCAGGAACCGCCACACGACGATGAAGGCCAGGACGGGTAGGGCGGAGATGATGATCAGGGAGGCGCTGAGGCTCCATCCGGCCAGCAGGCCCGCCGCACCCGGTCCGAAAACGATGCCCAGCGAACTGGCCGCGCCGACGGCCCCCATGGCGCGAGCGCGCTCTTGCGGCGCCGTGTGGTCGGCGACCACGGCGGCGCAGATCGGCGGCACGGCGGCGTAGAAGGCCCCGGCGGCGGTGCGCGCGACCGTCATGCCCAGGAAGCTGACGATGGCCGCCGGAACCAGGGCCAGGGCGGCGCTCATGAACAGGCCCAGCGCCGCATAGCTGACGGCGAACCCGGCCAGGGCGATCAGCAAAACCTTGCGCCGCCCGACCTCGTCGCTGCGCGCGCCCCAGAAGCGGGCCATCAGCATCCAGGCCAGACCCGCCGCCGTCACCGCCGCTCCGACATGCCAGGGCTGCAGACCCAGCAGCCGCGCCATCGGCCCGACCACGGCGACGAAGGCCATCATCGACATGCTGCCGACGCCCGCGGTGAACAGTAGGGGCTTCAGGCTGAAGGCGCCGCCAGGGGCGGCAGTCGTGGTGGCGGGGGTCATGAGCGGCTCTTGAGCGGAAAGGAGCGGCTTGATCGGCTAACTGAGAACGAATTGCAACTAAGGCTTGGCCATTGTGACCGGCAGCGACAGCTCGACCGCCAGTCCGGGCCTGTTGTCGCCCAGCCGCAGTTCGCCGCCGTGCGCCCGCGCCACCGCCGCCACCATGGCCAGCCCCAGACCGGCGCCCGAGGCATGGCCGGTCCCGCCCTGATCAAGGCGATAGAAGCGGCGCAGGATTTTATCGCGTTCGGCCTCCGGCACGCCGGGCCCCCGATCGGCGACGCGCACGACCGCCCGGCCGCCGTCGCTGGACGTGGAGACCTCGATCCGCCCGCCGCCGTGGAAGACGGCGTTCTCGATCAGATTGGCCAGGGCCTGTTGGATAAGGGCAGGGTCGGCCTCGACCGTTCCTGCAGGGGCGAGGCCGACGATCAGCCGCCCGCCCGCCTCTTCGACGAAGGGGCTGTAGATGTCGGCCACGGCGCCGGTCAGGGCCGCGAGATCCAGCCGTTCGGTCTTCAGGGCGGCGTCGCCGCTCTCGATCCGCGCCAGGGTCAGCAGGGCCTCGAACAGGGCGCTGACCTGATCCGTCTCCTCCAGCGCGCGTTCGACGGCGGCCTCGCGCGCCTGGGCGTCGTCCAGATTGGCGGCCAGGTCTTCCAGCCGATGGCGGACCCGGCTCAGCGGCGCGCGCAGTTCGTGGGCCACGCCCTCGGACAGGGTCTTCAGCGTCGTCAGCGCCGCCTCCTGCCGGTCCAGCATCCGGTTGAGGTTGGCCGACAACTCGTTGAACTCCCGACCCAGGCCGACGGCGGGCAGGCGGGCCGAATCCTGTCCGGCGATGATGCGACCGACCGCCTGATTGACGTCCTCCAGCCGCCGCAGGAACAGCCGTCCCGCGAACCAGCCGCCGGCCAGGGCCAGCAGGATCAGCACGATCCCGCTCATCAGGGCATAGCGGCGGATGCCGCCGCGCAGCTCGTCCAGGTGCTGGATGTCGCGCCCGACCGCCAGCAGGCCGCCGTCGGACGCCCGCGCGCTCAGCGCCAGCATGTTCGGCGTCTGGTCGGGCCAGCGGGCGGGGCGCGCCTTGTTGGGCAGGTTGCGGCGGAAGCCCGTCTCATTGACCGCCAGCCGCGTCAGGCCGTTGGAGAAGGTGCTGCCGTCCGGCGCCTCGACCAGCAGCAGATAACGCCGGGCGTCGCGGTTGCGGGCCTCGGCGTTCAACTCCTGCACCAGCTGGGCCGTGCCGTGCCGGTTCGCGTCGGCGCGCATGACGTCCATCTGATGGTTCAGCCCGTCGCGGACCTCGGCCTCGGCGAAGCGCATCAGGCCATAGTCCACCCCCGCAATCATCACCGCCGCGCCCAGGCCGAACAGGAGCGAGAAGGCGGCGGCGTAGCGCAGGCTGGCCGTGGACCAGACCGAGGGGCGTTTCGGCTCAGTCCGGGGCCTTGAGGACATAGCCCACTCCCCGGATGGTGTGGATCAGCTCCTGATCGAAGCCGCGATCGACTTTGGCCCGCAGGCGGCTGATGTGGGCGTCGATCAGATTGGCGCGCGGGTCGAAGTGAAAGCCCCACAGGCTTTCCAGCAGCATGGTGCGCGTCACCGCATGACCGGCGTTGCGGGCCAGCCGCTCCAGCAGTTTGAACTCGTGCGGGGTCAGGTCCAGCGGCTTGCCCGCGCGGGTCGCCCGGTGGGCGGCCACGTCGACCTCCAGGTCGGCCACCCGATGCCGCGTCGTCGCCTCGGCCAGAGGCGGGCGGCGCACCAGCGCCTGAAGACGCGCGCTCAGTTCGCTGAAGGCGAAGGGCTTGACCAGATAGTCGTCGGCGCCCGCGTTCAGCCCCGCCACCCGGTCGTCGACCGACCCCAGCGCCGTCAGCATCAGCACCGGCGTCTTCAGCCCGCCCGCGCGCATGGCCTGGACCGCTTCCAGGCCGGGCAGGCCGGGCATCATGCGGTCGGCGACGATGGCGTCGTACTCGCCCTCCATCGCCATATGCAGACCCGTCTCGCCGTCATTCGCCTCATCAACAGTATGCCCCTGCTGGCGCAGGCCTTCGGCCACGAAGGCGCGGGTTCGGGCATCATCGTCAATGACAAGCATTCGCATGATCGCCCTTCTAAACCTCTGCAGCGAAACGACCAGACCGGCTTGGAATTAATCTCGCCGCAAGACAACGCGAAGGTTGCTCCGCTATAGGCCGGTTGTTGCGAATGATATGCAACAGCTTGAGTGCGGCAGGGACCAGCATGGAGTCGAGAGTAGCGGAGTTCTGGGGCGCGCCCGATCTGTCGGTTCAGATCGGCGGCGGCGTATCCGAACGGCAAGAGGCCGCCGCGCCGAAGGACGACATGGACTGGGCTTTTGGACTGACCACGCCGGAGCTGCGGCTCTTCACCACAGGCCTGAAGCAGCGCCTGACGCCGGGGCCGGCGGCGACGCTGGGCCAACGTGTACGCGGCTTCTTCGCGAATCTGCCCGTCGCGCCTGAAACCGATGAGCCGTCGCCGCGCCTGCTGGTCGGCGCCCTGCCGTTCGACCGCAACGCCGACGACTGCCTGTTCCTGCCCGAGCGCGCGGCCAACCGCATCTGGGACATGCCCTCAAGCGCGTCGCGCCCCTCGATCCGCTCCCTGACGCCCGAGCCCTCGCGCGCGGCCTATGAGGCGGCGGTGACGCAGGCGCTTGAGGCCATGCGCGCCTCGCAGGGCGGCGCCGAGCCGGTCGACAAGGTGGTGCTGTCGCGCAGCCTGAAGGTTCAGGGCGACGGCGCGATCGATCCCTTCGCTCTGTGGCGCGACCTGAAGGCCGACCCGACCGCCGCGCGTTTTCTGACGCCGCTGGGCGAGGGCCAACAAACAGGACAGGGCGGGGCCATGCGTCGTCTGGTCGGCGCCACGCCCGAACTGCTGGCGTCCAAGCGCGGCCCGGTCGTCTTCTCTCACCCTCTGGCCGGATCAGCTCGCCGCAGCACCGACGTGGTGCAGGACGAGGCGGCGGCGCAGAGTCTGCTGACGTCCGACAAGGACCGCCGCGAGCACGCCCTGGTGGTGGAGGCCATCATGGACCTGCTGGCGCCGTATTGCAGCGACCTGCGCGCGCCGCCCGGCCCGGCGCTGGTCTCGACCCGGACCATGTGGCACCTGGGCACCCGCATCGAGGGGCGGCTGCATCGCCCCGATGAAACCTCCGCCGCCGAACTGGCCGCCCTGCTGCATCCGACGCCCGCCGTCTGCGGCTCGCCGCGCGATCCGGCGGCCGAGATGATCCACGCGCTTGAAGGCTATGACCGGGGCTTCTATGCCGGGGCCGTGGGCTGGACCAACGCCTTCGGCGACGGGGCGTGGTACGTCTCGCTGCGCTGCGCCGAGACGTGCGGCGATCAGGCGCGTCTCTATGCCGGGGCGGGCATTGTCGAAGGCTCCGACCCCGCCGCCGAGGCGGACGAGACGTCAGGTAAGTTCCAGGCCGTCCTGCGCGCACTGGGCGTGGATGAGGCAAGCGTATGATTCCCCTGCAACAGATCTGGCCGGACGACATGGCGGCGCGTTATCGGGCCAAGGGCTATTGGCGCGGCGAGACCTTCTCGCAACTGCTGCGCAGCCGGGCGGAAGCGCAGGGTGACGCCGTCGCCGTGGTCGGCATGGACAAGCGCTGGACCTACGGCGAACTGCTGGCAAAGGCCGAGACGGCCGCCGCCGGTTTCCTGGCGCTGGGGCTGAAACCAGGCGACCGGGTGGTGGTGCAACTGCCGAACCTGCCCGAGTTCCTCAGCGTGATCTTCGGCCTGTTCCGGGCCAAGCTGATCCCCGTCTATGCGCTGCCCGCGCACCGCTCGACCGAGATCGTTCATTTCCTGAAACGTTCCGAAGCCGCCGCCTATGTCGTGGCCGACCGGCATGAAGGCTTCGACTATCGCGCCCTGGCCCGCGCCGTTCAGACCGAGGTTCCCGACCTGCGCCATGTGGTCGTGGTCGGCGAGGCGGAAGAGTTCGCATCCTTCGACGGTTTCCGCGCCGATCCGGCCTCCCTGCCGACGGACGACGCCGATCCGTCCGATGTGGCCTTCCTGCAGATATCGGGCGGCTCGACCGGCCTGTCCAAGCTGATCCCGCGCACCCACGACGACTATCTCTACAGCGTGCGCGAGAGCGCCGACATCTCGGGGCTGGAGCCGGAGAGCGTCTATCTGACGGCCCTGCCGGCGGCGCATAACTTCCCCATGAGCTCGCCCGGCTATCTCGGCGCCCTCTATGTCGGGGCGACGGTGGTGATGGCGCCGTCGCCGTCGCCGGACGTCTGCTTCCCCCTGATCGAGCGCGAGGGGGTGACGATCACCGGACTGGTGCCGCCTCTGGCTCTGCTGTGGATGCAGGCGGCGGCCAAGAAGACCCACGACCTGTCCAGCCTTCAGGTGCTGCTGGTAGGCGGGGCGAAATTCCTGCCAGAGGCCGCGCGGCGCGTGCGCACCGAACTGGACTGCACCCTGCAACAGGTGTTCGGCATGGCCGAGGGCCTGGTCAACTACACCCGGCTGGACGACCCCGAGAGCCTGATCGTCGAGACGCAAGGCCGCCCCATCAGCCCCGACGACGAAATCCTGATCGTCGACGACGCGGGCGCGCCCGTGGCCGAGGGCGAGCCGGGCAATCTGCTGACGCGCGGCCCCTATACGATCCGCGCCTATCACAACGAACCGGCGGCCAATGAGCGGTCCTTCACCGAGGACGGCTTCTACCGCACCGGCGACGTGGTGCGGCGCACGCCCGAGGGCTACCTCGTGGTCATGGGCCGGGCCACCGACCACATCAATCGCGCGGGCGAGAAGATATCGGCCGAGGAGGTCGAGGATCATCTGCTGGCCCATCCGGCCGTGTTCGACGCCGCCGTGGTGTCGGTGCCGGACGACTATCTGGGCGAGCGCATCTGCGCCTTCATCATTCCCAACGGCGACACGCCGCGCGGCGTCGAGCTGAAGGCCTGGATGCGCAAGCGCGACATCGCCGACTTCAAGGTGCCGGACCAGATCGTCTTCGTCGACGACTTCGCCGTGACCGCCGTGGGCAAGGTCAGCCGCCGCGAACTGCGCGCCGCCCTACGCCAGTGGATTCTGGAAGAAGAGGGCAAGGCGTGAGCGCATCAAAGGGCCTGCCCACCGTCCCGGCCTACGCCCTGCCGGCTGAGGCGGAGATCCCTGCCTCGCGCGCCCAGTGGACGTTGCAGCTTGATCGCGCCGCCCTGCTGGTCCACGACATGCAGCGCTATTTCATGCGCCCCTATGCGCCGGGCGCCGAGCCGCTGCCCGGCCTGATCGCCAACATCGCTCGTCTGATCGCGGCGGCGCGGGCGGCGGGCGTTCCCGTCTTCTACACCGCCCAGCATGGCGATCAGGATCGCCGCGACCGGGGTCTTCAGGCTGATTTGTGGGGACCGGGCATGAGCCGCGCGCTCGAGCATGAAGAGATCCTGCCCGAACTGGCCCCGGCGCCGGGCGACTTCCCTTTGGTGAAGCACCGCTACAGCGCCTTCCAGCGCAGCAACCTCGAGACGTTGATGCGCGTGCGGGGGCGGGACCAGCTGATCGTCTGCGGCGTCTACGCCCACATCGGCTGCCAGCTGACGGCGGCCGAGGCGTTTCAGCGAGACATCGAACCCTTCTTCGTCGCCGATGCGCTTGGCGACTTCTCGCGCGACAAGCATATGGGCGCGGTGGCCTGGGCCGCCGACACCTGCGCCGTGGCCCTTTCGACGGCGCGCGTTCTGGAACGACTCACATGACCAAGCTGACCCCGCAGGATCTGACGCTGGAGCGGATGCGCGCAGACATCGCCGCCGTGCTGCACGAAACGCCGGACTCCATTCTGGACGACGACAATCTGATGGACCTGGGCGTCGACTCCTTACGCGCCCTCAACCTGTCGCTGGCGTGGAGTGAGGCGGTGCCGCTGGAGTTCAGCGAACTGGCCGAACACACCACGCTCGCGGGCTGGTGGAGCGTGGTTCAGGCGCGCCTGCGCGCCGCCGGTCACGACGCCTGACCTGACATCATGGACGACGGACGCATGGCGGCGGTGCTGGAACACCCGCTGACGGAAGCTCAATCCGGCCTGTGGTTCGCCCAGAGGCTGGACCCGGCCAATCCGATCTTCAACACGGCCCACTATCTCGACATCCGGGGCGATCTGGACGTCGAGGCCTTCCGCGCCGCCGTCGATCAGACCGCCGCCGAGGCCGAGGCCCTGTCGCTGCGTTTCGTCGAGCGAGGCGGCGAGGTGTTCCAGACTCTCGACCGGACACATCGGCCCCTGCTTCAGATCGTCGACGTGTCCAACGCCGCCGACCCGGTGGCCGAGGCCATGGCCGCCATGCGCCGCGACCATGAGACGCCGCTGGATCCGACTCGCGATCCGCTGGCCGCCAACATCCTGTTCCGAATGGGACCGCAACGCTTCCTGTGGAGCCTGCGCGTTCACCATCTGGCCACCGACGGCTTCGGCATGGCCCTGCTGACCAACCGCGTGGCGGAACTCTACAACGCCGCGTGCGGCGGCCCGGCGCCGGCTCCGGTCTTCAACTCCATCGCCAGGGTGTGGGAGGAAGACGCCGCCTATCGCGCCTCGGACAAGCGCACGGCCGACGCCGCCTACTGGCGCGAGATCATGGGCGACGCGCCCGAGGTCGCCTCCCTGGCGCCCGGTAAGGCCACGACCGCCCACCGCTTCCACCGCATCGAACGCGCCCTGCCGCCCGAGGTCACGACCCGCCTGCGCGCCCGCGCCGACGCCGGGCGCCTGTCATGGCCCGACGTGCTGACCGCCATCGGCGCCGCCTATGTCCGCCGCTTCTCGGGCGCCGAAGAAGCCGTGATCGGCGTGCCGTGGATGGGCCGCATGGGCAGCGCCTCGGCCCGCACGCCCGCCATGATCATGAACGTCCCGCCGCTGCGCCTGACGCTGGACGAGGACGCGCCGCTGGACGAGCAACTGATCCTAGCCTCCAAGGCCCTGATCAAGACCCGCCGCCACGGCCGTTACCGCAGCGAGCAGCTGCGGCGCGATCTGGGCCTGATCGGCGGGGCGCGGCGTCTGTACGGGCCGCTGGTCAACGTCCTGCCGTTCGACCTGCCGCCGCGCTTTGCGGGGCTGGATACGACGCTGAAGGTGCTGGGCACTGGCCCGGTCGACGACATCAGCTTCACCTTCCGCGGCGACGCCGCTCCGGCCCTGACGCTGGAGGTCGACGCCAACCCCGACCTCTATACTCTGGAGGAGGCCGCCGCCCATGCAGAGCGTCTGGCCGCCTTCCTGACCAACGCGCTGGACGCCCAGACGCTGGGCGAGGTTCCCATCGCCACGCCGAGCGAGGCCGCGCGCGAACTGAAAGCCTTCAACGCCACCGCCCAACCAGTTCCCGACACGACGCTGACCGCCCTGCTGGAGGCGGCGATGAAGGCGACGCCGGACGCCCCGGCGCTGACCTTCGGCGAGCAGACCCTGACCTACGCCGAACTGGACCGCCGCGCGGCCGCGCTGGCCTCGGCGCTGGCGGCGCGCGGTGTCGGGCGTGAGAGCCTCGTCGCCGTGGCCCTGCCGCGTTCGCTGGAACTGGTCATCGCGCTGGTCGCGACCCTGCGTGCAGGCGGGGCCTATCTGCCGCTCGATCTGGAGCATCCGGCCGAGCGCATCGCCGCCATCGTCCGCGCCGCCGAGCCGACTGTCGTTCTGGCCCATGAAGACATCGGCGGCGCGTTCGGCGAGGCCCTGCTGGCGCCCGCGGACTGGCCGTTGGAGGGGGCGGCGCCTGCCGTCGCGCAAGGGGGCGAGGACGCCGCCTATGTCATCTACACCTCGGGGTCGACCGGCGATCCCAAGGGGGTGCTGGTCGAGCATCGGGCCATCGTCAACCGCCTGCTGTGGATGCAGGCCGAATACGGCGTCGGCGCCCAGACCCGCATCCTGCAGAAGACGCCCGCGACCTTCGACGTGTCGGTGTGGGAGTTCTTCCTGGCGCTGATTTCCGGCGGCGAACTGGTCGTGGCGCCGCCCGGCGCGCACCGCGATCCTGCCGCCATCGCCGGACTGATCCGCCGCCATGCGATCACCGACCTGCACTTCGTCCCCTCCATGCTGTCGGCCTTTCTGGCCGATCCGGCGGCCAAGGGCATCGCGGTCGCCCACGTCTTCTGCAGCGGCGAGGAACTGCCCGCCGAACTGCGCGACCGTTTCCACCAGACGGTCAGCGCCGAACTGCACAACCTCTACGGCCCGACCGAGGCGGCGGTGGACGTCAGCTATTGGGCCGCCGGGCCGGAGGATACGTCCCGGCCCATGCCGATCGGCTGGCCGGTGTGGAACACGCGGCTGGTCATTCTGGACGAGCGGCTGCGCCCGGTGGCGCCCGGCATGGGCGGCCATCTCCATCTGGGCGGGGTGCAGCTGGCGCGAGGTTATGTGAACCGGCCCGACCTGACCGAGGCCGCCTTTATCCCCGACCCGCACCATCCGGGCCAGCGGCTGTATCGCACCGGCGACGTGGCGCGCAGGCGGGCCGACGGAGCCGTCGTCTATCTGGGCCGCAGCGACCATCAGGTGAAGATCCGCGGACTGCGCATCGAACTGGGCGAGATCGAAGCCGCCGTCATCGCCAGCGGCCTCGCCCGCGAGACGGTGGTGCTGGCGCGCGAGGACCGTCCCGGCGAGCGCCGTCTGGTCGCCTATCTGGTCCCGGCCGAAGGCTACGATCCCGCCGCCCTGAAGGCGAAGCTGGCCGCGCGTCTGCCCGACTATATGGTGCCCGCCGCCATCGTGGCGCTGGACGCCCTGCCGACGACCTCCAACGGCAAGCTGGACCGCAAGGCGCTGCCCGCCCCGGTGTTCGAGGCCGCTGCGGGCCGGGCGGCCGAGACGCCGACCGAGAAGATCATCGCCGAACTGTTCGCCGAGACGCTGGGCCGGGCCGAACCGGCGGGCGCCGACGACGACTTCTTCACCCTGGGCGGCGACTCCCTCTTGGCCGTGCATCTGATGATGCTGATCCGCGAGCGGCTGGGGCGCGATCCGGGGCTGGGCGCCCTGTTCGACCGGCCGCGCGTGGCGGAACTGGCCGCCCTGATCGACGCCGAGGCGCTGGACTTCGACAACGGGCTGGGCGTGCTGATCCGTCTGGCCGAGGGCGATCCGGCCCTGCCGCCGCTGTTCCTGATTCACCCGGCGGGGGGGCTGTCGTGGGGCTATCGCACCCTGGCGCGCGCCCTGTCGCCGCGGCGCACGGTGTGGGGCGTGCAGTCGCCCGCACTGGACCCCGATAACGCCCTGCCCGACGGGATCGACGCGCTGGCGTCGGTCTATGTCGATCATATTCTGGCCTTGGGGGCGCCCGGCCCTGTCCACATCGCCGGCTGGTCTGTCGGCGGCATCATCGCCCAGGCGGCGGCGGTCGAGCTGGAACGGCGCGGGGTCAAGGTCGGGCTGATGGCCATGCTGGATTCCTATCCGGCCGAGTGCTGGCGCGCCGAGCCGGACCCCGATCCGGTCGACGCCATGCGCGCCCTTTTGGCTATCGCCGGATATGACCCGACCCAGCATCCCGACTTACGCAGCCGCGCGGCCATTGTCGACTTTCTGAAGGCGGGCGACAGCGCGCTGGGCGGCCTGCCTGAGGCGGCGCTGGACGGCGTGATCCGCGTGGTGCTGGACACCAACCGTCTGGTGCGGGAGCATCATCACAAGCCCTTCGGCGGCCGCACCACCCACGTCCGCGCGGCGCTGGATCACAAGGAGCGCGACCTGACGCCCGGCTTGTGGCGGCCTTACGCCGCTGATCTGGACGTGGTCGAGGTTCCCTTCCTGCACCCGCAACTGACCGGCCCGGCGGCGACGGCCCTGATCGCCCCGGCGCTGGACGCTCGTATGACTGCCGCAGAGGATACGACACGATGAGAGACAGCGGACTGTCCGGCCATCTGGCCCTGGTCACGGGCGCGGGCGGCGGCATCGGCGCCGCCGTGGTGCGCCTGCTGGTCGAGGAGGGGGCGCGCGTGATCGCCACCGACCTGCCGTCCACCGCCCTGTCGGGTCTGGCCTTCCTGAACGGCGTGCGCGTCGAGCCGCTGGACGTGTCCGACGGCGCGGCGGTCGAGGCCCTGTTCGCCCGCATCGAGGCCGAGGACGGCCCGATCGACTTGGTGGCCAGCGTGGCGGGCGTCCTGTCCAATGTGACGGTGGACCAGACCTCCGACGCCGAATGGCGCCGCGTCTTCGCCGTCAATGCGGACGGGGTCTTCCATCTGGGCCGCGCGGCGTCGCGCCGGATGGGCGAAAGAGGCAAGGGGGCTTTCGTCACCGTCAGCTCCAACGCGGCGGGCGTGCCGCGCCATGCGATGGCGGCCTATGCCGCGTCCAAGGCGGCGGCGACCATGTTCACACGCTGTCTGGGGCTGGAGCTGGGGCCCAAGGGCGTCCGCTGCAACATCGTCGCCCCCGGCTCGACCCTGACGCCGATGCAGACCGGCATGTGGGCGGATGAGAACGGCGCCGCCCGCGTCATCGCCGGTTCGCCGGAAACCTTTAAGGCCGGAATTCCGTTGCAGAAGCTGGCGACGCCGGAAGACATCGCCGAGGCCGTGGTGTTCCTTTTGTCGGATCGCGCGGCGCATATCACCATGACGGACCTCTACGTCGACGGCGGAGCGACCCTGCGCGCCTGACACCGAGGCCGGTTTTTTACGGGGGCGTTTGGGTTTGGACACACAGCCGACGGTCGTTGACGAAGTCGTGGTCACAGCGGCGCGTCTGCCGCCGGCGGCGGGGGAGGCGGCCTTTTCGGTCGTGCGGCTGGATGGGCTTGCGCTCGATCGGTCGACGCGGTTGGACGAGGCGCTGGCCAGCGTGCCTGCGGTCTCCCTGTTCCGACGCACCACCAGCCTGTCCGCCAATCCGACAACGCAGGGGATATCCCTGCGCGCCATTGCGCCGTCAGGGGCGGGGCGGACGCTGGTGACTCTGGACGGCGTGCCGCTGAACGATCCGTTCGGCGGCTGGGTCCTGTGGTCGCAACTGCCGACCGAGGCGCTGGAAAGTCTCGATATCGTGCGTGGCGCGGGGGCCGGTCCTTATGGCGCGGGCGCCCTGACCGGGGTCATCCAACTGCGTGAGCGGGAACGCGGCGGAGTGCTGGACGCCTCAATCGCCGAAAGGGGCGGGGCGCGGCTGGCCGGTGCGGGCGGGCTCGACGCCGGCGCTCTGCGTCTTACGGGCTCGGCCCTTTATGAGACCAGCGACGGCTATACGCCCGTACGCGGCGCGGCGGCCGGCGCGGCGGACACGCCGCTGGATCTGACCACCAAGGCGGCGGCGCTGCGGCTGGATGCGCCGCTGGGCGAGGCCAGTCTGTCGCTGCGCGCGTCGGCCTATGACGAAGAGCGCGGCTCGGGCCTCCTGGGCGCGCGGTCCAGCGCCAGCGGTCACCTGCTGTCGGCCACGGCGGCGAAGCGGCCGCAGGACGGCGACTACGGCTGGCGGCTGCAGGCCTGGCGTCGCGAAAGCGATTTCGCCAACACCTCCGTGGCGGTGGCGGCGGACCGCAACGCGACCACGCCCGCCAATGATCAGTATGAGACGCCCGCAACCGGCTGGGGCGTCAACGCCGCGCTGCGCCGCGCATCGCGCGACGTGGGGGGCGGACGGCTGGAATGGGAGGTGGGCGCCGACGCCCGCTTCAACGAAGGCGAGACCCGCGAACGCTTCCGCTTCATGGACGGCGCCTTCACCCGTGACCGCATCGCGGGCGGCGAGACCTCGGTCGCGGGTCTGTATGGCGAGGCGTCGTGGCGCGACGACCTGTGGCTGGTGGCCGGGGGTCTGCGTCTGGACGGCTGGAAGAATGAGAACGGCCGTCGTCTGGAGCGGGATCGGGCGGACGGCGCGGCGACCCTGGACGAGACCGATCCCGACCGCTCGGGCGAAGTGGTCAGCGCGCGACT
This sequence comes from Brevundimonas diminuta 470-4, assembly GCA_000318405.1. GTDB lineage: Bacteria > Pseudomonadota > Alphaproteobacteria > Caulobacterales > Caulobacteraceae > Brevundimonas > Brevundimonas diminuta_B. Next base: position 193,951 of record KB291729.1, on the reverse strand, counting down.
GGCGGCGCGGCGTTTCATCGGCGGCGGCTGGGCGGCGCGGGGCGCGGCCTATTCCGGCTTCCGGCCCGCCACCCTGAACGAACTGCACCGCCCGTTCCGGGTCGGCAACGACCTGACCGAGGCCAACGCCGCCCTGGTTCCCGAGACCCTTCAGGGCGTGGAGGCGGGGCTGGCCTATGAGGGACCGATCGCGGCCTTCGGCGCGACCCTGTTCTGGAACCGGATCGAGGACGCCATCGTCAATGTGACCATCGGCGAGGGGCCGGGAACCTTCCCGCGCGCAGGCTTTGTTCCGGCCGGCGGCGTGCTGCGCCAGCGTCAGAACGCGGGAACTATCGAGGCGACCGGGATCGAACTGACCGCGCGGCGCAGCCTGCCCGGAGGGCTGAGCCTGGACGGCGCCGTCTCCGTCACCGACGCCCGCATGGACGGCGGCTCGGCGGCGCCGCAGCTGACGGGCCTGCGTCCGGCCCAGGCGCCGATCTGGAGCGCCACGGCGGGGCTGGACTGGCGCGCTACCGAGCGCCTGACCCTGGGGGCTCAGGCCCGCTATGAGAGCAAGCGGTTTGAAGACGATCTGAACAGCCGCGTCCTGGGCGCTGCGGTCGTGGTGGACGCTCGCGCCGAATGGCGGATGACCCCCGCCGCCATGGTATGGGTCGCGGCCGACAACCTGTTCGACAAGGCGGTCGAGGTGTCCGAGACCGGAACCGGCGTCGAGGGATACGCCCCGCCGCGCACTCTGCGGCTGGGCGTCCGCTGGACCTACTGAGGGCGCAGGTCCAGCGGCGGCAGGGCGTCACGCCAGCCTGGTGTTGACCGGGACCCCGTTCTTGATCGCGAGGGTCACGGGCGTGCGCTCGGCCACATCGGCCAGACGCGCGCGCTGGGCTTCGTGCAGCGGACCGACCGGCGTCAGGACGCGCTCGATCCGGGGCGGGGTCTCGCCGCCCAGATATTCCAGCTGGACGTCCAGAGATTCCAGCGGCCACTCCTTCCGCTCGGCGTACATCTTCAGCGTGATGGCCGTGCAGGCCCCCAGCGCCGAGATCAGCAGGTCGAAGGGCGCAGGTCCCTGGTCGTCGCCGTTCAGCCGTGGCGGCTCGTCGGCGATCAGTTGGTGTTGCAGGTCGCCGCCCGTCCGGATCGTGGTCCGATAGCGGGCGGCGCCAATGTTGGCGTGTGCGATGGCCATGAGGCTGGCTCTCCTCTCAGGACATGATCAGGACATGGGCGGGGGAGGCGGGGTGCGGTCCGGCGGCAGGGGGATGAACTCCTGATCGTCCATGTCGGGCAGCTTCATGCGCCCGGCGCGCCAGTCGGCCTTGGCCTGTTCGATCCGATCCTGCGAAGAGGACACGAAGTTCCACTCGATGAAACGCTCGCCCACCGGCTCGCCGCCCAGCACCATGACGGTGGTCGGCTGCAGGGCGTGGATCACGGACGGGACCCCCTTGGACAGCACCGCCATCTGGCCGTGCCCGACGGGCCTGCCGTCGTCGATCTCCACCAGCCCCTGAACGACGTAGACGGCGCTCTCAGAGTGGTCGCTCGGGGTCTGGAACCGGGCGCCGGGCTCAAGCTCCAGGTGCATGTAGTGCAGGGGCGAGAAGGTGCTGACGCCGGCCTTCATGCCCATCGTTTCGCCGGCGACCAGGCGGCCCTTCACGCCCGCCTCAATCCAGGTCGGCAGATCGCCTGAGCCGACGTGCTGGAACGACGGATCGACTTCTTCCTGCCCATTCGGCAGCGCCAGCCAGGCCTGAATGCCCTCAAGGCGGAGGCCTTCCATCCGCGCCCGCTCAAAGCGTTCGGAGTGGGTGACGCCGCTGCCGGCCGTCATCCAGTTGACCTCGGCCGGGCGGATGTCCTGCTGAACGCCCAGGCTGTCGCGGTGGGTGATCTCGCCGTCGAACAGATAGGTCAGGGTCGAGATGCCGATGTGCGGGTGCGGGCGCACGTCTACGGTCTTGGGAATGCCGGCGGGCATGTCCACGGGGCCCATGTGGTCGAAGAAGACAAACGGACCGACCGCGCGACGCTTGGCGAAGGGCAGGACGCGGCCGACCTCAAAGCCGCCGAGATCCTTGCGGCGCTGGTCGATGATGAGTTCGATCATATTGAGTTCCTGAAGGATGAGGTCTGGGACGACGAAAGGGCGATCCACGCACTATGACGCGGATCGCCCGGAAAGATCAGTCTTCCTTGTCGTAAGAGAACTGGATCCCGGCTGTGCCGCCGGTTTCGATGAACAGGTTCATGAAGGCCGGGACGGTCTCGGAACGGTTCCAGTCGCGCTGCAGTTCACAGAACAGCTGCGGCACGGAGATCATCTTTCCGCCCGCCTGTTCGATACGGCGCAGACCCATTTCGTGAGCAGCAAGCGAGGTGCCGCCCACGGCGTCGGCCACGACATAGACCTCATAGCCGTCACGCAGGGCGTCCAGCGCCGGGAAGGTCAGGCAGGCCTCGGTCCACAGGGCCGTCATGATCAGCTTTTTGCGGCCGGTGGCCTCGACCGCCTTGCGGAATTCCAAGTCTTCCCAGGAGTTGATCGTGGTGCGGTCATAGGTCGGATAGTCCTTCAGCACCTTGCGCAGCTGGCCGATCGGCGGCCGGTTCAGCCCCGTCTCGACATTGACGGTCGAGTGGACGATCGGCAAGCCAAAGGCGACGGCGGCCTTGGCCGCGCCGACGATGTTGTTCACCAGCAGCTGGCGGTCCATCGAGGCGATGGAGTTCACCTGGACCGGCTGGTAGTCGATGATGATGAAGGCCGAGTTTTCGGGGGTCAGAAGGTGATCCGACTTCGGATCGCGGATCGGTTCGCTGGCCATCGGGCGGTTCCTTTCAGCAGGCGGGTTGCGGCCCGGTCCGAAGACCGGGCCTTCGGGGGCGAAGTCAGGCGGCGGCCGGGATGTCGCCGAAGCGGCCGCTGTTGAAGTCCGTGATGGCGGTGCGGATTTCGTCCTCGCTGTTCATCACGAAGGGGCCATAACCGACGATGGGCTCGTCGATCGGCTCTCCGGTCAGGATCAGCAGGGTCGTGTCCGCATCCGCGCTCAGGGTCACGCCAGCGCCCTCACGGTCCAGCAGCAGGGCCTCGGCGGCCCCCGCAGGCTGGTCGCCGTTGACGGTGACATGACCCGACAGAACCACCACAATGGCCGTGTGGCCTTCGGGCAGGTCCAGCGTGGTCACGGCGTCCCGGTTCAACCGCACGTCCCACACATTGATCGGGGTGAAGGTCGTGGCCGGGCCTTTCGAGCCCTCCATCGCGCCGGCGATGATCCGCGCGGTCCCTGCGTTGTCGGGCAGGGAAACGGTCGGAATGTCGGCGTTCAGGATCGACTGGTAGCCGGGACGGGTCATCTTGTCCTTGGCGGGCAGGTTGACCCACAGCTGAACCATGCGGAAGGGGCCGCCGGTGCGCGAGAAGGCCGGAGAATGGAACTCCTCGTGCAGGATGCCGCCGCCCGCCGTCATCCACTGGACGTCGCCGGGGCCGATGATGCCGCCCTGGCCGGTCGAGTCGCGGTGCTCGACCTCGCCGTCATAGACGATGGTCACGGTCTCGAACCCGCGGTGCGGATGCTGGCCCACGCCGCGCCGCTCGGTCGTCGGCTCGAAGTTGTACGGACCGGCGTAGTCGAGCAGCAGGAAAGGGCTGACCTGTTTGCCCACGGCGTTGTAGGAAAACAGCGAACGGACGGGGAAGCCGTCGCCGACCCAATGGCCGCGGTCGTTGCCGTAACGGCCCAGAACCTTCTTCATGGTCTAGTCTCCATTCGTTGGATCGGCCGCTGGGGGCAGGGCCGATCGCGTTGACGGCTTTATGCCGCTGGAACGCCGGACGGGACAGATTGCGAAAACGCCTCGCTGCGTTCTATCAATAGAACGATGAGAGACCTCAACGACCTCTATTATTTCGTGCAGGTGGTGGATCACCTCGGCTTCGCCCCGGCGGCGCGGGCGCTGGGGATGCAGAAATCCAAGCTCAGCCGCCGCATCGCCGCGCTGGAAGACCAGCTGGGCACGCGGCTGATCCAGCGCTCGTCGCGCAAATTCTCGGTCACGGAGATCGGCCAGGCCTATTACCAACACTGCCTCGCCATGCTGGTCGAGGCTGAGGCGGCGCAGGCCCTGATCGACGGCGCTCGATCCGAGCCATGCGGCACGATCCGGGTCGCCTGCGCGCCGGGCCTGCTGACCTATCAGATGAGCGGCCTGATCGTGCGCTTCATGGCCCTGTATCCCGAGCTGGAGGTGCAGCTTCACAGCACCAGCCGACGGGTGGACGTCATCGGCGAGGGGTTCGACCTGGCCATCCGTGTTCGCGAGCCGCCGCTGGAGCAGACCGATCTGGTCATGCGAAAGCTGGACGAGAGCGTGCATCGCCTGGTCGCCAGCCCGGACCTGATCGCCCGCATGGGAACACCGACCGGTCCGGCTGATCTGGCAGGCTGGCCCAGTCTGGATTTCGGTCCGGCGCATCGCGATCATGTTTGGGCGCTGAACCACAAGGACGGCATGACGGCGTCGGTGCGCCATGCGCCGCGCCTGGTCACCGACGACCTGCACATGCTGCACGAGGCCGCTCTGACCGGCCTGGGCGTGGGCCTGCTGCCCAGCGTGGCGGTGATGCGCGACCTGGAGGCGGGGCGGCTGGTCGACCTGTTGCCGGACTGGCGGCCCAAGAAATGGATCGTCCACGCGGTCTTTCCGTCGCGGCGCGGGCTGCTGCCTTCGGTGCGGATGCTGCTGGATTTTCTGGTCGAGGGTTGCGCCGAGCAGCAAATTCACGGCGAAAGGCTGTCGTCGCCCGATACGGCGACGCTAGCGGAGACGAAGGACTGAAATGCGTCTGGTCGGACTGTCGGGCAGCCTACGGGCGGCCTCCTACAACAGCGCCCTGCTGCGCGCGGCGCAGGAGACGGCGCCCGCAGATGTGGAGCTGATCGCCGCGACCATCCACGGCATCCCTCTTTATGACGGCGATCTGGAGGCTCAGCAGGGCCTGCCCGACGCGGTCGTGGTGCTGAAAGATCTGATCGCCGGCTGCGATGGCCTGATGCTGTTCACGCCCGAATACAACAACTCCATCCCCGGACCGTTCAAGAACGCCATCGACTGGCTGAGCCGACCCAATTCAGACATCGGGCGCGTGTTCGGCGGGCGGCCTGTGGCGGTGCTGGGCGCCTCGCCCGGACCGTTCGGGACGCTGATGAGCCAGGCCGCCTGGCTGCCGGTGTTGCGCACCCTGGGGGCGGCGCCCTGGTTCGGGGCAAGGGTAATGGTCACACGCGCGGGCGACGCCTTTGACGCCGAAGGCCGTCTGATCGACGCGGATACGCGCCGTCGCCTGACCGCCTTCGTCGCCGGGTTTGCGGACCACTGCCGGGGGCTGTCGGCATGAGCGCAGAAGCCTTCGTCATCGTCGCCTATCGGCCGGAGCATCGCGACGCCTGGCGGACCCTGAACGAAGCCTGGTTGGCCGAGGGCGGCTTCGCCGTCGAGGCCAAGGACCGCAAGGTGCTGGGCGATCCTGAAGGCCAGATCCTGACGCCCGGAGGCCGCATCTTCTTTGTCGAGCGGGCGGGCCAGGCCGTCGGCTGCTGCGCCCTGATGGCGATGGACGACGGCGGCTATGAGGTCGCCAAGATGACCATTGCGCCGTCCGCGCGCGGTCAGGGGCTGTCGCGTCGCCTGCTGGACGCCTGCGAGGCGGCGGCGCGCGAGGCGGGGGCTCATCGCCTCTATCTGGAGACCAGTTCGACGCTCGGCCCGGCTCTGGCGCTCTATGACAGCTTCGGTTTCGTGCGCCTGCCGCCGCGCGATACGCCCTATGTCCGGGCCGACGTCTTTATGGAGAAGGCGCTGGGTTTCTCCTCCCCATGACATGGGGAGGTGGATCGGCGGCGTAGCCGTCGAGCCGGAGGGGCCGCTCGGCTCCTCAGCCCTAAGCCCCTCCACCGCTGCGCGGTCCCCCTCCCCACGCAGTGGGGAGGAAAGTTTCTACTCCTTCGACAGGTCCTGTCGCTGGAACCACGCCAGGGCCAGAAGGAAGGGGCCGAAGCTCCATAGCGCCAGCCCGACGATCGCGCGCCAAGCGGCGCCTGCGGGGACAAGGGCGGCTTCCATGCCGCCGTTGATCAGGGCTTTCAGCACTTCGAAGGCGTCGCCGGGCAGCAGCAGCATCGTCGCCCAGTCGCCTATCTGCCAGCCGAACAGCGGGCTCAGCTTGGCCAGGAAGAACTGGCCGACGCCGATGACCAGGGGCACGAACAGCGCCGCCAGCAGGGAGCGCGTCACTGTCGCCGCCAGCAGGCCGAGCAACAGGAACTGCACCACCCGCACATAGGACAGCAGCGCCAGCAGGCCGAACGCCTGCGCCTGTTCGCCGCCGAAGCCGAAGGCGAAGCTGCGCCCGAAGATCACGCCCTTGGCGACTTCGGCGCCCATGCCGGCGATCAACAGCAGGATCAACCCGGTCAGGGTCATCAGCTTGACCGCGCCTACCTTGCCCATGATCAGGTTCGGCCGGGTGTTGCGGGCCGTGATCAATCGCCAGGTCTCCCAGCGGTAGTCGCCCGCGAAGACGGTTGCCGCGCCGATCAGCAGGAAGGCCAGCACGCCGGGGTTGGCCAGGCCGCCGGCTGCATCGACCAGCGACTGGCCCAGATCGATGGCGCTGGCGGTCAGTTTCAACTCGACCGGCAGGGTCTGCATCGCCCCGTCCATCTTGGAGCGGATGAACAGGAAGCTTGCGGTCGCCAGCGCCAGCGAGATCAGAGGCACGAAAACGACGCTCCAGAACACCGCCGTGCGGTTCTGCAGCAGGCGCCAGGTTTCGGCGCGGATGGCGTCGGCCAGCATCATGGGCGGCCTCCCTCGACGGAAGAGGTTTCAGTCATGAAGACGCTTTCCAGATCGGCGCCGACCCAGCGGGCCTCGTCGATGTCCACGCCCTGTTCGATCAGGGCGCGCAGCAGGGCAGGGGTCTCGGCGCGGGGAACGGCGGCCATGACGGCGTCGTCCTGAACGCTGCCGCGCTCTCCCAGCACGGCCATGACCTTGGCCAGGGGCGTGGCCGACAGGCGCAGGCGTTCGCCCGAGGCGGTCAGGTCGCTGACCCTGCCCTCGGCCGCCAGCTTGCCCCGGTTCAGGATGGCGACGCGGTCGCAGACGCGCTGGACCTCCAGCAACTGGTGGCTGGCCAGAATGATGGTCACGCCGTCGTCGTCGGCCAGACTTCGGATCAGCGCGCGCATTTCCTGGATGCCGGGCGGGTCCATGCCGCTGGTCGGCTCATCCAGGATGACCAGATCGGGCCGGGTCATCAGGGCGGCGGCGACGCCCAGCCGCTGCATCATGCCGACCGAGAAGCCGCGCACCTTGCGGTCGGCCGCCTCGGACAGGCCGGCACGGTCCAGCCAGCGGTCGGTCTCGGCCTCGGCGCCCATCCCGTGCGCCAGCGCCAGCCAGCGCAGGGCCTGACGCGCGGTCAGATAGGGCGGATAGCGCGGCGTCTCGATCATCGAGCCCATGCGACGGGTCACCGCCGGATCGCCGGTCGGCTGGCCCATGACCCGCACCTCGCCCGCCGTGGGCCGGATCAGGCCCAGCAGGATGCGAAATAGCGTCGACTTGCCCGCGCCGTTGGGCCCCAGCACGCCATAGACCCCGCCGCGCGGTATGCTGAGACTGAGGCCGTCAAGGGCGCGCACCGCGCCATAGGTCTTGGTCAGGCCGTTCGTTTCGATAACGCTGGTCATGAACGCGAGCGTGGCCCGGAGTTGAAAAACCGGCAAGCCGTCTTCTGTCTGTCGCGGATTAAGCTTAGGCAATATCGCGAAAAAGTCGGTTTTCCGGGAGTTCCTCATGTTTGATCGTCTGTTCGGCCTGGCGCGCGCCGCCGTCCTGACGCTGGCCGTCGCCGCCTGCGCCACCACGCCGCCCCCGCCGCCGGTCGAGACGGCCCAGGCGCCGAACGTCATCCTGATCTCCATCGACGGCTTCCGCGCGGACTATCTGGAGCGCGGGGCGACGCCGGTGCTGGCGCAGCTGGCGGCCGAGGGGGCGTCGGGGCCGATGAAGCCGTCCTTCCCCAGCGTGACCTTCCCCAATCACTACACGCTCGTCACCGGCCTGCATCCCGATCACCACGGCATCGTCGGCAACAATATGGTCGACGCCGAACTGGGCCGCTTCTCGCTTGGCAACAAGCAGGCGGTCACCGATCGTCGCTGGTGGGACCAGGGCGAGCCGATCTGGGTGTCGGCAGAGCGGCAGGGCGTGAAGACCGCCACCATGTTCTGGCCGGGGTCCGAGGCCGACATTCGCGGCGTGCGTCCCACCTATTGGAAGCCCTTCGATCAGTCGATGCCGGGCGACGTCCGCGTCGATCAGGTGCTGGCCTGGATGGACCTGCCCGCCGCCCAGCGCCCGGCCCTGACCACCCTCTATTTCGATATCGTCGACACCATGGGGCACAACCACGGCCCGGATGCGCCGCAGACGCTGGAAGCGATGCGGTCGGTCGACGCCTCAATCGGGCGTCTGGTGGAAGGGCTGAAGGCCCGGGGTCTTTATGACAACACCGTGCTGGTCGTGGTGTCGGACCACGGCATGGCGGCGACCTCGCCCGACCGCGTCACCGTGCTGGACGACCTCATCGACCCCGAGGCGGTGCAGATCGTCTATTCGGGCGCGGTCGCTTTCCTGAACCCCGTCGCGGGGCGCGAGGCCGAGGTGGAGCAGGCGCTGCTGGGGTCGCGCCCTCACCTGGACTGCTGGCGCAAGAGCGAGATCCCGGCGCGACTGGCGCTGGGCTCGAACCCGCGCGTCTCGGCCATCGTGTGCGCGTCCGAGCCCGGCTGGCTGCTGGCGACGAAGGCGCGGCCGGTGACCAAGCCAGGCGGCGCCCACGGCTATGACAACGCTGCGCCCGAGATGCAGGCGATCTTCATCGCCCACGGGCCTGGCGTGATTGCAGGGCGGCGGCTGCAGAACCTGGACAGCGTCGACGTCCAGCCCTTCCTGGCCCGCCTGCTGGGCGTCACGGCGCCGCGTGGCGACGGTGACCCGAACGACACGCTGCCCGTCACGCAGCACTGAGCGACCGTTCGAGGTATGGGCTGGAAAAGGGCGGCGGAGTAGAACGGCGCTCCACCTCCGCGAGCATCCATGTCCCTGCATATCCCCAAGGTCCGCCGTGCGGCGATCGCCTTCATCCTTGTGACGGCGGTGCTGGATATTGTGGCGATGGGGATCGTCATTCCGGTCCTGCCGCATCTGATCGAGGAGTTCGTCGGGTCGAACGCGCGGGCGGGCCTGCTGAACGGGGTGTTCGTGGCCCTGTGGGCGGGGATGCAGTTCCTGGCCTCGCCGGTGATCGGCTCGCTGTCGGACCAGTACGGGCGCCGTCCGGTCATCCTGATCAGCTGCGCCGGTCTGGCCGCGGACTATGTCCTGATGGCGCTGGCGCCGAACCTGTGGTGGCTGGCGGTCGGGCGACTGGTGGCGGGCGTCACCTCGTCCAGCTTCACCACCATCTACGCCTATATGGCCGACATCACCGAGCCGGAAAAACGCGCCCGCGCCTATGGGCTGATCGGCGCGGCCTTCTCGGGCGGATTCGTGCTGGGGCCGGTGCTGGGCGGTTTCCTGGGCGAGTTCGGACCGCGCGTGCCCTTCTGGGTGGCGGGGGCCCTGTCGGGCCTGGCCTTCCTGTACGGCCTGTTCATCCTGCCGGAGAGCCTGCCGCCCGAGAAACGAATGCCTTTCAGCTGGCGTCGCGCCAATCCGATCGGCGCCATGATCCTGCTGAAGCGCCACGCGGAGCTGGCGGGCCTCGCAGTCGTGAACTTCCTGCTCTACTTCGCCCACCACGTGTTTTCGGCGGTCTTCGTCCTTTACGCCGGGCTGCGTTACGACTGGGGGCCGTGGCAGGTCGGGGCCCTGCTGGCCATGGTCGGAGTGCTGGACATGATTGTTCAGGGCGTGTTGGTCGGTCCGGCGTCCAAGCGGTTCGGCGACCGTGCGACCATGATCTTCGGCCTGTGCGGCGGGGCGGTCGGCATCGCCCTGATGGGGTGGGCGCCGACGGGCGTCGCCTTCATCATCGCCATGTTCCCCAACGCCTTGTGGGGTCTTGCCATGCCGACGCTTCAGTCCTTGATGACCCGTCGCGTCGGCGAGAGCGAGCAGGGCCAGCTGCAGGGCGCGAACATGAGCGTGGCCTCCATCGCCGGGGTGGCCTCGCCCCTGTTCTTTGGCTGGATCTATTCGGTGTCCGTGGGCGAGGGCGGCGGACGGGCGGCGGTCTGGTTGTCGGATCGGGGGCTGCCTGCGGTGTCCGCCGCGGCCGACGCGATGCTGTCCGAGCCGGGGCTGGCCTTCTATCTGGCCTCCGTGGTGCTGGCGTTCGGAGCGTTGATCGGCTTCCTGACCGCGCGCCGGGCGGAACGGGACGAGGTCACGTCCGTTTGATCGCCGCCGCGCCCCGAATCGAAAGACGGCCTTGATCCTGTCGAAAAGCCGAGGCGGAATGGACGCAACGCCCAAGCTTGATAAGAACCGGGACGAGATGAAGACTTCCAGACTGGCCATCGCCGCCGCCCTGATCCTGTCCGCCTGCGGCCAGCCGCAGCCCACCAAGGCGCAGGAAGGCGTCTTCGCCGAACAGCCCCGCGTCGCCCCGCGCGACGCCGGCGCGCTGAAGACCAGCTTCGCCCCCGTGGTGCGCGAGGCCGCCCCCGCCGTGGTGAATATCTCGGCGCGCGGCATCCAGCGCGTGCGCGATCCCTTCTTTGAACTGTTCGGGGGCGGGCCGCAGTCGCGCGTGACCGGCTCCATCGGTTCGGGCGTGATCGTGCGTCCGGACGGGATCGTCGTGACCAACAATCACGTCATCCAGAACATGCAGGAGATCCGCGTCACCCTGAACGACCGGCGCGAATATCCGGCCAAGGTGCTGCTGGCGGACGAGCGTTCCGACATCGCCGTGCTGCAACTCGAGAATCTGGACGGCGACCTGCCGGTCCTGCGCATCGACGATCAGGAGCAGCAGCAGGTCGGCGATCTGGTGCTGGCCATCGGCAACCCGTTCGGCGTCGGCCAGACGGTGACCAACGGCATCATCTCGGCCCTGAACCGCACCGAGACGGGCATCAGCGATTCCGGCTCCTTCATCCAGACCGACGCGCCGATCAATCCAGGCAACTCGGGCGGCGCCCTGGTCGACATGGACGGCGACCTGATCGGCATCAATACGGCCATCTTCTCGCGCACGGGCTCGTCCAGCGGCGTCGGCTTCGCCGTGCCTGCGGCCATGGTCAAGCGGGTGGTGGATTCGGCCGTGGGCGGCGCCAAGGCGGTCGAGCGCGCCTGGCTGGGGGTCAAGGGCGATACGGTCAGCGCTGACATCGCCCGCAGCCTGGGCCTTGAGCGACCGCAGGGGCTGATGGTCACAGATGTCTATGCTGGCGGTCCCGGCGCGCGCGCCGGCATCCAGCAGGGCGACGTGATCACCGCCATCGACGGGGCCGAAGTCAATGATCAGGGCGGCCTGAACTTCCGCATCGGCACCAAGTCGCCGAACGCCTCCGTCGCCGTGACGGTGCTGCGCGACGGGCGGAGCCAGACGCTGACCGCTCGCGTCTCGACCCTGCCGGGCGATGCGGATCCGGGACAGGGGACGGTCGTGGGGCAGGGGGCGCTGGCCGGACTTCAGGGCGTGGCGCTGAATCCGGCGTTGGCCGACCGTCTGGGCGGCGATCCCTTCACCAGCGGCGTGGTGGTGACGGGCTTGCAGCGCAACAGCGTCCCGGCGCGCATCGGCCTGCGTCCCAACGACCTGGTGGTGCAGATCGACGGTCGCGCCGTCACCACGGTCGCCGCCCTGGGCCGGGCTCAGCGCGGCTCAGAGCTGACCATTGTCCGCAACGGCCGCCGTCTGACAGGGCGCCTGCCGTAACGCTCCGAGTTTTCCTCCCCACGTAGTGGGGAGGGGGACCGCCTAGCGGTGGAGGGGCCTTACAACGGCCTAACGAAGACGCCCCTCCGTCTCGTCGGCTGCGCCGCCAATCCATCTCCCCATGAAATGGGGAGGAGAAGCTTACCCCTTCTGCGGCCCGCCGATGCTCCACAGATGGCCGAATGGATCGCGCACCTGGCCGTATCGGTCGCCCCAGAACTGGTCCTCCAGCGGCATGACCGGAATCGCGCCGTTGACCAGGGCGCGGCCCCACCATTCGTCGGCGTCGTCGACCTGAAGATGCAGACAGACCCCGACCGGCTTTACATCGGCCTCGCCGGTCCATTCGGGGAATTCGTCGGCCAGCATCAGGCTGCCGCCATTGATGCGCAGATGGGCGTGCATCAGGCGCTCGCCGTCCTCGGCGGGCATCCGCATGACTTCCTCGGCCCCGAAGGCGCGGGCGTAGAATTCGATCGCTGCGGCGGCCCCGCGTGAGGGGATGGTCAGATGGGGCGTCACCCCGCCGCGCGGTCCCTGATCGGGCTTGGGTTCTGTCATGCGATTCCTCCTTGGAGGCGTTGTAGCGGGTGCAGTCGCCCGAACGAACGCCTATCTAGAGCGTTCCATGACTGATTTGTTCGAAGCCTCCGGCATCCATCCTCCCGACGCGCCTCTGGCCGACCGTCTGCGCCCGCAGGCGCTGGACCAGGTGGTGGGCCAGGACCACCTGCTGGGCGAGGGCGGGCCGATCCGCCGCATGATCGAGGCCGGACGCCTCGGCTCCATGATCCTGTGGGGTCCGCCGGGCACGGGCAAGACGACGATCGCCCGCCTGTTGGCGAAGGCGGCCGGCTATGAATACCAGTCGATCAGCGCTGTCTTCTCGGGCGTCGCCGACCTGAAGAAGGCGTTCGAGGCCGCGCGGATGCGCCGGGCGGCGGGTCAGCAGACCCTGCTCTTCGTCGACGAGATCCACCGCTTCAACCGCGCCCAGCAGGACGGTTTCCTGCCCTTCGTGGAGGAGGGGATCGTCACCCTGGTCGGCGCCACGACCGAAAACCCCAGCTTCGAGCTGAACGGGGCCCTGCTGTCGCGCAGCCAGGTCTATGTGTTGAAGCGGCTGGACGACGCCTCGCTGGATCTGCTGCTGGACCGGGCCGAGGCTCTGATGGGCAAGTCCCTGCCGCTGACGCCAGAGGCGCGGCAGGCCATGCTGGCGCTGGCGGACGGCGACGGCCGCTATCTGCTGACCATGTCCGAGGTGCTGTTCGACCTGACGGACGTCGAGCCGCTGGACGTGCAGGCCCTGGCGGTCGTGCTGCAGAAACGCGCCCCCGCCTATGACAAGTCGCGCGAGGAACACTACAACCTCATCTCCGCCCTGCATAAGTCGGTGCGCGGATCGGACCCTGACGCGGCGCTCTACTGGCTGGCGCGGATGCTGAACGGGGGCGAGGACCCCCTGTATCTGGCCCGCCGCATCGTACGCATGGCGGTCGAGGACATCGGCCAGGCCGACCCCCTGTCCATCCTGGTGGCCAATGCGGCCAAGGACACCTACGACTTCCTCGGTAGTCCTGAGGGCGAACTGGCTCTGGCTCAGGCGGTCGTCCACTTGGCGACCGCGCCGAAGTCGGTCGGCGTCTATGAAGCCTTCAAGGCGGCCAAGCGCGCCGCCCACGAGACCGGCTCCCTGATGCCGCCCGCCCATATCCGCAACGCTCCGACCAGGCTGATGAAGTCGCTGGGCTACGGCAAGGGCTACCAATACGACCCCGACACGCCCGAGGGCTTCTCGGGCGCCGACTTCTTCCCCGACGAGATGGAGCGCCGCACCTTCTACAAGCCCAAGGGCGAGGGCCACGAAGAGAAGGTCAAGGCGCGCCTGGAGCGCTGGGCGGCGATGCGGGCTCGGATGCAGGCGGACAAGGCATAACGCGTCTACCACCCGCGCGATGCTCTTGTCGGTCGGTGAACAGTGTTCATTGTTGTGCGTGTCTGAGAAGCGTAAGCTGAACCTCCCAACTGCGGAGGCGACCATGGTCGAGATTGTGCGACGTATTTCGACGCCCTGGCATGTGTGGCTTATCGGCGTGCTGTCCTTCCTGTGGAATGCGCTTTTCGTCTGGCAGTGGATGCTGCAGGTGACGGGCGACCCGGCTTATTGGGCCGGCATGAGCCCGGCCGAGGCCGCCTATCTGCGCACCGTGCCTCTATGGACCGATATCGCGGTCGGGGTCGCCTTTTGGGGTGGGCTGCTGGGGGCGGCGCTGCTTCTGTTGCGACGGCGACAGGCGACGATGGCGTTCGCCGTGGCGCTGATCGCCATGCTGGCCGACACGGCCTCCGTCCACTTCATGAGTCATGGGCGCGAGATCATGGGGCCGGTCGGCGTGGCGTTAGGCCTGATCCTGATTGGCGTCCTGATCGCCCAGACCGTCTATTGCGCCTGGATGAGCCGGCGCGGCGTGATCGTTTAGGAAGAGGCCGAAGCCCTTGTTGCGACGACCTATTTCGGCGTAGTTTTTCGCGCTCAAGGTCCTAGGGGGAAGAATGATGGTCGATATTGCGAAGCGCTCGACGGCGCCGTGGCATCTGTGGGCCATCGCCGTGGCCTCGGTGCTCTGGAACGGTTTCGGCGTCTGGCAATGGTACCAGAAAGTGACCGGGGCGCAGGCCTATTGGAGCGCTCTGACGATGGAGCAGGTCTTCTATCTGCGCTCGGCGCCGATGTGGACGGATGTGGCGTTCGGCGTGGCGGTATGGTGCGGCCTGCTAGGCGCTCTGATGCTGTTGCTGCGGCGCAAGCTGGCCTTCAACGCCTTTGTCGCTGGCCTGATCGCCATGCTGGCGCACTCGGTCTATGTGCTGGCGCTGAGCAATGGGCGCGAGGTGCTGGGCGCTGCGGGCCTGGCCTCTGTCGTGGCGGTCGCCGCCGTCTTCGTCATCCAGATCGCCTATGCCCACTGGGCGCGCCGCAAGGGCCTGATCCGCTGAGGGGCCTGATCTCCTGAGAGGCATGGCGAAGCGCCGTCTGCTCGGCTAAAGGCTCGGCGGGTGAAGACCCGCCAGCCCGTTTCCCTGACCGAAGAAGAGATCGCCGCCGTCCGTTCCTGGGTGATGCATGAAGACGCGCATCTGATCGCCTTCAACAAGCCGTCGGGCCTGTCCAGTCAGGGCGGGCGCATTCAGGCGCATACGCTGGACGACCTGTTGTGGGCCTTCGCCCGATCCAACGGCAAGCGGCCGGAGCTGGTGCATCGGCTGGACCGCGACACCTCGGGCGTCATCCTGGCCGCCAAGACCAAGCCCGCCGCCGGTTTCTTCGGCAAGGCGATGCAGATGCGCAAGTTCCAGAAGACCTATCTGGCGCTGGTCGCGGCCGCGCCGGAGCCCAAGTCCGGCCGGATCACCTCGGCCCTGCGTCGCGAAGAGATCGGTCGCGAAAGCTATATGCGCGTCGTGGCGTTCGATGCGCCGGGCGCGCAGGGCGCCGCCAGCGGCTATCGCACCCTGGCCTCCAGTCAGGACGGGGCGGTGGTCGAACTGTCGCCGGAGACGGGGCGGATGCACCAGCTCCGGGTCCACATGGCCTCCATCGGGCGTCCTCTGGTCGGCGATGTCCGCTATGGCGGCGCTTTGACCTTCGCCGGCCGCGCGGCGCCGCGCCTGATGCTTCATGCTGCGAAGCTGAGCTTTCCCCATCCGGATGGCGGGCGTGTGACGGTCGAGGCGCCGGAGCCGGAAGATTTCGTCGCCCTGCGCCATGCGGCGGGGCTTTAGGCGCTTCATCCCCTGTTCAGCTTCTGGGCGGAACAATCCGGCTCGCCCGTGCGCTGTTCGGGCGTGGGAGACACGCGCATGAAACGCCTTGCCATCGTCACGATCGCCGCCTCGGCCCTGGCCTTGACCGCCTGCGCCAGCCTGGCGCCCTATGGTCGGCAGATGGGGCCGAACGGGCAGGGCTATTCCGAACAACAGATCGAGCGCGACCGCTTCCGCGTGACCTACAAGGGCGTGGGCGCGCCCGGTCCGGTGGCCGACATGGCCCTGTTCCGCGCCGCCCAGCTGACGGTCGAGCAGGGTTACGACTGGTTTGAGGTGACGCAGCGCTGGATCGACGGCCGACCCGACAGCGCGGGCGGCGTGCGTCCCAGCGTGTCGGTGGGCGCCAGTTCCGGCCGTTACGGCGGATGGTCGACCTCGGGCGTCGGCGTGGGCCTCGGCTTCGACCTCAGCGGACCACAACCGACCTCGACGACGCTGGAGGTCGTTATGGGGCGCGGCCAGCGCCCGGATCGCCGGGAAGCCTATGATGCGCGCGGGGTGCAGGACGCCATTCGTCCGCGCCTGTAGGGCTTAGAACGGCCAGCGCGCCATCGCCGCCGCGAAGGCCAGCAGCGGAATCAGCAGCAGAATCTCCAGCCCGATCGCGCGCCGGGCTGCGGTCAGTTCGGCCTGTGGCGGAACATAGCCGGGGGCGCTCTTCGCCGCCTTGCGCCATTTCAGGATCAGCAACCTCGGTCGGATCGAGATCAGGCCGATCAGGGCGAATGTCGCGACCTTGGCCCAGAAGAAGGGGTTGGCTTCATAGAAGGCCCAGCCCTTGCCGCCCATCACTCGTCCCACCCCGACCAGAACGATCAGCAGAGCCGCGGCGCCATAGCCCGCATCCAGCCCCGCCAGCCTTTTCACCGGCGGTTCGGGGGTCCGCAGCAGCGCCAGCTCCGACGCCAGCATGACGATCAGACCCATGAACAGCAGGTGATGCAGGATGGCGAGGACAAGGTCGTGCATGGCGGCCTTCGCAAATGACGTCAGAACAGTATAAGCCGCCAGCATGACACGTTTCTTGCTGGTTGCGATCGGCGGCGGCCTGGGGGCGATGGCGCGCTATGGCCTGGGGCTGGCGGCAGGCCGCCTGGCGCCGGGCGCGACCTGGCCGTTGGCGACGCTGACCGCCAATGTCGCCGGCGGCCTGCTGATGGGATTGCTGACCGGCTGGCTGGCGCTGAAGGCGGGCGCGGGGCAGGAGAGCATCCGCCTGTTCGCCGCCGTCGGCGTGCTGGGCGGCTTCACGACCTTTTCCGCCTTCTCGCTGGAAGCGGCCTTGATGATCGAACGCCGTGAAATCGTCTCGGCTTTCGTTTATGCGGCGGGTTCGGTGGTTCTCGCCATCGCCGCTCTGTTCGTCGGCCTGATGATCGCGCGCAAACTGTTTACCGGAGTGGGCGCATGAGCCGCGAAGTCCAGACCCTCTATGTCGCCGAGGATGAAGACGACATCCGTCTTGATCGCTGGTTCAAGCGCCGCTGGCCGCACCTGACCCATATCCAGGTCGAGAAGATGGCCCGCAGCGGCCAGATCCGCGTCGATGGTTCGCGCGTCAAGCCGCAGGACCGTCTGACCGCAGGCGCCGCCGTGCGCGTGCCGCCGCTGCCGGACGCCAATCCGCGCAAGCCCGGCGACCTGCATGAACTGACCGAGCGGGACATCGCCTACGCCAAGTCTCTGGTTCTTTATGAAGACCACATGGTCATCGCCCTGAACAAGCCGCACGGTCTGGCCGTGCAGGGCGGCACCAAGACGACCAAGCACGTCGATCGCCTGCTGTCGGCCTGGGGCGAGGGGATGCAGCGCCCGCGTCTGGTCCACCGTCTGGACCGCGACACTTCGGGCGTGCTGCTGCTGGGCAAGGGACCGGAGGCGGCCAAGCGTCTGGCGGGCGCCTTCGCCCGTCGTCAGGCGAAAAAGACTTACTGGGCCATCGTCATCGGCAACCCCAAGCCTTCGGCCGGTCAGATCGACATGGCGCTGAAGAAGACCGGCATCAACGACTTCGAGATGATGCGCCCGGCCGAGGCCAAGGACCCCAAGGGCGAACCGGCCGAGACCGCCTTCGCCACCATCAGCCGCGCCGCCCACCGCGCGGCGTGGATGGCGCTGCGCCCCTTTACCGGCCGGACGCACCAGTTGCGCGCCCACATGGCCGCCATCGGCCACCCGATCCTGGGCGACCCCAAATACGGCGACGACAAGTCGCGCGAACTGTCCGGCCCGCTGAAGCTGCAGCTTCACGCCCGCCGCATCGAACTGGACCACCCCGGCGGCGGCAAGCTGATCGTCGAGGCGCCGCTGAGCCCCGAGATGAAGGCCGGTTTCAACCACTTCGGCTTCTCCGAGGACGAGGCTGACGAGGATCCCTTCGAGGGCGTGCGGCGGATGCGATGAGGCCGCTCGCCGTTTTCGACATCGACGGCACCCTGGTCGACAGCCGCGCCTCCATCCATCGTGCGGCCTGCGAGGCGGCGCAGGTTCTGGGTCTGCCCGAGCCGGAATATGACCGCGTGCGTCAGATCGTGGGCCTCAGCCTGCATCACGCCCTGCATGTGCTTGAGCCGTCGCTGACGGACGCTGAGCTGGCGGATTTCGTCGCCGCCTTTCAGGCCAGCTTCCGCGCCATGTACGAAGCGGGCCATGAGGAGCCGCTCTATCCCGGGGTGATGGACACCCTGCGGCGGTTGAAGCGCGACGGCTGGCGGCTGTCGCTGGCGACGGGGCAGAACCGGCGCGGGGTCGCCCGCAACCTGGCGCGGCCCGAATGGAGCAACCTGTTCCTGTCCAGCCACTGCGCCGAGGATGGGCCGGGCAAGCCGGATCCGGCCATGCTGCGCGCCGCCATGACCGCCTGCGGAGCCGACATCGCCTCGACCGTCATGATCGGGGACACCAGCCACGACATCGCCATGGCCGTGGCGGCGGGCGTGCATCCGCTGGGCGTCGGCTGGGGCTTTCATACGGTTGAGGAGCAGGCCGCCGCGGGCGCGCTGCACATCGCCGCTGATTTTCCTGATCTGGAGGCGGCGCTGGATCGGTTCGCCTCGACCAAGCTGTTCGCCTAGAAGTCCGTCATGACCCATATTCCCCCGCTGGACCCCAACGTCGCCGCCCAGAAGGGCTTTCGTGAATCCGAGGAGCGCATCAAGCGCTTTTGGAAGAGCGCCGGGGTCGAGGCCCGCGACGGCGGCTGGATCGTCCTGCTGGACGGCCGTGCGCCCAAGACGCCTGCCGGGAACTCCATCGTCCTGCCGACCGAGGCCGCCGCCCGGCTGGTGGCCGAGGAGTGGAACGATCAAGGCGAGCATCTGGCGCCCGCCACCATGCCCGCCACCCGTCTGGCCTCGACCGCCATTGACCGGGTCAGCCAGACGCGCGGGCCGGTGGCCGAGGAGATCGCCCGTTACGCCGGGTCGGACGTGCTCTGCTATCTGGCCGAGACGCCGTCGGGCCTGATGGAGCGTCAGCAGACGCAGTGGGGCCCGTGGCGCGACTGGGCCGCGCGCGAGCTGGGTATCGAACTGCATCCTGTCGAGGGGATCATCCATCGGCCGCAGGCGCCGGAGGCTCTGGCGCGCGTCGAGGCGCTGTCACTTCAGATGAACGACTTCGCCCTGACCGGGCTGGCGACGGCGGTTCCGCTGTTCGGCTCGGCGGTGCTGGGGCTGGCCGTGCAGCGCGGGGCGCTGGCGGGCGAGGCGGCGCTGGACCTGTCGCGTCTGGACGAAGCCTTCACCGAGGAGCGTTGGGGCGTGGACGAGGAGGCGGCCGCCCGCACCGCCGCCCACCGCGCCGAAGCCGCATTGCTGCAGCGGTGGTTCGAGGCCCTCAGATAACTTTCCATTCTGGAAAGTTATAACTTGACGAAGTGGAAAGCCATCGTCATTTTCCGTTTTGGAAAGTGAGGGATGTCCCATGTCAGATACGGACGATGCGAAGGCCGCTCTGGAGCAGATACGCCAGACGCGCGAACAGGCGCTCGAAAAGATGAACTATTGGCCCTGGTGGTATGACGCCGGCTACGCCGTGGCGTGCGGGCTGCTGGTGGCGGGGCAGGGCTTTCCGACTGCGATCGGGATGGCCTGCGTGGTGGTGGCGATCGCCATTTTGGTGACGATCATGCGGGTCTGGCAGGATCGCACAGGGGTCTGGGTGAACGGGTATTCTCCGCGTCGCGCCCGCTGGGCCGCCTTTGGCCTGGCGGCGATCCTGATTGGGTTGATGGGCGTCAGCATCTGGTTCGGGCGGGTGCAGGGCGTGATGTGGATTCCCTTCGCTAACGGTTTGGCGGCTGCGCTTCTGGGCGTCGTCGGCATGAGGGTCTGGATGCGCCTGTACCGCATCGACGCGCGGAGCCTGTCGTGAAGCCGCCCGTTTTCGATCCCGTGATCCACGCGCCGGGAAGGCTGCAGATATGCGCAATTCTGTCAGCCGCCGAAGCCGAGTTCGCGGTGGTGCGCGACGCCATTCAGGTCTCTGACTCCGTCCTGTCGAAACACGTGAAGACGCTGGAGGAAGCTGGCTATCTCGCCGTACGCAAGGCGGCGCAGGGCGGGCGGCAGCGCACCTGGCTCAGCCTCACCGGGGCGGGCAAGGCGGCCTTCTCTTCTCACGTCGCCGAACTGAACCGCCTGGCGACCATGACGGCGCCGGTCAGCCCTTGATCAGCGCCGCGCGCTCGTCGGCCGTCAGCATCCGCCAGCGGCCTTCGGGCAGGTCGCCCAGCTTCACCGGACCGATGCGGATGCGATAGAGGTCGACGACATCCAGCCCCACGAGTTCGCACATGCGGCGGATCTGGCGGTTGCGGCCCTCGCGCAGGATGAAGCGCAGGCGCTGGGGCTCCATCTGGGTGACGCGGGCGGGCTTTAGCTGGCGGCCGTCCAGTTCCAGACCGTGACGCAGTTTCGTCAATTTGGCCTCGGTCACGGCTCCGGCGACGCGGACCAGATATTCCTTGTCGAGGTCCGACTGCGGGCCGATCACCGCCTTGGCCACGACCCCGTCCGACGACAGCAGCAGCAGGCCGCGCGAATCTTCGTCCAGCCGCCCGACCGGGGGCAGGGAGGCGTCGCGGGCGGGCGTCTCGCCGTCGCCGACCCTGTTGGCCGCAGTCAGCAGGCGCACGGCGGGAATCTTGCCCGGCTCGGGCTGGCCCGAGACATAGCCGACCGGCTTGTGCAGCAGGACGGCGACACCCGCCGCCAGCGCCGCCTCGCCCTTGTCGTTGAGGGTCAGGGTCTGGCCCGGTTCGA
Source organism: Brevundimonas diminuta 470-4 (assembly GCA_000318405.1). GTDB lineage: Bacteria > Pseudomonadota > Alphaproteobacteria > Caulobacterales > Caulobacteraceae > Brevundimonas > Brevundimonas diminuta_B. The sequence goes on along the minus strand of KB291729.1, from coordinate 172,879 downwards.
TCTTGCGGCCCGCGTCGCGCACCACCTCGCCGTCGATGCTGACCAGACCCTCGACGATCAGCCCCTCGGCCTCGCGGCGCGAGCAGACGCCGGTTTGGCCCAGCCATTTGTTGATGCGGACGGGTTCTGCGCCGTCATAGGTGCGGGTGAAGGCCATGGCCGGGGCTGACTCATCTGTGATGCGATCGGCTGTGTAGGGCGGGCCTACGCCTTCAGGCAAGGCCGGTCGCTACGTGTCGAGGTTCAGATTTTCTGTAATGCCGGTTCAGGTCACGTTTTCGTCGCCAAGTTGACCTTGAGCATCATAAGCCTATATCAGCAGTCACCCTGATGATTTTGACGCCTTCGCCTCCGATTGATTCGGATCGCGACGTTTGCTGTGTCTGACCGAATTTCGACACGCAGGGCGCGACGGTTTTTAGGAACTGTCCGCGAATATTGATCGATAACCTTCGAAGGAGACGTTTTGTACGCTCAACGCAAGACCGCGACCGCCCCTCGTTCCCGCCAATACGGCAACCGCCCCGCGCCGGCCCGCCTGCGCTTCGGCCTGATCATGCGCAAGGGCATGGATTTCGGCGAACTGGGCGACATGGAGACCGCCTTGCGCTTTGAAGGCGTGTCCCTGGCTCCGATCTCGACCGGCGAGGGCAGTCTGGTTTCGGGCGGCTTGACGGTTCTGGCCACGGCGACGGCCGATGACATCAGCGGCGGCCGGGTTCAGGGCGTGGTGGTTCCCGGCGGCGTGGCGGACGAGGCTGGACTGGTCCAGGTCAAGGCGCTGGTGAATCTGGCCAAGGCGCAGGGACTGCCGGTTCTGGCCTTCGCCGACGGCGTGGCTCTGACGGCCGAAATCTTCGGCGAAGCGGCCGATGCGCCGGGCGCCGCCTTCCGCGACGGCAAGGTCGCCCTGCTGAACGACCGCGCCGAACTGACGGCCGTCGTCGCCGCCATCTAAACGCGGCGGAAGATCAGGCTCAGGTTGTTGGCGGGCATGGCTCGCCGCAGCGTCAGGGCCAGGCCATGCGACCGGGCGAGCGTTTCGACCTCGCCCCGGTCGCGCAGGCCCCACGCCGGGTCCCGCGCCTTCAGGCTGTCGTCGAAGGCGGCGTTGGACGGGGCCAGCGGAACCCCTGCTTCGCGATAGGGGCCGTAGAGGTACAGCAGGCCGCCGGGGCGCATCAGCGACCGCCCGGCCAACTTCATCAGGCCTTCGGCCGCCGTCCACGGGCTGATGTGGATCATGTTGATGCAGACGATGGCGTTCAGCGGCTCCGACGGCCAGCTGGCGTCGTCCAGCATGTCGACGGTCTGTGCAGGGCGCAGGTTTGCGACGCCTGTATGCGTCCGCCACGCCTCGATGCTGGCGCGGGCCTGCGGGCTGGGGTCGCTGGGCGTCCAGTCCAGGCCGGGCAGGGCGGCGGCGAAGGCGGCGGCGTGCTGACCCGATCCGGCGGCGATTTCCAGCACCCGGCCGCGCGCGGGCAGGTGGGCGCGCAGGACGTCGAGTATGGCCGCGCTGTTGCGTTCGGCTGCCGGCGAAATCAGCGCGTCGGGGGCGCCGGCCGATGTCGATACTGCAGAATCCATCGTCTTCACGCCGAAGGAGATAGCCCTTGGGGCGCGCTCTGACGATTTAATTGTGCGCGCAGGCGGTCTGGCCCGGATAACGGGGGAATGAAACGTGCAGCGGTTGACCTTACGTGCCCGGGGGTTCATTGCCCGCGTAACACAGCGTGATCAGCTTAATGCGTGACGGCGACGACAGATCGGCGCGCGCAGCTTCAGGAGAGCAAGACGTGACGCAATCGATTCCCGGACTCCATCCGGCGCCCACCGAACACAAGGGCCTTGTCGCCTGGGTGGAGCAGATCGCCGCCCTGACCAAGCCGGACCGTGTTCACTGGTGCGACGGCTCGGACGCCGAGAAGTCGGCCATCGTGGCCGACCTGATCGCCAAGGGCACGCTGAAGGAACTGGATCAGGCCAAGCGCCCCGGCTGCTACTACGCCGCCTCGGACCCCAAGGACGTAGCCCGCGTCGAAAGCCGCACCTTCATCTGCTCGCAGGACGAAGCCGACGCCGGCCCGACCAACAACTGGTCCGATCCGGTCGAGATGCGCGCCCGCCTGGATGGCCTGTTCGACGGCTGCATGAAGGGCCGCACCATGTATGTGGTGCCGTTCTGCATGGGTCCGCTGGGCTCCAAGATCTCCGCCCTGGGCGTCGAAATCACCGACAGCGGCTATGTCGCCGTCTCGATGGGCGTCATGACCCGCATGGGCAAGGGCGCGCTGGACATGCTGGGCGCCGACGGCGTCTTCGTCCCGGCCGTGCACACCCTGGGCGCCCCGCTGGCCGAAGGTCAGGCCGACGTGGCCTGGCCGTGCAATGACGACAAGTGGATCGTCCACTTCCCCGAAACCCGCGAAATCTGGTCCTACGGCTCGGGCTACGGCGGTAACGCCCTGCTGGGCAAGAAGTGCTACGCCCTGCGCATCGCCTCGATCATGGCCCGCGACGAGGGGTGGCTGGCCGAGCACATGCTGATCCTCAAGCTGACCAGCCCCGAAGGCGTGTCCAAATACGTCGCGGCCGCCTTCCCGTCGGCCTGCGGCAAGACCAACTTGGCCATGCTGCAACCGGCGCTGGACGGCTGGAAGGCCGAGACGGTCGGCGACGACATCGCCTGGATGCGCTTCGGCGAGGACGGCCGCCTGTATGCCGTGAACCCGGAAGCGGGCTTCTTCGGCGTGGCTCCCGGCACCAGCCGCAACACCAACAAGAACGCGCTCGAGACCCTGACGCGCGACACCATCTTCACCAACGTCGCCCTGACCGCTGACGGCGATGTCTGGTGGGAAGGCCTGTCGAAGGAAGCGCCGGAAGGTCTGACCAACTGGAAGGGTCAGCCGCACGATCCGGCTTCGGGCGAGCCTGCCGCGCACCCGAACTCGCGCTTCGCCGTCTGGGCCGGTCAGTGCCCCTCGATCGCGCCTGAGTGGGAGGACCCGGCGGGCGTGCCGATCGACGCCATCCTGTTCGGCGGTCGCCGCGCCTCGGCCGTGCCGCTGGTGACGGAAGCCTATGACTGGGAGCACGGGGTCTTCATGGGCTCGACCGTGGCGTCGGAAGGCACGGCGGCGGCCGAGAACAAGGTCGGCGAGCTGCGCCGCGATCCCTTCGCCATGCTGCCATTCTGCGGCTACAACATGGGCGACTATTTCGGCCACTGGCTGAAGATGGGCGAGAAGTCGGATGCGTCGAAGCTGCCGCGCCTGTTCTTCGTCAACTGGTTCCGCAAGAACGACGAGGGCAAGTTCGTGTGGCCGGGCTTCGGCGACAACGCCCGCGTGCTGAAATGGATCGTCCAGCGTCTGGAAGGCCAGGCCGAGGCTGTGGACACCCCGGTCGGCCGCGTGCCGTCCAAGGATGCGCTGGACCTGTCGGGCCTGACGCTGACCGACGCCGATCTGCAGATCCTGCTGGACGTCGACGCCGACGTCTGGACCGAGGAAGCCGCCCTGATCCCCGCCTTCTATGAGAAGTTCGGCGATCGTCTGCCCAAGGCCCTGTGGGGCCAGCACGCCGCCCTGACCAAGCGTTTGGAAGAGGCGCGCGCGGCCAAGCTGGCGGCTGAATAAAAGACCGTACTCAACGGTTGAAATCGGGGCGCGGGAGGTCGAAGGACATCCCGTGCCCCTTTTCAATTCTCCCGAACCTTCCTTCGACGCCGTGGTCATCGGCGCGGGCGCCCTGGGCCTGTGCGCGGCGGCGGAGCTGAAACGACGCGGACGCCGCGTGGCGGTGATCGATCCGGGCGGCGTCAACGCCTCGGCCGTGGCGGCGGGCATGATCGCGCCGGCCATGGAATGCGCCATCGACGATCTGTCGTCCGAGGCGGCCGGGGTGCTGCGGCGAGCGCGCGCCCTGTGGCCCGCCTTTGCTCAGGCGACGGGCGTGCGCCTTTATGGCGACAGGGCCGAATGGCGCGGCGGCAACGTCGCCGAACTGGCGGCGCGGATGTCGGCGCTGGGTTTTCAGCATGACTATGACGCCGCCTCAGCTCGCCTGACGACGCGAGAGGACGCCAAGGTCGATCCGCCTCAGGCGCTGGCGGCGCTGGCGCAGGGGCTGACGGTGATCGAGGCGCGGGCGCTGCGCATGGCTCAGGACGGGCCGGGCTGGCGAGCGGAGACGACGGCGGGCGCCGTGCACGCGGAGCATGTGATTCTGGCCACCGGCGCCGACCCGGCTCTGGACGGCCTGCCGCCCGAAGCGCGCGCGGCGGTCGCCTGCATCACCCCCATTCGCGGACAGATCGGTCTGGTGAAGGAGAACCTGGTCGACCACGTGGTGCGCGGGCCGGGCGCCTATGTCGCGCCGATGGGCGAGGGCAGCGTGATCGGGGCGACGATGGAGCCGGGCGAGCGCTCGGTGACGCCCGACGCCGCCCGTTGCGAGGCCATGCTGGCCGCCGCATGGTTGGTGCTGGGCCAGACGGCGCGTCCTCTGACGATCGACTGGCGCGCAGGGGTGCGGGGAACGACGCCGGACGGCCTGCCGATGGCGGGGCAGGTCGCGCCGGGCCTGCATGTCGCGCTGGGGCCGCGCCGCAACGGCTGGCTGCTGGGGCCGCTGGTCGGCGCCGTCGTCGCCGATGCGACAGAGGGCCGGCCCGTCGCCGAGCCGACCCTCCATCCCTTGCGGTTCCTTTAGTCCGTCGGCGGGGTGAAGCGGATCGCCATGGTGACGCGGGCGCCGTCGACCGCCTGACCGTCCACCGTGCGCGGGCTAAGACGGAAGTAGCGGCTCAGGCTCACCGCCGCCCGGCCGAAGCCCTGATTGCCCGGCGTCTCCGACGTGACCGAACAGCCGGTCAGGCTGCCGTCCACGCGCACCAGACAGGACAACTCGGCCACCCCGGCGATGCCACGCGCCTCGGCTGCGGACGGATAGGCGCGCATCAACTGCTCCGCCGTCGGCTTGCGCACCCAGTCAGGCTGGGTGATGACCGGCGCGGCCCTTGGCGGTTCGGGCGTGACCGCCGTTCCGGTCGAAGGTTCGGCTGCCGGCGCCGTGATGTTGATGGCCGGCCCGGCGTCGTGGCTGACGACGGGGGCGACCGGGACCTCCAGAGGCGCGACATCGCTGGGCGTGACCTGCGTCGGCCGGTGGATCGGCGGCGTCGGCGCGGGCGAGGCCTGGGGCGGCGTCTGCGGCTTGGGCGGCAAGGGCGGGCGGATCAGATCGACGATCGTGGGCGGCGGCTCCGTCGGCGCGGGCGGGGCGTCGGCCAGTTCAAACCGTTGCTGATACAGCCAGAGCCCGGCGCCGACGTGGACCAGGGCCGAGGCCCCGATCATCGCCCACATCAAGGGGGACAGCGGCTTGCGGCGTTGTTGGAAGTCGAGGGGGCTGACCACGCCGTGGCCGCCGGCGATACGCATCATCATGACTTACGCGCCTCCTGTCGCGGGCCCTCCCCAGCGCCCCACGGAACGAAGTTCGCGCTTCGCTTGCGGCCTTATTGTGGCGCTTCGAATTGTTAACGGCGACGCTGCTGCGTTAAGGTTTGGTTTACCTAGGTTAGCGACCGTTCACACATGAGCGTGAAAGCGATTCCATCATCCGGCGGCGTGGAGGCGGCCATTCGGCGCGCCTCGACCTCGACCGGCGTGGACTTCGACTTTCTGATGAAGACCGCGCGTCGCGAAAGCGCGATGAACCCCAATGCGCGGGCGCCGACGTCTTCGGCCTCGGGCCTGTTCCAGTTCATCGAGCAGACCTGGCTGGGCACGGTGAAGCGGCACGGCGCCAAGCATGGCTACGGCCAATATGCGGACCTGATCTATCAGGGCGGCGACGGCCGCTGGCAGGTGCGCGGCTCGGCCCGCAATGTCGTGCTGGACCTGCGCTTCGATCCACAGGCGGCCTCGACCATGGCGGGCGAACTGACGGCCTCCAACGCCGCCTATCTGCGCGGCCGCACGGGACGCGAGCCGAACGGGGGCGAGCTTTACGCCGCGCATTTCCTCGGTCCGGCGGGCGCGGCCAAGCTGATGGAGGCCATGCAGATGCGGCCCCAGGCCAGCGCCGCGGCCCTGTTCCCGGAGGCGGCTTCGGCCAATCGCTCCATCTTCTACCGCAACGGGCGGGCGGTATCGGTGGCCGAGGTGCACGCCAATCTGCAGCGCACGGCGGGCGAGGTCGCGCCTGCCGCAGGCGTCGGCGCCGTCAAGGCCGGACCCGAACTGGGCGACAAGGAGCGCGCGCTGGCCGCGCGACTGGATCGTCTGAAGCAGGACCAGGGTCTGCTGGCCCTGCTGCTGGGACAGGACGGGCAGGGGACGGGCGGAGGCTTCGGCGGCGCCTATGGCCCGCCGCCGGACAGGTCGGTCTGAAGACCTTTGTTCGGCCGTTATTCCTAACGGGGCTTTAACTATGTAACGCTATGGGTGACGATTGATTCTTCGCCGCCCTGAGCCTCATCCATGACCGCCTACCGGGCCCGCCTGACGGAAAGCGACATCCGGCGTCTGATCAAGTCCGACGTTGAGGACGATCGGGCGGCGGCGGCGCACAAGCTGTTGCGCAGCATCGACCGCATGACGCTGGATGGGGCCGAACGGGCGGCGGCGCAGAAGATTCTCACAGTGCTGGCCGTCGATGCGGCTGAACTGGTGCGCCGCGCCCTGGCGGTGACGCTGAAGGCCTCCAGCCTGATGCCGCGCGACGTGGCGCGCCGTCTGGCGGCCGATGTGGACAGCGTGGCCCTGCCGGTCATCAACTGCTCGCCTGTCTTTTCCGACGACGACTTGATCGAGATCGTCCGCGCCGGGTGCGCGCTGCGTCAGGCCGCTGTGGCTTCGCGTCCGCAGGTGCCGCGCGATGTGGCGACCGTCCTGGCCGCCGAGGGGCGGCAGGAGGCGGTGCTGGCCCTTGCCGCCAATGACAACGCCGACCTGTCCGAAGACGCGCTGGGCGTGGTCGTCGATCGCTTCGGCCATGCGTCCGATGTCGTGTCGGCTCTGGCTTATCGTCAAGTGCTGCCGCTGTCGGTGACTGAGCGCCTGGTGGGATTGGCCGCAGATGCGGCGCGCGAGCATCTGATCACCCAGCACGCCCTGGCGCCGGAGACCGCCATTCAGTTCGCCGATTTCGCGCGCGAACGGGCGACCGTCGACCTGATTGATCAGGCGCGGACGGCGACGGACCTGCCTGCCTTTGTCGCACGCTTGTATGGGCGCAAGGCGCTGACGCCATCCCTACTGTTGCGGGCGCTGGCGCGCGGGCAGATGGGGTTGCTGGAGTACGCCCTGGCCGAACTGGCGGGGACGCCGCATCACCGAGCCTGGCTGATGGTGCACGATGCGGGACCGCTGGGATTCAAGGCTCTTTACGACCGCGCCGGGATGCCGCCGCGTCTGTTTCAGGCGTTCCGCGCGGGCGTGGACACCTGGCGCGCTCTTCAGGCCGAGGGCGGCGACACCTCGGGCGAGCGGTTCCGTCAGCGGATGCTGGAACGCTTTCTCAGCCAGCGTCCCGACGCCGCCCGCGAAGATCTGGCCTATCTGATGGAGCGTCTGGATCGGCCAGCGCCCGAGATGCAGACAGCGGCCGGCGCGGCATAGAAAAAGGGGCGTCCGACCGAACGCCCCTTCACTATCTACGAGACCCAGCCCTCAGCCGAGATGTTCGGCCACGCGCGCTTCCAGGGTTTCGGCCAGATCGCGCCCCACCGCGTGTTCGTCGGTTTGGATCTCATCGCGAACCACGGCCTTGATGGCGTCGATATGGGCGTCCACGAGGGGCAGGGGCGCCTGCATCCGCTTGTCGGCGTCGTCCAGAATCCGGCACAGGGAACCGGCGATGCGCGTCACCAGCGGATACTGATAGGTCGCCCCAAGTCCCTTGAGATCATGGGCGCGGAAATACAGCGCCTCGGCCGTTTCGGCCGTATAGCCCTTGGCGCGGATGTCAGTCTGGGCCTGGTCGAGCTTGACCAGTTCGTCCTGCAGCCATTGACCGAACTGGGCCGACATGGCTTTCAGCGCTTCTTCGGCCTTGGCGATGGCGTTGGCGTCGATGCCGCCGAAACCGCCGCCGACCTTGGCGCGCAGGGCGTTGGGCGGACGAAAGACGTTGGACGAATTGCTCACGGCGGACTCCTGAACTGTAAAATCCAATGTGTCGCGAGAGTTCTAAAAAATCGTGACGCTCAGGAAGAGAACTGCTCAGCCATCACACGCTCCTCATAGGAGCGGCCCGCGTCGAACAGCATGGTCAGGGTGATGTCGCGGCGTTCGCGTACCTCCACCCGCGTGACGCGCCGGACCTCGAAGTTGTCGGCGGTGGCGCTGACGGGGCGCTTGTCGGCCTCCAGCACCTCGAAACGCACGCGGGCCGTGTGCGACAGCAGCGCCCCGCGCCAGCGACGGGGGCGGAAGGCGCTGATCGGGGTCAAGGCGAGGCTGGGCGCGTCCAGAGGGATGATCGGCCCGTGCGCCGACAGATTATAGGCGGTCGACCCGGCCGGCGTCGCCACCAGACACCCGTCGCAGGTCAGTTCTTCAAGACGCACCTTGTCGTTGATGCTGATGCGCAGCTTGGCGCTCTGGCGCGTCTGGCGCAGCAGGGAGACCTCATTGATCGCCAGGCCGCTGTGGACCTGACCGCTCTCGGTCCAGGCATCCATCTGCAGGGGATGCAGCATGGTGCGGTCGGCCTGGATCAGGCGATCCAACAGGTCGTCTTCCTCATAATCGTTCATCAGGAAGCCGACCGAGCCGCGGTTCATTCCGTAAACCGGCGTCCGCAATTGCAGGTTGTTGTGCAGGGTCTCCAGCATGAAGCCGTCGCCGCCCAGGGCCACGATCACCTCGGCTTCGGTTATGGGGACGGATCCATAGCGTTCCGTCAGCCGCAGGCGCGCTTCTTCGGCCTCGGGCCGGTCGCTGGCGAGGAAGGTGACGGCGGTGGGGCGGAAAGGCTGGCTCACCAGCCTAGGCAAAGCGGAGCCGGGGCCGGCTGTCAAACGGGATGACCGTCATCGGGGGCCATCAGCAACTGGAATTCAGAGGCCGCCTGCGCCGCCGACCGATGCGCCAGACGCCAGTCGCCGCCATTGGGATCATGCGGAAAGCCGTCATTCATGCGCCGCACCTCGCTCAGGACCGCCGGAAAAGCTGCGCGATCCAGTCCCGCAGCGCTGCAGGCCAGCAACAACGGGCGGGTGGTGTCGGCCTGCAGGGCGCGTCGCACCTGATCCAGGTCCAGCCGGGCCAGGCGGCTCAGGGCATGGATGAACACCTCCAGCCGGTCTTCACGCAGGGCCCGGATCAGGGTGGCGGGGCGAAGCTGGTCGGAGGCCTGAAGCTTGGCTGTCAGGCGGGCGGCGGCGACATCGGCGGGCGCGGTCTCCTGTGCAACCGCCTGCGCCGCCTCGGCCAGCCGCGCGGGATCGAGGGTGAAGCGCTCCGTGATGGCCTGGCGCAGGGCCTCGCCCACCCATTGATAAAGGCGCGCGCCCAGTTCCGGCGTCATCTGCGGGTGGCGGGCCAGAGGCGCACGCAGGGCGGCCAGTTCCTGCGACCGGCTGACCAGTCGTTTCATGCTTTCCGCACACACGGCCGCCGTGCGGTTCGAGGCGAGGGCCGTCAGCACGGTCGGATCGTCGGCCTTGATTATGGCGCGGGCGACGGCGGCGCCGAGGCCGGGCCTCAGGGCGACCTGGATGCGGTGATCCAGCGACGCCTCGGCCAGCAGGGTCAGCAGGTCGTCGTCCTGCAACAGGGGGCTGGCGGCGATGACGGGACGGGCGATTTCTATGACGTCGGCCGCCAGCATCCGCACCAGGGCGACCGGCGCCCAATCCGCATCCGCCAGTCGCTCCGACAGGGCCTGACGGATATCCGCCTCAACCACGCGGACAAGCGCGATGAAGGCGTCGCCGAGCGCCTGGGGCGCGCGATCACGCCCTCCGATCGAGCGATACAGGTCCGACACGCCGATCAGCAGGCCGTGCTGACGCTCCGGGGGCTGTCCCTTCGCCAGGTCGACCAGTTGTTCAAGACTGTTCAGAGGCAGGGCGCCGTGCGTCTGCGGTCCATTGCGCGTCACATTGGTGGGTTCCACGTCGCCCTCGCGGAAAAGCAGCCTGCCCCTTAGGCGAAGGTACCTTGAAGCGGGGCTGTGAAAACAGGGTTAACGAAGTCTTGGGAAGGCGGGGCCTTGCGTCTTGACGCCGACGCCTGCCGGGGGGACGTTCGCCTGAACGCTGATCAGGGGAGTGGTCATGGCGGATGGAATGAGCGGGGCGCCCTCGCTGAAGGGGCGGGTTTCCGAGGATGAATGGCGCACGCGCGTCGAACTGGCGGCCCTTTATCGGCTGGTGGCGCTGCACGGGTGGGACGACATGATCTTCACCCATATCTCGGCCCGCGTTCCGGGGCCGGAAACGCATTTTCTGATCAATCCGTACGGCTGGTATTTCGACGAAATTACAGCGTCTTGCCTGGTGAAGGTCGATCTGGACGGCAACATTGTCCAAGAGACGGAAAGCTTCATCAACCCGGCGGGTTTCACCATCCACTCGGCCGTCCATGCGGCGCGCGAAGACGCGCATTTCGTCATCCACCTGCATACGGTGAACGGCGTCGGGGTGGCGGCTCAGAAGGACGGCCTGCTGCCCATCAGCCAGAACGCCTGCCTGTTGCAGCATCAGGTCGCCTACCACGGCTATGAGGGGTTGGCGCTGAATCATGACGAGCGCGAGCGTCTGGTCGCAGACCTGGGCGACAGGTCGCTGATGCTGCTGCGCAATCACGGCACGATGGCGGTCGGAAACACGGCGGCGCAGGCCTGGCTCGGCATCTTCTTTCTGGAACGCGCCTGCGCCCAGCAGGTCGCCGCCCTCTCGGCGGGGCGGGACAATGTCCTGATCGCCCCGGACGCGGCTCAGGCCGAAACCAAGGAACAGGGGCGCGGCATCGGCTTCGTCTCGTCCCTGGCCTGGCCGGGCGCCCTGCGTCAGCTCCAGCGAAAATCGCCCGGCTACGACGCGTGAGGCCGCTGGGGGGCGGATTGAGGCGCAGCCCGATCGGCCTTCTGGCCGGTCTGGCGTCGTTTGCTGTCGGCTGTCAGGCCCACGCGGGCGCCTGGAACCTGCCCAAGGGAGAAGGGCAGGCGATCCTCAAATATGAGACCATCCGCGCGGATCAGGCCTTCACCCCCGATGGCGAACGGGTTGACCTGTCCCACGACCGGCTGGACCGCTCTGTCTCCCTCTTCGCCGAGTATGGGCTGGACGACCGTTTCACCCTGCAGATGAAGGGCGAATGGCAGCAGGGGCGTGACGCCTTCGTCGACTATCAGGGGCGCGGCCCGATCGAGATCGGCGTGCGCTGGCAGGCCTATCGCGATACGCGCAACGCCGCCGCCGTCTATGTCGGCTACGCTCAGGGCGGCGAGGGGCGCAACGCCGGTTATGCGCCGCCCGGCGCCGGCGATCATGACTGGGAGGCGCGCGTCATGGCAGGGCGCAGTCTGGGCGCTGACGGGCAGGGCGGCTTCATCGAGGCGCAGGCGGCGCGGCTCTGGCGTGCGGGGCTTAGCGACGAGACGCGGCTGGACCTGACCGCGGGAATGCATCTTGCGCCGGACTGGCTGCTGCTGGGCCAGGCCTATGCCGGAGCAGCGGACGACGGCGGGCCCCGCTGGCTGACGCTGGAAAGCTCGGTCGTGCGGCGACTCGGCGACTGGAGCCTGCAGGCCGGTTGGCGAACGGCGGTCGCAGGCCGTGAAACTCCTGCGGGACAGGGGGCCATAATCGGAATCTGGCGGCGCTTTTAAAGCGAATTTCCGCGACGGAATCAGAGAGTAGGCTCGTTACAGATACGTTATTTGCGTAACGGCGATGACCCGTTAAGCGAGAACGCTTGTTGTCGGGGAGACTGCGTCGCGTGTTCAAACGCCACTTTTTCATTATCGGCGCGGCCTGTCTGTTGGGGCTGATGGTCGTCGCGGCGGTCTTCAAGATCGCGTTCAGCGACGGCGGCGCAGGCGGTGGCAAGGGTCCGCGCGGACCCGGCGCCGGACGAGGCCAGGTGGTCGCCGAGGTCGTCGCTCAACGCCGTGAGTTTGCCGACCAGATCCGCGTTCTGGGCGTGGCGCGGGGGCGCCGCTCGGTCAACATCACCTCCAATACGACCCAGTTGGTGACTCAGGTCCTGTTCGCCGATGGGCAGGCCGTGGCGGCGGGCACGCCCCTGGTCGAGCTGCAGGCGCGTGAGGAAGACGCGGATCTGATCCGCACCCGCGCCCAGTTGGAGAACGCCCAACGCGAGTATGACCGCTATCGCATCCTCGCCGAGCGCGGCGTGGCGCCGCGCGTCATGGCTGAGACGGCGGAAACCGCCCTGAAGACGGCGCAGGCCGCCGTGGCGGCGGCGGAGTCCCGTCGCGGCGACCGCATCCTGCGCGCGCCCTTCGCCGGGGTGCTGGGGCTGACCTCGGTGACGCCGGGGACCCTGATCTCGCCCGGCTCGGTCATCACCACTCTGGACGACATCAGCGGCGTGCGCGTCGATTTCCCGCTGCCGGAACGCTATCTGGGCGTGCTGCCGGTGGGGGCGCCGCTGACGGCGACGACGGACGCCTTCCCCGGCGAAGAGTTCAACGGCCGCATCGCCCTGCTGGACACGCGCGTCAACGAACAGACCCGCGCCATCATCGCCCGCGCTGAGTTCCCCAATCCCGGCAACCGCATCCGCCCCGGCATGATGATGCGCGTCGCCGTTCATCAGGGCCGTCGCCAGAGCCTGGCCGTGCCCGAGGCTGCTGTTCAGTATGAGGGGCAGGGCGCCTTCGTTTACCGCATCGCGCGCGCCGAGACGGGCGCGACCGCCCAGCGTGTCGAGGTCCAGACGGGCGCCGTCGAGGGCGGCTATGTCGAGATTGTTTCGGGACTGGCCAACAACGACCACATCATCGCCTCGGGTCTGAACCGCATTCAGCCCGGCGCGCCTATCAGCGTCGAGGGCGAAGCCCCTCAAGGGGGCGCTCCGAGCAAGGGCGGCGCTCGCGCTCCGCAGGCGGCCCGCAAATGATGCTGTCCGATGTTTCGGTCCGGCGCCCCGTCTTTGCGGCGGTGGCGGCGATCGTCCTGTGCGTCATCGGCCTGGCGGCCTTCTTCTTTCTGCCGGTGCGCGAACTGCCGGACGTGGACCCGCCGATCGTCTCGGTCAGCACCAGTTATGCGGGCGCCTCGGCTGAGGTGATCGAGAGCCGGATCACCGAGCCGATTGAACAGCAGATCGCCGGGATTCAAGGCGTCAAACGCATCAACTCGACCAGTCGCGACGGCCGGTCCAACGTCAACATCGAGTTTTCGCTGGATCGCAACATCGACGACGCCGCCAACGACGTGCGCGACCGCATCTCGCGCGTGCTGGGCCGTCTGCCGGATCAGGCGGATCCGCCCGAAGTGGCCAAGGCCGATTCGGACAGCCAGCCCATCCTGATCATGTTCCTGCGGTCCTCCACGATGGATCGTCTGGAACTGACCGACTACGCCCGCCGCTATCTGGTGGACCGCTTCGCCACCGTGCCGGGCGTGGCCCAGGTCAATATCTTCGGCGAGCAGCGCTACGCCATGCGCATCTGGCTCGACGCAGGGGCGATGGCGGCGCGTGGTCTGACCGTCACCGACGTCGAGACCGCTCTCAACAACCAGAACGTCGAACTGCCTGCAGGCTCGCTGGAGTCGGCGCAGAAGGACTATACCGTCCGCGTGGCGCGCAACTACGCCGACCCGGCGGATTTCGCTCAACTGCCGATCGGCACGCGCGGCTCGGCCTCGACCGCCACGGGGGCGCAGGCGTCCGGCACCCTGGGCGCCGCGTCGGCCGCCATGACCAACGGCGTCACCGGCGCCCTGATCGGCAACGCCGCCTATGTCACCCGACTGGGCGACATCGCCCGGATCGAGGAAGCCCCGGCCGAAGCGCGGCGCCTGTTCCGCGGCAATGGACTGGACCAGATCGGTCTGGCCGTCACCCGTCAGGCCCAGTCCAACGATCTGGAAATCTCCAAGGGCGCCCGCGCCCTGATGGAGGAGATGCGCCACAGCCTGCCGCCCGGCACGACGCTGGAAGTCGGCTCCGACAACTCGGTCTTCACCTCCCACGCCATTGACGAAGTCTGGGTGACCATCGGCATCTCGATGGCTCTGGTGGCCCTGGTCAACTTCATCTTCCTGGGCAGTCTGCGGGCGGCGATCATTCCGTCGGTGGTGGCCCCGATCTGTCTGCTGGCGACCTTCATCGTCCTGGCGCCGCTGGGCTTCTCGCTGAACCTTTTGACCCTGCTGGCCCTGGTTCTGGCGATCGGCCTGGTCGTCGACGACGCCATCGTCGTGGTCGAGAACATCCAGCGCCGACTGGATCACGGCGAGCCGCCGCTGGTTGCGGCCGAGCGCGGAGCGCGTCAGGTCTTCTTCGCCGTCGTGGCCACGACCGTCGTGCTGTTGTCGGTGTTCGCGCCGCTGCTGTTCCTGCCGGGCTATGTTGGGCGTTTGTTCGTCGAACTAGCGGCCGCTATTGCTGCGGCGGTGGCCTTCTCGGCCTTCCTGGCGCTGAGCCTGTCGCCGATGCTGGCGTCGAAGATCCTGAAGCCGGCGCATACCGGCGGCTGGGTCGCGCGGCGCGTGGATGCAGGCATGGACGCGCTGAAGCGTTCCTATGCCGCGTCTCTGGACGCCCTGCTTGGCCGCCGTGTCGCGGTCGGCGGCGTGGCCGCCCTGATCGTCCTGGTGGCGGCGGGGGCGACGGGCATCTTCCTGCATCTGCCCAATGAACTGGTGCCGAACGAAGACCGGGGCCGCGTGACCCTGCGCATCGCCGGACCGGAAGGCACGGGCTTTGATTACACGCGCGAGATCATGCTGGGGCTGGAACCGATCCTGGCCGAATATCGCCAGAACGGCGAGGCGGCCAACTTCATGATCTCGTCGCCGGGCTTCGGCGGTTCTGGCTTCAGCTCGGGCAGCGCGGTCCTGAATCTGGCCGACTGGTCCGAGCGCGACCGTTCGGCGGAGCAGATCGCCCAGGAGCTGAACGCCAAACTGCGCAACCAGACCGGCGCCCAGGTCAACGCCTCGACGCCGGGCGCCTTCCAACGCGGCGGCGGCAACTCCAACTCGATCGAAATGATCGTCACCGGCGCTGAATACAGCGCGATCTACAACTGGCTGCAGCCCGTCCTGGCGGCGGCGCAGGAGAACCCGGGCTTCTCGCGTCCGCGCTTGAACTATGAGCCGAACGCGCCGCGCCTGCTGGTCGACGTCGATCCGCAGAAGGCGGCGGCGCTGGGCGTGTCGTCACAGCAGATCGGCCGCACGCTGGAGACCATGTTCGGTTCGCGCCGCGCCACCACCTACATCAAGGGCGGCCAGGAGTATGACGTCATCCTGCAGACCGACCGCGATCACCGGCGCGAGGTTTCGGATCTCGAGGCGCTATATGTCTCGACCGGCACGGCGCAGCTGGTGCCGCTGTCGGCGGTGGTCACGACCAAGACATCGGGCGACACGCCTGATCGTCGCCGTCTGGATCGCCAGCGCGCCATCACCCTGCAAGCCGACCTGAACCCCGGCACGACCATCGATGACGCGGTCCAGTTCCTGATGGCCGAGGCCGCCAAGCAGCCGCAGGGCGTGACCAACATCCGCTGGGGCGGCGCCGCCCGCGACCAGCAGGAGGCGGGCAGCGCCGTGGGCTGGGCCTTCGCCCTGGCTCTGCTGCTGGTCTTCCTGGTGCTGGCGGCGCAGTTCGAGAGCTGGATCACGCCTGCGGTCATCATGCTGACAGTGCCGCTGGCGGCGGCGGGCGGGCTGTTCGGCCTTCTGATGGCGGGGTCCAGCCTGAACATCTACAGCCAGATCGGCCTGATCATCCTGATCGGCGTCGCAGCCAAGAACGGCATTCTGATCGTCGAGTTCGCCAACCAGCTGCGCGATCAGGGGCGGACCATCCGCGAGGCCGTCATCGAGTCCTCGTCCTTGCGCCTGCGCCCGATCATCATGACCTCGATCGCCACCGCCTTCGGCGCTTTGCCGCTGGTGCTTTGGCAAGGGGCCGGGGCGGGCAGCCGTCAGACCATCGGCGTGGTGATCTTCACCGGCGCCATGTTCGCCACGGTGCTGACCCTGTTCGTGGTGCCGGTGATCTATGGCGTGCTGGCGCGCTTCACCAAGTCGCCGGAATACACCGCCCGCAAGATCGAGGAATGGGAGGCTCAGGAGAAACGCGAGGGCCTCGAGCCGGACATGAGCCCGGCGGAATAGGACCCTCGGGTCGTCGAAAACGATAAGGGCGGCGGACCATGTGGCCCGCTGCCCTTTTTGCTTATCCGGCTGTGCCGGGTCACTCGCCTTGCGGTTTGAATCCCGTCTCGACCTTCAGGAAGGCGATGACGTCGCGGCGGTCCGTGGCGTCGGGCAGGCCGGCGAAGCTCATCTTGTTGCCAGGCAGGAAGGTGCGCGGGTTCTGTAGCCAGTGATCCAGCGTCTCGGCGTCCCAGGTGAAGTCCGCCGTGCGCAGGGCGTGGGAATAGCTGTACTTTTCCTTCGCCCCGGCCTTGCTGCCGAAGACGCCATAGAGGTTCGGCCCCGTCATGTTCGGCCCGCCCGGCGTGATGGTGTGGCACGAGCGGCATCGTGCGAAGGCGCGACGGCCGTTATCGAGGTCTCCCTCGTTATAGGGCGCGGGCAGGGCGGCCAGCAGGGCGATCTTTTCAGCTTCGGTCGGCGTCGCCGCCCTGGGCGCTTGCGGCGCGCCGTCGGCTGCGGGCGAGGCGCCGTTCTGCCCGCAGGCCGCCAGCATCAGGACGGCGCTCAGCGCCGCAACCGGGGCCGCCACGCTGCGGATCGAAGAGCAGGACGAAAGACGGGACATGACGCACTCCTTGGCCGACAGCGATGCTTTACCCCATGAAGGCGCCGCCGCAATGGACAGCTTGTCCAAGGCCCGTAGTGGTCGTCAGCGCCCGGTCGTCAGCTTCACCACGATATGGGCGGTGGTTTCGATGATGGCTTCGGGCGTGTCGGCGCGGCGCATCAGGTCGAAACCGGCGGCGACAGACTCCACCAGGTTCGCCGTTTCATAGGAGGTGAGACGAGGGTTCAGCCCTTCGGGGTGCAGGCCGTTGGCGTGGGCCTGGGCGATGCGACGCTCCAGCGCCAGGTGAAGGCGACGCAGGCGGCGGATGCGGCTTTCGGCGAAGGCTGGCTCGCCCATGTCGGCCAGCATGTGCTCGACGCGCAGCACGGGCCCGTGGTCGCTCCACAGGTTCAGCACCTCCAGCACATAGGCCCGCGCAGCCTCGAACGCCCGGTCGCCCGACCAGTCGGCGTGAATGTGGGCCGCCAGCCGCTGAAAGTCCTCGCCCGCCTCTTCGCACAGCAGTTGCAGGCCTTCCTCGACCGAGGCGAAGTAGGTGTAGAAGGTCGGCGCCGAGACGCCCGCGGCCATCGCCACGTCGGCGGAACGGATCTCGCCCAGATGTTTGGTGTTCAGCAGGGCGCGCAGGGCGTCCAGCAGGGCGCGGCGGGTGCGCGCGCCGCGCGTTCGGATCCTGTGACCCAGTTTGTTGGTCGTCTCGGACATGGGGAGGCGGCCGCGAGAGTGGTGCCGGTTGCAGGAATCGAACCCGCGACCTTCGGTTTACAAAACCGCTGCTCTACCAGCTGAGCTAAACCGGCGTGGCCCGCCTTATGCTGGCGGAATCTCTTTGACGCAAGCACACTGATGCAATGCCGTCGCTGCCCTATCTCGCCCCCATCGTCATGCTGGCCCTGTCGAACGTCTTCATGACCTTCGCCTGGTACGGCCATCTGAAATTCGGGGCCAAGCCGCTGTGGATCGTGGTCCTGATCAGCTGGGGCATCGCCTTCTTCGAATACTGGCTGGCCGTGCCCGCCAACCGCATCGGCCATCAGGTCTATTCGGCGGCCGAGCTGAAGACCATGCAGGAGGTGATCACCCTGCTGGTCTTCGCGATCTTCTCGGTGCTCTATCTGGGCGAGAAGCTGACGGTGAACCACCTGATCGGCTTCGCCCTGATCGCCGGCGGGGCCTTCTTCATCTTTAAAGGGCCGCTGTAAGAGATGCTCAGTCGAGCGCGGCGGCGATCTTCTCGGCCAGAGTTTTCAGCTGTTCGGCGTCGGCCATCGGGGCGTGGCCGTGCCCCTTCATCGGGCGGTCGGACCAGCGCGGCACGATGTGGAAATGCAGGTGGAAGACCGTCTGCCCGCCGGCGTCGCCGTTGAACTGCATCAGGCTGAGGCCTTCAGGCTTCAGCGCCTTCTCGACGGCGCGGGCGGTGCGCTGCACGGCGGCGGTCAGCTTGGCCAGCGCCTCGGGCTCGATCTCCAGGATGTTGCGGGCGGTCGAGGTCTTGGACACGATCAGGACATGGCCCTCGGACTGGGGAAACACGTCCATGAAGGCCAGGACGTCGTCGTCCTCCCACACCTTTACGCTGGGCATGTCGCCGCGCAGGATCTTGGCGAAGATGTTGTCCGGGTCGTAGGCGCCGTGAAGGCTCATGGAGGTCTCCTTCGGGAAAGGATGGCCAGCCTAGCAGGCGATCCTGATGGACGCACGGAGCGGTTCGCCGCGATATGCGCTTATATGGTCAAGGTTCAGCCGAAGGAGGCGTCATGCTGGGTTTCATCGTTCAGGCCGTGGTCACGGCGATCGGTCTGTGGGCTTCGGCCAAACTGGTGCCGGGGGTGGAGTTCACGTCCACGGGATCGCTGATCGCGGCGGCGGTCATCCTGGGTCTGGTCAACGCCTTCGTGCGGCCGCTGATGGTGATCCTGACCCTGCCGCTGACCATCGTCACCTTCGGCCTGTTTCTGCTGGTGGTGAACGCCGCCATGATCGGGCTGACGTCGCTGTTCCTGGATGGGTTTGCGGTCAATGGGCTGTGGGCGGGCATCGGCGCCGCCATCGTCACGGGCGTCGTCAGCTGGATCGCGGGCGCCCTGTTTGGAGGCATGGCTGATCGGGCCTGATAATTTATCCGGGTAGTATTGACGCCATAATATTATCCGGGTAATTCCGACCTTCAACAAGTGAGGACGGATGATGACTCTATGCACGGCCTTTGACGGCCATACGATGATTGCGGCAGGCCCCCTGGCGCAGGCCGCCGCAGCGGCCAAGGCCGCACACGACGCGGGACGGACGGTTCTCGTTTTCCGGGACGAGGACGCCCGGCCGATTGATCTGGATCTGCGCGGAGACCTGCAGGCCGTGTTGGAGCGCCTGCCGCAGGAGCAGGCGCAGCCTGAGCCCGAGAAGCGCGGGCCTGAGAAGCGGGGGCCGGGGCGGCCGAAGCTGGGCGTCACGCCGCGTGAAGTGACGCTGTTGCCGCGTCATTGGGACTGGCTGGCGTCACAGCCGGGCGGGGCGTCGGTGGTCCTGCGCAAGCTGGTCGAAGCCGCCCTGCGCGAGGCTGAAGGGCCGGACCGGATGCGACGCAGTCGCGAGGCGGCCTATCGCTTCATGACCGCCGTGGCGGGCGACCTGCCGGATTATGAAGAGGCCGTGCGGATGCTGTTCGCCGGCGACTGGACGGCGTTCGACGCTCGAACAGAGACGTGGCCTGCCGACGTGCGCGACTACGCCCGGCGTCTGGCCGAGCCGGGGTGGCGCAACGGGCAGGGCCGCTAGCGCCCTGCCTCGCTTAGCTGGGGCGGACCACCATGCAGGTGACGCGGCGTTCCGACAGAGCCTCGCACGCCGCCTCGGCCGCCTGCTGGGTCATGCCGGTAAAGCGCGAACGATACCAGCCGTTGGCCGTCTGCACGTCGCGCTGGGCGTTCGAGAACTGGCTGGAGAAGCGGCGGCTGACATTGTTCAGCCAGTCGCGGGCCACGGCCTCTTCGCGGAAAGCGCCGACCTGGACGGTCCAGCGTCCGGCCGGGGTCGGGGCCGGGGCGGCGGCGCGTGCGGGCGGGTTGCGGGTGGCGCGGGCAGGGGGCGTCGGCGCTGCGGCTGATCCGCCGTTCAGCGCGGCGGTCAGGCTTTCGGGCGGACGGTTCTCGGCGCGGCGGGCCGACGGCGGCGGGGTCACCTCGGTCGGCAGGCTGCGCGGCGGCGGGCCGGAGACGTAGGCCACCTCGGTCGAGGAGCCGACGCCTTCTCCGTCCTCGTCGGACAGGGAGGCGTAGGCCACGGGGGCCGGATCGCTGCTGACGCCATAGCCGCGCTGTTCAAAGAAGGCCTGAGCCAACTGGATGTTCTCGCCCTGACCGCGGCGGCGCTGCACCTCGAAGCCGGTGTCCATCAGTTCGGCGACGTGGGCGTTGCGACTGGCGGTCGAACGGCCGCCCATGACGATGGTGATGATCCGCTTGCCGTCGCGCACCGAGGACGCCGCCAGATTATAGCCCGAGGCGTTGGTGAAGCCGGTCTTGATGCCGTCATAGCCGCGCCCGGTGGCCAGCAGGCCGTTGGTGTTGCGGTAGTCGCGGCCCTTGTAGAACCAGTCGTGCAGGCCGAGGTAGCGATAGTATTGCGGATAGTCGCGCATCACCGCGCGGCTTAGGATCGACAGGTCGCGCGCCGTGGTCGCCTGGCGCGTGTCGGGCAGGCCGTTGGCGGTGGTGAAGCGGGTGTGCTCCATGCCCAGCTCGCGCGCCTTTTCCGTCATCATCTGGGTGAAACGGCCCTCGGAGCCGCCGATATGCTCGGCGATGACCACGGCCATGTCGTTGGCGCTGCGCACGGCGGTGGCGCGCATGGCGTCGTCCAGGCTGATGGTCTGACCCGCCGCCAGGCCCAGCTTGGACGGCGGCTGAGAGGCCGCGCGCGGCGAGACGGTCAGGTTGTCGTCCAGCTTGGCCTTGCCCGATTCCAGCGCCTCGAACGCCAGATACAGGGTCATGACCTTGGTGATGGAGGCCGGAAAGCGCCGGGCGTCGGCGAAGCGCGAGAACAGCACCTCGCCAGAGGCGGCGTCCACCACGATGGCGGCGTACCGGCTGTCGGTCGACTGGGCTTCCGGCGGGGCGACGCCGACCGTGGGCGTCAGGACAATGCCCCCCAGGACCAGGGCGGCCAGGAAACGACGGCGGAAGATGGCGTTCATGGGCAAGCTACTAGCCTCGTCACTGTGGCGCGAAGACGGCTGCGATCACGCACGTTACAAACGCTAACATCGGCTCGCCCGGTTTCGAGAGGGTTAACAGCGCGTCAACAGACTTGTGATCGAGCGGCGTCGCCTCAGGTGATCAGTGATTATATTGTGCGTTGCACAAATTTCACTTGAAGTCCGTTCGCAGGTGCACCATATCGCCGTTGTCGCGATGGGCTCCGCCTGTCGCATGAACCCTTTCGCTTCAGGAGACTCCCCATGGCTGACGCCGCCGAGACCGTGAAGAAGACCGTCGAACAAACCACCGCCAAGGCCAAGGCCCAGGCTGAATCCATCCAGGCCGCCGGCGCCAAGGCGTTCCGCGAAGGCGTGGACAAGTCCGTCGCCTCGCTGAGCGAGTTGAACGCGCACGGCAAGAAGAACCTCGAGGCCGTGGTCGAGTCGGCCGCCGCCGCCCAGAAGGGCGCCGAGGCTCTGTCGCAGGAAGCCATCGCCTTCTCGAAGAAGTCCTGGGAAGACGGCGTCGCCGCCGCCCAGTCGCTGAGCCAGGCGCGTTCGGTTCAGGAACTGGTCGAACTGCAGACCTCGTGGGCCAAGTCGGCCGCCGAGGCCTATCTAGCCCAGTTCGGCAAGACGACCGAGATCCTCACCGCTTCGGTGAAGGACAGCTTCAAGCCGATCAACGAGCGCGTTTCGGCCGCTGTCGAGCAGTTCCAGGCCGCTCGCTAAGCGCGACCTTCAGGTCCAGAACTTCGGAATGGCCCCGGTGGAAACACCGGGGCCTTTTCACGTTCATGCATCAACTGGGCGTGCGCGAGCGTCGGCGGGGCTGGACGCCTCTACAAATCAGGCCATCATTCCCTATCTGATCCTCGACACTCCCCGATAACGGACCACGAATGCCTAACAGACGGCCAGGTGAACAGGGCGGAGGCGCAGGCGCCGCCGTCGTCACCGAGACAAAGCCGAAACTTCAGCGGCCCTCGCTTTATCGGGTGCTGATCCTGAATGACGACTACACCCCCATGGAGTTCGTCATCTACGTGCTGGAGCGGTTCTTCCAGAAGAGCCGCGAGGACGCGACCCGCATCATGCTGCACGTGCACCAGCATGGCGTCGGGGTCTGCGGCGTCTTCACCTACGAAGTGGCCGAAACCAAGGTCGCCCAGGTGGTCGAGACGGCGCGACGCCACCAGCACCCCCTGCAATGCACGATGGAAAAGGACTGAGAGGAACCTGCCATGCCTTCGTTTTCCCGTCCTCTCGAAGAGACCCTGCACCGCGCGGTCCACTACGCCAACGAGCGTCGGCACGAATACGCCACGCTTGAACACCTGCTGCTGGCCCTGATCGACGATCCGGACGCCTCGGCCGTGATGACGGCCTGCAACGTCGATCTGGGCGCGCTGAAGGCTGCGCTCGGCTCTTATGTCGACACCGACCTGGCCGCCCTGGCCACGGCCGACGGCGACGACGCCAAGCCGACGGCGGGCTTCCAGCGCGTGATCCAGCGCGCGGTCATCCATGTCCAGTCGTCCGGCCGCGAGGAAGTGACCGGCGCCAACGTCCTGGTCGCCATCTTCTCCGAGCGCGAAAGCCACGCCGCCTATTTCCTGCAGGAGCAGGACATGACGCGCTACGACGCGGTCAACTTCATCGCCCACGGCATCGCCAAGAAGGCCGGGGCCAATGAGGCCCGCTCCGTGCGCGGCGCCAGCCCCGAAGAGGCCGAGGACGGCTCGGTCGTCAAACAGGGCGGCGAGGCGCTTGAGGCCTATTGCGTCGACCTGAACGAGAAGGCCAAGAGCGGCAAGATCGACCCCCTGATCGGGCGTCAGGCCGAGGTCGAGCGCTCGATCCAGATCCTGTGCCGCCGCACCAAGAACAACCCGCTGCTGGTCGGCGACCCCGGCGTCGGCAAGACCGCCATCGCCGAAGGTCTGGCGCGCAAGATCGTCAACGGCGAGGTGCCGGAGGTCCTGAAGGATGCGACGATCTACAGCCTCGACATGGGCTCGCTTCTGGCGGGCACCCGCTATCGCGGCGACTTCGAGGAGCGGCTGAAGCAGGTCGTTAAGGAACTGGAGAGCCACGACAACGCGGTCCTGTTCATCGACGAGATCCACACGGTGATCGGCGCGGGCGCGACCTCGGGCGGGGCGATGGATGCGTCGAACCTGCTGAAGCCTGCCCTGGCGTCCGGCAGCCTGCGCTGCATGGGTTCGACCACCTACAAGGAGTACCGTCAGCACTTCGAGAAGGACCGCGCCCTGGTCCGCCGCTTCCAGAAGATCGACGTCAATGAGCCGACGATCGAGGACACGGTGAAGATCCTGAAGGGTCTGAAGACGACCTATGAGACGCACCACAAGCTGCGTTTCACCGACTCGGCCATCCGCACGGCGGTCGATCTGTCGGCGCGCTACATCACCGACCGCAAGCTGCCGGACAAGGCCATCGACGTGATCGACGAGGCGGGGGCGTCGCAGATGCTGCTGCCGGAATCGAAGCGCAAGAAGGTCATCGGTCAGAAGGAGGTCGAGGCCGTCATCGCCAAGATGGCCCGCATCCCGCCCAAGTCGGTGTCGAAGTCGGACACGGAATCCCTGCGCGAGCTGGAGACCGATCTGAAGCGCGCCGTCTTCGGTCAGGAACAGGCGATCGATCAGGTGTCGTCGGCGATGAAGCTGGCGCGGGCGGGTCTGCGCGACCCGAACAAGCCCATCGGCGCCTTCCTGTTCAGCGGCCCCACCGGCGTCGGCAAGACCGAGGTGGCCAAGCAACTGGCCGCCACCCTGGGCATCGAGATGCAGCGCTTCGACATGTCCGAATACATGGAGCGCCACACGGTCAGCCGCCTGATCGGCGCGCCTCCGGGCTATGTCGGCCATGATCAGGGCGGCCTGCTGACCGACGCCGTCGACCAGCACCCGCACTCCGTCGTGCTGCTGGACGAGATCGAGAAGGCGCACCCCGACGTCTACAACATCCTGCTGCAGGTGATGGACAACGGGACGCTGACCGACGCGGTGGGCAAGAAGGTCGACTTCAGGAACGTCATCCTGATCATGACGACGAATGCGGGCGCCGCCGACAATGCGCGCGCGGCCATCGGCTTCGGCCGGGGCAAGGTCGAGGGCGAGGACGACAAGGCCATCCAGCGCCTGTTCGCCCCTGAGTTCCGCAACCGCCTGGACGCCATCGTGGCCTTCAAGCCGCTGGGCGCCAAGACGATCCGCTCGGTCGTGACCAAGTTCGTGCTGCAGCTGGAAGCCCAGCTGGCGGACCGCAACATCACCATCGAACTGACCGACGAGGCGACCGACTGGCTGGCCAAGAACGGCTTCGACGAACTGTATGGCGCGCGGCCCCTGGCTCGCGTCATTCAGGAGCACATCAAGAAGCCGCTGGCCGACGACATCCTGTTCGGCCGCCTGACTCGCGGCGGCCACGTCAAGGTCGAGTTGAAGGACGGCAAGATCGCCTTCGACATCACCCCGGCCAAGGGCGCGGCGGTGAAGGAGGCTGAGGAAGAGACCGCCTGATTTCGATCAGGCGCAAAGAGAAAAGGCCCGGACGTCGCCGTCCGGGCCTTTTTTACATCGGTGTCGCCGTCTTTAGCGCTTGCGGCCCAGAGCGCTGAGCACGGCTGCCGCGCCGGCGATGATGCCGACCGTCAGCAGAGGCTTTTCGCGGGCGAAGTCCAGACCCTTGCGGGCGGGGGCGCGCAGATCGGCCGGGGCCTTGTCGACCATGCCGTCCAGGCCGTCGATCACGCGGCCATAGGCGTTCTTGGCGCGGCCGCCGGCTTCCTTGATGGCGCCGTCGACCTGAAGCTTGCCGTCGCCGGCCAGACGGCCCAGGCCGCGCTGGGCCTTGCCTTCAAACTCTTCGACAGCGCCTTCGATACGTTGATTAGCCATTCTTCTTACCTGTTGGGGAGTGAAACTCTCCCTCAAAGCGCGCAGCCAAGGTCGAGGTTCCGGCGTTTTGTCAGGTGCGACCGCATGTCAGCGATGGCGGTAGGGGGACAGCTCCGCCGTCATGGCGTGCATCTCCGCCTCCACAGCCGGGCGTTCCTGCTCCAGATAGCGGGCGACGGGATCGCGCAGCGCCGGATCGGCGATGAAGTGCGCCGAATAGACGGGGGTGGGCAGGTAGCCGCGCGCGATCTTGTGATCCCCCTGCGCCCCGGCCTCGACCCGCGACAGTCCTCGCCCGATGGCGAATTCGATCGCCTGATAATAGCACAGCTCGAAATGCAGGAAGGGCCGGTCGACCAGCGTCCCCCACTGGCGGCCGTACAGGGCGTCCCGTCCGATGAAGTTCAGAGCCCCCGCCACGGGCGCCTCGTCTTCGAACGCCATGACCAGGGCGATGCGGTCGGCCATGCTGGCCCCGACGCGGGCGAAGAAGTCGCGCGTCAGGTAGGGTCGCCCCCACTTGCGGTCGCCGGTGTCCATGTAGAAGGCGAAGAAGGCGTCCCAATGCGCCTGCGTGATCTCGGCCCCCGTCAGGACGCGGATGTCGAGGCCGGCCTGCGCCTCGCGTCGCTCGCGCCGGATGGTCTTGCGCCGATTGGAAGACAGGGCGCCCAGGAAGTCGTCGAAACTCTGATAGCCGTCGTTGCGCCAGATGAACTGGATGTCCCGCCGCGGCAGCAGACCCGCTTCGGTCATGGCGCGCCATTCGGCTTCCAGCGGGAAGTTGACGTGTAAAGACGACACGCCCAGCCGCTCGGTCAGGGTCAACGCGCCTTGCAGCAGGGCCTCCCGCACCGTGGCGGCATCCGTTCCCGGCGCGTTCAGGAAGCGCGGGCCCGTCGCGGGGGTGAAGGGTACGGCGCCCAGCAGCTTGGGGTAATAGCGCCCGCCTGCGCGCTGATAGGCGTCGGCCCAACTGTGGTCGAAGACGTATTCGCCCTGGCTGTGGCCCTTCAGATAGAGGGGCATGACGCCGATCACGGCGGCGTCTTCATCGTGGAGGGACAGATGGCGCGCCGCCCAGCCTTCAGACGGGACGGCGCTGCTGGACGCCTCGCAGGCGTCAAGGAAGTCATAGGAGACGAAAGGATCGCCGGTCGGGGCCGCGCAGGCGTCCCACGCGTCCCGGCCTATCGCGGCGATCCCGTCGTGAACCTGAAGGGTGAAGCTCACTTCACCTCGATGATGGCGTCCACTTCGACGGCGAAGCCGAGCGGCAGCTTGTAGACGCCGACGGCCGAGCGCGAGTGCTTGCCGGCGTCGCCGAAGACCTGGACCATCAGGTCCGAGCAGCCGTTGATGACGGCGGGGATGGCCTCGAAGTCCGGTCCGGCCTGAACGAAGCCGCCCAGCTTGACGATACGGACCACGCGATCCAGGTCGCCGTCGACGGCGGCGTTGATCTGGGCCAGCAGGTTGACGCCGCACAGGCGGGCGGCCTCGGCGGCCTGCTCCGGCGTCACGTCCACGCCGACGGTGCCCTTGATGCCGCCATTGGCGTCGTTCGACAGCTGGCCCGAGATGAAGATCTGCTCGCCCGAGCGGACGTAGGAGACATAGCTGGCGACCGGCTTGGCGGGCTCGGGCAGGGTGATGCCGAGTTCAGCGATGCGGGCGTGGATGCTCATGGGGCGACTCCGTATGAAAGGGTGCAGGGGGTTTAGCGCGGCGCGGCGGCCGCGTCATCCGGGGCGTTCGTTGGGACGTTTCAGAGCGCGCCCGGCGACTACGGCGCCCGCTCCGAACCGGTCGCGCAGGGCGTCGATGGCGGTCTCGGTCTTCAGGGCGCGGGTTTCGGCGGTGGCGAACAGCCCGGCGGGGACGTCCTGAGCATCGGCGATATCGGCCATGCCGATGCCGATCAATCGGTACGGCACGCCCAGTTCCGGCTTCAGCAGGTCACGCCCAGCGGCGAACAGGGCGCGCGCCGTCTGCACCGGTTCGGCCAGGGTGATGCGGCGGGTGACGATCTTGAAGTCCGTCTTGCGCAGCTTCAGCACCAGGACGCGGCTGGCCACGCCGTCGCGGCGGGCCTTTGAGGCTAGCTTCTCGCACAGGGGCCAGAGCTCGGCCTCCAGCGCCTCGGCGGTGGTCAGGTCGTCGTTGAAGGTGGTTTCGGCGCTCATGCCGCGCCGGTCGTGGTCGGGGTTCACCGGGCGGCTGTCGCGGGCGTGGCTGAGGTCGTGCAGGCGCAGGCCCGTCTCCCCATAGCGCCGGACCAGATCCTTCACCTCGGCGGCGGCCAGATCGCCGATGGTGGCGAAACCGTCCGAACGCAGGGTGCGCCCGAACACCGGGCCGACGCCGGGCAGGGTGGTCACAGGGCGCGGCGCCAGCAGGCCTTGCGCCTCGGCCGCGCCGATGACGGAGAAGCCGCGGGGCTTGTCCAGTTCAGACGCGATCTTGGCCAGGAAGCGATTGGGCGCCAGGCCGATGGAGACGCTTAAGCCCGTCTCGTCCTCGATCCATTTCTGCAGGCGCGCCAACTGGAAGGCGGGCGGCCCGCCGTTCAGCCGCTCTGTGCCCTTCAGGTCGATCCAGGCCTCGTCCAGCGACAGGGTCTGAACCAGCGGCGTCAGGCGATGGACGGCGCCGAAGATGCGCTCGCTCTCGGCCACATATTTGCGGAAGTCCGGCTTGATGACCACGGCGTCGGGACAGGCCTTCAGCGCCTTGAACATCGGCATGGCCGAGCCGACGCCGTACAGCCGCGCCACATAGCAGGCGGTGGAGACGACGCCGCGCTTGCCGCCGCCGATGATGACAGGCCTGTCGCGCAGTTCGGGTCGGTCGCGCTTTTCGACCGAGGCGTAGAAGGCGTCGCAGTCCAGGTGGGCGATGTGCAGATCGCTCAGTTCGTCATGGGCGATCACCCGGCGCGAGGCGCACGACGGGCACCGCACGACCTTGCGGTCGCCGGTCCAGAGACAGTCGCGGCAAAGGGCCGTGATGGCCAAACAGGAACTCCGTTTCGTCAGCTTCACGCCAACTTAAGACTGACGCCGCCACAGTGCACCCAAGAAGGCGTAACAGCCCGACGCGAAAGCGAATGAACCAGAGGCGCAACGGCCGGGTGGCGGATGTCCAAGAAGATCCTCATCGTCGAGGATAACGAGCTGAACATGAAGCTTTTTCATGATCTGCTTGATTCTCAGGGGTACGAAGTGCTGCAGACCCGCGAAGGGCTGCAGGCGCTGGCGATTGCGCGCGAGCACCGTCCTGATCTGATCCTGATGGACATCCAGTTGCCGGAGATTTCGGGACTCGAGGTGACCAAATGGCTCAAGGACGATGAAGAGCTGAACCATATACCCGTCATCGCCGTTACAGCCTTCGCCATGAAGGGTGATGAGGAACGGATTCGTCAGGGGGGCTGCGAGGCCTACATCTCCAAGCCGATCTCTGTCATTTCCTTCCTTGAAACGGTGCGAAAGCACCTGGGGTAGGGGATGAGCGCGCGAATTCTGGTGGTCGACGACGTAGAGGCGAATGTCCGTCTGCTCGAAGCCAAGCTGACCCTTGAATACTATGACGCCCTGACCTGCGGCGACGGGACCTCGTGCCTGCGCATCGCCCGGGATGAACAGCCTGACCTGATCCTGCTGGACGTCATGATGCCCGGCATGGACGGGTTCGAGACCTGTCGCCGCCTCAAGGCCGCCGAGGAGACGCGTCATATCCCGGTGGTGCTGGTGACGGCCCTCGACGGGCGTCATGACCGCATCCGGGGACTGGAAGCGGGGGCTGACGACTTCCTGTCCAAGCCGCTGGACGATGTGATCCTGATGGCGCGGGTCAAGAGCCTGACGCGCCTGAAGATGGTCATGGATGAATTGCGTGAGCGCGAGGAAAGCAGCCGCCGCCTGGGCATGGATGCAGGGGGCGTCGGCCGTCTGAAGGGCTCGGGCGGCCGGGTTCTGGTCGTCGACGACAATGAGCTTCAGGCCGAGATGATCGCGCGGGAGTTGTCGATCGAGCATCGCCCGATGATTGCGGACACCCTGGCCGACGCTCTGGACGCGGCGCGGGGACCGGTCGATCTGGTCATCGTCAATGTGTCGTCCGAGGGTTTCGACGGCCTGCGCCTGATCGCCCAATTGCGCTCCAAGGAGATGACGCGGCGCATTCACATACTGGCGCTGATCGACACCCATGATCGGCCGCGTCTGCTGAAGGCGCTGGATCTGGGCGCGCACGACATCCTGGCCCGCCCCGTCGATCCTGAAGAGATGTCGGCGCGGGTCCGCACCCAGGTGAAGCGCAAGCGGTACGGCGACTTCCTGCGGGACAAACTGGACCATAACCTTGAAATGGCGATCACAGACCCTCTGACGGGCCTGCACAATCGCCGCTACATGACCAGCCAGCTTCAGGCTCTTGTCGCGCGTGCGGCGCGGGGCGGGGACCCGGTGGCGGTGCTGGTGCTGGACATCGACCACTTCAAGGCCGTGAACGACACCTTCGGCCATGACGTCGGCGACGAGGTGCTGCGTGAATTTTCAGTGCGGCTGGCGACCAATGTGCGCGCGGTCGATCTGCCCTGTCGTTTCGGCGGCGAGGAGTTCGTGGTGGTGATGCCGGGCACGACGCTGGAAGACGCCCATCGCATCGCCGAACGTATTCGTCGCGACGTGGGGGCGGCCCCCTTCCGTATCAGCGGAGGCGATGTGCTGGGCGTGACCGTTTCGGTCGGCGTGGCGGCCAGCCTGGGCGCGGAGGACACGCCCGAGGCCCTGCTCAAGCGGGCGGACGAGGGCGTCTATGAGGCCAAGGCTCAGGGGCGCAACCGCGTCGTCGCCCGCGCCGCCTGACGCGGCGCTCCCTCGATTACAGTCAAAGAAAAACGCCCGGTCCTGCGACCGGGCGTTTCGATTCCTGCAGATTCAAGCGGGGGGCGAAGCCCTTACTTGATCTTGCCTTCCTTGAACTCGACGTGCTTGCGGACGACCGGGTCGTACTTCTTGACGACCATCTTCTCGGTCATCGTACGGGCGTTCTTCTTGGTGACGTAGAAGAAGCCGGTGTCGGCGGTGGAGTTCAGGCGGATCTTGATGGAAGCCGGTTTGGCCATCGGAATTAACCTCTGCGACGGCGAAAGCCGCTTGAAATAAGAGGCGCGGAACATACTCAGGACGGGCTCAAAGTCAACGGCTTCGATGTCGCGTTGAGCCTGGCCATACAGACGCTAGTGTTTCGCCATGAAAAAGCCTTGCCTAAAGCCCGCCCACGCCCTTTCCGCCGCCGTTATCGCCGCCGGTCTGGCCCTTTCCGCCTGCTCGTCCGAGCCCGCAGCACCCGCCGCTGCGGCTGCTGAGGCCCCGGCCACGGCCCAGGACGCCTTCTTCGCCAATCTGACCGCCCTGTGCGGCCAGCGATTCGAGGGCAAGGTCGTCACGAACGAGGCCGCCGATTCCGATTTCGCCGGCAAGCGCCTGCTGATGCACGTGCGCGACTGCTCGGCGGATGAGATTCGCATCCCCTTCTGGGTCGGCGAAGACCGCTCGCGCACCTGGGTGGTGACCCGCACCGAGTCGGGTCTGCGCCTGAAGCACGATCACCGCCAGCCGGACGGCAAGACCGACCCGCTGCACTGGTACGGCGGCGACACCGCCAACGAAGGCACGGCCGAGCGTCAGGAGTTCCCGGTCGATCAGGAATCCATCGACCTGTTCAACGCCAACGACGCCTCCGTCTCGACGACCAACGTCTGGGCGATGGAGGTCCACCCCGACAAGACCTTCACCTATGAACTGCGCCGTCCGAACCGCCACTTCCAGGTCGATTTCGACCTGACCAAGCCGGTCGCCGAATAAGACCTTGAGGCCGCCGCGTCAGTCCTGATGGTCGATGACGTGGCGGCCGCGCACCATGTGAACGAAGGGAAGGGGGCGCTGAGGCGTCTCCAGCCGCTCGGCCACTTCGCCCAGCACGAAGCGGGTGATGGCGGGCAGGTCGAGGTTCTGCGCCTCGTCCAGCGGAATCCAGGCGATCTCGTCCAGTTCGCCTGAGCCTTCGATACGGTCCGGGTCGCGCAGGGCCTCGACGGGGGCCATGAAGAAGCGGGCGTCGAAGCGGCGCGGTCGGCCCGGCGGCGTGATGGCGCGCGCCACATAGGACAGAACCGACAGATCGGGCAGGGCGCCCGCCTGACGATACTCCCGCCAGGGCCCGGCGACCGAGGCGGTCGGCGCCGCGCGGCCCAGGATCAGCCCCGTCTCTTCAAAGGTCTCGCGCACGGCGGCCAGGGCCAGGGCGCGGGCGCGGCGGGCGGGCATTTCCGCCTCAAGCCGACGCGCGGCGTCGGGAGCCAGGGAGCCGTCAGAGGCGGCGGTGAAATCGGCCCGCTCGATGCGTCCGCCCGGAAACACCCACTTCGAGGCCATGAAGACATGGCCCGGCGCCCGGCGACCCATCAGCACCTCGGGTCGCTTGGCGTCGCGCGTCAGGATCAGGGTGGCGGCGTCCTTGGGGCGCTGGGCGCCCCCGGTGCGCGGCGCATCGGCGAGGTCCTGCGC
Organism: Brevundimonas diminuta 470-4; assembly: GCA_000318405.1. GTDB lineage: Bacteria > Pseudomonadota > Alphaproteobacteria > Caulobacterales > Caulobacteraceae > Brevundimonas > Brevundimonas diminuta_B. Next base: position 141,216 of record KB291729.1, on the reverse strand, counting down.
TGCGTCGAAGGGGAGAGGTTTCATGGCTGACGTTCCGACGCCCTTCTCCCCGCCGGGGGAGAAGGTGGCTCGCGGAGCGAGACGGA